>CP009415.1:1252490-1878735 GCA_000755705.1 Candidatus Izimaplasma bacterium HR1
GACAGTATTGATAACACAATTAATCAAGAAACAAAATTATTCAATAATCCTAATTTTGCTGATTATGATTTTAAAGTAGTAAACGAAGATAACTATTTAGTCTCATATTCAAATAGCCAATTCTATTGTTATGCCGATTTTGATGAAGTTTGTTTAGGTGGTTACAGTGATAGTAGTTCGCAAATAAGTCTTTATGATAATGAATATGAATTAATATGGTCTTTAGGAGGTTATTCTCAAATAGACAAAAATATTCCTTATAATAACTATCAGTTTCATGCATATGCAGTAGATATGATTGAAAATGGAAATACTATTGCATTTGGTAGAACAGTTAATTTAGACAATGATATATTTGCAAATGCCTTATTAGTCATCAGCCCAATAGGGGAAATTATTCAACAAGAGTTTGTTGATACAGAAGAATATGGATATGATCATCTTGGAATACATGATAACTACGAAATTGTTAATACAGACGATGGAGGATTCACGATTAAGTATTCAGAATTACATGATGGAATCCTATTAATTCATTATAGCAATGCGTTAGAAAAACTATGGCACCTAAGAATTGAAGAGGGTATAGAAGTTGAACATATTGATACTCTACATTATAAAAATGGAAATTATTACTATTTAGCTAGCAACAAAATAACTTGCTTAAATGCTGATGGTACATTGAAATGGGAAACGACACCTGACTTTACCGTTTCTGGGTTCAATCTGCATAATAGAGAAGTGTTAGTTACCGGTAATAGACTTAAAGTTTTATATGAACAGGATTCATTATTTCAATACAATAGTGAACCAAATTTTGTTCGGACTATAACAACAGAAAGTCTAAGTATTACCGATGGCGATACTAATTGGTCTAACAGATATACATATGACGAAATCTCAAAAGACAACAACGAAGCAACAACTATGATAGACATTAATCTCGTAAGTAGAGATATAATAGTTGATAAGGATAATAACTATTACGTAATTTCTTATGATACTGACTTAGTAAGTCAACAAAAGACTTTGCGGTACGACTTCCATATTCAAAAGTTCAATCCTAATGGCGATTATATAGGATACAAGTTTATATCAGGTAATTATGAGAGATCTTTTTCATATCAAACAATAAATACACTTGATGAAATTGATTTTAAATTAACGTTTACCATGGAAGACGATAAATTAGTAATATATTCTCCAACTACACTGCTCCACAGAGTTATAGAACTTGATAGTGAAGGATACACTAATAATGTACCAATCAGTTTTGACATAATATCACATAATAAATATATTAAATTTAGGACATCAATGAATATAATAATAATCACTACACTTTTTATTACTTCGATTGGTGGTATGTATATATGGTTTAAATCGAAAAAATAGGATTTATCCAATATCTTTAAATACTATAAATTAAAAAAAAGACTGATGTTATCGGTCTTTTTTTAAAATATCCCCTTAATGTAACTACATTTAAGCAATCTATCAAAACGTTTACATCAAATAGAATTACGATATAAAGTGAAAAACAATGCAAAATATTTGTTTTGTGTTATGATTGATTAGAATAATAGAGATATGTATCTTCAAAAGATAATTCATTTGATTGTATATATGTAATCTACAAAAAGGAGCAATCAAATAAATGACATTTAAAGAACTATACGTTATCGATCCAATATTAAAGGCATTAGAAGCTAAGGAATATTCTGAACCAACACCGATTCAACTTGAATCTATCCCGGTGTTGTTACAAGGAAAAGACATCCTAGGTAGTGCTCAAACAGGGACAGGGAAAACAGCAGCATTTGCAATCCCGATTCTTCAAAATCTACACTTTGAAAAAGTTAATGACCCTTCAAATAGAAATATCAAAGCACTAGTACTTGCACCAACAAGAGAACTAGCCTTACAAATTCATGACAACTTCAAAGAGTACGGTAGAAACATTAGACTAAGAACTACCGTAATTTACGGAGGAGTACCACAATCTAAGCAAGTTAGAATCCTCCAAAACGGTGTTGATATTTTAGTAGCTACTCCAGGTAGATTATTAGATTTAATCCAACAAAGAAAACTTACTCTTGCACATGTCACATATCTAGTTTTAGATGAAGCTGATAGAATGTTAGATATGGGGTTTGTTAAAGATGTAAGAAAAATTGTCGCAATGGTTAAAAAAGAAAGACAAACAATGTTCTTCTCAGCTACAATGCCACAGGCAATTGTAACTCTTTCCAATGAAATGTTACATAAACCAGTAAGAATAATGGTAACCCCAGAAGAAGAAATGATTGATAAAATCAAGCAATCTATTTACTATGTCGGTAAAAAGAAAAAGATTGATTTACTAGTTGATCTTCTTAAAAAGAAAGATCTAAAATCTGTTTTAGTATTTTCAAGAACTAAACATGGAGCTAATAAAATTGTTAAGCTATTAGATCAATTAGATATAGCTTCAGCAGCAATTCATGGAAATAAATCACAAAGTGCAAGACAAAAAGCCCTAAACTCATTTAAACAGAAAAAAACAAGAGTATTAGTCGCAACAGATATCGCAGCTAGAGGAATTGATGTTGACGAGTTATCTCATGTTATCAATTATGACCTACCAGAAGTCCCAGAAACATATATTCATCGTATCGGTAGAACTGGACGAGCTGGTCTAGGGGGAGTTGCTATTTCATTTTGTTCTCATGATGAAATAGATTTATTAAAAGATATTCAAAAGCATATCCAAATGCAAATTACTGTAAAGACAGATTCAGTATATGCAATAGAACCAAGTGCTTTACCAATTGAATCAAAAAGTAAAAGCAATCAAAGAAACAGCAATCAATCTAATAAAAGTAAAAACAATAAATCATATTCTCGTAAAAGAGCAAGAAATAAGAAAGTGACACCTAAGAACTACTCAAAATACGACAATAAGAATCGCTCTAGAAATAGATAATACTTTTAAAAAATAAAAAAGGACAACTTATAGAAAGTTGTCCTTTTTTTTAATTATAATTACTCAGGAAAAGCAAAATCACTATACAAGTAAATCTTACCAAGATTCTCCGCTTTCTTAACTATACGTTTACAATCCTTGTTGATATTTTTAACATAAATTCTTTTACCTAGTTTTTCATATTTCTCAGTAAGTAAACTTAATGCTTCAACACCAGAATAATCAAAGATTCTAGCATGCCCAAAATTAACAATTACTTTTTCTGGGTCATTTGTAGGATCAAATCTTTCATTGAAGTTTGCGACTGAACCAAAGAATAAAACACCTTTTACATGGTATTCTTTACAACCATTCTTGCTTTCAGCATATTCAATTAAAATGTTATTACCCTTCTTCCAGGCAAATACTAAACTTGAAGCAACAATACCAAGTCCAACAGCAATTGCTAAATCGGCAAAGATTGTTACGACTGTTACTAAGATGATAACAAAAGCATCACTTTTAGGTATTTTTCTAATGATTCTAAAACTTAACCATTCAAAAGTAGATATAACTACCATAAACATTACACCAGTTAATACAGCAATAGGAATTTGCTCAATAAGAGTAGAACCAAATAGAATAAATGTTAGTAAGAACAATGCAGCTGAAATACCAGATAATCTTGTTCTACCACCATTCTCAACATTGATCATAGATTGTCCAATCATAGCACAACCACCCATACCACCAAATAATCCAGTTACTGTATTGGCAATACCTTGGCCAATACATTCCTTATCAGTACTACCCCTAGTATCGGTAATATCATCAACAAGTCTAAGGGTCATTAGTGATTCAATTAATCCAATTGATGCAAAGATAAATGCATATGGAAGAATGATGCTTAAAGTTTCTGATTTAAAAGGGACTACAGGAATATGGAAAGAAGGAAGACCACCTTTAACACTCGCTAAATCACCAACTGTAGTTACATCAATATTAAAGATAAAGACAATTGAACTAATTGCGACAATCGCAATTAGAGCTCCAGGAATACTCTTTTTAATCTTCGGTAAATATTGCATCATCAACATCGTAATAATAACAATAATGATAGTAACTACAAAACGTAAATCAAATACCCAAACGCCATCTGTTTTAAAGTTACCAAGTTGAGCCAAAAATATTACGATAGCTAATCCGTTAACAAACCCTAACATAACAGTTTCAGGGATAATTCTAGAGAATTTACCTAATTTTAATAGACCAACCAATATTTGAATTAGACCCATTACCACAACAGCAGCAAATAAGTACTCAACACCATGTTCAAATACTAACTCAACCATAACAACTGCTAATGCACCAGTAGCTCCACTAATCATTCCTGGTCTACCACCAAAAATTGCTGTTAGTAAACCTACAATGAAGGCAGAGTATAATCCTACTAAAGGAGAAACTCCGGCTACAAAAGAAAATGCTATAGCCTCAGGAACTAATGCTAACGATACTGTAATTCCTGCTAATAATTCTGTTTTGATATCTCTTTTTCTATTAAAGAGATTATTAATAATTCTTGTCATAAAATCCTCGCCTTTCGAAAAAACACAAGACAAATAGTACCATATTCAGAGTCCGAAAACACCCTTTTTATGCGTAATTATTACATTCTAGAATAGAAAACGCTTGTATTATCAAATGATCAAATTTTAGGTAATATCAACTTCAATTTTAGCAGTTCAACTACCAGTTGAATAAATTCAATTTTCTAGTTATTGTTGATTTAATAGAACTGTAGTAAAATTTTAATAGTTAGAAAAATAAACTACTATTCAGTAATTAGGGAGTTGTGAAAAGTGAAGATAAAATTAGAAATAAAAGTATTTAGTAAAGAACGACCAAACGGGTTCATCTTTAATAAAATGTATGACGCAAGTGTTGTGCCTAACATCGGAGAAAAAGTAAAAGACAATATATTTGTCGAACACAAAAGCGTGATTGATGTCATTTATGATTTCGATCAAAATGAAGTAAAAGTATGTTTAATCAGTAAAGAAATGCCAGATCATGCATTGAATGGTCATATTCAGGAAGTAGCAACACTACATAACTGGGTTCAAAAAATAAAAAAAGAAGAGGATACTAAATGAAAGAATACACAGTAATAATTACTTATTCAGAAGAATTAGAAAGAGACGTAAAAGTATATGTCTCACTACCAGATAACTACCACAATAGTGACAAATCTTATCCAGTACTATATATGAATGATGGCGAAATCTTGTTTAATGATTACGACGGATATACTGGTAAGAGTTGGGGAATTATGGAAAGTTTTAAAACTGATCCAAGTTCACCAGAAGTAGTATTAGTTGGAATTATGTCAGCAGAAGTAAGAAATAATGAATTGTTCCCATTCACTTTTAAATCTCGTAAGAGTGATGCAGTGTTTGGTGGGAAGGCAAAGGATTATTTGGATTATATCGTAAATACATTGATGCCGGTAATAAATAAAAAATATCGAGTATTAACAACACCAGATAAAACAGGAATTTTAGGGATCTCAGTTGGTGGAGTATGCTCGATGTATGCAGCAACCTCACATTCAGAGCATTTCAAATTGTTTGCCAGTATTTCAAGTGCTCTAAGACCTAACTATAACGAAATGGTTGAGTTGATGGAAGAAAGTGATTTTTCTAATATCAATAAAATGTATCTAGATGTTGGAACGAATGAATCACCAAATGAGAATGTTAGTAAATTATATGTCGATACCAATCAGACAATAGCTAATATTTTAAAAGATAAAACCCACCCAGATAAAATCAAATTTGAATTAATAGAAGGTTCGCAACATATAGAAGAAGATTGGGATAAACGTTTCCCTAGTATAATTAAATACCTGTTTAATTAGGTAAAAATAGTAAAATAAAAAAAGCCCGAGGGCTTTTTTTTATTTTACATATTATATTACTCTTATGATTGTTTTACCAATTGTTTTGTTTTCCATGAAGTGTTTAATTGCATCTTTTCCAGCTGCAAGGGGGAATTCCTTATCAATATGAGGAACAATCAATTTCTTATTTAGCAAATCTGCCATTAAATCTAAATCGTCTTTAGAAATTTTAGCAACAAAGTTTGTAAAGAGCATATCTTTCTTTCCTCTTAAGAAAGGTTTCTTAATCATAATATCAGTTATTTGCTTCATTGAACCACCGGAAATAACATATCTTCCATCACTCTTTAAAGCATCTCGATATCTTGATAGCTTGTTATATCCGTTACAAGCAAGAATGACATCGTACTTAATATTACTAGCATCCCATTTCTCAACTTTGTAATCAATAATTATATCCGCTCCAGAAGCTTTAGCAACGTCGATATTTCTTGTAGAAACTACGGCAGTAACATGTGCTTTAAAGTATTTGCATACTTGGATCATGAAAGTACCAACCCCACCTGAAGCACCATAGATTAATACCTTGTCCCCTTCTTTAACGTTAGCTAATCTTGCACCTTGTAATGCTGTAAAACCAGCCATACTAACAGCAGCGGCTTCACTATGTGTAACGTTATCAGGTTTTAATGTCATTTGCTTTGGAATCATTACAGCATATTCAGAATAACCTGAAGCTTGATTCATCAAAAGTTCACCAAAAACAGCATCTCCAACTTTATAGTCTGTAATATTACTACCAACTTTAGTAATTACTCCAGAAACATCAGAACCAAGAACTTTATTCTTAGGTTTAAATAAACCAGTCATAAAGCGTAATGGTAATGGTTTTCCTTGAAGCATATAAACATCAGCTTGATTGATGCTAGCAGCATGAACTTTAATTAGAACTGAATCATCTGTAAGTTCTGGTTCTTCTACATCTGTATATTGAATGTTATTATAACCACCATACTTATTTCTTATAATTGCCTTCATATATTTCTCCTTTTTACTATATATCATAATGATATCATAATATTATTTTTCAGTGGCCAAGTACGCTAATATATAAAGAAGAAGCGTAAAAATTAACACTTTACAGAAGCGTATAGAGATTCCCTAAAGTTCCTAATCTTAACTCTTGACAAACCAATATTCTGCGTATATACTGTGTATGTGCAGTGAGCACAGTGAAAGAGGTGTAATTATGGATAGTTTAGTTGTAGAAAACTTAACAAAGACATATGAAAAGTTTAAATTAGATAATATATCATTCTCAATTCCAAAAGGATATATTATGGGGTTTATAGGAGAAAACGGTGCTGGGAAAACTACCACAATCAATGCGCTATTAAATGTAATAAAAAAAGATTCAGGGACAGTTACTGTGTTTGGTAAAAACATAGATGAACATGAACTTGAACTAAAAAAGAATATAGGGTTTGTATCAGGAGATTCGTTTTATCTAAAAAGTAAAGTTAATGATATTACTGATGTATATAAAAGATTCTTCACTGAATGGGATAATAATGTATATCAAGAATATTTAAAGAAATTCGATTTAGATCCTACTAAAAGACTAGAAGAACTTTCAAAAGGTATGAAAATGAAGTATTCAATAGCTCTTGCGTTATCACATCACGCAGAACTACTAATCCTTGATGAACCAACAAGTGGATTAGATCCAGTTGCTCGTGATGGATTACTTGAACTATTTCAATCATTAGTAGAAGATGGAAACGTAAGTATTTTGTTTTCAACACATATCACAAGTGATTTAGAAAAATGTGCTGATTATATCACTTTTATCCAAAAAGGTAAAATGATTGAATCAAGTTCTAAGGACGATTTAATTGATAAATACCGATTGGTTAACGGAACTGTCAAAGAATTAGATTCAATAAAGAGTAAACTTATTTCTTATAAAACAAATGCATTTGGGTTTAACGGTTTAATACAGACAGATAAAGTAGTTAAGAGCGATTCAATACGATATGGACAGCCATCATTAGATGACATCATGATATATTATGCTAACAAGGAGGAAATCAAATGAGAAATCTAGTATATAAAGAACTGAAATTATCAATACATAAGTTTTTCTTTATACTCCCAGTATTATTGGGATTACTAATGTTTATCCCTAATTGGATATTCTCACTTGTGTTTATGTATTTCTTCTGGATTTCCATATCACAAATATACTCAGGTTATATTGCAAAACAAGATCATAGTTTTAACGCAATGCTCCCTGTATCTAAGAGAGAAATTGTTTTATCAAAAGTAGTAGCCTTATTTATTATAGAAGGAGTACATTTAGCTGTAGGATTCTTCTTTGGAATAATCCACAATATGATTTACGGACAATGGAATTTCTTCTTAGATATAAATTATGCTTTCTTTGGAGCAATGGTATTACTATATGCGATATTCAATATTGTATTCTTACCTAACTACTTCAAAACTGGATATTATTTCGGAAAACCAGTGATTTATGGGAACATAGTTGTCCTAATATATGCATTTTTATTAGAGTTTAGTCAATTCAAACTGCAAATTGCACGTGATATCTTTGAAGGAAGTATCGGAACACAATTAATTGTTATGGTAGTAGGCGTTGGTATTTCAATAATCTTAAGTATTATAACAATCAAACGATCAATCCAAAATTATGAAAGCATTAATTAGTGGAATTTCTATCAGTAAGTAATCAATCACAAACGCCGATATACCAACAATTATATGAGCAAATATCATCACAAATATTAAATGGCATCTTAACATCTGACACCATATTACCTTCCATCAGAGGCATGGCGAAAGAATTACGTGTAAGTATCATTACTATTAAAAAAACATGGGAATTATTAGAAAGAAACAACTATATTTATACCGTAGCTGGAAAAGGATCATATGTTATGAAGAATACAAAGAAATCCCTAGAAAAGAAGAGACAGAAGACTATAAAAAACGTTCTAGAAGAGAACGTAAATAGATGTAAGCAAATGGGTATGTCAGAAGAAGAATTACTCATAGTGGTTTCTGAATTATATAATGTAACTTAAATAAAAAAGTAAGATGATGGTTCTCCATCATCTTTTCTTATATACTGAAATTAGGTGATACTATGGATTTTAATATACTATTTGATCAAATAATGCTTTTTCTTGGAAATTACGGTTTTATAATCGTAATTATCTTTGGACTTCTTCATCCCATTATTGATAATCCATGGGCTTTCTTTACAATGAGTTTAAGTTTTACTTTACTAGGCTTTCAATTAGGTTTCTTACTATTGATAGTAAGTAACATTTTAGGTATCATCATCTTATTTATATTCATTAAAAAAATTGATAATAGAACCGAACACTATCTCTATAAAAAGAAAGTAAGTGGTTATGTATTGAAATGGTTAGAATCAACCCCATCATGGAAACACATAATTGTTATCGGATTACCGCTAGTACCAACATTCTTTTTAAAGATAGCTTTTCCTTTTACTACCCTATCATTTAAAAGGTACTTTATTACCGTATTAGGTGCTTATATGTTTCTATACTCAATATACACGTTAGTATATTTTGGGTTACTCAGCTTTATAACTGACAATATTCCTGAATATGTTGGTATCTTGTTAATTATATTATTTACTGTTATTGTCTATTTCGGTAAGCAACTATATATAAAACTATTTGGGCCAAGAATTCAAAATGAAATTGTAAATGAAGACTTAATTTAATCGAGACAGAATAACTAACAAAAAAAGCGCAAATTTGCGCTTTTTATTTTTAGTTATATTGCTTAATATGCTCTTTTACAGCTAACATGATTTCTAATTTAGCGGTTTTTCTAATAACGTCATTAGCGCTATCTCGAGAATCTTTACCGCCACCATCAGCTTTTCTTTGATCAACCGCAATTGATTTCTTTTGCTGGTCTATTACTTTATTCAAAATACCAAGAGCTTGTTCTGGACTTGTTTTATAGTTTTCTAATATGAAGTTATAATCTCTAATCCCACTATGGCTCTTAACAAACATAAGAACTCCTAGGATAGCGATAATACCTCCACCAACACTGAAAACTAAGTTTGACAATATAAACCCTGCAACTAATCCAGCTAGTCCTATTGTAAGAAAAACAAAATCTACTGTATAAGTTGGCTTTAATTTTTTAATATTCTGCTCTAAACTTTGCATAGTACACCCCTTTACCTATTTTTTAATATTATATCAAATAAATTAAAATAAAAAAAGCGCTAATTAGCGCTTTTTACTCTATGCTTGATTTGGATCGACAAATACTCTTGTTGCTAATTCTTTATCTAACATATAAAGACCAGCATCTTTAACTAATTTGATTTTATCGATTAATGTAGAGAAGTTATCTTCCTCTTCAACTTGTTCATCAACAAACCAACCCATGAAGCTAATTGTAGCGTAATCACTTTCTTCGTGAGCTATCTTCATGATGTTATTGATTCTTGCAGTAACTTCAAATTCATGATTTAAAGCAACTTCGAATACTTCTAATACACTCTTATAATCAGTACGAGGATCTTCGAATCCTTTAATTAGTACTCTTCCACCACGTTCATTGATATATTTCATGAACTTAGTTGAATGAGCTAACTCTTCTTGATATTGAACAGCTAACCAATTTTCAAATCCAGGTAACCCTAATGTTGCGATATAACCTTGCATAGCTAAATATACATGAGCTGATTCAATTTCGAAATTTAATTGTTCATTAATTGCGTCTTCTAATCTTTTATTCATTATTATTCACTCCTTCATTCTTTCGTTTTATATTATATACCTTTGATTATTTAAAAACAACTATATAACTACCTTTTTAGTAAATCCTCACAGATTGCCTTAGCTTTTTCTAAATTCTTAAAATTTAGTTTAGCATAACTATATAAATAATTAATACCTTTATCCTTTATCATTCTAGCTGCAACCTTATCTACTTCGGCGTTAGCACCTTTTAGTAAGTGATACCCAGCTTCTTTACTTAAATTGTCAAAATGCTTTAAGAAAGCATATCTTGCGATAATACTACCTATTGCAACAGAAGCATATTTGCTTTCAGCTTTTGTTGTTAAGGTAACGTTTCGATATACTTTAGTTTCATCATTTAAATATCTAAAATAGAGTTTCTCTTCAGCAAACTGATCAATAATAACTTCTGGAGTTCCGTTTATTTTTCCTAACAAGTTAAGAATAGCTTTATTATGTAAATAAGCCTTTATCTTGTTCATATTAAAGCCACGCTTTGTTAACTCATTAAACTTTTCATTATGTAAAGTTAATAAACTGAAAGGAACACGGTCTTTCAACTGTTCACCAATTATCAATATTTTATCATCAGATATCTTTTTAGAATCATCAATACCTAATCCTTTAACAAATTCGATATCCTCTTTCCTTAAATAAGCAGCACATACAGTAACCGGACCAAAGAAATCGCCAGTCCCAACTTCATCACTCCCGATTGAGGGATAGAAGTAGTCGTTGTATAAAGGTGTTTTTACCTTTTTCTTTTCCTTAGGCTCTTCACTTATATTTAACATAATCTTCCACATGTCGTATTCCGGTTCACTATCTTCACCTTGAAACATTACTTTACCTGATTTATAAACCGATACACTAATAAAATCCGTTTTTGCGAAAAAACGGATATGTTCATTATTCGAAGATTTTTTATAATCTTGATAGAAAGCGATGACTCTTAATACATCTGGTTCATCTAATTTAAGCACAAAGTTCATTAAATCCACCTCACCTCTATTATTTTAACACATTATTTGTTAAAATAATATTCAGGAGTGATGAATATGCATTTTAATACAAACACATTAGAATTTGATAAAGTTAAAGCCCTTATCAAACAAAAAGCCCATACTTTAAAAGGGAAAGTACTCGTTGATGAATTTACACCAACAAATAACTCCTTACAAATCACCAGACAATTAAATGAAACAAACCACGCTTTTGATATTTTAGTTAAATACAAAGAACCACCATTTGGTGGAATTAGAGATTTATCTGATACCCTTCAAAAAGCCCGTATCTATTCAGTTCTTAGACCAACTGAATTTTTAGATATTATTGGTTTGATTGAAGCGAGTAGGAATAACGTTAGATTTTATGATAACGTTAAAGATAACCTTATAGAAGGTGAATATCTCGATGATTACTTCTTAAGTATTTCGAAATTACCCGGACTCAAACAAGAAATCGAACAAGTGATTTCTATCGATGGATATATCCACGATAGTGCTTCAAATGATTTACTTAAAATAAGAAATAAGATTAAAACAAATGAAAGAAGAATAACCGAAAGACTAAATAATATCTTAAACACTCAAAAAACTAGATTAGCTGAGAGTTTAATTACAATAAGAAACAACCGTTTTGTTGTTCCCGTTAAACTAAGTGAAAAGAATAACTTTAAGGGAACTATCGTTGATTATTCATCAAGTGGTGAAACAGCATATATGGAACCGACAGTTGTTGCGGAACTCAATAATAAAATCAGTCTATTAAAATTAGATGAGCAAAAAGAAATTGAAAGAATCTTAAGAGATTTAACAATTAAAGTCGCAGATCAACATGAGCCATTATCTAATAACTTTGTTTTGCTAACAAAAGTAGATGCAATCTTTGCCAAGGCAAAGTTTGCACTTGAATATGATTGCTTGATGCCAGAAATAACTGAATCTGAAGTTAATTTAAGGAAGGCAAGACATCCTTTAATCAATCAAAAAGAAGTTGTTGCTAATACAATTACTTTTAATGAAGGAGAAAGATTAATAATTATCACAGGACCTAATACCGGTGGTAAAACTGTTGCGTTAAAAACAATGGGATTATTATCACTAATGGTTCAATCAGGAATGCTGATACCCGTTGATGAAGAAAGTAAAACAATTATTTTTGAAAATATCTTCGCTGATATCGGAGATGAGCAATCAATTGAGCAATCACTTTCAACATTTAGTTCTCATATGACAAGAATCATTGATATCATAACTAATTTAAGTGTTGGTAGTTTAATCTTACTAGATGAACTTGGTAGTGGGACAGATCCAAAAGAAGGAGCAAGTCTAGCTATAAGTATTCTAGACTATATTAGAATCAGAGGAGTTTATGTTATCGCAACGACTCATTATCCGGAACTAAAAGCTTATGCTTATAATAAAGATGAAGTAGTAAATGCTAGTGTTGAATTTGATGTTGATACCTTAAGTCCGACATATAGGTTATTACTCGGAACTCCTGGAAAATCTAACGCCTTATTAATTAGTGAAAGACTAGGACTTCATGAAAAGATAATTAAAGCAGCTAAAGAAAATGTCTTAACTTCAAAAAGTGAAGTAACAGACCTTATTAATAAGTTAGAAAAACAAGGTAACACTCTCGACCAAAAGATTAGAGAATACGAAGATCTTATCTCTAATTCAAAATCATTGGTCAAAGAGAACGAGAAGTTAAAGGTTGACCTTATTAAAGAAAAACAGTCTTTAAGTAAGAAAGTATCAGTAGAACAGAGTCAAATTATTAAGGAAACAAAACAATTAGCTCTTAACCTTATCAAAGAAATTGAAGAGATTAAGAAATCTGGGGAGATTAAAGATCACCAGATTGCTAATATGAAGTATAAAACTAAGCAACTAAACTTAGAAGAATCATTAGAATCATCGACTAAAAACCATGAATATAAACCAGGTGATTTAGTAAACGTCCTTAAGTTTAGTAGAACTGGTGAATTAATCAAAAAACAGAAGAATAAATGGGTTGTAAAAATGGGCGCATTAAGTTCAGTATTTAAAGAAACTGATTTTGAATTTATTGAAGAAAAGAAACCCCAAGTATTAAAAAGTAAAGTAACATCAAAGATTAAAAAACACGTAAAAGGTGAAGTTGATTTAAGAGGACTTAGATATGAAGAAGCTCGAATAGAGCTAGATCGATATATTGATGACTGTATAATGACAAATATGCCATTTGCTAGCATCATTCATGGGTACGGAACGCTTACCTTAAGAAAGTTAGTAAAAACCTATTTAGACAGTAATAGTCTCGTTTTAAAACACCGTGATGGTGAAGGTAGTGAAGGAGGACAAGGTGTTACTGTAGTTTATTTTAAATAAATGGGCAAAATATTTGAATAACTGTTTAAAAACATTTATAATTAATTTGAATATTATTGAAGGAGGAATTTGAATGGCAGTAATTTACGCAAATGCAAGTGACTTTGCAGAAAAAACAAAAGAAGGTACAATCATCTTAGACTTCTACGCAGATTGGTGTGCACCATGCCGTATGTTAGGTCCTGTACTTGAACAAATCGCAGAAGAAAACGAAGATATTAAAGTAGTAAAAGTTAATGTTGATGAAAACCAAGGATTAGCTCAAGATTTTGGTGTTAGAGGAATCCCTGCATTATTCGTATTAAAAGAAGGTAAAAATGTAGCTAATAGAGCTGGATTTATGCCAAAAGACGCTCTTGTTGAATGGGCTAAAAACGCATAAAAAATAACCAAGTTTAAAACTTGGTTTTTTTTTGCATTTTTGTTATAATACTTACGGTGATATTATGAACGGAATTATATTAGTAAACAAGCCAAAAGACTACTCTTCTCATGACGTAGTTAATGTCTTAAGAAGATACCTAAAAACCAAGAAAATCGGTCATACAGGAACTTTAGATCCTGACGCAACTGGTCTTTTAGTATTAGGTGTTAACCATGGAACAAAAATAATTAAATATTTAAACAATGATATAAAAGAATATATCGCAGAAATTTGTATTGGTTCTTCAACGGAAACTCTAGATAAAACCGGAGAAGTTATCGATACAGCTGTTGTAAAAGACTTAGAGAATGTTGATGAAGTAATCGCTTCATTTAAAGGTATATATACCCAAACACCTCCTATGTATAGCGCCATTAAATATCAAGGTAAAAGACTATACGAATACGCTAGAAAAGGTATCACAATACCTGATATCCCCTCTCGGGATATCGAAGTATTTGACATCGAAAGAATAAGTGATATTGTATATAAGGAAGATAAAGCTTATTTCAGCTACCGAGTCCTTGCTTCTAAAGGTCTTTATGTTAGAACGTTATCTTATGATATAGGAAAAAAACTAGGATATCCTAGTCATAACTATGAGCTACATCGTACCAAAGCAGGTAAGTTTAAGATAGAGGATAGTTATACCTTAGAAGAAATCGAAAAAGGGAACTACAAACTAATATCTCTACCAGATGCTTTAGACGAATTACAAACAGTTGTTATTCATGATGACTTTAGACATCATATCAAGAACGGAATGGCAATAAGTCTTAGATATTTTAATAAACACACTTTAACTAAAATAGTTGATGAAGACAATAACCTATTAGCTATTTATGATAAACATCCAACAGAACCAAAAATGAAAGCAATCAATATTTATAAAAGGACTGAATAATATGGAAGTAATAAAACTAAATGGTAGAAAAATAGCCCCAAACACAGTCGCAGCTATCGGCTTTTTTGACGGTGTCCATTTAGCGCATAAAGCTTTAATTAATAAAACAGTAGAATACGGAAATAAGCACAATCTAAAAAAAGCCGTAATAACTTTTGATATCCATCCCAAAAGTATTTTATTTGGGTTAGATTATTTTTATATCACACCACTTAAAAGAAAAATCGAAATCATCCAAGAATTTGATATCGATTATTTATATGTTATCGAATTTACCAAAGAGAAAGCATCATTACATCCCCATGAGTTTATTAATTACTATTTAAATGGGATAAATACGATTGTCTGTGGGTTTGACTTCAAATTTGGTGTCAGAGGTAGTGGAAGTGTTAAAACCTTAACAGAGCATCCAGAAATCAATACCATCATCGTTGATGAAATCACTTATGATGGTTATAAAGTTGGTAGTACTCATATTAGAGATTTAATAAATAGCGGTTTAGTTGATCAAATCTTTGATGTAATGGGTGATTACTACAGTGTTAGAGGTGAAGTAATTCACGGAGCTAAAAAAGGACGAACTATCGGTTATCCAACAGCAAACATTGATACGAATGATTACTTAATTCCTAAAACTGGTGTTTACGTTACCTTAACAAAAGTTCAAGGAGTTTGGCATAAATCAATGAGTAGTGTTGGTCACAACCCAACATTAAACTGTATGACAGATGTTAGTGTTGAATCATATCTCTTTGATTTTGATCAAGAGATATACGGGGAAACAATCGAACTTAAATTCATTAAAAGATTACGAGATGAATTAAAATTCGACTCTGTTGAAGCCCTTGTTGCACAAATTGATCAAGATGGTGTAGATTCACTTAAGATTTTACAAGATATCATATAATATTACTTGCATATTGTAATCAGTATGCTATAATAATAAACGCGCCTAATACTTTGTTTATCGTTCTCCAACGATCTACTAGGTTCTAGGTAAGAAAAAATATAAGGAGGAATTAATTATGGCAATGAGCAAAGAAGCTAAATTAGCTATCGTTAAAGATTACCAAATCAAAGATAACGATACTGGAAGTCCAGAAGTTCAAGTTGCAATTCTTACAAAAGAAATTGAAGAGTTAAACGGACATTTACAAATTCATAAGAAAGATCACCATTCAAGACGTGGTTTACTAATGAAAGTTGGACACAGAAGAAACTTACTAAAATACTTAGCTAAAAAAGATATCGTAAGATATAGAGAATTAATTAAACGTTTAGGTTTAAGAAGATAAGTAAACTAAAAAGGCACTTCAAGTGCCTTTTTTTATTTACTTGTCACTATATATAATTACTTAAATATTTGATATAATATCACATGTAGGAGATGATACTATGAAAAAAGACAGAAGAATTAAAATTCTCCAAACAATGGGGATTATTACATTAGCATTGATTTCAATGTATTATATTAACGAGTTGTTTGGTTCACAGATTAGTGTATTTAGGAGTGCTGTTAACTCAATCTTACTTCCATTTGGGATTGCATTATTCATGAGTTATTTATTACAACCTTTAGTAACACTATTAGAAGAAAAAGCCAAAATAAAGAAAAGAATACTCACTGTGATAATTGTATTTATTATTGTTATTGCTGTATTAACAGGGTTTACATACTTTGTTGGAGATATCATTTATAAACAAGGTGTTTCATTTCTTGAAAATGATCTAGAAAGTATTGTTGATTGGTTTAATAACTTTATTGCTGGTAATGATACATATCAAGATATATATAATACTGTTATAAGTTATATCAACTTTGAAAACGCACAACCAGTAATATTTAACGCAGTTAACATATTACGAGGATTAAGTGGACTCATCGTTGTAATTGTCTTAATTCCTGTATTCTTATTCTTCTTACTCAAAGAAAAAGAAACGATTTTCAAAGGTATTGTTTCGGTAGTTCCGAAAAACTATCAGAATCACGCAAAGGAATTAGGTAAACGAGCTAACTATGTAATTCAAAAATACTTTAATGGTAGATTTTTAAGTATGTTAGTTATGTCGATTTTGTTATCGATTATGTTCTTTGCCTTCGGATTTAACTTTGGTCGAGCTATCTTCTTTGGTTTTATCTTAGGATTCTTAGACATAATTCCTTACATTGGTAGTTTCATTGGTTTATTACTACCAGTCTTATACTCATTCACAGTCCAAGACACATTATGGCTTGGTGAATGGACATTTATTGGATTAATTGGTGTGAATGGTGTTTTACAAGCATTCCAAGGAAATATCTTACAACCTTATATCATGGGAAAAGAGGTAAACCTTCATCCTTTACTTGTTTTAGTTAGTTTCATATTCTTTGGGGTATTATTTGGAATAACCGGAATCATACTAGCTATTCCAATTACAGGAATTATTAAAACAAGTGTTGAGTATTTTAATGAGTTAAAAGCAAATGAAAAAGCAAAAATAAAACCAAAAAAAATCACAAAAACTAAAGCGACGTAGGTCGCTTTTTCTATGACTAAATAATCACTGAAAACACTTTCAAAAAAACTTGTAAACATTAGTGTTGACAAAGCTAAATAACGGGTATATTATATGGGCTATTAATACACAAAAAAATAATTGAAAAGAGGTGTTTACAATGAGTGGTATTACATTATATTTAGTAATATTTGTTGTTAAAGTTATTGAAGTGAGTTTGGCGACTTTGAGGATGGTTCTAATTACTAAGGACGAAAGAGTTAAAGGCGCAGCTATAGGGTTTTTTGAAGTTATTATTTGGGTTCTTGTTGTAAGTGCTGTCTTACAAAATATCACAGAAGATCCTTTCAAAGTTGTTGTTTATGCTTTAGGATTTGCTGTTGGAAATTTCCTTGGAAGTTTACTAGAAAATAAACTTGCAATAGGGGTTACAAATATCGAAGTTATTGCTCATAAACTTCACGGTAAAAAACTAGCAAAACATTTGCGAGCAAATGGGTTAGCAGTTACGAGTGTTAGTGCGTACGGAATGAATGACAAAAGAGAGATTCTTTATATGCATATTCCGCGTAAAAAAGTAAAGCAAACAGTCAAGCAAATTAGATCATTCCAAGAGGATGTAGTTATAACAGTTAATGATATTAAACCAGTCTATGGTGGATACAAATTAATGCGAAAATAGCAGGGAGTTAATCTCTGCTATTTTTTTTTGCATATATATATATGAAAAAAAATTGACTAATAACTATCTTTTTTACAAATAATGTGATACTATCTATACGGAAAAAACAAAAGAAGAGAAAAGAGGAAAATAAATGAGTAATGTGAGATTATTCGAAATGGATTTCGACGGAAGAAAATTAGTCGTTGAGCATGGTGAGGTAGCTAAACAAGCTGCTGGTGCTGTTTTAGTAAGATACGAAGATACTGCTGTATTAAGTGTTTGTGCTATCGGTAAACAACCAACAACTGCTGACTTTTTCCCACTAATGGTGTTATACACCGAAAAAATGTATGCTGCAGGTAAAATTCCTGGAGGATTCTTAAAAAGAGAGGGAAGACCTAGTGATAATGAAACTTTAACATCTAGACTTATTGATAGACCTATCAGACCGTTATTCCCGAATGGATTTGCTTATGATTTACAAATCATAAACACAGTTATCAGTGCAAACACTGATAATACACCTGAAATGACTGCAATGTTTGGATCAAGTTTAGCACTTGGTGTAAGTAATATTCCTTTTGAAGGACCAATCGCTGGAGTAAACGTAGGTAGAATTGATGGTAAATTTATCGTTAACCCTACACAAGCACAATTAGAATTAAGTGATATTGAATTAACTATCGCCGGAACTAAAGACGCTGTTAACATGGTAGAATCTAGTGCTAAAATAGTTAATGAAGAAGATATGTTACAAGCAATCATGTTTGGACATGAATGGATTAAGAAATTAGTTGCATTCCAAGAAGAGATTATTGCTGAAGTAGGTTTACCAAATGGTGAGTTCATCTATAAAGTAGTTACTGATGAAATTAAGGAAAAAGTATTAACTTTAGTTGGTACTGAAATAATTGCAGCAGTAAAAATTGAAGAGAAACTAGCTCGTGGTGAAGCAATCAGTGCTGTTACTAAGAAAGCAGTAGAGCAATTTGAAGAAGACAACCTAGGGATGGACAAAGATGACTTACGTAAATTATTAGGGGACGTTAGAAGCGTATGCTCTAAAACAGTTCAAAATGAAATGCGTAGATTAATTTCTGAAGACAAAGTACGTCCTGATGGTCGTAAATTAAATGAACTTAGACCTTTAGAGTCTAAAATTGATATGTTTGTAAGAACTCATGGTTCTGCTATGTTCACACGTGGACAAACACAAGCATTAGCTTTAACTACACTAGGTAGTTTAAGCGAACATAAAAAAGTTGATGGTATGGATGAAATGGTTAAAAAAACATTCATGCTACATTATAACTTCCCACAATATTCAGTTGGTGAAACTGGACGTTACGGTGGAGCTGGACGTCGTGAAATTGGTCACGGTATGTTAGGTGAAAGAGCACTTCGTCAAGTAATGCCAAACGAAGAAGAATTCCCTTATACAGTACGCGTAGTGAGTGAAGTATTAGAATCAAACGGAAGTAGCTCACAAGCTACTATCTGTGCTGGTAGTATGAGTTTAATGGCTGCCGGTGTTCCAATCAAAGCTCCTGTAGCTGGAATCGCAATGGGATTAATTAAAGAAGGAGACTTCTATTCAATCCTAACTGATATTCAAGGTATGGAAGATCATTACGGAGATATGGACTTTAAAGTAGCTGGTACTAAAGACGGAATCACTGCTTTACAAATGGATATTAAAATCGCTGGAATTTCAGAAGAAATCTTGAGAGAAGCATTAGAACAAGCAAGAATTGCTCGTTTGCAAATCTTAGATAACATGAATTCAATTATTGATACATCTAGACCTCAAGTAAGTGAACATGCGCCTAAAGTTAGATTGATGCAAATCTCTCCAGACAAAATCAGAGACGTTATTGGTCCTGGTGGTAAAATGATTACTAAAATCATCGAATCTTCAAACGATGTTAAAATCGATATTGAACAAGATGGTAGAGTTACAATCATGCATACAAACTACGAAGATATCGAAACTGCTGTTAAACTAATTGAAGACATCATCAGAGAAGCAAAAAGAGGTGAAGTCTATTCAGGTAAAGTAGTAAGAGTAGAAAAATTCGGATGCTTTGTTGAATTATGGAAAGGTACTGACGGATTATGTCATATTTCTAAATTAGCACACGAACGTGTAGCTAAAGTTGAAGACGTTTGTAACCTTGGCGACTTCATTACTGTTAAAGTAATCGGAATCGACGACAGAGGACGTATCGACTTATCAAGAAAAGATACATTACCTAAACCTAAAAGAGTCGAAAGACCTAAAACAGAAGTTAAAAAAGAAGCACCAAAAACAGAAAAAGAATAATTATTAATCACCGGAGGTTACTATGAAACGAGATTTATCAGAAATCATATGCCACTGTGAAGAAATAACCTACAAAGAAATACTTAAAGCCATCAAAGATGGCGCAAAGATTGCTGAAGATATAAGTGATCAAACAAACGCAGGTATTGCCTGCGGATACTGTATCGAAGCAATCGAAGAAATACTAGAAGAAGAATTATAATAATAACCGGGCAACCGAGCGTGTAAACGTTAGGAAAGTCCATGCTAGCACAAGCTGCGATGCTTGTAGTGATTGTGATAGAGGAAACAATAACTCTATGTACACAGTAATGTGTAACGGCTGAGAACGTACCTGTTAAATGGTATTAGTATCTTTAAAAGTGCCACAGAGACGAGCTGGATAGGAAACTATTCAGGTGGAACGGGTAAACCCCTCAAGCTAGAAACCCAAACTTGGTAGGGGCACTCCAACGCGAGAATTTTGAATCGACAATGGAGCTGCTTTAAGCAGAGATAAATGGTTGCCGCCCTTTATGGGTACAGAACATGGCTTATAAGTTATTATTTATAAAAAAAGGAATTGATTTAATCAATTCCTTTTTAATTTGTGTTATACTTTGCTTAGGAAGAGGTGTGGAGATGTCTAGAAAAGTTATGTTATTCGCAGTAATTGGTGCTATGGTAATTACTGTAATTCATACAGTAATGCTATATACTATGGATTTGGAAAGTACTTCATTTATCGGTAACTATTTTGTGTATATGAATTATACAAGTTTATTAAATACTCTACCATTTGTTGGATACTTTATTGTTTCTTGCTTTGCAATCATTAGGATAAAAGAGCAAAAATTTGAAACATTTAGATTTAATGGTCTTTTTACATTATTTGTTTACCTACCTGTAATTGGCTTCTGTGTGGCCTTGGCTAAACGTACAGTAGATGTTGTTTTATATGTCTATTTCGACAGGATTATCGATAATATGCAAACTTTTTTTATAATTATTGGAATTTCACTTGCTTCACTTATTGTGATCTTAATAGTTATGTTAGTTAAAGGATTGTTGAAAGACAAACTATTTAATATTTTGGTAATCTCTTATTATACTGGAGTTATATTAACTTTAGTTTCAAGTTATCAAGTTGGTAATTTTGGATTTGTATTAGAGCGTAATATAACATTCTTCTCTGCATTGTCATATAGTTTGGTTGTATTTCTAAAAACTTTATCTGACTATGTGTTTTATGGAAGTCTAGGGATATTATTCTGCTGGAACTGGCTAAAAGTTAGACTTTTGGATAAATCATTAATTGAATAAAACAAAGGAACTGAGTTATTCAGTTCCTTTTTATTTACCTTTCATAAACTCGGTAATCATTTTATGCTCAACATTATTAAAACGAAGTTCCACAGGTTCACCATTTTCGTAATAAACTATGTCAACACTATATCTGTTTGAGTAGTTCAAGCTTTCTAATTCATAAAAAGACAAAAATATTTTCTCATTACTTGTAGTCTTTAGAGCAATGACAATTACTGGCGAAGGTGCACCATAGTAAGTACCACCAAGATAAGAACAATTATCATTATATAAACGTTCTAATGTAGATTTTGAAATACTTAAGAACTCATCATAATATAAATCTGACGAATCTAAAAAAGTATATGAGTTACTATAACTAAAAGCGCTTTCCACTATCAAATTTTCTAGATTGAATTCATTGATTTCTATTCCACATAAATCATCACTTTGAAGCCTACTATAAACTGAAAATAATGATATAAATGGAATCAATACTATCAAAAACACAATAATCATTTTCCTCATAGTTTACCCCCTAAACATATAGCAATGACTTCACAGATAATGTCATTACAACTAATTTCAATTTTACTACCTAATTAACATTATGTAAAGGTAATCTTTATCACTAGAGTTTAATATCAAATTTGGTTATTATGACTACATATCTCCTATATATGGTATAATTATGAAGCAAGAGGAAGTTGTACAGCGCTTTTTTTATACGAAAATTCGAACTAACAAGGGGGATATTATGCAGAAAAAACACATAGGGTATATTGCAATCGCAATTATAGTTTTGTCAGGATTTATTACAACATATTTTTACTACTTACAATACAAATCGTTTTTCGACAACGATAATTGGCTCAATTCGGAAAGAGCTTCAATGATGATGGCAATTTCAATGATGCTACTAAATGCAACAACACCAATACTTATTACTGTGTTACTATTAAATATAAGGGAATGTATCATACGACAAAAGATACTAATAATTACGCTTATCATATTCGTATTTTCTATACTAGCTCTAGGTACTTATGGATACTTAAAACTCACCAATATCGAAACAATTGAGACTGAAGCAGTTCATAATTTTGTTTTATACGCTAAACTCATTTTGAATGTCTTGGTTATACTAACTATACTGTTTGTTACATTGAAAGAGTCTCTTTTAACTAAAAGTAATAAACTACTTATTATTCTTAGTTCAATTCTTTCATTCTCTCTATTTTTTGAGTTTTTCTCAAGAACTAATTTATTTGATCATATGGGGTTCTCGCAAATGTATATAGTTTACACAATTTCTGCTGTTATAAATAGTATAATCTCTACACCACTAATTATTGTTATATATGCGCTATTGGGTTATATCATCCTAAAAAAGGATCAACCTTTAATTACAGAAGAAGAAAGTATATAAAAAAGGCACATTATGTGCCTTTTATTTTTATCCTACTACGTTATCTTTACTAAATCCACTTGTATTATTATCTTGATACATCCCTGTTTTAATTTGCATGTATCTTCCATTATTTAAACCAATAAATCTTAAAAGACTTCTCATAAAATAACCACCATAAATTACTGCGGTAAAGACTATTACTAATAGTCCTAAGAATAGACTTTGATTGCCATAAAGCAGGATCTGGTTAATAATTCCTAGCGCTACAAAGTAATATATTGCGGCTAACCCCCAGTACATTCTTTGTTTACGTAAAATCTTTATTTCCCAATATTTCTCAAACTTATAATCATCCATTTTATTTAAAAAGCGTTGAAATAAATAAATTCCAAGCATAAATATCACTCCTTTTAATTGTATATATTATATCATATAGTATAATAATATTTGAGGTGATTTTGTGAAGATTATTCTATCCCCTAGTAAAACAATGAAACTAGCGAAGAACGAGTACTTAAATGATAAAGGATTACTCTTTCCAAAACAACATAAAATAGTTCTAAGCACTTTAAGAAAACTAACTAAAACTGATTTAGGTAAAGCTCTTTCTATTAAAGGTGATATCTTAAATAATACATATCATAATTTGAAGAACTTCTCAAAGGCAGAATCATATCATGCCTTTGTCAGTTATACAGGTTTAGTTTACTTCAATATCGATAAATCAAGTTATAAAGAAGCAGAGTATAATTATATTGAAGATCACTTAAGAATCCTTGATGCATTTTATGGTTTGTTAGAACCAGGAACACTGATTAAACCTTACCGATTAGATATGAAAGCCAAACTTAACATAAATCTTTATAAACATTGGGAATTAGATCATTACTTTAAAGATGAGCTAGTTATAAACCTGGCTTCTAAAGAATTTAGTAAAATCTTAAATACTGATATAATTAATATCAATTTTATGCAGTTAAAGAATAATAAATATCTAAACCAACCAACATATTCTAAACAAGCACGAGGTTTATTCTTTGATTATTTAGTAAAGAATAAACTAAATAACATAGAAGATATGAAACGATTTAATCTAGACGACTATGCCTTTAATAGTGATTTAAGTGATCAATTTAACCTGACATTCACTAGATAAGGATAAATAGGTGAAATTTATTGCTTTATGATGGCAAATAATGTAAAATAAACTAGCGTTAAAATGGAGGTGATTTTATGAGTAAGAAAATAGATTTTGATGCCTTAAGAATAAGACAAGAGAAAATTCGTAACTTTAGTATTATTGCTCATATAGATCACGGTAAAAGTACTTTAGCTGATCGAATCTTAGAGCAAACAAACACTGTTAGCAAACGAGATATGAAAGCTCAATTACTTGATACAATGGATATTGAACGTGAACGTGGTATAACAATAAAATTAAACGCAGTAGAATTAGAATATAAAGCAAAAGATGGTGAATCATACATCTTTCATTTAATCGACACCCCAGGTCATGTCGATTTTACCTATGAAGTATCTCGTAGTTTAGCAGCTTGTGAAGGTGCTATCTTAGTAGTAGATGCCGCTCAAGGTATTGAAGCGCAAACGTTAGCTAATGTTTACTTAGCATTAGATAATGATTTAGAAATACTCCCATTAATTAATAAAATAGACTTACCAAGTGCCGACCCTGAAAAAGTTAAAAAAGAAGTTGAAGACGTAATTGGTCTTGATGCTTCTAACGCAGTTTTAGCTAGTGCTAAAGAAGGTCTTGGTATTGAAGATATCTTAGAACAAATCGTTGAACTAGTCCCACCACCAAAAGGTGACCCAGAAGCACCACTTAAAGCTTTAATCTTTGATTCATATTTCGACGCATATCGCGGTGTCATCCCTTCAATCAGAATTGTTGAGGGAACAGTCAGAAAAGGCGATAAAGTCAAAATGATGGCAAGTGAAGCTATTTATGAAGTAGTTGAAGTTGGAGTAACAACTCCAACAGAAGTAAAACGTGAATACTTAGCTCCTGGAGACGTAGGATTCTTAACAGCTTCTATTAAAGATGTTGGTAATGTTCGTGTTGGAGATACGATAACTAGTATTAATCCAAGCGCTTTAGAACCATTACCTGGTTACCGTCAATTAAACCCGATGGTTTTCTGTGGGTTATATCCAATCGATAGTGGTAAATATAATGAATTAAGAGAAGCATTAGATAAACTAAAACTAAATGATGCATCATTAGTTTTTGAACCAGAAACATCACAAGCTTTAGGATTTGGATTTAGAATCGGATTCTTAGGATTACTTCATATGGAAATAATCCAGGAAAGAATCGATCGTGAATTCAATATCCCAATTATCGCAACTAGCCCTAGTGTTATCTATAAAGTCTATATGACAGATAAAACAATGGTCGAGGTTGACAATCCTTGTGATATGCCGCCAATTCAAAGAATCGATTACTTAGAAGAACCATATGTTACAGCTTCAATCATGACTCCTGAAGAATATGTTGGAGTTATTATGGAACTTTGTCAACTTAAACGTGGTGTCTTTGAAAATATGCAATATATTAGTGATAGCCGTGTCCAACTTACATACCAAATGCCGTTATTAGAAATTGTTTATGATTTCTTTGATCGCTTAAAAAGTGGTACAAAAGGATATGCAAGTTTTGATTATGAGTTCAGTGAATACAGACAAAACAAACTTGTTAAAATGGATATCTTACTAAACGGTGAAATCGTCGATGCTTTAAGTACAATTGTATATGAAGAATTCGCATACCGTAGAGGTAAAGCAATTACTGAAAAACTAAAAGAAATTATCCCAAGACATATGTTTGAAGTGCCAATTCAAGCAGCCATTAATACAAAAATTATCGCCAGAAGCACAATTAGTGCGATGCGTAAAAATGTATTAGCTAAATGTTATGGTGGAGATATTTCTCGTAAGAAGAAATTATTAGAGAAACAGAAAAAAGGTAAAAAAAGAATGAAAGCAGTTGGTAATGTTGAAATACCACAAGAAGCTTTCCTAAGTGTTCTTAGCTTAGATGATTAAATAAAAAAATGAAGAGACTTATCGAATTCGATAAGTCTCTTTTCTTATGGCAAAATATAAACCACTAAGAACTAAGTATAATGCAAACATCCAAAATACCGAGAAGTTGACATTATAATAATGAGCTTGAAAGTTAATTTTTAAACCGTGATCATCTGAGTACAATGTGGTGCCTATATAAGTATTGTCATCTTGATCAGTGATATACCGTTTACTAATCATATAATGATCAGTTATTCTTATAACATCATATTCATCTTTTACATTAACAAATAAATCAAAAATACTATCACCTATTTTTCGGTAGTATTCACCGTCGATATTATATAGGTAAGATTTATGATCACTAAAATTTAGTACCTCACCATCTTTAAACTCATACTGTCCATCGGTTATCATATCCTCAAAAAATTGAATAGAATCGATATTAGTATCAATGTCATACTCAATACCATCAATCAAAGTAGTGTTCTCATTTGAACTAATAAGAACATGGCCATTTCTAATCAATACTTTTCCTAAATCATTGATTGACTCAAATTCATTCATTACCGTTGCGGTATTACCGTTTAGTTCCCACTTAAAATCATCTGTTTCTAAGTAAACTTTACCATCCAACTTGTATAGATAATAAATCCCAAATACATTCATTTCATCATAATCAAACAATCTTGTTATAACTTCGTCTTCGTAGTAATAGATTTCTTTTTTTGATTCAAAGTACAAACCAACATTATTAGATATCTTAACAGTAGAGTAGCTTCTTGTATCTATACAAGTCTCTACCTCTAAGGTTTTATCAATTACACAAGTATCATATATTCTTACATCGGTTGCCTCATCATCACGACTGTAATAGAGATTGAAGTTATCATAGTCGTCCATAAAACTTGATTCTGTGGTTGATAGATCTCTGTATAACATACTTTTAATTTGAATATAGGAATTAGAGTTAGTATATGACATACTGGAAAACCCAATAAATAGCACGGCAACTACAAATAGCCCGTAATAGCTAATTGGGTAAAAAGTATTCTCAATGCTATATAAAAATCTTTTATGATTAGAGTATCTTTTTTGGTCTTCAGGTAAATTGCTCTTTTCTAAATTCTTTATGTCTTTCAAATAAACATTTGAACTATTAATACCGTTAGTTCTACCTAAGAATACATTCAGAATCATAATCGAATAATAAAATAAACATAGAAAACTAATCCATAGAATATTCTTAAACAAAAAGCCATGTAATATATAATCAGTATCTGCATTACTTGATGCATTGTATATTACTAGTATTGGTAATATACATAGATTGAAGATAAAGAAGACGTTAGATAGTACTATATTGACAATAGCTTTTCTATCTTTTGAAACTAAACTTATAACCATGCCTACAATAGCTATTCCACTTATGATAACTTTTAAAACTGGAAAGTCACTTACGAATATGAATCCTTGAAATAGTGAGACATAGGCCATTAATGCTACTAAAAACATACTGAAAATTGAACTCATAACACCAATATAAAAACTCTTTAATAAGCTTGCTCGTACAATAGATGCAATTAGGGCAAAGGTAATTAAACCTAATATATATACATTAATCATCAAGTTCACCTCCTTTTAAGAAGGGAAGAGGCATTGTTGTAAATATCAAAACAACTAAGGAAACTAAAGCTAGAGTCTGGATTTTATTTGTCATCTTAAAGTAAACTAACTTATCAATCTCCCCAATTTCAAGCGTGTTTAAACCATAAGAAACTAGTAAATTACCACTAGCGCCTTTAATGTTAAAGGATTCTTTGGTAAAAAGTAGCCCGTCGTCTAATAAGAACGTATGAGTCTTGTATGGATATTCACTATAACCACTTGCACTAATAGCTATATAATCTTCTGTATAATAAAAGGTTTCAATACTACCATACTCACCAACATCAATAACCTTAGCATTTTGAGAAACTGTGTTTTGGTATAAGAAGTCTTCAGCTTCGATTAAACCAAGGAATATATCATCTGTAGTTTCATCATCGCCATCACGATCAATCTCAGTAAGGATATATCCATTACTATAAAGAATTAGAGTATTCTTAAAAGGTGTATTATTGCGAAACGTATGATCCTTATTAGTAATAATTCCATCAATACCGTCAATACTTACCATTATATAATTGCTTTGTTGCTCAATAATAGTATTTTCATTGTACTGATTATTAGTTGTCAAACTCTCATAATAACAATCATCTTTAATAAAACCAATATCATCACTATATCCAACGACATAATTACCATCGTAATAGTAATATGTTCCTTCATCATATACTTTACTTTTCTCTCTAAACACTAATTGATGATCAACAATGTTATAAAAAGTAGCCTCTTTACAGTAATACTTATCGACATAAGTATTCTCATAATAACTAACAACTATCTCATCGCCCCATTGATGGATCCTCGTAAAAGGTGAATTGTTAATTGTATAGGTTAACTCTAAGTCAAAGTTATAAAACTGAATCTTGTTTGCCTGTAAATTAATTATTTCATCATCTGTTACAACGATATTAGAATTACCGTAGTACTCCTGATTTGCATTCTCAGTTACTTTCAATCCTAAGGGGTTGAGTATTATCGGCATATCAGAATTTACTACTGAGTAACCCATTATCCCCACAACAAAAACACCACAAGCAAAATATACTCGTCTTTTGTATATATAACCTAAAGCATCATTTGTGATTACTTTATAGAAATAAACAAGCGATATAGTAAAATAGATAATGATTGTACCTATAAAAAAATCAAAAGGTGCAATCAAAACTGCTAAAACGTAATAAAGAGCAAAGATATATATTGAACCCTTAAATATCTGAAGTAATTTAGTTATATGAAATTTAGTATTCTTGAGCTGTGTCTCCAAACCTGCTTGAATTCCCACAAAGATTATAAGTAAAGATACATATATAATCATTAAGAAATAAGAAGTAGTATTAGGCATCAACGTTAAAAAGATTAATAGATTAGATAATAACAATAGAATGATTAGTTCCAATGAACCAAATAATAAAAGTGTTCTTATCTTATAATCAGCTTTCAATCTTGCTCTTATATAAAGTTCATGTAATGATTTGTAAATAATAAAAGAACCTAAAACAATCATATTCAACATTGTGAATAGATAGCCTAGATTCTCTGTAGTTTTGAAAAGTAGTGCTGTTAATAAAGCAACAACAGCCATTATTAAAGTTAAAGATAACGTTTTAATAATAAGATTAGTCTTATTACTAGTATCTTTATATGTTTTTTTCATCGTTAAAATTTCTTTGTATTCATTTACAAAGTTTTTTAAAAAATTCATTTTTTCCCTCCTGTATTTTAAATATATATTAAAAATACAGGGATTCTAACAACGAACAACACATAACTTCGATTGTAATAGATCAGTTTTGAATATTGAAATAAACGGAGTAATTAACTCCATAAATTGCTCTTCAGTTTTAAAGTAATAAACTGGTATGAAAGTAATAATAACTTCTTTTAGAGTTATAAATATAGTTCTTAAATCAGTTATAATCGTTGATATTAATGAAGCTACCATTATAACACTTAATACATTACCAGTAATAATTGGTGAAATATGTAGTAAGAATTGAGGTTGATCAATAACTGTCATAATTAAGGCAATAAAAAACGATACCAAAACGAAAATTTTGATAAATTCTAAATATCTAATTTCTCCTGTTTTTGTTATCGGTGCTTTAATCATATTAATACCCTCACAACTATTTTATAGTTCAATTATAGCATATTATGAACTTTTTGAACTGAAATTATAAAGATTTCAAAGACAAAAGTGATATAAATACTATTTATCGTCTTAGTAAAGACACTTGTGTATATTTTTGTTTAGAATTGTCAACTATTATCTGCTGTGATATAATTATAGAGTCGAAACAAAGAGGAGGGTTTATTATGTTGTTAGCAGGTGTATTAAGTAACGCTTACTTTTATATAGCTGTCGGTTCAAGTGCATTCTTCATTTTGCAATCAATATTCACGTTCATTGGTATCGGAGATAACTTTGAGATAGATGCTGATTTTGATGCAGAAGTTGATGTTGATGTTGATATAGCTGATGGAATAAGCATGACAATGCATTTATTTACTATTAGAGGAATTATTAGTTTCTTTATGGTATTTGGATGGACAGGATTTATTCTAACTAACGCCGGTGAAATTGGCGGAGTTGGTATATTCTTTATATCACTCACAACAGGGACTATAATGTTATTCTTAATTGCTATGGTTTATTACTTGTTTGAGAAATTATCTCAAGAAGGTAATGTTGATTTAAAACAAGCAATTGGTAAACAAGGTAGTGTATATATTCCGATTCCCAAGCGAAATGAAGGAATTGGGAAAGTTCAAATTGTTTTATCAGAGTCACTTAAAACTTTAGACGCAATGGCAAAAGACAATGCAATAAGTACTGGAAGCCAAGTCAGAGTTGTAGGGATAATAAATGAAATGCTAGAAGTAGAAGAAATCAAAAACAGGGAGGAAAAGTAAAATGGATCCAATTTTAACAATTACATTAATTATTGTTGTCATACTATTTGTTGTAGTAGTGGCACTAGCATCACGTTACAGAAGATGTCCATCAGACAAAATCCTAGTAGTTTATGGGAGTGTCGGAAAGGGTGCCGAAGGTGTAACTAAGAGTGCAAACTGTATTCACGGTGGAGCACGACTTGTATGGCCAGTTATTCAAGCATACAAATATCTTGATTTAACCCCAATGAGTATTGAGGTTAACTTAACTAATGCCTTATCAAAACAAAATATCCGTGTTGATGTACCATCTAGATTTACAGTAGCTATTTCAACAGAAGCGGGAATTATGCAAAATGCAGCTGAAAGATTATTAGGTCTTTCACATGACGCTGTAAAAGAATTAGCTAAAGATATTTTATTCGGGCAATTACGTTTAGTAATCGCAACAATGGATATCGAGGAAATCAATGCAGATCGTGATAAATTCCTAGCAAATGTTTCTAAAAACGTTGAGCAAGAACTTAAAAAAATTGGTTTAAAACTAATCAATGTTAACGTTACAGATATTCGTGATGAATCATCATATATCGAAGCGTTAGGTAAAGAAGCAGCTGCAAAAGCTATCAATGATGCTCGTAAAACAGTTGCTGAGAAAAATAGAGATGGTGCAATTGGTGAAGCCAATGCCCAACAAGATGAAAGAACTAATGTAGCACTTGCTAACTCACTTGCAGTTGAAGGTGAAAATAAGGCAAAAGTTACAATCGCTAACTCAGAAGCATTACGTCGTGAACGTGAAGCTGAAGCTTTACGTAGAGCTACTGCATCTGAAAAAGTGCAATCAGCCAAAGCATTAGAAGAAGCTTATTTAGCTGAAAAAGATGCCGAACTTGGTCGTGCTTCAAGAGAAAGAGCTACAAAAGAAGCAGATATCTTAGTAAATGCCCAAATTGAAAAAGAAAAAGCAGAAATTGATGCTGAAGCAATCGCTGAAAGAACTCGTCGTGAAGCACGCGGGGAAGCAGACGCTATCTTCTTCAAAATGAAAGCACAAGCTGATGGTATTAATGAAATCTTAACTAAACAAGCAGCAGGATTCAATGACATCGTAAAAGCAGCTGGTGGAAATACAACATCTGCAGTATCATTAATGATCGCTGATAAACTAGAAAATATCGTAGCATCTCAAGTAGAAGCAATTAAAGGAATTAACATCGATAAAGTTACTGTATGGGACAACCTAGGTAGCGGAGGAGATGGTAAACCAGCGACTGCAAAATTCTTAAGTGGTATGTTATCAAGTTTACCTCCACTAGAAGATGTATTTAATATGGCAGGAATGAACTTACCTGATTTATTAAGTGTTAAACCTAAAGAAGGAAAAGAAGTTTCTCCAAAAGCTGAACCAAAAGCTAAAAAATTAGTAACTAAAGAATAAATTAGAAGCCACGAAAGTGGCTTCTTCATTATAGGGGGATTCATATGGAAAAGGATTTAACAAGACAGTTATATATTGAACCAAATCATCTTGAAATTGCCAAATCTAATCCTTGGAGTAGAGTTGGTGGAAGTTTAGCTGATGGGTTTATTGAATTAGTGGTTCTAGGGATTCTCATTTCATTATTCTTTACCATATCTAATACTGGAACTATTGAAGATATAGCTAAGTATGCTACAACCTTGATTGTTATTTATCAAGTAATTAGCCTCTTCTTAAACTTAATTGTTCCCGTTTTAACTAAAGGTCAAACTTTAGGTAAAATGGCAGCTAGAACAAGAATCATAAGTTTTGATGGTAATACAGGAAATATTATTATCTATTTAGTAAGACAATCATTCTTTACTGTTATCGCCTTACTAGCACAAATAGAAGCGATTAGTACACCTGTAAGTTTTGCGTTGTTTATTGTCTATATAATCTGTTTTGTATTACTATTTGGTGATAGCCATGGACGAACACTTCAAGACAGGTTTGCCAGAACAATGGTTGTAGATGATAAAGTATGGCAAGAATACCGTGAAAGAGCTTTTTATGAAATTGATAATCCTGAGTTGTTCATTAAAGAAAACGAAGAGGTTAATGATGATTACATAGAAACCTCGCCAAAAGAGGATGAAGAGTCAATAAATGAGTCAATAAATAATGAAGAAGAAATTTTATAATTTCTTCTTTTTTTGTCTTTATTTACTTATATTACAGTGTTTTCTATGGTAGAATATAAATGAGGTGAATATTATGTTAACTAGTTTGTACATTCATATTCCATTTTGTTCACAAATCTGTACTTATTGTGATTTTCATAAAGAAATGGCAAAACAATCAAAAAAAGAAAAATATATTAGCGCTCTTATCAAAGAACTAGAATATCACCGAAATGAGATTAAGAACGTTAAAACCATATATATTGGTGGTGGAACACCAACAAGTCTGGAGTTACCATTACTAGAAAAATTACTGATCACAATCAATAATCTAATAGATATGGATAATGTTTTAGAGTTTAGTACTGAAAGTAATCCAAATGATTATAATTTAGAATTAATTCTACTATTAAAGAAATATAATATAAACCGTGTTAGTATCGGCGTTCAAACATTTGATAAAGAGCAATTAAAATTCTTAGGAAGAACCCATACTAAAAATGATGTACTAAATGCGATTAAGTTATTACGAGAAAACGACTTTACAAACATTAGTATTGATATGATATTCTCTCTCGTAAATCAAACAGAAGATGACTTAGAAAAAGATCTAATTGAAGTCCTTAAATTAGATGCTGATCATATCTCTTATTATTCTTTGATTTTAGAGGAGAAAAGCAAACTGTACTACTTATTAGGCAAAAATAAAATAAGCATGAATAGTGAAGAATTAGAAGGCTTAATGTATAATAAAGTGATTAACACCTTAGAAGAAAATAGCTTGATGCAATATGAGATTTCTAATTTCAGTAAACCCGGTTTTGAATCACTTCATAATAAAACATATTGGTTAAATTTAGAGTATTTAGGAGTAGGTACTGGAAGTCATTCTATGTATCAAGGATTTAGGTATTATAATCCAACTAATATCACTAAATATATCAAGATGATTGAAGAAGATGATTTTACTTTTCATACTAGTTATGAGTACGATAGTTTAAATGAAGAAATGATGCTTGGTTTACGATTGATCAAAGGGATAAATATTAATGAAATCAATGAAAAATACAACATTGATATCTTAACTTACTTCCCTGATTTAAATAAGTATTTAGATCAAAATATTATTGAAGTAAATAATGGATATTTACGTTTTACAAGAGATGGTATTTTACTTGGTAATTTAGTATTCCAAATTTTCGTGGAGGTGTTATAATGTTAAAGAGATTATTGAAAGAGTATGAGTATTATTTAAAAGTAACAAGAGGACTAAGTCCAAATTCAATCTATTCTTATATTACTGATTTAAAGGAATATATTGAATTCTTAGAAAAAAACTATGTGATAAAAGATCCTAATAATATTACGAAACAACATATTCGTAACTTTATCGCAAGACTAAAAAGAAAACACAATACACCTTCAAGTATAAGTCGTAAGATGAGTGCGATTAGATCATTTCATAAATACTTATTATTAGAGAAACTAGTTTCAATCAATGTTAGTTTAGGTGTTAGTTTACCTAAAAAGCAAAAGAAACTCCCAGTCGTACTTAATGTTGAAGAAGTTGATGCTTTAATGGTAGCTGCTGATGGTGATGAGCCATTAGAACTAAGAAACAAAGCAATGCTTGAATTATTATATGGTTGCGGTTTAAGAATAAGTGAATTACTTGCCTTAACGTTAAGTGATCTACATATTAATATGGGGTTTATTAATATTTATGGTAAAGGTAATAAAGAAAGAATCGTTCCGATTGGTTTTGAAGCAGCTTATGCTTTAAAACAATATATTGATAAAGGTCGTACAATTCTTAAAAAAGTACCTGGTGATATCTTATTTGTTAATACTAGAGGTAGTAATATAAGCCGTGTTGGGTTTTATAAAGTACTGAAAAACTTAACCTTTAAAGCAGGAATTATGAAAGATGTAAGTCCTCATACCTTACGTCATAGTTTTGCATCACATTTATTAGAGAATGGTGTTGATTTAAGAATTGTTCAAGAACTCTTAGGACATGAAGATATTTCGACAACACAAATATATACTCACATCTCAAAACAAAAACTAAAAGAAGTATATGAAGAATACCATCCACGAAGTGGTAACAAGGAGGAATAACAATGTTTAAAAGAGTATTTGTAATAGTAATTGATAGTGTAGGGTGCGGTGAATTAGAAGACGCAGATCTATTCGGAGATATTGGTAGTAATACAATAAAACATATCGCAGAAGCGGCAAATGGAATATCATTACCTAATATGGAGAAATTAGGATATGGACACATAACTGAAATCAAAGGTGTCTCAAGTACTAATAAACCAATTGGTAATTACACAAAAATGAAAGAAATTAGTAATGGTAAAGATACGATGACAGGTCACTGGGAATTAATGGGTCTAAAAATAGTTAAACCATTTAATACCTTTACTGATACTGGTTTTCCTAAGGAGTTAATTGATGAATTAGAAAAACGTACTGGTCGTAAAATAGTAGCTAATAAAGCATCAAGTGGAACATTAATTCTTGATGAGTACGGTGAGCACCAAATGAAAACTGGTGATTTAATTGTTTACACATCTGCAGATAGTGTTTTGCAGATAGCTGCTCATGAAGACCCTAAATATGTAGGTCTAGATGATTTATATAAAGCCTGTGAAATTGCTCGTGAAATGACTTTAGAAGGTGAATGGAAATTAGGTCGTATTATCGCCCGTCCATTTATTGGTGAAAAAGCAGGTAGCTTTACAAGAACTGCTAATCGTCATGATTATGCCTTAAAACCTTTTGGAAAAACTACTCTTGATTATTTAAAAGAAGCAGGACTAGATGTTGTTTCATTTGGTAAGATAAAAGACATTTATGATGGCGAGGGAGTTACTGATGCTTATAAACAAGTTTCTAATAAGCACGGTATGGAAAACTTCATTGATTTTACTAATAAAGATTTTACTGGTTTAGCCTATTTAAATCTAGTTGATTTTGATGCCTTATACGGACATCGAAGAAACCCTCTTGGGTACCGTGATGCATTAGTGGAATTTGACGCACAATTAGGTGAGTTACTGACTCTGTTAAAAGATGATGACTTACTAATGATTACTGCAGATCATGGTAATGATCCTACCATGCCAGGAACTGATCATACAAGAGAATATGTCCCAATGTTAGCTTATAGTCCAAGCCTTAAAGGTGGAGAAATTAAAGTTAGAGAAACATTTGCTGATTTAGGAGCAACGATTAGTGAAAACTTTAAAACTAAACAAGCTGAATTTGGAACTAGCTTCTTAAAAGAATTAAAATAATGGATGAAATAATAAAACAAGAAACATCCAATAAATACTTTTATAAAAAGGTAATCCGTCTTGGATTACCTATTACTTTGTCTCAATTACTAACTTCATTATTAGCTTTTATTGATACTGTAATGGTATCAGGTTTAGGAGATAATGCAGTTGCTGCAGTCGGGATAGGTGCTAACTTTTTCTTCTTAATGATTATGATAAACTTTGGACTTGTTAGTGGGCTAGCTATATTCTTTGCTCAGTTCTGGGGAACAAAGGATATTACAAGCATTCATAAAACATTTATTATAAGTATTATTGCTTCAACTGTTGTTGTATTCGTCTTCTTTATCTTTGCCCAGTTCTTTAGTGGAACAATCATGGAGATATATTTAAACAGTGGTGAAGTAGCTGATGAATTGATAGTTAAAGAACTAGGAATGAGATACTTAAAAATTGCATCCTTCTCATATTTCTTCACAGCGATGAGCTTTGTTGTAAATATGTTAATGAGAAGTGTCGAGAAAGTAATCTTCCCGCAAATAGTTTCAATTATAATGGTACTAATAAATACATTCCTAAATTACGCTTTAATTACTGGTAACTTCGGATTCCCCCGAATGGAAATTAGAGGAGCTGCAATCGCAACGGTTATCAGTTCAGTTGTCAGTTTAATAATTTTTGTTATCTATATGGCAACAACCAAAAGAGAAGTATTTAGAATTAACTTTAGAATCTATAAAGAAATTACGAGAGGCTTTGTCGCAAAATTACTTAAAAAAGCTTTGCCTGTAGCCTTAAATGAAACATTATGGGGTCTAGGAATGACAATGTATCTCATTGCTTTCGGTTTTATCAGTATAGATGCAATTGCTAGTTACCAAATTACTAATCAAATCATGGGTATGGTTTGGGTAGTAAATGCAGGTGTTTCTAGTGCTTGTGCTATCATGCTTGGTAATAAACTAGGTGAAGGTAAAATTGAAGTAGCTAAAAACTGGGGTAAAAGATTTGTTAGATTAACTTTGATCTTTGGGGTGTTACTTGGAGTAATTTTATTCTTTGTAAGTCCTTATATTCCAAATCTATTTGGAGATATTAGTGAAACAACAAAAAGTAACATTAGATTATTATTAATTGTCTTTAGTTTCTATGTCCCAATTAAATTCACAAACGCAATGCATATTATCGGAACTTTAAGAAGTGGTGGTGACACTGTTTTTGCTTTCATTGCAGAAGTAGTAGTATTGTGGGGTATTGGTGTTCCACTTGCCTTTATCTTAAGCATCTTCACTGAGTTAGACTTATATGTAATTATCGCAATTGTAAATGTTGAAGAAATTATTAAGTTTATCTTAGTTAATATGAGATTCCTTACATATAAATGGGCCGAAAACTTAACCCATTAAAAAAGACCTTTTTGAAAGGTCTTTTTTTTTATAATTCAATTTCAAAATTATCACTAGCAACAGCAAGTGCTTTTTTAAGAATACGTTTATTCTTACGAGTTAGTTCTCGTTTTTCTGCATTCAAACCTCTTGAAGCATATCTGATATACTTGCGATATGGTTTTAATGCTTGTTTGATCCAAAGATTAGTATCTTTAAATACACGTTTTTGTTCAGTGATTCTGGTTTGCTTGAATGAAGTTACTTCTTTAATTCTTTCGTTAGCGAATAATTGTTCTTTTTGAACTAATACTTTATAGTCACTATCAATTTTTACTTCATCACGGTATAAGTTTGCATCAAACTGTGTACTTGAATCTTGTTCCAATCTGTTTTTAACGTTTTCTTTTAATCTGGCAATTTCTGCATTAGCATTAGCGACAGCTATTTTAGTAGCTGAAACTAGTTTCTCTAATTCAACTTGATGATTAGAGATTTTTTGTTTCTTAATAACCTTTTGCTCATTACAAAAGATTTCAGTAGCTTCATCTTTTGTTAGTTCTAATAATTTCTGTTTTGTTAAGTTAATTGTTTTATTTGGTTCTGAAATACGCTCATTGTATAACTCATCAGCTTCTTTTATAGCTCGTTGTAATCGTTCATCTGCACTTGAGATAGCACTACTATTAAGTAGAGGCATAATTCCCACAGTGTCTTCAGAGTGACTTGTTTGTTCGATAAGTTCATATTTTTCTTTTGTTTGATGATACAATGCTTCAAAGGCTGTTGTTGTTTGCTCTTTTAAAGCAAGTGCTTCATTAGCAGCTTGCATCGCACGTTCCTCAGCAGCAGCAATAACTTTTTCATAACGTTTGATTTCTTCATCTTGATTTTCACGATGTTCAATTTCATCTATCATAGCTCCGTAACGAGTTGTTAACTCATCAATTTGGGCTTGGATTTTAGTGTTGTCTTCCTTATCAGTGAAAAGAAGTAGTTTGTAGTTAAGATCTTCTAATTTATCATCAAGTTCTTTTTTAATTTTAGATTTCTCATATTCATATTTTTGCTTATAGTAATCAATTTTTTTATTAGCATAAGCTAATTCTTGATCTTTTGTTAAAGCAATACTTTCAATTCTAATATCGTATTCACTTTCAGAACATCTAATTTGTTGAGAAGCGAATAGTAATTGGTTTTCTAAAGTTGTTTTAACAAAAGCATCATTAACCTGAACACCAAGATTGATTCTCTCCACTTGCTCTTCAGCTAAAGCTCGTTCGTTTTCATATAGTGATTGAACTTTTATGATTTGTAGTTCATGCTCTTTTTGAGCAATCTTAATTAATGATTCTTGATAGATAACTTCACTATTAGCATCCTCTTTAATCTTTTCGATTCTAATTAAAGATTCATTGCGTTTTTTAAGAATTAACTTATCAATATCACTAAGTTCTTTTTCTAGTTGTAAGTCATGAACTGTTTTATTGATTTGGAATTGTTGTTCAACACGAATAATCTCATGATTTGAAACGTTTTCTTGTAAGATTAGGATACGCTTGTGTTCAATTTCCTTTAAACCTTTTAATAATTCGCGGAATTGATCGAATAATGTATTATCACTAAGTTCGTTTTGCTTCATTAGTTCTAACTCTGCAACACGTAAATTGTTTTTAAGTTTATAGAGTTCTTTTGTAACACGTTCTTGTTCATTCAATAAATTAGTTACATTTTGCATTTTTTCTTTATTGATTGAGATATCTGAATGAAGACCATCGTAATCTGATTTTATTTTGTAGAGGATTTTAGCCTCTTCAAATTTAACATCTTCTAATTTAAGGTTTAGTTCTTGCTTGTTGATGTCGCTAGTTCTTTTTAATTCTAAATTCTCTAATTGCAATATTGTTTTTAGTTTTGTCTTTTTAGTTTGAGCTGTTAATAACTTATCAGTTCTATCGCTTACTTTAGATATTTTAGATTTTTCTAGTTTATCGAATTTCTTCATTAAATTTTGCATTTTCCCAAATTCTTGTTTTTTCTCGGCATCAATAATTAGTAATCTTATATTCTTTAGTTCATCAGTTCGTTCTTTGACTAATTTCTTCTCAGAAGCTATTTTTTCTACGTTCTTAGCTTCTAGTTTTTCTCGTGTAGAGTTTTCATACTTTTTGTAGTTAGCGATGATATCATCTTGTTTTTGTTCGAATTTAAGATTTATCAATTCAATTTTACTTTGAATTGTCTCAAGTGTTTGTTTATGATTTGTAGTAATTTTCTCACCAAGTTCAATTGCATTATCTTCTCTAGTGAAAGTAGTGGTACTTTTTTCCTGGAGTAAGCGTGAAGATTCAATGTTTTCTTTGATGTATTCATTAAACTGTGTTTCTGTTTCAAAGATTTGTTGTTTCAACTCACCCATATTAGCGATTGAGTCTTTGACAAACTGATGTTTTGAATCATAAAGCTCTTCCATTAACTTTATTACTTGATTAGTTGTTTCGATTTCCTTATCAAATAGTAAACTATTCGAATCATGGAGGATATTTTTATATGATTCTTCAACATTCCTTGTTTTATCTACAGAAGTAGCAAGTTGAGTATATATACTTGTTAGGTTCTTAAGTTTTTGTGGCGTATTTTCATTTTCAAAGAAACGAATTTCTTGACGGGCGGTAAAGATTTTGTTTTCAGCGTCAATCATTTCATTTAGTTGTTCGATAACTGTTTCTCTATCAACTAGATCAATTGATTTGTTTAAATCATCAATTTCTAAATCTAATTCTTGGAGTTTTCGTTTTGTATCCGTTATTCTTTGATTGTTTTTCTTTTTAACTTCTAAGTTAGCAGCTAAGACTTGATCTACTAAGTTCTTTAAAATCTCTGATTCTTTAGCGATGTCATTTTCAATAATAGTAGATATCTCACGATTAGCTTTGGAGATAACCTTTGGTAGTGATGATTTAAATAGTTTAGCCATTGTTATCCTCCTCACTTAGTATCTCAGTGTTTATTTTAAGTAAGTCTTCTTGAGTTTTGAGATGTTTATTTTTTGCGAGTTCAAATAATGCATTGCTAAAAGTAATGTTGTTTGTAGTTAGAACATCATTTGATTTATTGTTATCACCGATATATTCTTCTTCGATAATACGGTATTTTTCAATATAGTTAGTTAAGTTATTATTTAATCTGTCATATCCTTCATGGAAAGCAGTATATAACATATTTTCTGTTGTTAGGATTAACTTTTTATTGTTTTCAATTAGTTCTTGTAGTTTAAGTTCTTTTTCTTTGGTTTCTTTATCGATAGCTTTTTGGGCATCTCCGATTGATTCCTCTAAACGGGGACGTACTGTGAAAATGTTTTTCTCAAAGTTATTGGTTAGATTTAAAAGTTCCTTATTGAAATTACCAATATTTTTATCTTTGTTTTTAACAGCAGTATCTGATAAGTCACGATATTGTTTTGCTTTGTTTAGGTGGCGGTTATCAGTCTTAACATTAGCATCGTTAAAACGAGAAGTAGCACTTTCAACAGCGATATTATAGATGCGATCCTCATAATCAAAGATTTTTTTAGCTTCAGCATCTTTAATGTCTAGTTTTTCAAGTGTGTAGTTATAGTTAGCATTGAGACGGTGTAGTTTGTCAGCAATTTTTTCGTAGCGTTCTGTGATTGCTTTATCTTCAGATTCCTCGATGATATGTTTTTGATCTTTTTGAGTACTAATTAAAACATCTTTATCGGTATTAATCTCTTGAACTTTTTCAAGAGAAACATTTTTATGATGATTAATTTCAGCACGAAGTTCTTTTAATTCAATATCCATTTTTAGATCAAATTCTCTTCTTAAACTTTCTTTATCTATGATAAACTCAGTTTCAGATTCATTTAAAGGTTTAAAGCTATTTTGTTTGCTTTCTTCAACTAATGCTATGGCTTTTTCTGCGTTTAATTCAGCATGAGCGATTAGTTCGTTATCATTTTTTGTTAGTGTTTTGTATAAGTTACTCGATTCATCTTTTATGTTTGATTGAATATCTTTTAACTTATCAAAGATTTTGTTGTAGGCGTGTTCGGTTGCCATAACTAATTCATTTAGTTCATCAAAGTTAGCGTTTTTTATTTGATTAACTTGTTCTTTGATTAGATTATTGATTAATACTAAATGATCACCTTCTGATTGGGTAATCTCTTTTGATTGTTTTACATATTCTGCTTCAATTCTTAACTTCTGCTTTTGAAGTTTTTTAATAACCCCTTGTTCGTGAGAAGCAGCGATATTGTTTAAAACGGCATGTTTCTCAATATCGTTCATGAATTTAACAGCTTCATTTAATACTTGGTAAGTTCGATTAATGTATTTAGTTGCCTTATCATATACAGCATCGTTATTGATAATAACTACTCTGATTTGCTCTAGTGTTAATTTGTTGTCTTTATAGTCTTCAATAGAATCATTGATAAAATCGATAAAGAAAACGTTGTTTATATCAAGTTTACTTAATCGTTCATCTATAATAGTTTCTGTTTTAAGGATGTTACGTGATGGAACTTTGATTTCTCTAGCTAAAGCTTGCTCGATTAGATTAATCTTTTCTAGTGATTGTTGTTCTAAGTCTTCACGTTCTATTTTAAATTCGGATTTTTTATTTTCTATCTCAGAATTTAAGTTAGCAGAATAAGCATCTTTCTCATATTTGACTTTTGATACTTGCTCTTCAAGTTTAAGAAGGTCTTCTTCAAGGCCTTTGTTAACTACTTCAATTTTATAGTTGGCTTCCATTTCGTGATTGTTAATTGAGTATTCAATTTCCTTAGAAACTAAAGCGTTATGTTTACGAACGTCGATTTCAGTTAGCTCTTTATTATGAACACTGATAGCTAATTCAGTATCATATTTATTTTTAAGAAGGTTACGCTCTAATTTGGTATTATTTAAACGTAAATTATATACTTCTTGAGCTTTTGAATGTTTCAATTTGGCTTTTTCTAAAGACTTATCATAAACTTCCTTTATCTTGATCATTTGATCTTCTTTTTTAACTTCTGAAAGTTCTTCCTTCATTTGAAGTTCTCGAACCTTAGAATCTGTGTTAAAAATGTTCTGAACAAGATTAGTTTCATAATCTTGTTTTGCATATTTGATTTTGAAACGTTCTATGACTTCACTTACTTCAATATCTTCTCGTAAGCGATTAACTTCAATCTCTTTTAATGGTTCTGCGGTGTCTAAAAATTTATTGATTTCATCGATTTCAAAGTTATTATCAGCAATTTTCTCTAGATAACTTTGGGCTAGAGTAATTGTGCTTTCTTTTAAATCAGAGAATATCTTAGTATAGTTTCTAATGAAATCAGTTTTTAGTTGTTCATGTTTTAGTAAGTAATTGTTATTAGAAAGTTCAAAATTGTTTAACTCTGTTTTTAAAACAAGATTTAACTCTTTGAAGTAGTCTCCAGTTTCCTTTAATTCATTCTGGTCGTTTAGTAAGAAAATGCTAAGTTTATCCAAGTTTAGAATTTCGTATTCTAATTTCTCTTTTAGCATATCTTTTTCATTTTCTAAAACTAAGACTTTTTCATTTAATATTCTTTCTTCATATTTAACGGTAGTAGTAGCACGAACGTTAAATAGGTTTATCTTCATATTAATATTTTTTATAGCTTTTCTGTTTTTTTCCTCTTTGAAACCTTCTAATTGATTATCCAATTTAATGATGTTTAGTTCTAAATCATCTTCAATTAACTTTTGTCGTTCTTCAAAAGAAACTTTTAAATTTACTATCTCTTTTTCTAAGATTTCGATTACTGGTTCCAAATGTTCTTCGTATCCTTGTTTAAGTGTATCCATATATTCTTCGATCTCGTTGATGTTAACATTAGATTGCTTTCTAATGTTAGTAGCGTAATTAGAAAGCATACGAGAAGTTTCTTTCGTAGTCTTTTTTATTTCCTTATCATGAGTATTTTTATTATTAGTAAATGAACCTAGTTTTTCATCTAGTTCACTCACGACTTTTTCATTAAATTGCTTAAGGGTTTCAAGTTGAATATTTATCATTTCTTGATGTTTTTTTATTTCATCGACATGATAGTTTTTATTCTTTTCAAAGTTATTATTATAGATATCTAGTTTTTCTACATAAGATTCGATATTAGTTTTGTATTTCTTTTCAATTTCTTTGGTATCAACAATCTCTTCTTTTTTAAGACGAGTTGTTGCTTTATCGATTTTTATATATTCTAAACTAGATATTTCTTTTCTCTCAATTACAAAATCCTCATATTCTTTACGAATACGACGTTCTTTTGCGTGAAGTTTTACAACTTTATTTTGTGCAGCTTTTTCAATCTTCTGATCTTTAATGATTGCCTTGTCGGTTAACTCATTTAATCTCTCTTTTGATTTTTTTTCCTTAGTTAAAAAGTCTTTATGTGCTCTTAAAGACTTAGTTTCATGATTACTATTTAGTCGTTCTATCTTTTTAGTAATCGGTGCGATTTGTTTGTTGTAATCCATCTCGATATCGAATGAAGCGATATCATAACTTTTTAGTTCATTGTCATTCAAAATAATGCACCTCCCGAAAATCTTTTTGTTAAGCCGTTCCCCTTAAATTATTGTATCATATTTATTTTTATTATACAATAATATAGTGTTATAGGGAACATAAATCAAAAATGTTTTGAAATAAACAACACAATAAAGTATAATTTTTATGAGGTGAAAATATGAGCGAGAATGTTTATACAAGCGAAATAATCCCTGAAGATATCGAGAATTATTCTCTGCGTCCGAAGTATTTAAAAGAGTATATTGGGCAAACAGAAGTGAAAGAAATGATGGATATATTTATTCGTGCTGCGAAGACTAGAAACGAGGCTTTAGACCACGTTCTTTTATATGGTCCTCCAGGACTTGGAAAAACGACATTAGCTAATATTATTGCGAATGAAATAGGTGTTAACATAAAAATTACAAGCGGTCCTTCAATCGAGCGAAGTGGTGATTTAGCAGTCATTTTAACTAGTCTTGAACCAGGTGATATATTATTTATTGATGAAATCCACCGTTTACCAAGAGTTGTTGAAGAGATTTTATACCCAGCTATGGAAGATTATGTTATTGATATAATTGTAGGTAGAGACTCTACTTCAAAATCAATTCGAGTTGACTTACCTCCGTTTACCTTAGTCGGAGCAACAACTAGATTTGGTGACCTAAGTGCGCCTTTACGAGATCGTTTTGGAGTAGTTCATAAGTTACGTTATTATTCAAATGATGAGTTAACTGAAATATGTAGGAGAACAGCAAAAATATTTGAAACAGAAACACATGAAGATGCAACGATTGAGATTTCTCGTAGAAGTCGCGGAACTCCGCGTATTACCAACCGCATTTTTAGAAGAGTAAGAGATTTTGCTGATGTTCTAAATGACGGTGTTATTGATATGGATATGTGTAAGTTAGCCTTGGGTAAACTGCACATAGATGAATTAGGTTTAGATGATAAAGATCACGCTTATTTAATGGGAATCATTGAAAACTTCGGTGGTGGTCCTGTTGGACTTGAAAGCTTAGCTGCATCAATCGGCGAAGAATCTACGACGATTGAAGATGTTTATGAACCTTATTTATTACAAATAGGCTTTATAAAAAGAACCCCACGTGGTAGAATAGCAACCGAGAAAGCTTATAAGCATCTCAAAAAGACACATAATATGAGGTTGTTTTAAATGAAAGTAGAAGATTTTAATTACCATTTACCTGAAGAACTTATCGCTCAAACTCCTTTAAAGGACCGTAGTGCTTCTAGATTATTAGTTCTTGATAAAAATACAGGTAACATAAGCCATGATCAATTCAGTAATATTCTTGATTACTTAAGTAAAGATGATGTTTTAGTCTTAAATAATACATCTGTCATTCCCGCACGTTTATATGGGATTAAAGAAGAGACAAACGCTGCCATTGAAATCCTTCTTTTGAAGCAAAAAGAAGAAGATATTTGGGAATGTTTAGTCAAAAAAGCTAAAAAGATAAAACTAGGTACGATTATTTCCTTTGGAGAAGGTTTAATAAAAGCTAAATGCGTTAAACTAGGAGAAGACGGAATAAGAGAGTTAAAAATGATATATGAAGGTGTATTCTATGAAATATTAGATGTCTTGGGTGAAATGCCTTTGCCTCCTTATATTCATGAAAAACTAGAAAATCAAGATCGCTACCAAACCGTTTATAATAAATATAAAGGTAGTGCCGCAGCACCTACTGCAGGACTACACTTTACAAAAGATTTGCTAAAAAAAATCTCTGATAAAGGTGTCATTATTACTTATGTAACTCTGCATGTCGGCTTAGGAACATTTAGACCAGTACAAGTTGAAGATGTTACGTCTCATAAAATGCATACTGAGTATTATGAAATGGATAGAGAAACAGCTAAGATATTAAACCAAGCTAAGGTTGATAAACGCAAGATAATTGCTGTTGGAACAACAAGTTTACGTACATTAGAGACGGTTTTAAGAGATTATGATAACTTTATAGAGACAAGTGGATGGAGCGATATATTTATTTATCCTGGTTATAAATTCAAAGCAATTGACGAATTGATCACCAATTTCCATTTGCCAAAGTCAACTCTGCTTATGTTAGTTAGTGCTTTGACTTCAAAAGAAATGATTATGAATGCATATTCAGAAGCAATAAAAGAAAAATATAGATTCTTTAGTTTTGGGGATTCAATGATAATAAAGGGGTAGTTTATATGAAGAAAATAGGGATAACAGTTTTCATTGCAATAATTGTATTAGCAACTTCATCATGCACGATCGTAGAACCAACATTCTTTGGTTGTGTTAAGGATAGTGAATGTGAAGCGACAAGTGTAAATGCAAAAGATAATCCTAATTTAGAGGTTATTACATACATAAATAGTGTGGTTCAAGAAGAAATGTCAATTTCTCTTCGAAATGAACTAACTATTGTCACATATGATGAATATACAAGTGGAGACATAAGACTATACGTACAAGTTTATGAGGGAAAAGATCAAAATAAGGCAATTGATATTGCTGCATTTAATTCATTATTTAACAAAATATCTACATATATGATTGCCAACAACGCCGACTATAGTTATTTAAAAGTTGAACTAAAAACTGTTGAGAGTTTTGAATCAAAGTTAATCTACTTAGATGACAATATACGAAAGTATCGGTCGTTAATACCAGACTTTAATTCGTATAACTCACTATCTGATCTAGATGAATATCAACTACAAGAAGACGCGCAAAACTTTTCACTATTTAACCGTGTAAGTTACGATTTTATGTATGAGGATATTAGTTTGTTGTTTGATTATGATGAATCAAACTCAAATCAAGTAAAATTAAATGTAGTTCACCGCCATACCGAAGATACATTTCCTATACCTTACGACGCAATCCATCAAGTTTATATAGATATACTATCTGATTACTATACTGTAATATTAGAAAAAGATGAATGAAATAAAAATGAGTAACTAACGAAAGTTAATTACTCATTTTTTTATTTTGAAGGTTGTATTAGTAAATATATTAAGTAAATCCATCCAAATAAAGGAATAATGATCCATAAGAGATTCCAGCCACTTTTACCGATATCATGCATTCTTCTAACAAAAAGTGCTACAGAAGGAACAATAACAGCAATTCCGTACATTGCGTCGATTAATCTAAATAGTGGAATTACTCCACCAATTGCTCCAACAATCAAGACAAGTATCCAGTTAATCAAAATTGCCATCCAATACTCTCTAACGTTAGAACGTCCTTCAAAGACATTCCAATTCTTCCACATTAAAACATATTCTTTAGTGATTTCATCCATATAAAAAAACCACCTCCTAATACTAAAGTATCATTTAGGAAGTGGTTTTGTTTGAATAAATTGTGAATTTTATTATTTAACTGGTTTTAATCTTGCTGTAAAGTGTCTTAATACCGGTGGTTCATAATCAAATTCTAAACCAACTAGTTTTTCTCTATTTTTATAAACTTCAATTACAGCATCAGCTACATATTCTAAGTGCTTATAAGTATATGTTCTTCTTGGAATAGTTAATCTCATTAGTTCTAAAGGAGATTCTAAGTTCTTACCAGTATCTGGGTCTCTTCCTAACAAGAAAGAACCGATTTCTACAGGTCTTACTCCACTTTCGATATAAACAGCGTTACAAACAGATTGTGCAGGGAATAAATCATATGGTATTTGTGGGGCAAATTTCTTACAATCAACAAAGACAGCATGTCCTCCTGTTGGATATTGAATTGGGACTCCCGCTTCACGTAATTTATCACCTAAGAATCTTACTTGATCTAAACGATGTAGTAAATAATCTTCTTCAAGAGCTTCTTCTAAACCAACACTTAAAGCTTCCATATCTCTACCTGCTAAACCACCGTAAGTAGGGAAACCTTCCATTGGTACGATATATGTACGACATTGGTTATATAAATCTTCATCTTCTTTAATACAAATTAAACCACCGATATTACTTAAACCATCTTTTTTACTACTCATTAAGAAGATATCAGCCATTTCAAATGCTTCTAAAGCTATCTCTCTAATTGATTTATTTTCATAACCTGGTTCTCTTTGTTTAACAAAATAAGCATTCTCAGCATATCTAGCTCCATCAATTAAGATTGTGATATCATATTTATTCGCAATCTTTTTAACTTCATGCATATTTTCCATACTTACTGGTTGTCCACCAGCACTATTATTTGTGATCGTCATAATGATTCCAGAAATATTCTCTTTACCATTTTCTAAGATTAACTCTTCTAATCTAGGTAAATCAAAATTACCTTTAAATGGATGGTAAGTAGTAGTATCCATTGCTTCTTCAATAGTACAATCTAAAGCTCTAGCTCCAGCTAACTCTACATGAGCTCTTGTTGTATCAAAATGCATGTTACTAATAAAGAACATTCCATCTCTAGTTACTAATTGTGGTAACACAACTTGTTCAGCTCCACGACCTTGATGGGCAGGAATTATATATTTATAACCAGTAATCCCTTTTGCTACTTTTTCTAATCTAAAGAAACTACGGCTACCAGCATAAGCTTCATCACCTTGCATTAAAGCACCCCATTGGAAGTGACTCATAGCTCCAGTTCCACTATCAGTTAATAAATCAATATATACATCTTCACTGCGTAATGAAAACGGATTATATCCTGCATCTTTTAAGAATTTAATTCTCTCTTCCTTAGTTGTTACTTTAATTGGTTCCACCATTTTAATTCGATATGGTGGGGCTACGTATTTATTATTCATGTATTTGCTCCTTACTAGTCTCGTATTATTATACCAATATGTATTATATAGTATGGTGTTAGCGTTTTCAATAGGTTCATTCAATTCTTTAACAAGTTAAAGTATGATATAATCGTTTCAAGAGGTGATTATCATTAATTCATACATCTTAAATAAACCAAAAGAAATCGCATATTTGAAAAATAAATCATCAGAGATGAAAGCTCTAATTGATCTAATTGAAGAAGTAGAAACGTTTCGCTTCAAAGATCCTTTTGAAGCGTTGATATCCCAAATAGTTTATCAATCTATTTCCTTTAAAGCAGCAAATAAGATATGGGAAAGAATTTATGATAACTATGCTCCATTTAGCCCAGAGAGTGTTCTATCAATCCCCTTTGACGAATTAAGAGAGCAAGGTTTAACAAATTCTAAAACGAAGTACATCCGTAATATCGCTGTTGCCTTTTTAAACAAGGAAATCAATACTAACTTCCATGAACTTAACGATGAAGAAGTAATGAACGAAGTACAAAAGATAAAAGGTGTTGGTCGCTGGACAGCTGAAATGTTGTTAATATTTTGTCTAGAAAGACCTAACGTCATGTCTTATGGTGATTTAGCAATTAGAAAAGGATTAGAATGGCTTTATGATATCGATCATAAAATTACTAAAGATGAATTTGCCTTTTATAAGGATTTATTCTCACCATATGCAACAACCGCATCAATGTTCCTCTGGGAAATAAACATAAGGGCTTTTTCTAATAAGAAAGATTACTTTGAGTAAATAAAAAAGGACTATTCTTTGTCCTTTTTCTTCTTTTCTTTAAGTGAATCTGATAGTGTTCTACCTGTTTTATCTAATAGATAGAATGATACTAACATCATCATAATACTTATTACCAAGACAATGTTAAAGAAATAATTTGCATCAATAACACTTACAATAGCACTCCCTACAAATAGTATTACAGAACTAAGTAACATAAATCCATATTTTAATATTTCCTCTGATTTGCTCACATAATCATCTCCTTCACAATTATTATAACAAAAAAGGACCAAATTGGTCCTTTAATTTTTATCATCTAATAAATCTAAGGGTTTAATACCTCTAATTAAGTAAACGAAAGGTGTATCTAGAATAGCTACTAATAATTTAATAACATAAGTAGACCATAATATTTGCCATACTAATTCATTAGGAAAGTATCCTAAGAATGCGATTGGGACAAAGATTACTGTATCAACTAATTGTGATACTAATGTACTACCAATATTTCTTAAATAAAGTTTATTCTTTTCAGGAAATCTTTGTTTGATTTTTTCAAACAATGAAACATCAAGCATTTGACTAATAGCATAAGCGATTAAACTACCAATCATTACTCTAGTTAATGGGACAAAGATAGTAACTAAAGCATTATTTGCTTCTGTTCCCCATTGATCTGGTTCAAAGGCTATCGCCATTCTCATTATAATAACTGTCGCAATTAAACTAAAGAATCCGATATAAACAGCTTTTCTAGCTTGTTTAACCCCGTACTTTTCACCTAAAGCATCAGTCACTAAAAATAATGTTCCGTACATAATATTACCTAATGTAGCAGCAATAATGAAAATACCAAAATCAAACTCAATACTTTTTATTACTTGAATGTTAGCTAAAACAGTACCTAAAGCTATCCATGCAAATAAACCTGTTTTTCCAAACAGTTTATAGATTCCAACGATTAGTAAAAAGTTTACTAACGCAAACAAAATCCATAATAATAAATTACTCATATAATTCCTCCTAGTTTTGATATCGCAGGATGGTTACGAACTGCGTATATTCTTAAAGCATAATTAATATATTATATATTTATTCAATTGTCAAAAGAATATATAATATAATTGAGCAACTCAAACCAAAACAAAGATTCTATCTTTTGTTATAGTTGTATTGGAGGTGACACATGAAAATCGAAATACAAGAAGCTATCAACTGGATTGATGGGAATATTACAGATGAAATCACCTTGAAGAAGATAAGTGATTTTATTGGTTATAGTGAGTTCCATACTTCACGTAAATTCAAGGAGTATACCGGAAGTACTCTTAGAAACTACATTATGTTAAGGAGATTATCGTTATCTGCTAAAGAGCTAAGAGATACTAACGTTAGGATTATAGATACTGCAATCAAGTATGGATTCAGTTCTCAAGAAGCATATACGAAAAGTTTCTTCAAAGCATTTAATATTAATCCCGGTGAATACGTAAAAACAAAGAAAGCTATCCCTTTAGTATTTAAGAAAGATGTGTTATACCCCGACAACTTAAGCAAAAAAGGAGAGATTATTATGGTAAAAGACCAAGAGATTAAAATCACCTTAGAAGAAACAAAAGAACATAAATTCATCTACTTAGAAAGAGATGGTGTCGACAATTATATTGATTTTTGGACAGAAGAAGAAAAATCAGGTAAAGACTGTAATTTACTTCACGGAATACTAGCTAGTATCCCCGGAGAGTTCTCAGAAGGATACGGAGCTTTCACTGATAAGGGTTATATCTTTGGTAAAGATGCTAATTCTGATTATGAAATAGATCCAAAATATGGGTTCAAAGAAAAGATAATCGCAACTCAAAAATACTTAAAGTTTGAACATCCAGGATTTTCGGAAGCTGAGTTTGGTGAAGCACTAAACCAAGTAAGAAGAATTGCCTTAAAAGAGTTTGACTTTGAATTAAAAGAATATACAGTCGATGATAGTTTTGTTAAAGCATATGAGCATAGTGGTATGGAGATATGTTTCTACTTTGTAAGAATTCCATTAAAAAGCACTTAAAAAGTGCTTTTTTTTTACCAATTATGCTATAATAAATCTATAAACTGTGAGGGGAGGAATATCAATGAACACAAAACAAAAATTAAGAATCAGTAATATTATTAATTTCTGTTTTTTTATTTTGGCCTTTCTATTCCTTCTTGTGAAGTTGTTAAATGTCAATATAGTCATACATACAATTAGTTTTAAGACTGATTTAATCTACATATCTATTGGTGTGATATTATCTATGTTCTTCATCATTGTTTTCTATTTTATTCCAGGTTTGATTATTACCAAAAGCTTGATTTTTATTACCTTTAAGCCTTTAATACATAGGACTAGAAGAGCAAATAGAAAAACTTATTACATAATTTCTAATCAAAACATAAACAATAGAATATCAGTGTGTAGGTGTTAAGAACTCGTTTTTGAAATCTAATTTTAAAAACGAGAGGAGAATTAACATTAACACACAATTTAAAGTTTTAACTTACATTTTTATAATAACCATATATATAGCAGTGACACTTAATTATATTCCAGCTAGCATGACCTTTGTTATTAAGCATAGTTTAATCTTTATATTCTTTACTTTTACTATCTATTTAATTATTTCTAGAATAACTAGGGAATTATTAAGTAGGGAATTATTAGACCAACAGATTACAAGATTGCTTATTCTAAGATCACTTACTTTTATAGTAATGTTATCACTAGTTCTTGTATTCCAACTAAACTACATAAATAAAAAAGAGGGGTTTGTTGATTATAACTGTCAATACTATGATGAATTCGACAATATTGTCTATGCAAATCAACTCGCAGGGCTATGTCCAAAATTAGATGTTATTCAACAATCTAAAGACATATTCGAATTTACCACAGACATCAGTTTAGAGTATCAGCAGGAGCCTTACGGTTTAATCTCAATGGGTTTAGTTAGCACAAGAGACTATGGTACTGGTGGAACTGCGAGAATAAAAACTCACACTTTAATAACTTATACTGATAATTTTAATATTGAAACTTACGATTCAAAACTAGTAGTTATTTCTACATACGATATAGATGGTGAAACGATGCACGACTATCGTTCTTTACACCGTAATCTAATCAATATCAATGAGTCTAATTACTTTGAGCAAGTAGAAAAGAAAGCTGAAATCACTTTGTTGAAGCAAGATGAAATAGATTTTGATTATTACACTTTTGCTGACAGTAGTTACGTAAGTGAAAAAATATATACTACTAAAATCGTTTACCATCAGTCTGGAACACGTCATTTTGATTTAATGAAAAAAACTACAGAAAATGGTTACTCAAAAACTGTTGTTGTAGGAAGCTTCATGTTGAACCAAAATGATATCGGCCAAGAATTTTCGGTATTCATGGTTGAGTTTAATGAAGAAGAGTATTTGATTTATGAATTTAGCCACTCAACAGATCATGTTGCAGAGTATGTCAGAACTGAAAGTCGAATAGGTAACAATCATGGCTATTCTATTGATTACTCAAGAAGATTAGATGAAGATTACTTATATTACAGTTATATTTCAGGACCAACCTATGATAATTCTGATACCATTTGGAATTTCTCTACTAGAAATATACTAGAAGGAACAACTATATATACAACTGGTGTCCATTATTATGAGGTTCAAGAAAAAACATATGGTAAAAAAGTAATAAGGAAAACTGAGAAGAATTATGATTTTTTTAGATCAGTTGAAGATTATGAAAAAGTGCATAATTTTTCAAATCCAATGTATTCTCGCCTATATGATTATAGTTATCAAGTAACAAGACTCAATATGAATGACCCATATTACATAATTAAAGATTATTTCCCGTTTGCATTTTACTAGAAAGGTCGATTATGACCTTTCTTTTTTATGAAAACCACATACTTATAAAACAAAACTATATGTTTGGTTTCATAGTTTTCACAAGTTTCACATACAAAATTATTTTTTTGTAGTAAAATAAAAGTAATGAAAATATCAAAAGGATGTGCTTAATATGTACCGAGTTGGAATTGATATTGGATCTACGACAATTAAGTGTGTTGTAATAAACGAAGATGACAAAGTATTATACAAAGACTATAAACGTCATAAAAGTAGTATTACAGCTTCGCTAATTACCTTATTACAGGGAATCCAAAAAGAGTTTAATGGCAATAATATGTTTTTTAATTTTACTGGGAGTGCTGGTATGTTACTTGCTACTGATTTAAAAGTAGCTTTTACACAAGAAGTAATCAGTGCGACAAAAGCAATTAGAAAACAAGACAGAGACATTGATGTTTGCATCGAATTAGGCGGAGAAGATGCAAAAATCATCTTTTTTGATGGCAATAATGTCGAGCAAAGAATGAATGGAACATGCGCCGGTGGAACCGGAGCATTTATCGATCAAATGGCAACTCTATTAGATGTAACTAGTCCTGAGTTAAATGAATTAGCTAAAGATTATGAGAAAATATACCCGATAGCTTCTAGATGCGGAGTATTTGCAAAAAGTGATATTCAACCATTATTAAACCAAGGAGCTAATCATAATGATATAGCTATTTCAATATATCAGGCAATTGTAAACCAAACAGTCGCAGGACTTTCCCAAGGTAGAAAGATTAGAGGAAACGTTGCATTCTTAGGTGGACCTTTAACATTTGCCAGTGAATTAAGAAATAGATTCATTGATTTCCTTAATTTAGAAAATGTTTTTGTTCCTAAGGACGGTGAAGTATTTGTTGCATATGGTGCTAGTTTATGCGCTGATGAAACAATTCTAACAATAGAAGAACTAATCGAAAGAGTTGTAACATATAACAATAATCCGCACCGTAAAGTAAAGAAAACATTAAAAGCATTATTTAATAGTCAAAATGAGTTCGACGAGTTCATTAAAAGACATGATCAGGATAAAGTCGAGGAAATTGATATAAATAGTTATCATGGAAATGCTTATTTAGGCGTTGATGCGGGAAGTACAACTACTAAATTAGTTTTATTAAGCGAGACTAATGAGATTCTATACTATTACTATTCATCAAATAAAGGTAATCCTGTAGATATAGTGAAGAAAGCTCTGAAAGAGATGTATTCTCTATTACATGATGGAATAATTATTAAAGGTTCATTCTCGACAGGTTATGGAGAAGAACTAATAAAACATGCATTTAATCTTGATGGTAGTGAAGTTGAAACTATTTGCCATTGCAAAGCTGCCAGTTATTTCAATAAAGATGTTGATTTTATTATTGATATTGGTGGCCAAGATATGAAATGTTTCAAAGTAGAAAATGATGTTATATCTAGTATTATCTTAAATGAAGCTTGTAGTAGTGGTTGTGGGAGCTTTTTAGAAACATTCAGTACAAGTTTAGGTTACGATATAAAAGATTTCGCAGAGATGGCATTAGATGCTAAAAACCCAGTTGATTTAGGGAGTAGATGTACCGTGTTTATGAACAGTGGTGTAAAACAAGCCCAAGCAGAAGCTGCAAGTACTACTGATATTAGTGCTGGTTTAGCGTATAGCGTTGTTAAAAATGCACTATACAAAGTTATTAGAACAGTTGATGTTAAAAGAGACTTAGGAGAAAACATTATTGTCCAAGGTGGAACCTTCTACAATAATGCTGTTTTAAGAGCTTTTGAAAATGAAATAGGAATGAATGTTGTTAGACCTAACATTGCTGGTTTAATGGGTGCATTCGGAGCTGCATTACTTGCTAAGGAACAACATCTAGAGTCTAGTTCTACCTTAAATGAAGAAGGATTAGAGAAGTTTACATATACTACAAAAAAAGCAGTTTGTAAGAAATGTAGTAACTATTGCTCACTAACTATTAATCAATTTAACAATAAAAAATATATCTCCGGTAACCGCTGTGAAAAAGGTGCTGGCTCAACGGAGAATAAAGATGATATTCCTAATCTTTACTTATATAAATATGATAAGATCTTAAGTTATCAATCTGATAAAAGTAAGGACTACAAAGTAAAAGTAGGTATTCCCCTTGTTCTCAATATGTATGAGAATATACCGTTCTGGTTTACTTTCTTTGATGAGTTTGGTTTTGAAGTCGTCTATAGTGATCGAAGTAATAAAACAATCTACGAGTTAGGACAAGACTCTATTCCAAGTGATACAGCTTGTTATCCAGCAAAGATTGTTCATGGACACATAGAAAACTTAATAAGTAAAGACGTTGATATCATTTTTTATCCAAATATGCCATTTAATTTCATTGAAAAAGATTATCGCGATAATGAATTCAATTGTCCAATAGTCGCCTTTTATCCTGAAGTAATTGCAGCAAATATGGAGAATCTAGTACTTGATAAATTCTTACAACCTTATCTGAGTTTAAACCGTAAAAAGTATTTTATTAAAAACTTAGTCGAGTCATTTGGTTCAGGTAAAAAACTTAATTTATTTAAGGCAGGTAAAGCATATGACAAAGCAATGGATGCTTATGTTAACTATAGACAAGACGTTTTAAATGAAGGTAGAAGAGCTTTAGATTATGCTAAAGAGCATAAGAATAGAGTCATTTTACTTGCTGGTCGTCCGTACCACATAGATCCCGAAATAAATCACGGAATTCCGAAGCTCTTAAGAAGTCTTGATGTAGTTGTTATTAGTGAAGATAGTGTTAATACATTCGCTGATCAAGACTTTGTCAAAGTTTTAAATCAGTGGACTTATCATACAAGATTATATGATAGTGCTAAATATATAACTACTATTCCAAATGCTAATTTGATTCAATTAATTAGTTTTGGTTGTGGGTTAGATGCAATAACTAGTGATGAAGTAAAAGAAATCATTGAGAAAAGTGGTAAGATTTATACGGGAATCAAGATTGATGAAGTAAACAATCTTGGTACCGCAAATATTAGAATCAGAAGTTTACTTTCAACAATGAAGGAGGTAGACTAATGGCTAAACTAGAATATGACGAAACCGGAAGATTGCTATTTACTGAGGAAATGAAGGAAGAATATACAATCTTAATCCCTTCAATGGCTCCATATCACTTTGGATACTTTGTCCCAATGCTCGAAAGCGAAGGATATAAAGCCGAAGTTCTAACAAACGTTAGTTTTGAAGTTATTCATGAAGGTATGAAATACTCGCATAATGATATTTGCGTACCTGCCATGCTAGTTATTGGACAATTTATTGATGCGATGAAAAACAGTGGTTACGATATCAATAAAGTAGCGTTAATGATCACGCAAACAGGTGGAGGATGTCGTGCAAGTAACTATGTATCCTTAATTCGTAAAGCTTTTATTCAAGCCGGCTACGAGTTTATTCCAATTGTTAGTGTTAATGCTGTTGGATTAGAAAAAAATCCAGGATTTAAAATTACAGCTAATATTCTTTTAAAACTCATTACTGGTTTAGTAATGGGTGATATGATTATGAGTGCCTATAACGAAGTAGCTCCTTATGAATTAAATAAAGGAGATACTGAGAAAGCTTATCAAGAAGTAAATAAATCACTTCACGAATACTTTCATTATCCTTCAAGAAAAGTATTTTATCATCCAACAAAATTATTTGATAAAGTATTAAAAAGGTTTAGTGAAGTTGAAGTTGATAGAAGTATTAAGAAACCAAAAGTTGGTATTGTTGGTGAAATCTATGTTAAATATAGTCCACTAGGTAACAACAACTTAGAGCAAACTCTAAGAAATGAAGGTTGTGAAGCAATCACACCTTCAATTATGGATTTCTTCCTATATACATTTGATTCTTCAAGACATGATATCTATAAATACGGTGGTAGAAAAATCGTTGCCTTAACTTATCGTTTCCTAATTAGATTTGTTGAATTTAGAAAAGGTAAAGTAAGAAAACTACAAAAGAAGTATGGTTTTAGAGAATTAGCTAATTATTACGATCTTAGAAGTTTTGCAAAAGGTTATATTCCTCATGCAATGCATGTTGGCGAAGGTTGGTTACTAACCGCAGAAATGGTTGAACTAATCCATATGGGTGCACCAAACATCGTTTGTACGCAACCATTTGGTTGTCTTCCAAATCATATTGCAGGTAAGGGCATGATTAAAAAACTCAAGAAAAATTTCCCCGAAAGCAATATTGTAGCAATAGATTATGATACAAGTGCGACAGAAATAAACCAGTTAAACCGCATTAAACTTATGATTAGTAATGCAAAAAATAATTTATAATTAAAATCCTCACACTTTGAGGATTTTTTTTGTATAATAAATGTGGTGATAAATATGGCAATAAAATATGAATTAATTCACGAAGACAAGCAAACAGGTGCAAGACTAGGTATCCTTCATACTCCTCATGGGAGTTTTGAGACACCTATCTTTATGCCAGTAGGCACAAAGGCAACTGTTAAAACGTTAGAAAATAGTGAAATCAAAGAAGTCTCAGATGGACTTATTTTAGGAAACACTTATCATTTATGGTTAGAACCAGGTGATGAGATTGTTAAAGATCATGGAGGAATCCGTGGTTTTAGTAAATGGGATGGTGCTCTTCTAACAGATAGTGGTGGTTTCCAAGTATTTAGTTTAAGTGATATTAGAAAGATTACAGAAGAAGGTGTTGAATTTAGACACCACAAATCAGGAGCTAAATTATTTATGTCTCCCGAAGACTCTATTAGCGTTCAAAACAACCTAGGTGCTGACATTATGATGTCATTCGATGAATGTCCTCCTTTCAGTTCAACCTATGAATACATGAAAGAAAGTGTTGAAAGAACTATTAGATGGGCAAAAAGAGGTAAAGATGCTCATAAGAATACTGAGACCCAAGCATTATTTGGGATTGTCCAAGGTGGACCGTATATGGACATTAGAAAAATGTGTGCTGAAGAATTAATCAAAATGGATTTTCCAGGTTATAGTATTGGTGGTTTAAGTGTTGGTGAAACAAAAGAAGAAATGTATACAGTTCTTGACGGCTTAAAAGATATCATGCCTAAAAACAAACCAAGATATCTTATGGGTGTTGGAACTCCGGACGATTTAATCGAAGGAGTTATCAGAGGAATTGATATGTTTGATTGTGTAAATCCTACTCGTATGGCTCGTCACGGAAGTGCGATGACAAGTGAGGGAAGAATCCCAATTAAGAACAAAACTTACCAAAAAGATATGACGCCATTAGACGCTAATTGTACCTGCAAAGTTTGCACGACATATACTAGAAGTTATATCAGACATTTATTCAAGGCCGAAGAGTATTTGGGGCCAAGATTGGTAAGTTATCATAATCTTTTCTTTTTGAAGAATTTAATGAAAAATGTAAGAAATGCAATAAGAAATGACCGATTACTGGAATTTAAAGAAGAATTTTTCTCTAAATACTACAAATAAGCCATTTAGAAAAATTTATCTTACTCTTTTTTGCAATATTATGATATAATAAATTAATAAGTTAATTGGAGGTACAAATATGTTTGAATCAATGGATAATTTTAATCAAAAACCTACAATTAAAGTAATCGGTGTTGGTGGCGGTGGAGGTAATGCTGTAAACCGTATGATCGAAAACGAAGTTCAAGGAGTTGAATTCGTAGCAATCAACACAGACGCACAAGTATTAAGACTTTCAAAAGCAGATTCCCGTTTACAGATAGGTAAAATGTTAACGCGAGGACTGGGAGCTGGAGCCGATCCTGAAATCGGAAGACGCGCATCTATTGAAAGTGAAGATGAACTACGTGAAATGTTAAGTGAAACCGATATGGTATTTATAACTGCAGGAATGGGTGGAGGTACTGGAACAGGTGCTGCACCAGTAATAGCTCGTATTGCCAGAGAATGTGGTTGCTTAACAATTGGGATTGTGACAAAGCCGTTTAGCTTTGAAGGAAGACGAAGAATCGCAACAGCTTTAGAGGGCTTAGACGCTCTAAAACCTTATGTAGATACATTAATCGTTGTGCCAAATGATCGTTTACTTTATATTGTTGATCGTTCAACATCTATGTTAGAAGCATTTAGAGAGGCAGACAAAGTTCTACGTCAAGGGGTTCAAGGTATTGCTGAAATAATCACAGTGCCAGGACTAATCAACGTAGATTTCGCTGACGTTAAAACAGTAATGAAAGATAAAGGTACTGCTCTTATGGGTATCGGAATTGCTAGTGGTGAAAATCGCGCTATTGAAGCCACAAAAAAAGCAATTCATTCACCACTATTAGATGCTAATATTGATGGTGCTACTGATGCAGTAGTAAATATAGCTAGTGGGATAGATATTGCCCTATGGGAAGTAAATGAAGCTGTAGAAGCAATTCAAAATGCTAGTTCTACAGAAATTAATATTATTTACGGTGCAACTGTAAATACCGATATTAAAGATGAGATTATCGTTACAGTAATTGCAACAGGATTCGATGAAAGTAAATCTGTTGAATTCAGTGATATTGGTTCTAAAGAATATGTAGAAGAACCAGTTGAAGAAACACCTGCTGAGAAACCTGTAGAAGATAAGAAATCTAAAAAACGCCGTAATAAAAAAGAACCAGCTAAAGAAGAAGAACCTTCTAAAACAAAGATTCCTTCTTGGTTGAAATCAAGATTTAAATAAGCGCTACTTGCGCTTTTTTAATACATATCGAGGTGATAGATTTGAAGAAAAAAGGTATCTATAATATCATTTATGCAGTTGTCATGGTTTTCTTAGTTGCTATTCTTGTTATACTACCAGATTTAGACGATACATTAACTCTAATACTCGCTAGTTTAGCTATTATTCTAACAAGTATTTTTACGTATTCAAATCGGAGAAAACGATGAGATTTTATACTAAGGAAGTTCTAAAAGATATCCCAAGTAATGTAACAGTTGTTGCTGCTACAAAATACTTTGGTCCTAAGGAAATGTTAGAACTGTTTGAAACAGGAATAACTAACTTTGGTGAAAATAGAGTTGAAGCACTTTTAGAAAAACAAGAAGCGCTTAAAGATATGCCTATCACCTGGCATTTTATTGGGACACTGCAAACCAAAAAAGTTAGAAAAATGATAGACGCCATTGATTTCCTTCATTCTCTTAACACATTTAAGCTTGCTGAGGAAATCAATAAAAGAAGAACATCTCCATTAAAATGTTTTATCCAAGTTAACATAAGTAGTGAAATATCTAAACATGGTTTTGAGAAAGATGAAATTATTCCCTTTTTAGAATCAATTAAACACTTCACTAACATTAAAGTTATTGGTTTAATGGGTATGGCAGAATTAACAGAAAATGAAGACATTATAAGTCAAGAATTTCAAGTATTAAATGATATTCAAAAAGAAATAAGGGAAACATTAAACATCGATTTAAAAGACCTATCAATCGGAATGAGTAACGATTACTTAATAGCTATTAAGCATAACGGTACATATTTACGATTAGGTAGTGTATTATTCAAGAAAGAGGTGTCATAATGGCAAAGAGTAAAAAAGCAATTGATCGCATTGATTTTGTAATGATGGATCAGGACCTTGATGTATTTAAGTTAGCTAACAAATTACTTAAAGGTACTCCTTTGATGATGAACTTTGAAGAATTCAATGTAATCGAAGCAAATAAAGTAATCACTTTCTTAAGTGGTGTAACTTATGCAATTAACGGTGAAATTGAAATGATTCAAGATAAAATCTTCTTATTTGCTACTAAACAAGACTACAAAGATGGCTCTCTAAGAAAATTTGTGAACGAATATAAGGAGTAATAACTATGCTTTTATTTTTAACACTCATAAGCTATGCACTAACCGCATACTACTATGTATTAATAGCTTCAATCCTACTAAGTTGGATACCTGAACTAAGAAAATCAAAAATCGGCCAAACAATTAATCAACTTGCAAATCCATATATGAGAATATTTCGAGGATTACTTGTATTTGGAATGATGGACTTCACTCCAATCATCGGTTTTATCCTATACCGTGTTGGTTTAGACTACTTCAATGAAATGATCAGGATTATTGCATCTAGATGATTAGTTTCAAAGACAAGATAACAAATATCTTAGATAATAAGAAAAGTGTATCCTTGCGTTTTCTAAATCTAGAAGAACAAACATATCTAAAGAAGATGAAAGAATGTGTTTTAAATGGTGGGTATGCTGAAGCCGAAAAGAAACGTGCTTACTTCTTCAATAACGAAGAAGCTAATATTGTATGTCTTAAAATTAATTACAATACTAAGTACCTAACTTTAACTCATCAAAACATTTTAGGAACATTACTTAGTTTAGGAATAACAATTGATTCAATCGGTGATATATTACCTAAACAAGGAGTTTTCTTTACTACTAAAGAGATTAGTAAAGAAATACTAACTTCATTCAATTCAGTAAATAAAGTAAGTATTGAACTAACCTCATATAATAAGGAATTAGTATTTAGTGAAAAAGAGTTTGAAGAATATCGAACGACACTTGATAGTTTACGTCTTGATTTAGTTATTAGTAAGATCTGTAAAATCAGCCGTAAAGAATCAAACATAATGATTGAAAAAGAACTTATCAAGTTAAATCATCAAATGAATAAGAAACCAACTGTAATAATTAAGGATAATGACATTATTTCAATTAGAAAATATGGTAGATTTAAAATTATTAATTCAAATAAACGATCTAAAAAAGGAAAAATTGTCTTAAATTATTATAAATATATATAAAAAGGTTGTATTTTATATTCAATTTGTTAAAATTATTAATGTTAATACTGTGACGAGGACAAGTATAGAATAAAAACATTTATAACAGAGACCAAGAATGCTGAGAACTTGGATAAATAATTGTTTTATATATCACCTCTGAGTTAAAATCTGAATCAAGTAAGATTTTAGGTATCTCTGCCTTAAAGAGTTAAGTGTCTAGGTAACTAGAAACTAAGGTGGTACCGCGGATTATTATAGTTCGTCCTTATATTTAAGGATGAGCTTTTTTTATATCAAAAAGGAGTGAGTAAAATGAGTAAAGACTACAAAGAAACTTTGCATATGCCTAGAACCGACTTTAAAATGAGAGGTAATCTAGGAAATAATGAACCATTAATGCAAGCAGCATGGAATGATCTTGATCTTTATAATGAAAGATTAAAGAAAAATGAGGGAAATAAGGAATACGTTCTTCATGATGGTCCTCCATACGCTAATGGTAATATCCATATCGGACATGCTTTGAATAAAACATTAAAAGATTTTGTTGTTCGTTATAAGGCAATGCGAGGATATTATACAAGATATGTACCTGGGTGGGATACACACGGGTTACCAATTGAAACTGCTTTAGTGAAAACTAAAAAAGTAAATCGTAATTTAATTGACAAAGTAGAATTTAGAAAGATGTGCGAAGAATATGCTAAAGAGCAAGTAGATAAACAACGCACACAGTTTAAACGTTTAGGGATATTAGGTGAATGGGATAACCCATATATAACTTTACAACCTAAGTATGAAGCTTCACAAATCAGAGTTTTTGCTGATATGGTAGAAAAAGGTTTAATCTTTAAAGGTAAAAAACCAATTTTCTGGAGTCCTTCAAGTGAAACTGCACTAGCAGAAGCCGAAATCGAGTATCATGATAAAAAAGATGCTTCTATTTATGTTGCTATGGACGCAGTTGAAAAACTAGGTTTAGTTGATTTTGACTTTAAGTACATTATCTGGACTACAACACCTTGGACAATCCCTGCTAACTTAGCAATTGCTGTTGGTGAGCAAATGCTTTATTCATTTGTTAAAGTTGATGACAAGGAAATCTACTTAGTAGCAACTGAATTATTAGAAGAGCTTACTAAACTATTTGAATGGGAAAAAGTTGAAACAGTAAAAGAAGTTAAAGGTCGTGAATTAGAAAACATGACTTATAAACATCCTTTATATGATAGAATCAGTCCTGTAGTTTTAGGACACCACGTAAGTACTGAGGGTGGAACTGGTTTAGTTCACACTGCTCCAGGACACGGGGAAGATGACTTTATGATTGGACAAAATTACGGACTTGAAACTTTATGTCCTGTTGATGGTAAAGGTCATATGACCGCAGAAGCTGGTAAATACGAAGGACAATTCATTGAAGTTTGTAATAAATCTGTTGTTGCAGATTTAGATGAAATGGGTTATTTATTAAAACTAGTTTGGATTACTCATAGTTACCCTCATGATTGGCGTACTAAAAAACCTGTTATCTTCCGTGCAACTGCACAATGGTTTGCTAGTATCGAATCATTAAAAGATGATATGATTAAAGAGATTAAAGAAATTACCTGGTACCCTAAATGGGGAGAAATAAGAATGGAAAACATGGTTAAAGACCGTAAAGCATGGTGTATTAGCCGTCAAAGAACTTGGGGAGTTCCAATTCCTGTCTTCTATAACGAAGACGGAACTGAAATCCTTGATAAAAATGTAATCAATCATGTTGCCAATATCTTTGAAAAAGAAGGTACTAACGCATGGTACTTAAGAACAGCTAAAGAGCTATTACCAAGTGGTTATACAAATGAAGCTTCACCTAATGGTGAATTCACTAAAGAAACAGATATCTTAGATGTTTGGTTCGATAGTGGAACATCTCACCAAGGTGGAATGAGTGACTTTGGTCTTCCTTATCCAAGTGATTTATACTTAGAAGGTAGTGATCAATATCGTGGTTGGTTTAATTCAAGTTTATCAACTGGTGTAGCTCATATGGGTAAATCACCTTACAAAACATGTTTAACACATGGTTTCGTGCTTGATGGTGATGGGCGCAAAATGTCTAAATCATTAGGTAATGTTATCGATCCTCTTAAAATCATCAAACAAATGGGTGCTGATATCTTACGTTTATGGGTAGCTAGTGTTGATTACCAAAGTGATGTTAGAATTTCTAATGATATGATGAAACAAGTTTCTGAGAGTTATCGTAAAATCAGAAACACATTCCGCTTTATGTTAGGAAACATCAAAGACTTCAATCCTCTTACTGACACAGTTCCATTTGAAAAACGTCCTGAAGTGGATCAATATATGACTATTAAAGTAAATAATTTAGTTAAAGAATGTTTATACCGTTATGATCACTTTGAATTTGATGCAGTATATAGAGAAATCACTAACTTTGTGACAAGAGAACTAAGTGCATTTTACTTAGATTTCACAAAAGATATCTTATATATCGTTAAAGCTGATGACTTACAAAGAAGAAGTGTTCAATCAGTATTGTATGAAGCATTACTTTCATTATTAAAACTATTAACTCCGTACCTACCACATACAACTCATGAAACATACCTTCATTTACCATATCAAGAGTTTAAAAATATGTATTTAGAAGATATGCCAGAAGTTAATGATTTAGGTAGTGAAGGATTACTTCAAAAATATGACAAGTTTATGAATATTAGAGATAATGTTTTAAAAGCTTTGGAAGAAGCTCGTAATAAACAAGTAATCGGTAAATCATTTAACGCAAAACTAACGCTTTATCCTACCGGTGATACTAAAGAATTACTAGAAAACTTAAATGCTAATTTAGGACAAATCTTCATCGTTTCCCAGTTTGAAATGAAAGAAGGAAAAGGTGAATATGAGTTCAATGAATTAAGTATTGATGTTGTTAAAGCAGATGGTGAAACTTGTGATAGATGTTGGCAAGTTGTAGAGCATACTCATGATGGTTTATGTGAACGCTGTACTGATGTTTTAAAATAATAATTAAAAAGGTCTAAATTTTAGACCTTTTTTATATACTATATTTTTATAATATAACTTCCTCACAAACCAAATGTTTGCAAAATAAACTATAATGAACATTAGACTTGATTTTTCTATTAAATTTTGTACAATTAGAATGGTCGTTAATCCTATAATATGGTTAGGAGTAATAAAAGTCCCCTAAAATTGACTTAACAACGATATATTTTAGGAGGTATATTTTATGAAAGGTAGAAAAATAGAGTTTTCATTAAAAAACATCACATTCTATTTACTCGGTTTCGTTATTATTGGATTAGGTGTTAACTTTATGAATAGCGCAGATCTTGGTGTTGGTGCTTGGGATACTGTTACTATTAATGGTCGTTACTTATTTAACAATGTTTTACATTTAGAATGGGTTACAATCGGTATGGTTTCAGCTTTAACAAGTACAATAATTATGCTTGCGGTTCTTATTTATCGAAAAGATATAGTATTTCTGTTTATGCTTATTCCCATTTTCTTAATGGGTTCGGTCATCGACTTTTGGAATATTATTGTTTTTGATAACTATATCGAATCAGTCATAATCATCCAAGTTCTTTTTTATTTTCTAGGAATTATTGCAATTCCTCTAGGGCTATCGTTTATTGTTAAATCAAATTTCCCTGCATTTGTTTTTGAAGAATGGACCTTTATGATGAGTGAAATTACTAAAAAGAGTTTTCAAGTTACAAGACTTATAATTGAAATCACTGGATTAACAATTGGATCTATCATAGGTTATCTAACTTTTTTTCAAACAGAAGGACATATTGGCGTAGTAAGTTTTGGTTCAATAATCTTTGCCTTTACTATTGGTCCAACATTACAGTTTTTCTTAAAAGTACTAAAGGTAAAAAACAATGGGTAAGAAAATATTAAAGGAACTAAGTATATCAAGGATAATAAAATATGTTATAGGAATGGTTTTGATTGCTTTCAGTGTCACTTTAATGTTAAAAAGTGATATTGGAAATAGTAGTTGGGATACTTTACACTATAGTATGGAACATCTATTTAATATTTCGTTTGGAATGGCAACCATTATAGTAGCTACATTCTTTATGATAATGGTAATAATCTTAAATAGAGATTTTAAATATCTATTAATGTGGATTCCCGTTTTAATCGTTGGTCCACTAATTGATTTGTTTATCTATTTAGTTGATGCAAAGACAGTTGCTGAAATATTTACGGTGCAAATCCTCTACTTTACATTAGGTATCACATTACTACCACTAGGTGGTGCATTCTTATTAATCTCTAACTATCCAGCAGGAGTATTTGATGAATTTAATCTTGCAGTAGTTCATAAGTTAAAATTAAAAAGTTTAGTCCCAACTCGTGTTATAATGGAATTAACTGCAGTGCTTATAGCCTTTATTTTAGGTCGAATAGCTGGAATCGGTTATGGTAAAATTGGCGTAGGTACATTAATATTTGCTATTACAGTAGGAATTTTCCTAAAAACATATCTAAAACTATTTGAAAGGATTGGTTTATATGAAAATCAACAAACTAATTGATCACACTTATTTAAAAGCATTTGGAACAGACACAGAATTAAACAAATTATTAGAAGAGGCAAAAGAGTTCGACTTCAAGAGCGTTTGCGTTAACCCGTTTTGGGTAGCTAAAGCTGCTAAAGAATTGAAAGGTACCGACGTTTTAGTATGTACTGTTATCGGATTCCCTTTAGGAGCTAATACATCAGCTGTTAAAGTTTACGAAGCAAAAGATGCAATTAACAACGGAGCTAACGAAATCGATATGGTTTTAAACGTTGGTAAAGTTAAAATGCAAGACTATGACTTCATTTATAATGAAGTAAAATCAGTTAAAGAAGCATGTGGTAATTTAACTCTAAAAGTTATCTTAGAAACTTGTTACTTAACTAAAGAAGAAATTAGATTAGCAAGTGAAGCTTGTATTAAAGCTGGTGCTGATTTTGTTAAAACTTCAACTGGTTTTGGAACTGGTGGAGCTTTAATTGAAGATGTTAAAATCATGAAAGAAGTTGCAAAAGATAAACAAGTAAAAGCTTCAGGTGGAGTTAGAAGCTTTGAAGATGTCGAAAAAATGGTAGAAGCAGGAGCTACAAGAATTGGTACTTCAAGTGGAGTTAAACTAGTTCAAGGTAAAGTTTCTGATTCAGATTATTAAGAGGAGGAATTACAAATGGCTACAGCACATATAGAAGCAAAAGAAGGCGTAATCGCTAAAACAGTCTTAATGCCCGGAGATCCACTTCGTGCAAAATTTATCGCTGATACATATTTAGAAAACGTTGTTCAATTCAACAATGTTCGAGGAATGTTAGGTTTCACAGGTACTTATAATGGTAAAACAATCTCAGTAATGGGTAGCGGTATGGGAATGCCAAGTATTGGAATTTACTCATACGAGCTATACAAATTCTATGGTGTTGAAAACATTGTTAGAATTGGTAGTTGTGGAGCATATACTGCTGACTTAGATCTTTATGATGTATTACTAGTTGATAGAGCTTGGAGCGAATCAACTTATCCTGAAACGCAATCAGGTGTTGAAACAGGAGAATATACATTCCCTGATGAAACATTAAATGAAGAATTATTAGTAGTTGCTAAGGAATTGAATATCCCAGTTACAAAAGGAACAATTCATTCAAGTGATGTATTCTATAGAGAAGACCGTACAGTTGGACAAAAAATCTTCAAAGAGAAAAATGCAATCGCAGTAGAAATGGAATCATTCGCATTATTCCATAATGCTAAAGTCCTTGGAAAAAAAGCTGCTTGCTTACTAACAGTTTCAGATAACCTAGTAACACAACAAGAAACAACTTCAGAAGAAAGACAAAATGCTTTTACTAAAATGATGGATATTGCTTTAGGATTAGCTAAATAACAAAAATAAAATAAAAAGTGCTTTAAGCACTTTTTTAGGATGATAACCATGAAAATAAAACACATAAAACAAGATAACTTCAACATTAATATCTTAGAGACAAAGAAGTTCAAAACAACAAGAGTAGAAATTACTTTCGCAAACCACTTAACTAAGGAAAATACAACAAGAAGAGCGCTTTTACCATACCTTTTGAAATCTATCACAACAATTTACCCAACACGTTCAAGCTTACAGATAGCTTTAGAAGATATGTATAGTGCTGGTTTTGGCGCAGGAATTAAAAAAGTTGGTTTAACGCAAATAATTACTTTTGATCTTTCAATTATTAATAATAAATACACTTTTAATAATGAAGACCTGTTTTTGAAAGGAATTGATTTCCTAAAAGAGATTATTTTCAATCCTCAATTCAATGAAGAAATCTTTAATGAGGAAAAACGTTTATTAAATGAGTACTTCAAAGGTGTTTATGCTAATAAAATGCGTTACTCTGTTAAGGAAGCTCTCAATAGCATGTATAAGGGTGAACTTTATAATATCGATGCTTACGGTAATGAAGAAGAACTTGAAACTCTAACTCTAGAAGAATGTATTGAAGCTTACAATGATATGATTAATAATGATACAATCAATATCAATATCGTTGGTGATATCAACGCAGATGAAATCAAGACAATGATTAATAAAGAGTTAAACTTTAAACCAAGAGCAAACAACCTAGTATTAATCGATAATACAGAAAAACCTCTAAGAGATCATGAAGTTATCATTGAAAGTCAAAATGTTAGTCAAGCTAAATTAGTTATCGGTTATCAATTTCCTGTTTATTACAGTACTGATGAATACTATCAGGCAATTGTTTTAAATACTTTAATCGGTGGTGGGCCAGAAAGTCTCCTATTTAAGAAAATTAGAGAAGACTTAAGTTTAGTTTATTTTATAGGTAGTGCTTACGATCAAAACAAAGGTTCATTTATGATTTACAGTGGTATAAATCAAGACCACTATGGTGCAGTCGTAGAAGAAGTTGGCAATGTAATAAATAATATAGTAACCAAAAACTATGAAGATAAATTCCTTACAATAGCTAAAAAAGGTATCATTAGTGGTTTACTACAATCATTTGATAACGGTAATTCATTAATTTCAAGATTAAATTCTTTATCGTTATTTGATAAAAAACTTAACCTGGATGAATTAATCCGTAAAGTCAACGATGTCACTAAAGAGCAACTAGCAGATTTAGGACAATTAATCACTAGAGATATCACTTATCTTTTAAGGAATGATAATCATGAAAACAATTAACTTTGCCGATATAAATGAAACACTGTACTGTGAAGAATTATCTAATGGGCTACAAATTTACTTCTTACCAAAAAAAGGTTTCAATAAAACCTATGTAACGATATCAACCCCACTAGGGTCGAACGTTACTGATTATCAAGTTAATGGAACTAAAAAAACAATTCCCTTAGGAATTGCTCACTTTTTGGAACATAAATTATTTGATAAAGAAGGATTTGATTTAAGTGAGAAATTTGCCCTTAATGACGCCCAAGTAAATGCTTATACAATGAACACAAGAACTACTTACCTTTTCCACTGTACTGATAACTTAAATAAAAATATTGAAACATTGTTAAACTTAGTGTTTAACCCAATCTTCACAGAAGAAGGAATTAAAAGTGAACTAGGAATCATCGAACAAGAAATAAGAATGTATGAAGATGACCCTAACACAGTTCTTTATATGGGTTCGATTAGAAATATGTTTAACAATCATCCGGTTAGAAATGATATCTTAGGTACTGTTGAATCAATCGGAACAATTAATAAAGAAATGTTAGATGATGTCCACAGTGCGTTTTATAACCCATCTAACATGATTATGTTTGTTACAGGTAACTATGATTTAGATGAGGTATTAGAAGTAATAAAATCAAATGCACCTGTAATAGATAAAAAAGATGTTACCTTAAATCACATAATCGAAGATGTAAAAGTGAATGAAGCTAATGGATCTAAAGATCAAGAAGTTCTAATCGCAAATACTTTACTATCTGTCAAACTAGGAGCAACTGATTATAATACTGAAGACATCATAAAGAAGGAACTAACATATTCAATACTTTTAGATATGTTACTAGGTAAATCAAGCAACAATTATCAGGATTTGCTAAAGAAGGAACTTTTGAATGATACTTTCGGTTTAGATATTACTTTGGAAGAGTCTTATGGTTTCTTATTATTTGGTGGTAACACTAATAACCCTGAAGATTTTTATAAAGAGATGAAAAATATTCTAATAAATGCAAATGTAAATGAACTTAGTGAATTTCATTTCACAAGAGCTAAAAAACAAATTGTCGGTGGTTTCATTACTGCCCTTAATAGTTTAGAGTATATCGCAAACCAATTCACTAAATATCATTTTCAAAATGCATCTTTGTTTGATATACTACATATCGCAAAAGCAATTACCTTTGAAGATGTTAAAGAATCGGTTAAGTTTCTAAAGAATAAAGAATCATATACAACATTCACTGTTAATCCAAACAAAAAGCGATGATTTCATCGCTTTTTTTTATTTACTATAAGTTTCTTGTAATCCAGTCGCCAATTAGTTTGTAATGAGCAATTTTGTCTTGAGCATTTACAATCTCATGACGAGTATTATTCAATACGGTATATTTAACGTTTGAATAACCACAATCGTGATACATGTTATATAATTTTTTAGCATCAATCCCGTAATGTCCTAAACCATCTAAATCTCCAGATATAAAGAAAATGGCAGTAGCACTAGCACTATCTTTAATCATTCGCTTATTTTGGATTTCAGGGATAAATCTTAAAACATCTAATTGAGCACCGATTGTAAAAGGCATACCACAATATTTGTTTTCTTTAAAATCTCTTTGGATTTGGACATCGTCACTAATCCATTCAATTCTTTTATTAATAATTCCGTTCTTTTTCATACTTCTTATATGACTATCAAGAACACTATGATTAAAGAAATTACTTACGTATTTATCGCCTTTAATCATTGATATAACTTTTGCGATAATACGTCCATAAGTTAATGATATTGGCTCAAACAAACCAGTACCACTAAATATTGCTTGATCGTATCGTTTATGATCATGTAAAATTGAATATCTTCCAATAAAAGAACCCATTGAATGTGCAAACATTATCACAGGTAGTTTTGGATAGTTCTCTTCAATGTAATCACGAACGGTTTTTATACCTTCATATAATTGGTGGAAACCAATTGTAGATTCAAAATATACGTAATCTAAGTTAGTAGAAGTTTTCCCGTGTCCTAAATGGTCATTACCAATTACATGATAACCCATATTATTCAAGTATTCTGCGAATTCATGATATCTATCAGCATATTCTGCAGCACCATGAATCAACTGGACAACACCTTTTGGTTTTTCTGTTGTTTCCCATAAGTAAGTATGAATTTCGTGCTCGTAAGGATCTTGAAGTTTGAACTCTTTTTTCATAAATACCACCCCTCTAGTCAATATTATAACATAAACGATATAAATAGTTTATTATTTCATAGAAATTTGTTAAAATATTAAGTAATAGAGGTGATTAATTTGAAAAAATACGTAATTGCAATCGATCAAGGAACAACGTCATCTAGAACTATTGTTTTTAATAGAAAAGGTGAAATCGTATCATCAAGTCAACGTGAGATAGAAATGATATACGAAAAGGAAAACTACGTTGAACAGAACGCTTACGACATTTGGAGTACAGTTCTTAGTACTTTAGCAGAAAGTCTATTAACCGCAGAAATCTTACCAGAAGAGGTTTCTAGTATTGGAATTACTAACCAAAGAGAAACAACTATTCTTTGGGATAAACGAAATGGTAAACCAATATATAAGGCTATCGTATGGCAAAGTAAGCAAAGTAACGATATTTGTGATGAATTAAAGGAAAAAGGATTAAATGATTTCTTTAAACAAAAAACTGGTCTTTTAATCGACCCTTACTTTAGTGCTACTAAGATTAAATGGGTTTTAGATAATGTAGCTGGTGCAAAACAGCTGATGGATGAAGGTAATCTAATGTTTGGGACTGTTGATACTTGGCTTTTATATAAGTTGAGTGGGAATAAAGTCCATAAAACAGATTATACAAACGCCTCAAGAACATTACTTTTTAATATCTTTGAAAAGAAATGGGATTTAGAAATATTAGAATTACTAGGAATCAATCCTAATATCTTACCTGAGGTATGTGATTCAAATAGTGTATTTGGAATTACCGCAAGACAAACATTCTTCGGTGCAGAGATACCAATAGCTGGTATTTTAGGAGATCAACAATCTGCATTATTCGGACAACTTTGCTTGGAAGAAGGTAGCATTAAAAACACTTATGGTACTGGTTGTTTTATGTTAATGAATACCGGAACAACCCCAACTTTAAGTTCTAAAGGTCTTTTAACAACAATAGCTTACACAATTGATGGTGTAACAACATATGCATTAGAAGGAAGTGTTTTTGTTGCTGGTAGTGCAATCCAGTGGTTAAGAGATCAACTTGATTTCTTTATGGATTCCAGTGAGAGTGAAGCATTAGCTACTAGTGTTGATGACAATTACGGAGTTGTTTTAGTCCCCGCTTTTGTTGGGTTAGGAACACCATACTGGGACACTGAAGCTAAAGGTGCAATCTTTGGCTTAACTAGAGGAACAAACAAAGCACATATCACAAGAGCTACTTTGGAAAGTCTAGCTTATCAAACTAAAGACATTATCAATGTTATGAGTAAGGAATCAAAAATCGCGCCTACATTTTTAAAAGTTGATGGTGGAGCTGCAAAAAACAACTTTTTGATGCAATTTCAAAGTGATATTTTAGATATTGAAATCCTCAGACCTAAAATCAATGAAACAACTGCTTTAGGGGCTGCTTATATGAGTGGTTTAGCTACAAATTTCTTTAAAGATATTGCTGAAATTAAAAATCTGACATCATTAGATAAAACTTTTAAACCAAATATGAATGAGGAGAAAAGAAATACTTTGTATAATAACTGGTTAAAAGCAGTTGAAGTAACTCGAAAATTTAAGTAAAAAACTATCATCTACCTTTTATTTAAGCCATTTTTATTGTATAATGTAGAATAGTTTATAATAGAAATGATAAATAGTATAATATTATGAGGGTGATTAGAAATGGTAAATGATTTAGAGAAATACGTAGAAAGAAAAAAGAAAGCTGAGAAAAGAATCATAATTGGTGCAGCAATAATCCTTATCGGTGCTCTTGGTTTACTGATAGGACAAGATTATGGATTTATTATTCTAATAATTGGTGTTATTGTTGGTGGAGTGTTTGCAGGATTAGGTGCTAATGATTTCCAAAAGCTATCTAAAACCTTTAAAGTAGAAGTTATTTCTGGCTTAATGGAGAGTTTAGTTGATAATGGAAAATACGATCCACACTTTGGTTTATCTCAAACTCAAGTATATTCTTCAGAGTTCCTGAAAAGAGCCGATCGTTATCACAGTGAAGATTTCTTAAGTGGAAGCATGGAAGATGTCAACTTTGTTTCAAGTGATGTTAAACTTGAAGAAAGACATGTTCGACATACTAAAAACGGGACAGAGACTTATTACGAAACATACTTCCTAGGAAGATTATTCGTCTTTGAGTTTAACAAATCATTTGATGGATACTTACAAGTCTTAGAAGGTGCAAGACCAACAGTCAATCGTAAGTACAAAAAAGTGAAATTGGAAAGTGTTCAGTTTAATAAAAAATTCAAAACATATTCAACAAGTGAACATAGTGCATTCTATGTGTTAACACCACATTTTATGGAAGCATTATTAAACTTTGAAAAGAAGAATAGAGGAAAGATTTATTTCTCTTTTATCGATAATATGCTTTATATCGGTATAAATAATTTCATCGATACTTTCGAACTAAAGATGTTTAGAAAACTAGATAACACAGTATTTGCTGAGTTTGAAAGAGACCTTTTAGTAATCAAAGATGTTATCATAGAATTAAAATTAAATAATTCAATTTTTCAATAAAAAATAAGGAGTGAAGTAAAATGGATGGTTTTTTAATAGTATTATTTGTCGTTATCGGATTAGTTGTAGTAGTGGGATTATGGTACATAGCAACAATGAATCGTTTACGTCAATTAGAAGTAAAAGTAAACGAAGCAGAAAGTGGAATTGACGTTGCACTTACAAAACGTTTTGATGTACTAACTAAATTAGTTGGAGCAGTTAAAGGTTATGCTAAACATGAAGCAGAAACATTTGAAAATGTTACTAAATGGCGTGCAGGATTACCTAAAAGCCTTACACTACAAGAAAAACAAGAGTTTATGGGCAAAATGGATGCAGTTCAATCAGGTATCAATGTTCAAGTTGAAGCTTATCCTGAATTAAAAGCAGAAAAGTCGTTCTTAAACTTACAAAGAAACATTACTGACGTAGAAGAACATTTACAAGCTGCAAGAAGACTTTATAACTCAAATGTTTCAACAATTAACTCAAGTATCGTTACATTCCCTACAAGCTTTGTAGCTAATGCGATTCATATGACTAAAAAAGAATTCTTTGAAGCAGAAATTTCAAAACGTAAAGACGTTGAAATTAGTTTCTAATTTGTAATTTCTTAAAAATTTGATAAAAAGTATTGAGTAATTACAGTAAAACAATCAAATAACAAATAAAAACCAGTGATTTTCTAAAATCCTGGTTTTTTGTTTACCTATAGCCCTTTTTTAGAATTTAGATATTCTCCTCATAAGTACTATACTCTAAATAACAAAGGAGGTATTATGTTAAATCAAATTATACTAGTAGGTAGATTAGTTTATGATCCTGAATTAAGAACTTTAGATGATGGAAGAAAAGTTACGACAATTACTATGGCAATACAACGTCCCTATAAAAATGCTGAAACTGGTGAATACGACACTGATTTTATTAAGTGTACACTGTGGACTGGAATTGCTGAAAACACCGTAAATTACTGTAAAAAAGGTAGTGTTATAGGTGTCAAAGCAAGACTAGCTCAAAGGTATTTTGAATATGACGAGGGTAAAACATTTAGCTATGGCGAAGTAATTGCTGAAAAGATTACATTTATAAATACTAAAAAAGAATAACAAAGTCATATCGACTTCCCTAGAAAAAAGTGCGAAAGCACTTTTTTTGCTATTTATAGTAATATATATTTAAATATATAGTGTAATTTGGTATAATTGTTTTAGTCTAGAAACACATGGTGATAATTATGAAGAAATGGCTTAAAGAAAACATATTTGTAAAAGATATGTTTATATATATTTTAATTGCTGCACTTATATTTTACATTCCGGTTTGGGCCCTTGGGTTCTTTGGAATTGTAACGAGTGATAGTTGGTATTTTGGTGGTGCGGTTGCATGGGTTTTATTCTGGGCAGGTCCTTTCACTCCAACAATACCGATCATTTTTGCTATCGCAGTCTTTTTAAAGCAATTAGTAAAAAGAATCAGAGGAGACAAGGAGTGAGACTATGAAACAGTATTTAGAACTATTACAACATATACTAGATAATGGCGAATTAAAGACAGATCGTACTGGTACTGGTACAATCTCAACCTTTGGATATCAAATGCGTTTTAACTTACAAGATGGGTTTCCATTACTAACAACTAAAAAAGTTCACTTAAAGTCAATTATTCATGAATTGCTTTGGTTTATTAAAGGTGATACAAACATTAAATACTTAGTTGAAAACAATGTTCGTATTTGGAATGAATGGCCATATCGTGATTTTAAAGACAGTCCTGATTATAAAGGTGAAACTTTAAAAGAATTTGTAGCTATGATAAAAAGCGATGAAACTTTTGCTAAGAAATACGGAGAACTTGGACCGGTTTATGGTAGGCAATGGCGTCATTTTGAAGGTCCTGACGGACGTTTTGTTGATCAGTTAGCTGAAGTAATCGAAATGATTAAAACAAATCCTTCTAGTAGAAGATTAATTGTAAATGCATGGAATCCACCATTAATCCCTGACATGGCATTACCGCCATGCCATATGATGTTTCATTTTTATGTTAATAACAATAAATTGTCTTGTCAATTATATCAAAGAAGTGCCGATACATTTTTGGGTATTCCTTTTAATATTGCAAGTTATGCATTATTAACAATGATGATAGCTCAAGTTTGCGATTTAGAATATGGGGACTTTGTTCATACTTTAGGAGATGCACATATTTATAAGGATCACTTAGAACAAGTAGATTTACAACTATCAAGAGATATTAGAGCATTACCAACAATGAAGATTAATTCAAATATCAAAAACATCGAGCAATTCAGATATGAAGACTTTGAATTAGTTGGATATAATCCTCATCCTTTAATAAAAGGTAAGGTAAGTGTCTAATGGTTAATCTAATCGTTGCCATCGGTAAGAACAACGTTATCGGTAAAGGAAATAAACTTCCTTGGCACTATAAAGAAGATATGAAATACTTCAAAAAAACAACAACTAATCAAACCGTGATTATGGGAGAGGAAACATTCAAGTCAATTCTTTCGTATATCGATAAACCATTACCTAACAGAACGAGTGTAATAGCTACTTTAAGTGATTATACTTATCCTGGTGTTGAAACGACAAATGATATCATCAAATATCTAAAAAACTATCCTAAAGATAAGGAAATCTTTATTATTGGTGGTAAAATCATTTATGATTTAACCTTAGATATAGCTGATAGATTATATATAACTCATATCGATAAAGAATATGAGGGAGATGTATTCTTTAAGACAATTAATTATGAAAAATATAATAAAATTATGGAAAATATCATAGGAGAACTAAACTTCTCTATCTACGAAAGGAGATAACACCTATGTTTATTGCTAGTTATTATCTATTTTGGGTAATATATACCTATTTATTTACATTAATATTTAATTTAGACTTTACGAACTTGGCCAATCCTTGGCTATATGTTTTATTAGTAGTATCAATTTTATTATCAGCAATTATAAGTTTCGCTACACAAATCATCATTACACAAATTTTTGGGATATTCAGACAAAATAAAGGAATAAAAGATCAATTCAACCATAAATTTGCTAATTCATTATTACGTTTTGGAACTCATTTAATGCGCGCAAAGGTTATAGTAACGGGAAAAGAAAACATCCCTGAACCTGATCACAATTTCATTTTGATGTCAAATCATCAAGAAAATTGGGATATCCTAATCCTTAAACCGATTTTTAAAGACCACATAGTAAATTTTATAGCTAAAGCAGCCTTAACTAATTTACCTATTTTTGGAAGATGGATTGAAGTATTAGGAAATGTCTTTATTTCTCGATACGCCGACAGAAGTGCAGCTGAATCAATAATTAAGGGAATCAGAAATTACAAATCAGGAACCTCAATGGGAATCTTCCCAGAAGGTAAAAGAGCTTTTGGTAATGAAATGATTGATTTCAAATCAGGGGCTATGAAATTAGCAATGAAACCGCAAGCTGATATTTTGATTGCGACACAATATGATACTTGCAAAGCCTTTAAATCTATTCCATGGAAAAGATATCACATTAGAGTTCACATCCATCCAATCCTAAAATTTGAAGATTACGAAGGTTTAAATTCTCATGAAGTTAGTGCTAAAGTAAAAGCAACAATTCAAAAACAACTTGATATATTTAAAAAAGAACTTAATTAAGAGGTGTAAACCTCTTTTTTTGTTGTCATATTTCTTTTGTTTTGCATTCAGTTTATGTTATAATATAATGTTTTCGAGGAGTGATATATATGAGAATGGTCGATTTAATCGAGAAAAAAAGAGACAATCAAGAATTAACAAAAGAAGAGATCAACTTTATAATAAGTGGATACACAAATAAGGATATCCCTGATTACCAAGTAAGTGCTTTATTAATGGCTATTTACTTTAATGGGATGACAAACGATGAATCAACTGCTTTAACTATGGCTATGTTAAATAGCGGAGATACTATTGATTTAAGTAAGGTCGAAGGTATTAAAGTAGACAAACATTCAACTGGTGGTGTTGGTGATAAAACGACTTTAGTTTTAGGACCTCTTGTTGCTAGTGCTGGTGTTAAAGTAGCTAAACTATCAGGTCGTGGTTTAGGCCATACTGGTGGTACTTTAGATAAACTAGAAAGTATTCCTGGTTTATCAATTAACATTGAAATTGAAGATTTTATTAAACAAGTTAATGATTTAGGAATCGCTGTAGCAGGACAAACAGCTAATTTATGTCCAGCTGATAAATTACTTTACGCACTGCGTGATGTAACTGCGACAGTACCAAGTATTCCTTTAATCGCTTCAAGCATAATGAGTAAGAAATTAGCTAGTGGTAGTGATGTTATTGTTTTAGATGTAAAAATCGGTGACGGTGCATTTATGAAAACTATTGAAGAAGCTAGAGAATTAAGTAAAGTTATGGTTGGAATTGGAACAAGTGTTGGTAAAAGAGTAGTTGCTTTTATTACTGATATGGGACAACCTTTAGGTTTTGCTGTTGGTAATAAACTAGAAGTAATTGAAGCTATTGAAACATTACAAGGTAATGGTCCAGAAGATTTAACTGAATTATGCAATGAAATTGGTGCTTATATGGTTTATTTAGGTGGTAGAACTGCGACTTTAGAGGAAGCTAAAACTCTTATAAAAGAGCAAATCACATCAAATAAGGCTAGTGAGAAACAACACAAGTTAATTGAAATGCAAGGTGGAAAACTTCCTGACTTAGACGGATTTGTTCAAGTTAAAGAAGTTGTTGAGGTTGTTTCTGGAACTGCAGGTTACATTGAAGATATCGATGCATTAGCAATTGGTGTTGCAGCAATGAAACTTGGTGCTGGTAGAGAAACAAAAGACCAAGATGTAGATCCTGATGTTGGTGTTGTATTAAATAAGAAAGTTGGAGACTTTGTTAAAGAAGATGAAGCTTTAGCTTATGTTTATAATAATAAAGAAGACATTGAAAGTATCTTGGAAGAAATTAGTGATGCATTTGTTATTACTGAAAAACCTGTAGAGAAAAAATCAATTATCTTTGAAATAATAACTGAAAAAGACCTTTAATAAGGTCTTTTTTTTGCATATTAGTTTAGTTTGTCATCCAAATTACATATAATGAGGTGGAGGTGATACAATGAACGATAAGGTTAAAAAGTTTAATAAATTTGAAACTATCTTTTTTAGAATTCATTTATTTGTTTTTGGATTTGGTGCATTCCTACTTATGCTTATGTTCTTAGCTCAAAATGCAATTGAAAGCATTGCTAGAACATTCTTAGTATTCGCATACTTTATGATGTATGTTGTCATTATTAACTTTATAATTAGCTTAGTAAGATTACTGAAGTACTTATTCGCATTTAAGGATATTGAAGAATCACCATCTATAAAAAGAACATTGGCAATTATTCTAACTTCTCCTATATCATTGGCGATTTTTTTTATAGTTACTCTGACTTTATCGTTGTCACTTGCATCTTGTAGCTTTTAAAAAAGAAGAAATCTTAGATTTCTTCTTTTTTTTTAGAATAAATTAATTATAAAGTTCCAAATATCTTGCAGATAAGTTCCAAGAAAGTTGAATAATGTAATTGCGTAAGGGGTAATGAATCCAACAAATATAAATAAGTAGTTCGCAGCAACCCCGCTTACTAATCCCCCAATTGTATGGGCAATGATTGCTTTTGTTGTTAATGGTCTTGAATGCAATGCATCCATCATTCCAACATGAGTACTTAAGTAACCACTCCAAGTTGTACCAATAGCAGTGAATACTGCAATATCCTTAATCCCAATATAGCCTTGATTTAAGAATTCCTCAACAAATCCAACCGCAGCTCCAGCACTACCTAATGAAGTTAAGGGGAATGCAATGGCCTCTGGTGAAGTGAAACCAAATAAAGGCTTAAAGATAAACATCAAATGTTGTCCAATTTTTGGTAGATAACCAATTCCTTCTAACGCAGAACCAGTAAACCCACCAATAGGAGGTTGATTTGTGATCATAATAATGAAAGTAGAGATAATTAAAATACCAGGAATTATTTGTAAGCCGATATCAACTCCGTTCTTACCACCATCAAGTGCACTTTCTAACAATCTATTTATAAAGGTACCTTCTCTCGTTTCACGGAGAAATTCGTCACCTTCAATTTTCTTTATAGGATTGTCATTCTTAGGAACATTGTAATGCTTCTTAGCATAATACGTAAGCATTCTAACACTAACAATACTCCCAATAATACTCGCAATGACACCAAGTCCAACAGCTAAGAAGAAGTTTCCTACTTCAGCATAATCCTGTTGTAAACTAATAAACGTAATTGCTATTACTAACCCCATCCCGAAACTAGTTCCAAGATTTACTAATACAGGAATCTGATAATCTTTAAATCTTTTCCTGAATTCTTTTTCTTTATATAAACTAATTACTGCAGGATTATCTGATAAATAAGCACTAACTGCTCCAATACCAGCAACTCCAGGTAATCGATATATTAATCTAACAATTGGTCCCAAAATAACATTGAATAAGGCAACAATACCAAACTCACTAAAAACACCTGCGGCAGCTCCTGTTAAAACAGCAACTCCCATAATCCAAAAGGCAATGTTAATTAACAGGTAATAACCTGTATCAATAGCTGTTCCTAAGAAGTTAGCTAGGCCCATTTCATACGAGAAAACTACAAAAACTAAAATAAAAAATCCAAGGACAATGTATGTCTCTAGACTTACTGGTTTTTTCTTCATGATAACCTCCAAATAAAAAGTAATTACGAGAAAGATTTTAAACCCTTTTATTAAATAATACAACCTTTTTTTTCTTTTTTTATTAAGCGCTTTCAAAACTGTAAAAACCTTGCATTAACAAGGTACATATTATATAATGAAATTGCCATAAAATCGGGGAGCTTAGAGAACTAGGCTGAGAGTATTCTTGTAACTAGAATAGACCTTACCTGATCTGGATAATGCCAGCGTAGGATAAACTTTTTAATTTTCTTTTAAAAACAATTTGTCCTAAGTTTTATTGGACAAATTTTTTATTTTAAAAGGAGAGAAAGATGAAAAACACAAAACTTATCACCGAAGTTGCAATTCTTGTAGCTTTAGCAGTTGTTCTTGAAGTAGTTTTCACTGGACTAGCTGCATTCTTCCCATTTTTAGCTTTACCTTATGGAGGAAGAGTATCACTTTCAATGTTACCAATATTTATCGTAACGTATCGTCATGGCTTTAGATATGGTATCTATGCCGGAGTAATTTATTCAATTATGAATTTATTATTAGATGGTGCCATTTATCACTGGGCTAGTGTACCTCTAGATTACTTAATTGCATTTGGTTCTCTAGGTTTAGGTTACATCGGAGTATTACTATTAGGTAAAAACTTTAAAGGTTTTGCTCTTATGGTTGTTATTGGTTCATTCTTTAGATTTTTATCAAGTTTTATCTCAGGAATAATCTTAGTAACTGCTAATCCAACATGGTTACCTGGTGAATTTACAGCAATCGCTCCATATAGTGCAGTATATAACGCATACTACATGGTTCCAAGTGCTATCCTTATTATCATCGTTGGTTATTTCTTAATGAAAAGAATCAATGTTGAAGGAGATTTATTTTAAATAAAAGTAACAATAGTTAGTTTTATAATTTTAAAATTATGTATATCATTAAAAACGCACATTTCTGTGCGTTTTTTTGTTACAAATGTTCAATTTTATACAATGAAAATCTTTACATTGATTTATTCTATTGTTTTTCAAGTATCTAGGCTATAATTATATTAGTGAGGAGAGATACAAATGAAAATACTTTTAGTTGGTAGTGAGGCTACTCCGTTTAGTAAAACAGGTGGATTAGCTGATGTATTAGGTAGTTTACCTAAAGAGTTAAACAGATTAGATATGGATGCACGTGTAGTTTTACCAAAGCATATGTGGACTAAAGAGAAGTTTAATGACAAATTAGTACCAGTGTGTAATTTCCGCGTTAGTGTCGGACCTAAAGAAGAATATGCTGGAATTGAAACAACAGAACTTGATGGTGTTACATTTTACTTTGTAGATAATGAATATTATTTTGGTTATCGCAATACTCTTTACGGTCATTACGATGATGGTGAAAGATTTGGTTATTATTGTAATGCAGTATTAATGATGCTTGAAGAAATTGGATTCTATCCCGATATTATTCATACTCATGATTGGCAAACAGGGTTAATACCTTATTTATATCAAAAAAAATATAGTTCTAAAACCAAATATAAGGGAATTAAAACTGTTCATACTATTCACAACATTGCTTATCAAGGTAGATTTAGTAAAGATCTAATGCCTTATTTAGACGTTGAATATAGTAGTGATTTAGAATTTGATAACTTGATTAACTTCTTAAAAACTGCTCTAGTTACTGCTGATTACATAACGACAGTAAGTGAAACATATGCTACAGAAATCCTTCATGATTTCTTTGGATATGGGATGCAAAATGTCCTAAGAGAAAGACAAGACTCATTGGGTGGAATTGTAAACGGAATTGATTATGATGTTTTCAATCCGAAAACAGATAAAAAAATAGCGTATAATTATAGTTTATATAACTATTTAAAAGGTAAAGCTGAGAATAAAAAAGCTCTTCGTGAATATCATGAACTAGAAGAAAATAACCGTCCTATCCTCGGGGTTGTATCACGTTTAACTGATCAAAAAGGTTTCGACTTACTTAGTGAAGTAATAGAAGGTTTGGTTAGTAAAGGTGATATCCAATTAGTACTACTTGGTAGTGGTGATCCAGATATTGAAAGATTCTACAATGAACTACATAGTAAATACCCTAAAAATGTGGGTGTTTATATTGGATATAATGATGAAATGGCTCGTAAAATCTATGCCGGTAGTGACATATTCTTAATGCCTTCAAGATTTGAACCATGTGGTTTAGCACAACTAATCAGTTTGAAGTACGGGACTGTTCCAGTTGTTAGAAAAACAGGTGGATTAAGAGATACAATTGAAATATATAATAAATATAGTGACGAAGGAACTGGCTTTGGATTTGAGAACTATGATGCAGCTGATATGCTTTATGCTATCAATAATGCATTAGAAGTTTATGGCGATCCTAAAAGTTGGAAAGCATTAGTAAAAAGAGGAATGCAACAAGATTTTAGCTGGGAAGAATCAGCAAAGAAATATATTGAATTATACAAAAAACTAAGGGGGTAACAAATGGAAACTTTAGCATTAATCCTAGCAGGTGGACGTGGAAGTAGATTAGATATTTTAAGTGAAAAACGCGTTAAACCAGCTGTACCATTCGCAGGAAAATACCGTATTATTGACTTTACTTTAAGTAATTGTACAAATTCTGGTATTTATGATATTGCAATTCTTACACAGTATTTACCGTTATCTTTAAATGAACATATCGGTGTTGGTAAACCATGGGACTTAGACAGAAGAGATGGAGGAGTAACCTTACTTCAACCTCACAAAGAATGGTATGCTGGAACTGCTGATGCTGTCTTACAAAACATTCAATACATCAAAAAAAAGAATCCTAAATATACACTTATCTTAAGTGGAGATCATATATACAAAATGGATTACCGAAAAATGATTGATCATCATATTAAAAATGATGCTAAATTGACAATTGCTGTTCAACCAGTACCTTGGGAAGATGCACATCGTTTTGGACTTTTATCAGTAGATGATGATATGAGAATTACTAAATTTTCCGAAAAACCAGCAAAACCTGAAAGTAATCTAGCTTCAATGGGTATCTATGTTTTTGATACCGATGTTTTATTAGATGCTATTACAAGAATAGAAGATCCAAATCTTGATTTTGGTAAACATATCATTCCTGATTTATTAGAAAACTCTGATTTATATGCTTATGTCTTTGATAAATACTGGAAAGATGTTGGAACTTATGATGCCTTTATCGAATCGAATATTGAATTAACAGGTACAGTTGATAAAGTACCTCTAGATATGTATGAAAGAGAATGGCCAATCTATACTAAGAGTGAAGAACTCCCTAGTGTAAAAGTTGGTTCAAAAGCTCTTATCTCACAAGCATTACTATCAAATGGTTGTATCGTAGCTGGTACTGTTAAAAAATCAGTATTATCTCCCGGTGTAATTGTTCATCCCGGAGCTACTGTCATTAATAGTGTTATTTTAAATGATACTGAAATTATGCCAAACGCGTATATTGAAAATGCGATTATTGATAAGCGTTGTACTATTGAAGAGAATGTAGTAATTGGTGAAGGGAAAGACTATACACCGAATATTGATAAACCTGAGTTATTGGTTAGTGGAGTTAATGCTATTGCCAGTGGAGTAACTGTTCCAAAAGGTACAATTATTAAACGTAATTGCCGTATCTTTAGTACTGCTAAATTTGAAACAAAAGTAATTGAATCAGGAAGTACATTAAAATAAAAAGGCTAATTTTAGCCTTTTTTATTTATTAAAACTTCAACAACTCTTAAGTAATCAATACGTGGAGCATATCCTTCTTTAACAAGATATCCTTTTTCTCTAATCTCGTCAATTGTAATTGATTTTCTACCTTCTTTACTACGATTATAGTAACTAACTAAATCCTTAGATTCTAAAAGATAAATCTCATCCAATACTTTAAAATAGATTAATACAAAGCTAATTCCTCCATGTGTAGATGTCCTGTTTAGATGTTCAATTTGATGAGAGTGAATATTAGCGAACGGGAAACTAGTCTTATTATTGGTTTCCTTTGCTTCAAAATCGATATAGTAGCCTTTATATATACCATTATAATCGGTAGTAGATGGCACTTTATAATATGCTTCTTTGATAACAGCGGCACTTCTAGATGGATAATCAACTTTAACAATTTGGATTGGAATAGGCTTTTTATGAATAATAGCAAGATCATTAACTAAGTAATAATTATTACTTTCATTAATCATTGCCTCGAAAGTCATTCCTCTGTTTTTATGATCAGTTTTTTGCTTACTAAATGTGTTCTTTTTATTTGGATAATTAACCATCAAATCACCTCGTTAATTTAGTATAACATAGTTCTATAAAGAAAATAAGATAGCATGTATTGAAAAAAACGAAAATATTTTACACTAAATTATATAATAAGTAATTATATGTTATAATATTAAAGAGAAGAAAAGGAGGTGTTTTTATGGCTCGAATTAAGATATTGGCTCTTGGTGGACTTGGTGAAAATGGTAAAAACATGTTTTGTATTGAAGTTGACAATAGTCTATTTATTTTAGATGCTGGATTAAAATACCCAACTACAGAATTATTAGGTGTAGATAGTATTGTTCCTGACTTTACCTATTTAGAAAAAAACAAGTCGCGTATTGTTGGACTGTTTTTAAGTCATGGTCACGAAGATCATATCGGAGCAGTGCCTAAATTATTAAAAACACTAAACATCCCAATATATGGATCATACTTTACTTTAGCTATTTTGAAAGATTCTATTAAAGACTACGGATTAGACATTAACGATTATAAATTTAATATCGTTTCGAGTAAAAAAACATTAAGTTTTGATGATGTAAGTATTGATTTTTATAATGTAACACATAGTATTCCTGAAAGTTTCGGGATTTCATTATCAACTAAAGATGGTGTTATTATTTATGCACCTGATTATAACTTTGATCAAAACGTTCATAAAAGCTATAAAACTGATTTTGACAAACTAAGTAGGATCGCCGGTAAACCTGTATTAGCTTTACTTACAGAAAGTTTAGGAGCTGAAAGAACTGGTTATACCCATAGTTCTACAAGTTTAGATTATGCTCTGAACCAAGCATTCTACCAAGCTGAAAGTAGAATTATCGTAACTTCATTTAGTACTGACTTAGTCCGTATTCAAAAAATCATCGATATCGCTTTGAAATATAATCGAAAAATTGCGATTATTGGACGTAAAACACAAAGAACTGTCGATATAGCAGTAAATTTAGGGTATTTAAAAATACCTGAAGATAATCTAGTTAATTTACGATTCATCGATGAAAAAAACAAAAACGAATTAAAAGATGCCGTTGTTTTAGTCACAGGTGATCGACATGAACCTTTCTATATGCTCCAAAGAATGGTTAAAAAATTAGATCGTTTAATTCATACTGATTTAAAAGACACTATTATCTTGATGACTCCTCCAGTTCCTGGAACTGAGAAGATCGCAGCAAGAACTTTGGATATACTATATAGAAATGATTTAAATGTTATTAAAATCAGTAAAAATATTTTACCACCTTCACACGCAAGTAGTGAAGACATTAAACTATTAATCAATATATTGAATCCAAAATATATTGTCCCAGTCATTGGTGAATATCGTCATCTTTACGCACTTAGAAACTTATGTCGTGACATGGGTTATAACAATAAAAACATTATCATGTTAGATAACGGTGTTGTTGGTGAGTTGAATAATAAATCATTAGTTAGTACAAAGGAAAAAGTACCTAGTGGTGATATTCTTGTTGATGGTATTTTAGATGACGATGTCAGCGATGTTGTCCTTAGAGACCGTGAAATGTTAGCTGAAGATGGTGTTTTATTAATCATTGCTAATATTGATGCGAGAAACAAAAAAGTAGTAAGTGATCCAGAAGTGGTAAGTAGAGGCTTTGTATATATGAAAGAAAATGAGGATCTCATTAAAGGTGTAACTGACTTATTCTATTACGTTTCTGAAAACGAGTTTACTGGAAAATACATAAATTGGCGTAATTACAAAAGCAACGTTAAGAATCATATTAGTAAATACTTGTATAGAGAAACACGCAGAAGTCCAATTATTATTCCAGTTTTAATTGATACTCAAATTTAAAACGGCTTTATGAGCCGTTTTTTTTAGTGTATGAACAAATGAGCGTTCGCTCACACAAATATTTAAATTAAGGTGAAAACACTTTACTTTTTCATCATAATTTCATATAATAAGTGTAAAGATTTGATAAAAATCGAAAAAATAGGAGGATTTTAATGAAAAAATTATTAGTATTTATGGCTGCTTTTGTAGTAATGATTTCTTTAACTGCTTGTCAGAAAGAAACATTTACTGTTGCATTAGTAACTGATGTTGGTACTGTTACTGACAAATCGTTTAACCAAGGTGCATGGGAAGGTGTAGTTCAATTCGCTGAAGAATTCGAATATTCTCACCAATACTATCAACCAGATGACCAAACTACAGATGAATATGTAAAAAGTATTGATTTAGCTGTTGAAAATGGTGCTGAAGTTGTTGTAACTCCTGGTTTCTTCTTCGAGAACACAATTTGGTTAGTTCAAGATAAATATCCAGAAGTTAAATTTATCATCTTAGATGGTGCGCCTCATAACGTTGCTGACTGGGATACAGGAGACACTGTTGACGGTGAAGCTTGGGATTTCACTCAAGGTGCAAACGTTACTGCAATCTTCTATGAAGAACATGAAAGTGGATTCTTAGCTGGTTATGCTGCTGTTGCAGATGGTTTAACTGAATTAGGATTCATGGGTGGTAAAGCTGTTCCTGCCGTTGTACGTTTCGGATACGGATTCGTTCAAGGTGCTGCTAAAGCTGCTGAAGAAATGGACAAAATGGTAACTATCAAGTATAACTACTTAGGTGGATTTGGTCCAGACCCTGCATTCCAAGCAAAAGCTGCTACATGGTATGACGAAGGTACAGAAGTTATCTTTGCTTGTGCTGGTGGAGCTGGTGGATCAGTAATGAAAGCTGCTGAGCAAGAAGAAGGATTAGTAATCGGTGTAGACGTAGATCAAAGTGCTGAATCTACAACAGTTATTACATCTGCTAAAAAAGAATTAGCTCCTTCAGTTTATGAAACATTAAAAGATTGGCATGAAGGTAACTGGCCAGGTGGACAATTACGTTTCAGTGCTGAAAACTTAGGTGTTGCTTTACCTGAAAACTTTGACAGATTCACTACATTTGATAGTACATTATATGCTACTTTATTAACTAAAGTTCAAGATGGTACTTATGTAGTTGACGCTACTTTACAAGTTGATGGTACAGATAAAACTACTGCTGAATTATTAGCAGATTATGTTGCTGGTACTTATACAACAGTAACAATTATCGAATAATAGTTTTTCAAATTAAAAACACTACTTATCCAAGTAGTGTTTTTTTTATTTTCCTCTTAATCTATCGTAATACTTATAAAGTTGTTTACTTTGGTTTTCTTTAATAACAATCTTTCTATCTATCACATCAAGTAATTCTAGTTCTCTTAATCGTTTGATATTACGGTATAATGTTCGTAAGTTTATTCCCGTCCTGTTAGAAATAACCTCTCTAGTATTTGTGATTGTTGTAATTTTCTTATCTCGTGAAGTTTCTACTTGACGTAATAAGTAATCTACAAGTAGAAACATCGAGTTCTGAATTAACTTTTCACCTTGATGGAAACTTTGATTAAAGAAATCTTTAGAGATACACTTTAAGATAAGTTTAGTAAAGAGCAAGTTCTCATTTAGTAATTTAAGTGTATCTTGTTTAGTTATTCTGATTAACTTTGTATCATAAGTAGTATAAATAGATGAAATATATGTTGGATAATTTTGCAGGATTTCCATTGTACCGATTATCTCATTATCATTGATAAGAACTGGTTCATATAATTTACCATTCTCAAATACATTAACAACTCTAGTCTGTCCATGAACAATTATATACATGTATTCAATATTGTCACCCATCTTAAGAAGAGTATGGTTCTTCTTTATAGTAACGATTTTACATCTATGTAAAATGTCATCATCAAATGAATTTAGTAGTTCGATCAACTCATTATCATTCCTTGTTTTATTTATTTTATTATTAAGTATATTGTGGAATTGCTTTACTGTCATTATTACATCTCCTTGAATCATAATTATTGTCATTTTACTGACATTTGTCATTAATAAAATAATAGCACAAATGGTAAGATATTAAAAAGAAAACGTTTTTATTATAGTTATTGCACAAATTAATGTTGATAGTAAGGGGAAACCCTTTCATTTTTTTTGTGTTTATAATATAATTTAAGTAATAAATACAGTTAGAGGTGAATTCAAATGGATTATGTTATTGAGATGCTCAATATCACTAAAGAATTCCCGGGTATTAAAGCAAATGATGATGTTACCTTAAAATTGAAAAAAGGTGAAGTTCATGCTTTACTCGGTGAAAACGGAGCAGGTAAAAGTACTTTAATGAGTGTTCTTTTTGGTCTGTATCAGGCAGAAGAAGGAATTATTAAGGTTAGAGGAAAAGAAGTTAAGATTAAAAATCCTAACGATGCAAATGACCTTCACATTGGGATGGTTCATCAGCATTTTAAATTAGTACACAATTTCACAGTTGCTGAGAATATCGTACTCGGTATTGAAGATACTAAAAATGGATTTTTAAAAATGGATGATGCTATTAAAAAAATCGAGGAACTAAGTGATCGATATAAACTTAAAATTGATCCTAACGCGATTATTGAAGATATTACTGTAGGGATGCAGCAACGTGTAGAAATTTTGAAAATGTTATATCGCGACGCCGAAATTCTTATTTTCGATGAACCAACTGCTGTTTTAACACCTCAAGAAATAGATGAACTAATGAGAATTATTAAAAACCTTATTAAAGAAGGTAAATCAGTAATTCTAATTACTCATAAATTAAAAGAGATCAAAGCTGTAGCTGATAGATGTAGTGTCCTTAGAAAAGGAAAATACATTGGTACTGTTGAAGTTGATAAAACTACAACAACACAAATGGCTGAAATGATGGTTGGACGTCCTGTTAGTTTTGATGTTGATAAAAAACCTATGAAACTAGGAGAAACCGTTCTTAAAGTTGAAAACTTGACTGTAGAAAATCCTCACACTCACAAAAACTATGTTAACAATGTTAGTTTTGAAGTGAAAAGAGGAGAAATTCTATGTCTAGCTGGTATTGAAGGAAATGGACAAACTCAATTAGTTGAAGCTATTACCGGATTAAGACCACACCAAAAAGGTTTAGTTATATTAAATGGGGAAGATATAAGTAAACTATCAATTAGAAAGAAGACACTTTCAGGAATTGGACATATTCCAGAAGATAGACATAAACATGGTCTTGTTCTAGATTACAATTTAGGTGAGAACCTAATCCTACAAACTTATTTCGAAGAAAGATTCCAAAATAAAGGGTTCTTAAAATTTGATGAGATTTCTACTTTCTCAAACTATTTAATTGAACGTTTTGATATTAGAAGTGGGCAAGGAGATAAAACTCCAGCTCGTGCTATGAGTGGTGGTAATCAACAAAAAGCTATCGTTGCACGTGAAATTGATCGTGAACCCGATTTAATGATTGCTGTTCAACCAACAAGAGGTCTTGATGTTGGAGCAATTGAATATATTCATAAACAACTAATAATGTTGCGTGAACAAAATAAGGCTGTATTACTTATTTCGTTAGAATTAGATGAAGTAATGAGTGTTAGTGATCGTATTGTTGTTATGTATGAAGGTGAGTTAGTTGCAAATGTGCTTCCAAAAGAAACTACAGAAAACGAACTTGGTCTTTATATGTCTGGATCAAAAAGAGGTGACAACTAATGGGTAAAATAAAAAAAGTTTTAGGAAATATAAACTTTTTAAGTGCCATACTTGCTATTTTAACAGGAATTATGGTCGGATTTGTTATCATGTTAATTGTTAAACCTGGTTCAGCATTTGGTGGATTGTTCACAATCCTATTCGGTGGTTTCCTTGATGGACGAGAAGGCTTCGGAGATGTATTAAGATATGCAGCACCAATTATTCTTACTGGTTTAAGTGTTGGGTTTGCTTTTAAAACAGGTTTATTCAATATTGGAGCTAGTGGGCAAATGGCTGCAGGTGCATTCTTTGCAATCTATGTTGGTATTAAATGGACATTCCTAGGAGACTTCTTATGGGTAGCTGCTGTTTTAGCCGCAATCATAGGTGGATTCTTATGGGGTATTGTTCCAGGTATTTTAAAAGCACACTTTAATGTAAATGAAGTTGTTACCACAATAATGATGAACTGGATTTCTGTATTTGGAGCGTTTATTGCTTATTCAAGTGCTGACATCGTTGGTGGGACTACTCAAAATGCACAAAAAGTAAATCAAGCTGCTGCGTTGCCAAACTTATTCTTAGATAAAATCTTTGATAACCCTCGGTTAGATATTGGGATTTTAATCGCAATCCTTGCCGCCATTGTGATTCATATTGTTTTAAACAAAACAACATTTGGTTTTGAATTAAAAGCAGTAGGACATAACCGTGATGGAGCAAAATATGCGGGGATTAATTCAAAAAGAAATATCATCCTTTCAATGGGTATTGCTGGTGCGTTAGCTGGGCTAGCTGCTGCAGTCTTATATCTAAATGTTAGTGGTGCTACATATAAAATCGAGCAAAACTTAATCGGTGAAGGTTTTGACGGTATCGCTGTTGCGTTACTTGCATTAAGTCATCCTTTAGGAGCAATTGCTTCAGGAACATTCTTTGCATATATCAAAGCTGGAGGTTTAGAATTAAAACCTTGGGGATTTGATCAGAACTTAACAGGAATTATTACAGCTTCAATCGTATATTTTAGTGCGTTAAGTTTAATCTTCCAAAAATACGCTAAGCAAATCATTGCCAAATTTAAAAAAGGAGGTGATGTCAGTGAGTAAATCTATGAGAAAGAACATTATCACTGTCGCATCAATCCTTGGAATCATATTAGTATTATGGATATTTGGAACTGATGATTTATTCTTCGTATTAAGACGTAGTGTCTATATCATTGTCCCTCTTGCTGTTGTTGCTTTCGCTGGGTTATTCTCAGAACGAAGTGGTGTTGTAAATATCGCTTTAGAAGGTATCATGGTATTTGGTGCATTCATTGGTATCTTGTTTATGGTAAAAATACAAGATGCTGGAATGAGCGGACAATTAGTTTATTTCTTAAGTATTATCGTTGCTGGTATTAGTGGATACTTATTCTCACTAATTCATGCCTTTGCTTCAATCAATATGAAAGCAAACCAAGTAATTAGTGGTACGGCATTAAACTTATTAGCTCCAGCAATCGCATTATTCTTTATTAAAATATTATTTGGTGGAGAAGATATTATCTTTGCTGATCAATTCTTAGTTCAGGATGCTGGATTCTTAACAACTATTCCGGTTATTGGCCCAATCTTATTTTCTAAAACATATCTTTCAACATTTTATGCTATCGCGCTTATAATCATTGCATCAGTTGTTTTATACAAGACAAAATTTGGTTTAAGAATGCGCGCATGCGGGGAACATCCACAAGCAGCAGATGCTGCTGGTATCAATGTTGCTAAAATGAGATATGCTGGTGTCGGTATTAGTGGTTTCTTAGCTGGTATTGGTGGAATCATTATGATTATACCTTTAACTGTTGCTTTCACAGGAACTGTTAGTGGATATGGATTCTTAGCTTTAGCTGTATTAATTAGTGGGCAATGGAAACCAGGAAGAATTATCATTGTAGCAATCTTCTTTGGATTTATGTTAAACCTATCAGGTGCATATACAAAAATTGCTATCTTAGCAGATGCTGGGTTACCAGATAAAGTTTACTCATTGATTCCATTCGTAATGACGTTAATCGTTCTTGCCTTTACTTCACGTAATTCGCAAGCTCCTAAAGCATCAGGAGAACCATACGATCCAGGAAAAAGATAAATAATTAAAAAGACGAGAAATCGTCTTTTTTTTATTGACATATTATAAACTTAGAGTTAATATATAAATGTGCATATGCACATAGGAGGTGATGTCTTGCCATCAAGAAAAAAAAGATATGCAAGAAGACTAAGTAGTGAACGACTCTTAAAACCAGTAGGTATCGAAGCAAGTAAAATTGAAAGAAACATGCTTAACTTAGATGAATTCGAAGCACTACGATTAGTTGATTACGAAGGACTAAGCCAAATTGAAGCAGCTGATGACATGCAAGTTTCAAGAGCTACAATCCAAAGACTGTTGCAAACAGGACGTAAGAAGATTATAGAAGCAATCCTTCTTAATAAAGCAATAGAAGTTAAAAATGATATTAAAGACATAAAACTTAAGGGAGAGAATAAAATGAATACACAAGAGAAAAACACTAAGATAATCGCATTTCCAACTAGTGATAGAATCACAGTTGATGGACATTTTGGACACACAAAAGAATTTGCCTTATACACAGTAGAAGGTAATAACGTTAAAACTGTTAATTTCGTTACACCACCCCCACATGAGCCAGGAGTATTACCTCGCTTTTTAGGAGAACAAGGAATCGACATTATTGTAACTGGTGGTATGGGACAAATGGCAGTTAATTTGTTCAACCAACAAAATATTGATGTGATTTTAGGGGCTAAGGGTTCAATCGAATTAAACCTTAATGAATATTTGGGTGGTGCTTTACAATCAACAGGTAGTAGTTGCGACCATAATCATGGCGATAATCATGAATGTTAAAGAAGTAAAGGTAATCGCAATATGTGCTAATGATACTGACACTGAAAGTAACGTTGCAAGTCGTTTTGCAAGATGCGAATACTACACAGTTTACAACCATGAAACTTTAGAATTTACTTTTTACAAGAATATTGCCAAAGATGAAATGAGTGGAGCTGGTGGAAAAGCAGCTAAGCAAATTTCAGATTTAAATGTTGATGTTGTATTAGTTCCTGAAGTAGGCCCAAAAGCCTATGATGCATTAGAAGCATTTGAGATTGATATTTATCGATATACCAAATCATATAGTGTAAGAGATGCCGTATATGAATTTTATGAAAACAATCTAGAAAGAGTAACTTCTTTTACAAAAAAAGGAAAGCATTAGTGAAAATATCCATTTTGTCAGGAAAAGGTGGAACCGGTAAAACAACATTAAGTGTTAACCTATTTGCCTATCTTGAGAAAGCTACTTTAATTGATACTGATACAGAAGAACCAAATTCCCATATTTTTATAAAACCAAACAACGAAATAACAATCGAAGTTTTAAAAAATCACCCTGTTGTAGATCATGACGCTTGTACTTTTTGTGGTTTATGCGGAGATCACTGTAACTTTAACGCTATTATTCCAACTAAGACCAAAGTCCTTGTCTTCGAGGATCTTTGCCATGATTGTGGAATGTGCTCTCTTGTTTGCAAATCAGGAGCTATTACTTATAGGGAAAAGCAAATAGGTTCAATATTTACTTCTACAGACCAAGAAAAAACATTCCATTACGGAAAACTTAATATTGGTGAAGTAAGTGGTGTTCGTTTAATTGATAAGTTAAACAAAATAACCAGTAATGATGATTTAATTATCACGGATTGTCCTCCTGGGGTTTCTTGTTCAACAGTTGCAGCATTAACTAATACTGATTATGCAATAATTTGTGCTGAACCTACACCTTTTGGAATTAGTGATATGAGGATGGTTGTTGAACTACTTAGAGAAGATAGCATTCCTTTTGGAGTTGTTGTTAATAAAAGTGGAATCGGCAATGATGATATTTATAAATACTTAGAAGATGAAAATATCAAACTCTTAGAAAATATTCCGTGGACAAAACAACGAGCCGAGATATACAGTAAAGGTGAATTAATAATTGATTATGATGAAATCTTTAGAAGTAAAATCAAAAATATCTTAACACAGGTAATGTGTGAAAATCATGGTTAATGAAATTGCTGTTATTAGTGGTAAAGGTGGTACTGGTAAATCTACATTATTACTGTCTATGATTCCTTATTTTGAAAAAATAGTAATCGCTGATTGTGATGTCGATGCTCCTGACTTAAAAATCCTTTTAAGTGAAGAGATTACAAAAGAAGAAGAGTTCATTGGTTTTAAAAGACCTGTTATTGATTATGCAAAATGCAGATACTGTGGTTTATGTTATGAAAAATGCAACTTTGACGCAATAACGGAAACTATTGAAGTAAAAAAAGGTCTTTGTGAAGGTTGTGGTGTTTGTGACTATGTATGTCCAAGCGGAGCAATCACAATGGTAGATCATCCAATCGGTAAAATCTATCAAAGAAGAACTATTTTTGGTTCAATGATTGATGCTAGACTAGTTCCCGGAGAAGAATCAAGCGGTAAACTTGTTAGTGAAGTTAGAAAAAGAAGTAAAGAAGTAGCATTAACAGAAAAAGCTGAAACAATCCTTATTGATGGTTCACCAGGAATAGCCTGCAATGTTATTAGTACAATCAGTGGTGTATCCAAAGCACTAATTGTTACTGAACCTACTTTAAGTGGAATTCATGACTTAAAACGTGTTTTAAGCCTTTCAGAAATGTTTAGTGTTGAAGCAAAAATCATCATAAACAAATATGATCTAAACTTAGACATGGTTGAGGAAATAGAAAAATACTGTAAAGAGCAAAATATCGATATTATCTTAAAAATTCCTTTTGAAAAAAAGATTGTTGAAAGTATTTCTAATTTAAAAATACCATCAACTTGTGATATACCTTTTTTTGAAAGTAGTGAATGGTTAAAATTTATCGAATACATTCAAAAATAAAAGACGAAATATTATTTCGTCTTTTTTAATACCTTTTTAACAATTTTATTTCTTTCATTCAATGCTCTTTCATATTTACCTGTCTCTTTAGCATAATAATAAACCTTATCTTTTAATTCATCAGGTAAATACTGTTGATAAACAAGTGCATTATCATAATCATGAGGATATTTGTATTTCGTTTTATCTTCAAAATTAGCAACATTGATAATATGATTAGGGACTTTTGGTGTTTTACCTTCCATAACTTCTTTTAATGCATCATCAAGTGCACTATGTGCACTATTACTTTTAGGACTAAGTGCAAGATCAACAACCATAGTTCCTAAAGGAATCCTTGCTTCTGGAAAACCAACTCTTTCACATGCTCTAGCACAAGCATCCATTCTTGTTACAACAGCAGGATTAGCTAATCCGATATCTTCCCAGGCAATAACAGTTAATCTTCTTAAGATACTAGTTAAATCTTCCATGGCAACTAATCTAGCTAAATAATGTAAACTAGCATCAACATCGCTACCTCTAATTGATTTTTGTAAGGCACTTAAGATATTAAAGTAATTATCTTCATTTTTATCTAAACTTAGACTTGGTGACAATAGTACATTTTTTGCCTTCTCAAGATTTATCTCTTCATTAGGATAACTCATATTAAGAATTTCTAAACTGTTTATAGCAGTTCTTATTTCATTGTTAGAACTCATTGCAATGTACTCATAAACAACATCATCAAGTTTACAACCTAATTCATCTTTAAACTCGATCTCAACTTGTTTTAATCTTTCTATAATATCATCTTTATTAATTGATTTAAGCTTTAAGACATGTGTTCTAGATCTTACAGCAGGATTAACACTATGATAAGGATTATTTGTTGTTAATCCGATCATAATAACATTACCTTCTTCCACATGTGGAAGTAAATAATCCTGCACATCCTTATTCATTCTATGGATTTCGTCAACGATTAATAAAGCACCATAGTTTTTACTTACTTTTATAATTTCACTTAATTGGGACTTACGATCTGTAGAAGCATTAAACTTATATGTTCTTAAACCAAATATTTCACCAATAGCTTCAGCTATTGTTGTCTTACCAATTCCCGGAGGTCCATATAAAATAAGACTGAATAACTTCTCGTTATCAATCATTCTTTTTATTACTCCGTTCTTACCAAGAATATGATCTTGGCCAACAACTTCATTTAAATTCTTAGGTCTAGCTCGATATGCTAGAGGTCTCTTTATTTCCATATTATCACCTATACATATTTTAACATATAATCAAAGATATCTATGATATAATATCAATTAGGTACATAAATATTTGTTATATATAGGAGGAAGATTATAATATGGAATGGGATACTCTTTTAGGATCTACTTATACATCGATAGCACCTATTTTTTTATCATTTATCTTTGCATTTCTACCTGCAAAGATTAACGCTTTAACAAACAAGGATCATTTCAATAGAAAAACATCTAAGCTTATGAGAATTACAAATATTGTATATCTTGTATGCCTATTTCTATTGTTCTCAGTAAGTTCTTATATTCACCAAAAAGCATTTCATATCACAGTAGGAGTTATCTTTGGATTACTAGCATTAATAATTATCGTAGGTAAAACTGGTATTCTTAAAAATAAGAAACAAAAGAATCACTATAGTATAACCTACGGAAAAGAAGACAACGATAATACTATCAAGATGCTCAACAGCAAATTCAAAAACATACATATAAAATCGAATGCGGATTTTGCACCAACAAGCATTTCGATAGAACAAGAAGAGAACATTGATGACACTTTTTATCTGGAAAAACTAGAGAGTACAGAAGATCTTCTTGAAGATTTATATGCTCCAAATTTCCAAAAGAGGTTATATCTTTTTAGTTTAATGTACTACTCTACATTGATAATTGCGCCGGTTATGGTATATCTAGCCTATATAGGTCAATAGTTTGCAACCTGTTAGTCAAGGATTCATAATATATGAAATCATTATATATAATATCAAAGCCATGAACTTGAAAGTTCATGGCTTTCGTTCTATATAAATTGATAAGTAGTATATAAAATGTTAGAATACTTCATGAGGTGTTCATATGAAAACAAACTATCATACCCACCATGAACTTTGCGGACACGCAATTGGTACTTGTGAGGATTATGTATTAGAAGCAATAAAAAACAATTATCAAGAACTAGGTTTTAGTGATCATGCACCTAATTCAAGAGTAGATGATTTTGGGGTTCGAATGAAACCAAAGGAGTTTACCACCTATTTAGAAGATATAAAATATGTTCAAGAAAAATATAAGAACTCATTGACCATCAAAAAAGGCATGGAAGTAGAATTCTTTTATGACCATGCGAAATATTATGAATTTTTAAAAGGTGAATTAGATTACTTAATATTAGGACAACATTATATTTCTCATACAAAACAAATGAATGATCTAAAAAGTAGCTTTGCTTTAACATCAGATAAAGATATAGAAATCTATGCTGAATTTGTTTGCGAAGGAATGAAAACTATGAACTTCAATATTTTAGCTCATCCAGATTTGTATATGTGTGGTTATCAAGATTGGAATCAAAAAGCAATAACAGTTGCTAAGAAAATTATCAAATGTGCTGAGAAGACAAACACGATTTTAGAATTTAATGGAAATGGATTTAGAAGAGGAACAAGAAATACTCCACAGGGAAAAACTCAACCATATCCGAGAATTGAATTTTGGAATCTTGTAAAAGAGCATAATGTAAAAACAATCTTTGGAGTTGATTGTCATTCTCCAGAACAAATATATGACACCACCATAAAAGAAGCAGAAGTGGTTTATAAAAATTTAGGGACTAATCAAGTTGAATTTCTATTCAAAAAGTAGTTAAAAAACAGGTAATTTTACTACCTGTTTTTTTGTGCCAAATTTTGTCTCTAACAGTTTTTCTATATATTAGACAATAATACAAGAAGAGATATAGAAACACGAAAACACTCAATATTCTCTACCCATTTTTGAAGATAGGAAAAGAAGAGGTATGTAGCGAGATTAAATATAGTCATTGAATATATATGAATATGTTAACCGCTCGATAGAAGGTATATATTATATGATTTTTATAATAAAACACCACATATACATAGAATAAAACAAAAAGAGAGACCTTTTCCTTCTATTGATTCTACTTCCTATAATATATATTATGTTAACAATCATAGAGGTCTATATAAAGCCATTAGTAACCTACACAATGACATTTGGACGTTTTTCATATCCAGCCTCTCTTCAAGAAAATACTCAAAACCAAAAATCAAATTAAACACTAACAGTAAACTTACATTGGCAAAGTTTTAATAGTAAGCTTTTAATAATTCGAAAAATGTCTATTCAATATGGTTCACAAACATGGTCATCTGATATTACTTTTCAAGGTCTTAATCCAAATGAATTATGTAAACCCTATATATTGTATGGTTCACATTTACTGTGTCGCAACATTTAATTTTTTTTAATATTCTTTCTACTTCCTTTATGTTATGATTTATGTGAGGTGATATCATGAAGAAAGTTGCATTGATTTTTACTGGTGGAACAATTGCTATGAAAGTTGACAAAGATTTGCATGGAGCTATACCCTCTCTTAGTCCAAATGAAATCGTTCAGACTTTATCAGGTATAGATGAATTTCAAAATTTGATCGTCCATGAATTCTCAAGTAAACCTTCGCCATCGATTACTCCAATAGACATGAGAAATCTTGCGAACGTTGTAAATGATTATTTAGAACAAGATGAAATTGTTGGAACTATAGTTGTTCATGGAACTGATGTTTTAGAAGAAACAGCGTTTTATCTTAATTGTGTTTCTACATCTAACAAACCAATCGTCATCACTGGTTCAATGAAGAATGCTAGTGAACTAGGATATGATGGTTTAACTAATCTTGTTTCAAGTATAAAAGTATGTATGTCTCCAGATAGTTTAGGAAAAGGTACTTTAGTTGTTATGAACGATACTATTAATAGTTCTGTTGAAGTAACTAAGACCCATACTATGAGTTTGGATACATTTAGATCAATGGAATTCGGTCCACTTGGAATCATTGACCATAATGAAGTTATATATTATAGAGATGTCACACGTAATAAGAAATATCAATTAACCAACAAAATAAACAATGCCGTCTATTTATTAAAAGCTTATGCTGGAATGAACGGAGAGTTCATCGATTACCTCATTGAGCATGAAGCTAGAGGTTTAGTAATTGAAGCATTGGGTAGAGGAAATTTACCACCAACTATGTTAGATGCTCTTGAACGAGCGATCAATGTTGGAATCTATATTGTAATTGTTTCTAGATGCCCTGCAGGTAGAGTCCTTGATACATATGCATATGAAGGTGGAGGAAAAGATCTTACTAATAAAGGTTGTATTCTCGGGGGTAGCTTAAACGGCCAAAAAGCCCGTATTCTTCTTAGCCTTGCTATTGCTAATGATTTTGATTTTAATGATATAACTAAACTTTATAAAGTATAAAAAAATCTAACCGGTCGGTTAGATTTTTATTTTGTCTAAATTCTCATAATTAATATGTTCACTGCTTTTAATAACTCTAGCAACAGACTGAACAATTCGCTTTTGCATGAAACTCATTCTCTCTAGATAATAAGCTCCACCACCATAAACAATCTCAGCATGTTCTCTAATTTTCTCAGAAAGATTATGTTCTACCATAGCCTTAAATCCTTTTGTATTCATTCCACATAATACTATTATCAATCTCTTGTTAATTAGTTCGTTTGTGAACTTTTGGATAAACTCTTTTCCAGTTTTCTCGATTTTGCCCATATAGATTGGACACATAATAACTATCGTTTCATAGTCATCAAGACTTCCTCTAAACTTAATAATCTTCTCGATATCTGTATCATTTTTTTCTTTAATATAATTAGCACATTTTTCAGTGCATCCTGTTTTTGAATGATAGAGAATAATTGAATTCATAGTTTTCTCCCTAATAATTAGTTTAGTTTCTTTTGCCTCTTATGGTAAATAATAAATGGTATAAACCATATCAATATAATTCCAAATGACATTAATATTACTCCAACTAGATATCCAAAATAACCAAATTGTTCAAACATTTCAAATGGTGAATCAGCACCATTAAGCATAAACATTAAGTTAGCTCCTGAAGCATTACTTGCAATAATTAATATACCAACAATTATCGATAATGCAATACAGCTTTTACGCCAGTCTTTCCAAGTCGGATACCATTTATATACAAAGATCATATATACAAACATTAAGAAGAAATTCACATGCCCTATCATAAACTGATAGAATCTGTATCGATCAACACTAAATTCTATATCAGGAAATAGCACACTTGCTAGTGCTCCCCATGTCCAGAAATAACCAATTGCAAACAACTCATATTTCTTAAAGTATAAAGCAAAGATACCTATGAACAAAGTAAAGGCACAAAGACTTATTGGTAAACTGTGTTCCCATGTCCATATCCCGTTTAATATAAACCATAGATATAATCCCATTTCCCAGAAAAACGCTAAAAGCGCTACGGTTTTCGCTACTTTTCTTTCATGTTTATAATTTCTAAGTTTCTCCCTATATACATAGATTAAAATACATCCTACTATAACAAATACAAACAGCATTAAATGAATCGCATTGAAAGGTACTAACTTAATACCTACTTCATCACTAAAAAACTTCATACTAGTTCTCCTTATGTTTTACTTTTATTATAAAAATAAATTGGTAAATACCATAATGTCATCACAATACCGGTAAGTCCTATACATCCAACTAAATATATAAAATACCCATATCCTTCAAAAATACTAAAAGGAGTATCGTTAGCTTCTAATAAAAACATATAGTTCATACCAAATATATTATTGATCGGAATTATAATGACAGTTGCTAATAAGAACAATGCAATTAAACTTTTCTTATATGACTTAAAACTAAGTCTAAGTTCTGAAACAAATAATAAATACAGAAAATTAAAGAAAAACAAGATGTGACTAACCATAAAATGATAATACCTAAATCGATCAGGACCATGAAGAATATCAGGAAACAATATACTAACAACTCCTGCTAAACACCAAAAATATGCAATCTCAAATACTTTGTTATTCTTAGTGAACATGATATAGATTCCTAGGTAATTAGTTAACCTGCATAAATGTAATGGTAAACTATCATAAAAATTCCATCTTCCATGAAGCATTTGCCAAACCTGGAAAGACACTTCAGTTAAGATCGCTAATATGGCTAACCCATATCTTATCTGTTTCTCATATTTTGAATTTCTAATTCTTTCCCTGTTTAAATAAATCAATACTACACCTACGACAATTAACAATAACGGTATAATATGATTTAAACTAAATTCCTGAAACGTATTACTACTTTCCATAAAAGAAAAGAAACCACTCATTTAGATCACCTACTTCAACATTTGTGATAAAGCATCTTTTAACAATTGATCTGTCGGTTTAGAACCATCAAGGTTCTTAACCGCTTTTTTAATTTCCTTTGCTCGGTATCCTAAAGAATTCAAAGCTTCTTCAACTTCAGAAATATTATCATTCAAGATAATACGATCAGTCTCTAAGTTCAGTTTTCCTTTTAAATCAAGAATAATCTGTTGTGAAGCTTTTGGTCCAATACCAGGAAACTTACTTAAGAATTTAACATTCCCAATCTCAATAGCTCCAATAACATCATCAGGATTTCCAGTAGCTAATATAGCAACAGCACTTTTAGGTCCGATACCTTTAACACTTAATAGTTTAATAAATAATTCTTTTGCACCCTTTGTTTTAAAACCATATAAGTGAATTGCATCTTCACGTACATAGTGGTGAATATAAACTCTTTCAACTTCAGTAAGTTTAAACTCATAAGGATTCGGTGTGAATACTAGATACCCAACTCCATTAATATCAACAGTAATATAATTTGGATGAATCTCTGTAATTTCACCTTGTAAATAGCTATACATAATATCACACTCCTATATAAATTATAGCATATTAACCTATGTTCTATCATTATATTTATAGTTCGTTAACCGAACTATAACTTAGATAAAAAGAATGAGCATCTAAGATGCTCATTAGTTTATTTATCTTCTTTAGGTTCAATTGTTATTTTACCTTTTCTAAATAATAGATATGCAATTCCAACAGTTATTGGAACTGTAACGATTAAGATAACTCCTGAATATGCTGTTGTATTCATAACAAATATATTAACAATGATTAATAATATAAATGGTACAACCCCTGATAATAACTTGTTCTTAATTACGACATCACCACTTGGTCTTAATACTGAAATAATCAGTGCACCAAACAGTGCTGGTAATACATAATTAGCAGCTTCTTGAATTACATCATTTTCCATAATAGGTCCTAGTGGGACAAATAATAAGACACCTAATGATAAGATGATTATTGTAACCATCGAACTAACGCCAATTGCTAAAGTTGTTATAACATCAGATTCCTCAGTACCTTTAGTTGTATCCATCAACTCTTGAGCATTATTAGCTACAGGAACTTTTAAATTCAAGATATTTCCTGTAATAAAAGTAATATAACTAGAACTACCTAGTAACGGTGAATAAATCAATACTTCACTAATACCTATTGGAATATAGATTGCAAACAAACCAACTCCTGCAGTTAAGAAATCCATAAACGTTGGCATTGCATTATGATACAATCCAAATACAGTTGGAACACTAAATAATAATATAATCGTAATCATGATACCGATTCTACCAAGACGACTCATTTCATTTGTAAATTGCTCTTTAGTTTTCATATCATTCACCTACCCTAACCAACTTAACCATAGGATACTTGAAGCCATTCCTCCAAGTAATGCTAAGGCTAATACAAAGTCTTTTACCCAAGATAATCTCTTAACTTTCATTGAGAGAACTCCAAAGGAAACTGTAATAACTAAACTAGTAAAAAATGTTAGGAACGATGTCCAATCTTTCATTAAAAATGCTGGTAAGAATGTTGCTGCTAATGCGACCATTAAACATTCAATTGCAACAAAACCAAACGATGTTTTATTGCTTCCTAATTGATCAACTTTACTTTGTATTTTCTTACCAAAGAATAACAAGGTAAATAACCCAGAAGTAATTGCAGCTGTCATTACAAACATTACTGTTACTAAGTCTTGAACATTTGCTTCAGCAAGATTTGCACTCTCACCTAGTAATGCGTTAGTTGCTGTTTCACTTGCAACAAGTTCATACGCAACACTACCAATAACACTTAATCTTAACCATGGAAATGGTACACCAAGTGATGCTACTAATGTGAATAAGCCAATAACTATTGCAATACTTGGCACGATAGTAGCTGTAATTGTTGATTTAATAACTTTCCATAAATCCTTTTTTGAATAACCTAACTCAAGTGCTCGATTCCATGCTTTTTTTGCAAAATAAAAAGCAAGAAAGAATACAAAAGCAATAACAATAGATACTAATATATATAGTAAACTACTGTTGACAAGATCATAAAAATCCATATGTTGTTCCCCCTATAATTAACTTTCTTACTCTAATCTTACCATAAATCGCTTGTTTATAAGATTACAAATAAAAAAAGGTGCTAAAAGCACCTTTAATCTAGAAATTCAAATGCAAAATCAAATACTCTAACAGTGTCTCCGTTTTTAACACCTAGGTCTCTCAATTTAGCATCAATTCCTAAACTTCTTAAGATTCTACTAAATCTTTTAACTGATTGGTCTTTGGAAAAATCTGTCATATCAAACATTTTTCTAAGGGGAATACCAGTTACATCAAATATACCGTCATCACCTTTGTGGATTTCAAATAATTCTTCATTTGCCTCAAATGTATATTCAACAACTTGATCGTAATCCTCGTCATCATATAAATCAAAGCGTTTAGTGTTTTCTAATAAGTCCATTGTTTTATACAGTAATTCCTGAACACCTGAACTAGTTATTGCACTAATCGGAATGATTTGAATCTCTTCATCATCTAATTCCAATTTAAACATTTCTAAATTATCTTCTGCTCCGGGAATATCCATTTTGTTAGCAACAATGATCTGTGGTCTTTTTAATAGATCATATTTATAAGAAGCTAATTCATTATTGATTACTTTATAATCAGTAAAAGGATCTCTTCCTTCAGAACCACTCATGTCAATAACATGTAAGATAACTCTAGTTCTTTCAATGTGTCTTAAGAATTGTAGTCCAAGACCTTGTCCCAAACTAGCACCTTCAATAAGACCAGGCAAATCTGCCATAACAAAACTTCTTGATTCTTCAACTCTAACTACACCTAAATTAGGTTTAAGAGTTGTGAAGTGATAACTAGCAATTTTTGGACGACTGTTTGAAACAATACTTAACATCGTACTTTTTCCAACACTAGGTAATCCTACTAATCCAACATCAGCTAAAACTTTTAATTCACAACGAATCAATCTTGTAAATCCTGGTTCACCTTTTTCAGCAATTTCAGGAGCGGTATTTCTTGAAGTAGTAAATTTAACATTACCACGTCCTCCGCGACCACCACGACAAATCATAACTTGTTGTTCGTTTTCAGTGATATCACCAATAACTTTATCAGTGTCTTCATCATAAATTGTAGTTCCTACAGGAACTTGAACAATTAAGTCATTACCTGAAGCACCATTCATTTTTTTAGGTTTTCCATTTTCGCCCTCTTCAGCGCGTAAAATTTTATTATACTTTAAATCAATTAAAGTAGATAAACCTTCTCTACCGACAAAGATGATATTACCACCTTTACCACCATCTCCACCAGATGGTCCACCCATAGGAACAAATTTTTCCCTACGAAAAGCGACTGTACCGTCGCCACCTTTACCTGATGAAACTTTAATTTTTACTAAATCTACAAACATTAAGAATTCCTCCTATAAGGAATTATACCAAACATATAACTCTTCTCTAGTTTTAAATACAATTACTTTTTTCTTGTTCTCATATTGTTTAATTACTGCTTTTAAGTACTTAGCACGAAATTTGTAATAGCTTGCTACATACTTTAAAAACACTTGATCTATTCCTTCAATGCAACCATCCGCCATATCGCTTCTAACTTGATGTTTAAATTCATTAGCACGCTGATGAATTCCTTCAAGTGCTTTTTCTGTACCAAAATCTAAGAAGATGATAGTATCAGCAATTTCAAGACGATATTTAAAATGGTTATTATTACTATAGTTTCCATCAATTATAAATTTACGGTGCTTTGTTAAAAACTTACGAATCCGTAAATCAAAAGTTTGCTTATCTAAATTTTGCCAGTCTTTTTGCCAGTAAACTGAATCAAGATGTAGTATTTCAAGACCTAGTTTTTTCCCAAGATTCCTACATAATGTAGTTTTTCCCGTTCCGCTTGGTCCTAGAATAATAATGCGGTTCATTAGATTGTTAATACTTCCCAATCAGAACTATTTAATTTTTCAGCAAGATAAACACCTGTATACATTACATTTACGCCAAGACTTTCGAGCATTTCTGTACTTCCAGTATCATCAGCACACATTTTACATGCATAAACAGGTATTTCATTATGAATAAATGTTTTAACATATTCTTGGTATTTAGGAGTTTCGGTAATAACTACCTGAGAACCTCCCCAGATTAATACTTCAACACCACTAAACCAATTCTGTGCTTTTGAATTGTACGTAAATGGTACAATAAATTTTGAGATATCAATTTCATTCTCACTTTTCCAAACAACAAGTAACTTTTTCATAATTACTCCTCCAACACCTTTTCGTAAGCTTGTCTATTTATACAAGCTAAGTATCCAATTTCCTGGAAATTGTTTTTCTTTAAAAAATTTCTCATTTTATAATTATCTAAATGAGTATCTATTTTTATCGATTGATAATCTTCATTAATCCCTAAGATGTATCCATAGTTAAATAATTCTTGGGCAACACCCTTTTTTGAATTATCAGGATCAACAATCAATCTGTGAATAACTAAACTTTTATCTTTTAACCATCCATCAATTGTTTTATAAGGAGGATCATTTTCGGGGAGGATAGTCATTGCCCCTAAAATTACATTATCTTCCTTATATATATAAAGACAATTATTAATAACGTCTTTAAAGTAATGAGCTTTTCTTGGATAGTTTAATGTCCATTGCGGAATTTTTGCTAAAGCCATATGATTAATAACTTTAACAGCTAATTCATCAATTTCTTCTAAGTCTTTTAATAACGCTAAAGAAATCATTAAATCACCACCTTATTATATATTCTCATTATACATTTTAAGAATTAAAATGGCAAACCACCGTGTGATTTGCCATTATCTCGTATGTTTATTATTCTGGGTAAACTGAAGCTTGTTTTCTATTTTTACCAACACGTTCGAATTTAACGATACCATCGATTTTTGCAAATAATGTATCATCTCCACCAATTCCAACATTAGTACCCGGATGAACTTTAGTTCCTCTTTGACGATAAATGATAGAACCACCTGTACAGAATTGACCGTCAGATAATTTTGCTCCTAGGCGTTTTGATTCACTATCACGACCATTTCTAGTCGATCCAACACCTTTTTTAGAAGCCATACATTTTAGAATATTAATTTCTAATAACATCTCTGTCACCTCCATAATCACTTTCTATCTATTTATTTTAGTTATTGTTAATTTAGTATATGGTTGTCTATGTCCTTGTTTACGACGATATTTTTTCTTTGGTTTCATTTTGAATACGATGATTTTTCTTTGTTTTCCTTGTTTTTCAACTGTAGCATCTACAGTTATACCATCAACGTAAGGATTACCAACGACTAATTCTTCGCCACCAACCATTAAAACTTTGTCAAAAGTATAAGTACTTCCAGCTTCAACGTCTAATTTCTCAACGTAAATTACACTACCTTCTGATACCTTTACTTGTTTTCCACCTGTTTCAATTACTGCGTACATATAAAGCACCTCCTCATTTTTATTTTTGCTAAGACGCGCCATTAAGGTAGCAAATGCTTTATAACCTTCTCTGTGCGGTATGCCTTTAATCAGCGTAAAAATAATACCATTTAGTACCAATTTTGTCAATACAAAACCGGCAAGATATATTGATAGCCAAAGATATTATACATTACTGGATAATTAATGCAAGTCATTTTCATCTTTTTCTTTATAAATAGCCCTATAAGAACTTTTAACTTAATGATTCTTGCTTCTATAATTATGTTATAATATTACTTGAGGTGATGGGAATGAGCTATAAAAAAAGAAATCCATTAAGATTACCAATTATTTTTACAGTATTATCTATTGTTGTACTTATCCTAACTATTTTATTTGGAATAAATTTATCTAAAAATGAATTGATTATTATTTCAAAAACAGGAGAAACAGAAATTACAATAACAGATCCTGGTGGATACTATGTTTTATTAGATACTGATAATACTAGATACCACATGATTATGGAAACATTCGGTGTCGCTAGTAGTCTAACCGTTGTTGATGATGAAGATTTAGAAACAGAGTTATATGAAACAACATTAGTAGTTAGAGGTTCAATTAATACTGATGGAGAAACTTTAACTGCACTGGCATATGACAAACAAGTAAAGACAAAAGATTACTTAGCTTTCGCTAGAGTTGATTTTGTTGAGGACACATATACATTTACAACTAATCCAATTGCTGATAGCGATGATTTTGGTGGATTAGCATTATTATCTGTTGATTATGTAGCACGTATTGGAGTATTTAGTTTAACAGCTATTACAACAGTGTTATTATCATTATTAACATTCAAACAATTTAGAAAAGTCCAGCAAATTCCAATTTCTAAATATCAAAAGAAACACTTGAAGAAATAACTCTATATGAAAAAGAAACTAGGGTTTCAGAGTTTAGCTGTAGGAATAATTATTATTTCTATTGTTTCCTACTTACTCTTACAAGAACCTTACCCAGAAGTAACACTTCAAGATTATTATAAAGCAACTGATTATAACACTACTAACGTCCAATTTTCAGATGGTGATGAACTTTATATTTATTTTAAAAACGAGCCATATGATCTTATTGTTGACGATGATGGTCTGATTTCTTTTTTAAAAAACTATAATTTCAGTCCTTATATGAGTTTTACCCCTTTATCAGACCCGGAAAATAGAATAGTGGTTCATAATTACACCGAGTTCTATTATCCTACATATAAAGGATATAATGTCGTTGCAAAAGTTGAGTTTAGTGAGGATCATTATGCATACGAGCCTTATAATACTGAAGAAGACATAATCATTTCTAGTAATTTGCCAGTAGTAATTAACCACTTGTATAGTCAATATGACTTTATTCCTGTGATTACTGGAGTTATTGGTATATTAATTATGTTTACAACTTTTATAAATTTTGGAAGTAATTATCATGATGATATTTACCAACAAGGTTACAAGAAAAAGCAACGAGGAAAACAAGAGAGATACTAAAAAGAGCCAGCAGGCTCTTTTTTTATATTATACTTTTTTCTTTAAAAGAGAAATATCTATTCCTCCCAATTATTACATGATCAACAAGTTGAATATCCATCATCAGACTGTTTTGATGAATTATCTTAGTAACATCAATATCATTCTTACTCGGGGTTGGATCACCACTTGGATGGTTGTGAACAATAATAATTGAAGCAGCACTACTTAATACTGCATGTCTGAATATTTCTCTAGGATGAACTAAACTTGAGTTTAGACTTCCTACAAACAATGTTTCCTTCTTGATTAACTCTGCTTTTGTATTTAAGTACAATGCAATAAAGTGTTCTTGGGTTTTCATTTCTAATTGGTCTTTAAGAAAATTATAGATACTTTCTGGTGATGACAACTTAATACTATTGGTAAAGAACTCATTGCTTGCTCTTCTACCTAGTTCAAAAGCAGCTTTCAATTCTATTGCCTTTGTTTTACCAATTCCTTTTATTTTTAGTAAGTCTTCAATCTCTGCATTACTTAATTCTTTTAAGTTGGAATATTGATATAATACTCGTTTAGATAATTCCAAAACACTTTCTTGTCTAGAACCAGTTCTTAAGATAATAGCGATTAGCTCATAAGATTGAATTGATTCAGTCTTATATTTTAAAAACCTCTCACGAGGTCTTTCTTCTAAAGGCATTTCTTTAATCATAAACATCTAATCATCCTTTCAAAAAAATAGTACTTATAAATAAGGATAATTACTAAAAATAAAAAGAGATATTAAATCATATCTCTTTTCTTATATAACTTATAAAATACAAAGAACCAGTAATTAAAAGTATTTCATTATCTTTTAAGTTCCTTAATTCATCTAATGCTTTAATAGCATCTTTATGAATATATTTGTTTTTAAATTTGCTGACACTATATAGATTTTCCGCAGTCTCACATCGAGGATAATCAAATTCAGTAAAATGTAGTTCGTCAGCAAACTTTTCAATTATCTTTATATTATTAGAGTATTCTTTATCTGCCATTGAGGTAAATAGCACTTTAATGTACTTATCTTTGAATAGAGAATCCATTGAATTTCTTAAAGCATTAACTCCACCAACATTATGAGCACCATCAATGATGATATTCCCAAAGACTTCCATGCGTCCTGGCCAAAATGTTTTATATAAACCAGAGACTATACTAGACTCATCTATCGTTACCAAGTTTTTTGCTTGCATTTGATTAATTATTTCTATTGCTAGAGATGCATTATAAACTTGATGATTTCCGAGCATTGAAATTGTATATGGTTTAGTTTTATATACGAACTTTGTTATATTCCCATATTCGACATTAGTTATATCTTGGGAATTAATGAATGTTAATTCACTATTGCGTTTTTTTGTGTATGCTTCAAATAGGGGAAACAACTCTTCTTGATTTATTGCTGTGATTAATGGAACATTGTCTTTAACAATTCCTAATTTATTTAAAGCAATCTCTTCAAGACTGTTTCCTAAGACTCCCATATGATCATAACTTATAGAAGTTATCGCAGTCATGATCGGCGATACAATATTGGTTGCATCTAGTTTACCACCAAGACCAACTTCATATAAAATATAATCTAGTTCTTTATCTCTAAAATATAAGAATGAAATTAAAGTTATTAATTCAAAGAATGTAATAACTTCATTGAATTTATCTAATACTTCGTTATGCAAACTATATACTTTATTAACATAGTATAGTAATTCATCATTAGTTATATCACTGTAGTTACAAGTTATTCGTTCATTGAAGTGAACAATGTAGGGACTAGTAAATGTCCCTACATTATATCCTTGTTCTAATAAGATATGTTTTAAGTAAGATACTGTTGAACCTTTTCCATTAGTTCCAGCTATATGTATAACATTAAGTTCCTTTTCAGGGTGTCCTAGTATTGTTGTTGCTAATTCCATTCTTGATAAATCTAGTTTGTCTCCAAACTTCTTTACTGATTCAATCCAGTTAACTGCATCTTTAATATCTTTAAACATTATTTTTCAAGTGCTTCAAGACGAAGTTTGATTACTCCGTATTGTTCTTTATAGTTTTCAAGTTTAGCTTTTTCGATATTCACTTTTTGCTCAGGAGCTTTATTTATGAAGTTAGGATTACTAAGCATTCCCTCACCACGTTTAATTTCTCCATTAAGTTTTTTAAGTTCTTTTTCCAATCTTTCAATTTCTTGAGAGATATCAACTAAACTACCAAGTGGTAAGTACATTTCAACATCATTTAGGACAATAGAAACGACTTCCTCATCAGATTTGTACTCAGTTATATATTCTAAGTCTTCTGGATTTAAGAATTTTTCTAAGATTGCAGTATTTTCTAACAATAAGCTTTTTATTTTAGCTGTTGCTGGTTTTACAAAGATCTTAACTTGTTTGCTAGGAGCTACATTGTATTCAGCTCTTAAGTTACGCATTGCCTTAATCATTTCTTGAATGATTTCAAAATCCTTGATAGCTTGATCGTTTTCAAACTCTTCAACTAATTCAGGCCATTTAGCGATCATGATTGATTCTTCAACATGAGGTATTTGTTGGTAAATTTCTTCAGTAACAAATGGCATAAATGGATGTAATAGCTTCATAATATCTAACAATACATATGAAAGAATTGATTTAGTACGTTTAATAGTTTTTTCATCATCACTGTTTAAGGCGATTTTAGCAATTTCTACATACCATGCTGCAAAGTCTTCCCAACTAAAGTTGTGAATAGCTCTTGCAACTTCACCAAATTCAAATTTCTCGTAGTTATAATCCATATCTTTAATTGTGTTATATAGTTTACCTAGAAGCCATTTATCTACTAAACTAAGTTCATCAGTATCAATTTCAACGTCTTCGATAGTGAATTCTCCTAAGTTCATTAATGTAAATCTAGAAATATTCCACAACTTATTAATAAAGTTCCAAGCTGATTCAACTTTTTCTATTTCAAAACGTAAATCCATACCAGGAGCACTATTAGTTGTAAGGAAATATCTTAGAGTATCAATCCCATATTTTTCTTTGATATCTAATGGATCAACACCATTACCAAGGGATTTAGACATCTTACGACCATCCTTATCTCTAATTAAACCGTGTATTAAGCAATTTTCAAATGGTGATTCTCCGGTGAACTCAAGACCTTGGAAGATCATTCTAGCTACCCAGAAGAAGATAATGTCGTAACCTGTCACCATTGTTGATGTAGGGTAATAACGTTCAAAATCTTTAGTTTCATTTGGCCAACCAAGTGTACTAAAAGGCCATAAAGCACTACTAAACCAAGTATCTAGTACATCATCATCTTGTTTCCAACCTTCACCTTCAGGTGCTTCTTTACCTACATAAATTTCATCATCTTTGTACCAAGCTGGAATTCTATGTCCCCACCATAATTGGCGACTAATACACCAATCAAAAGTTCCATCCATCCATCTTAAGAATGTTTTCTCAAATCTTTTTGGTGTAAATTCAACTTTTGAATCTTTAGTAGCTTGTTCGCTTAGTGGTTCCATTTTTACGAACCATTGTTTAGAAAGACGAGGTTCAACAATGACACCTGTTCTTTCACTATGTCCAACGTTGTGGATAAGTTTTTCTATTTTTGTACATAATCCTGATTCCGTTAAATCTTTAACACAAGCTTTTCTGCAAGCGAATCTATCCATACCATTGTACTTATGAGCAAGTTCATTCATAATTCCATCATCACTCATACAAAGAGGCATTTCTAAATTATGTCTTTTTCCTACTTCAAAATCGTTAGGGTCATGCGCAGGAGTAACTTTTACGCATCCCGTACCAAAGTCCATATCTACATAACTGTCTGTGATAATTGGAATAAGACGGTCAGTACCTGGAATATACGCTCTTTTACCTATGTAACTGGTAAATCTTTCGTCTTCAGGATGAACCATTAATGCTGTATCTCCATACATAGTTTCTGGACGAGTAGTTGCGATTTCTAAGAACCCACTACCATCTTCTAATACATATTTAAAGTAGTAGAATGCTCCTTCTATCTCTTTATGTTCAACTTCTATATTACTTAAGGCAGTATTTGCCTGAGGATCCCAGTTAATAATTCTTTCTCCTCTATAAATTAAACCTTTTTTATAAAGATTGATAAACACTTCAGTAACTGCTTGATAAAGACCATCATCTAACGTAAAACGTTCTTTATCATAATCAACACTAATACCTAATGCTTCCCATTGTTCTCTTATATGTCCAGCATATTCGTGTTTCCACTCCCATGCCACTTCTAAGAATTTCTCACGACCTAAATCATATCTAGAAATTCCTTGTTCTTTCAGTTTAGCATCTACTTTAGCTTGAGTTGCAATACCTGCATGATCCATTCCTGGTAAATATAACGCATCATAACCTTGCATTCTCTTTCTTCTTATAATTAAATCCTGTAATGTATTATCCCAAGCATGTCCTAAATGGAGCTTACCAGTGACGTTTGGTGGAGGAATTACGATTGTGTATGGTTTCTTGCTTAAATCACCACTTTTGAAGTAGCCACCTTTTAACCAAAAATCATACTTACCTTTTTCAACTTCTAAATGATTATACTTCTTTTCTAATTCTTTCATTTTATTTCCTCCTAAATTTTATAATAAAAAAAGCCCGTCCTAAAATAAGGACGAACTTTAAAAATCCGTGGTACCACCTATGTTCCTAGATAATCTAGGCACTCAATATCTTAACGCGATCTACGTCTATAATTACTATTAATTTCATTATAGCTACTCCATGGCTACCTTCAACTAAATTATCTATTAGCTCCCACCAAACGCTAACTCTCTATAAGAATCATTTAATCTACTCTTCCAATTCTCTGTATTTACCGATATATTAACATATAACATTTTGTTTGTAAACCAAATTGTTATTAAAAAACGACTCTAAAAAGGTCGTTTTCTATTTAAACAATAAAAAATAATGAGATTTCTTTATTAGTATCTCTTTTACGTTTGTTACCATTTCCTCTGTAATCTGCTTGATAGTATCGATAACTGTTCATCTTCATAAATACCACCTCTTCAAATATTATTCTATCAAAATTTATTTTGGAAATCAATAAATTTTTTTTAACGTTTCAAAAAAAGGTAGAAAATCTACCTTTATTTTAGTTTTTCCTCTTCTGGTAATGCTTCATAATCTTTAATGCATTGATTGTATTTATTTAAGAAGTCATTATCAATAGTTTGAAGTTCGTTATCTGTTAAGAGTCTTTCTATAGCCTTTTTAACAATGTCACCATAATCCGTTTTACTACGGTAATTAGGTGCCACAGCCTTTATCTTTGAGTTATCAAAGAATAATGAATGGTTTTTATCACCTAATAATTCTCCTTTATAACTTGGAAAATAATTTAGTAGAAAATCGGTCGGAATATACAGTGCATTCGGTTTTCGATCTAGTTTTTCACAAATAATCTCATAGATTCTTTCCCATGTATATACCTTATCACTTGTTAAATGATATGTTTCACCGTAAGTTGCTTCATTTCCAAACAAATCAACGAAAGCTTGAGCAAAATCACCACTATATGTTAGAGTCCATAAACTCATTCCCTTGTCAGGCATAATAATCTTTTCATTATTAAGGATTCTGTCAACGATTGTGTATGGGTGTTTTCTACTTTTAAGTTGAAAGACTAGTTTACTATCATCGTAAGTATGACTAGGTCGGATAATCGTAACATTGAAATCTTCACTGTTTACGGTATTTAAGTACTCTTCACACAGTTGCTTATTCTTACTATACTCCCAGTAATCATTTCCTAGTGGCATATCTTCAGTAATTGGTAAGTCAGGGATTGGTTTTATATAAGCTGATGCACTTGAAATAAATATATACTGTTTTGTATGTCCTTTAAACAGTTCATAATCTCTTTTCACATCATCTACTGTATAAGAAATCCATTGTACAACTACATCAAACATTGTTCCTTCTAATTTTCGTTTCATTTCATCAATATTATTGATGTCTGCTCTAATTGCATAAGCCTTTTTAGGTAATTTAGTATTATTCTTACCTCTATTAAATATCCACAAATCAATCTTTTTCTTTATTGCTAGTTTAGAAACCTCAGTACTGATTACTCCAGTACCTCCAATGAACAATACCTTCATACTATTCTCCTACTATTTGATCTAATAGTTCATATATTTGATCAAGATTAATTTTTGTGACACCAGAATATGGTAAGAACATCCCATCTTCTAGTTTAAGTGTTTCAATAATTAGTTTCTCGTGCTTAGCACGTTGTGTTTTTGGTACTTTATCAACTTTTGTTCCTACAACGATAGTTGGAATCCCATAACTAGATAAAAACTGGTACATTAAAACATCATCTTCTGATGGTTTATGTCTAAAATCAACTAATTGAATTACAATTCTCAGTTGTTTTCTATTGATTAAGTATTCTTCTATCATAACACCGAAAGTTTCACGGTCTTTTTTACTAACTCTGGCATATCCATAACCAGGAACATCTACAAAATAGAATGCTTCATTTACTAAATAGTAATTAAGCGTCTGTGTTTTCCCAGGTCTTCCTGATACATGGGCAATATTCTTACGGTTAAGTACACTATTAATAAAAGTACTTTTCCCGACATTACTACGCCCTGCGAGTAATACTTCTGGTAAGTTATCGTCTGGGTAATGTTCTAATTTTGTTCCACTTGTTATAAATTTTGCATCTCTAATAATCATCAAATCACATCCTATGGTCTATTTTACCATAAATCTACACAAAAACACCTATATTATGTTATAATATTAATGTTTTAGGGGGTATTATTATGGCAGAGAAAAAAAGTATGAAAAAGATTGATAGAGATAAGGTAAAAGAGGAACTTGAAAGAAAACAAATATTAGATATTCAAAAGGAATTAGTTAAAGATCGTAGACTAAGATTAGTATTAATGAGTTTCTTACTTGGTGCGCTTCTTTTTACTGTTTCGTATGGTTCTATTGAGAACCCTTTCCAATATACATTTAGTAAAATAGGGAATAGGTTTAATATTGGTAATCGAGTTTTATTTGTTGTTTGGGCAATTTCTGTTGGAACTATTGTTCAAGCCTCAATCCTTGCTTTATTCGAAATTGAGAAATATAGAAATAAGCGACAAACAATTTTTATAGTTTCAGGAAGTATCTTCTTAATCGCTACCGCTGCAGCACCATCACTACCTGATTTACCATTTTGGACTTGGGTTCATCTTGTAACTGCTGGATTATTTGCTGTATTACTTTCATTTGGATTTATTCCTTTTGCATTTTGGGTAGCCAGAGAAAACCCGAGACTTACAAGAGTAATTCATGTTTGGCTTGGTATTACATGGGGTGGAGGTATATTTTGGTATATAACACTTGGTAATACGGGAATGTTTGAAATGTGGTTCTTCGTCTTCTTTATAGTCTTCTTGCTTTACTTATCCCTTGTGTTATTTGAGGAGAAGATTGTTAAACAAAGTACAATCCTACTTCGTGACGAAGACAACTTGAATTTAGGAATTGAAAAGATCTTTATTAATCTAGAAAAAGAAAAGAAGCGAAAGAAACAAGCTCGTAAAAAATCTAAACAAAAACAAAAAGGCTAAAATTAGCCTTTTTTATTTTATTCTATCGTTATTTGAAAGACAGTATTTTCCTGAAAACTCATAGTGATTGAATCACCAATATCAAGTCCAATAAAGTACATCATAACATCACTTTCAAAGGATGCAACATTAATCATATACCTTTCATCGTCATCAAGTTGAATCCAGTATATTGTATTTCCATCCAAGACATAACTAGTTATTTCAGTAATCATACCAGTTATTTCATTTAAATCATCCGTATTAGCACTACCTAAGCTTTGAAGATATAAAGTATAAGCTCTACTTTTTGTTTCTTCAATTCCATATAACTCTAATTCCTTAACACTCATAAAGACATATCTTAAAATACGTCCATCTTCACCCTTTATCGCAATAAAGTATGTTGGTGTGTCGTTGACATTAATGGGGATTGGGAATGAAGTAGATATGTTATTTTGTGGTAACAAGGTTAATACTTTATTCATTGCTGCTTGTTCAGTAGCCCCCGGGAACTTATAAAGCTTTGTTTCTTTAGTTCTTGTATTCATATATACAAACCCGATTGTTGATTCATCACTACCAGCACTTGTTAAACCAGTGAAGTAATACAATTCACCATCATTCATGATTGTTCTTTTACCATTACTAGGTTGTAATACTCCTCTTTGGCCAAATATTGAGTTAATCCAACCATCTTGTAATGATCCCCAGTAGTTTAACTGAGTTAATAGTAAATTACTTGGATAAACACTTTCAACCCAACTAGGGACTTTATCAGGATCATATATCTTAATATCACCTGTTATAGCATTTACTACAGCTGTTTTAGCAACGTCTCTACCACCATTGATAAAGATTGTTGGTAAACTATACTGTAAGATGTAATAAGGATTACCACTATCATCTATTTCAAAGAATTGCCCTTCGTAACGGTATTTACTCATACCATTCATATACGCATATCTTACTAAATCTTGATCAAAGAACGCACTTGGGGTGTATTTCATCCCTGTTCCATCAGTTTCTGTTATGTTAACAAGCGTTGTTTCTGCTGTTACCTTGTTAATCATAATGTAGCCTGGTGTTCCTGTTGCCTTATTATTGAACCATTTAAAGATACCTCTATATTCTAAAGGAGACACTAAATATTGCTCTCCTTGATAAATAATGTCACTATAAGCACCAGTCTCAAACTCACTACCAATACCAGGGTATTCACCTAGTTTTAAAGAACCAAGTTTTTCACCATATTGCTTATCAACAATTGGCAGTGTATCAACGTCAACAGTCCCAACGTCTACACCAAATTCATCTTCGTTGATATCAATTAAATTACTATAAGCTTCGGCATGGAAATACGTTCTTCCACCGAGCGCTGTGTAGAATAATAGAGTAAATGCAACAACACCAACAACAATAAATATTCCATTGTTTAGTTTCTTCTTCAATTTACCGTTGAATTTACCAAAATAGATCAAAGCATAAATTATAAATGCTGTTAAGTAAATTATGATACCTGTATATCTAAAATTAAATCTTATAAGGATATAGTAATTAGCAAAATAAAACATTAGTCCGATTATGATAACAGAGATAATACCTTTAACATAAGAGTTCATTCTAGGTTTTACATCTTTTGCTTCATTAAACTTAAGAATTCCCATTTTTACCATCTCATCAATGTCAGACTTCTTACAATCACATGCATATCTCAACTGTTCAAACGTTGCTTTACGAGAATTAATCATATAATTATAGATTTCTTCTTGTTTTTTTGTTACTTCTACTTCTCCTTCTAATTCATCTAACTCGTAATAGTTCTTCCAATTTTCTTTAGTAAATTTATTTTCTCCTCTAAATTGAATAAAAGAGATACTAAATAATCCAAATATTGCAATAACTCCAATAATTCCTAATATAGCCATAAAATCAACCTCCTAAGGTACTAATATTTTACCACACATAATAATAACAAACAAAAAAAGAGCATTATGCTCTTAATTGTCTTCTATAAAGGCAATAATGTCCTTCATTGCTTCTTTCTTATCTGCTTCTAAAAGCAATAAATGAGGGCTCTTAGAATAATCTTTACGTTGTTTTGTCTCACTATTAGTATAAAACATTAGCATTTGAGATGATGTTTTATAACGAGCATTGTCTAAACTACCTTGTAAAACAAAGTGGGGACACGTAATTTTTTTCAAATTCTCTATTTGGCCTAGGTTACATATAAAATCAAAATATAAGGTACGGTGTTTACGGTACGTTTTTACAGATTCTTCACTGTTTCCTAGCTTCTTATAGTTAAAGATATCATTTTCGACATCAAAACCAATAATTGGGGCATTGATTGTGCAAATACCTAGTAAATCAAGTTCTTCAGCCAGTTTTACAGCAAAACTACCACCAACACTCATTCCAACAACATAGACGCCATCAGTGTATTTACGCAATTCATGATAAGCTTCAACAACCGCTTCATACCAATCACTAACTTGGGTATTTATTAATTCATTAAATGTTTTATCATGTCCTGGATATAATGGACAACTAACAAAATACCCTTTTTTATTTAGTTTTTTTCCTAAATCCCACAACTGAGCTGGTGAACCAGCTAGAGTATGTAATAATAAAACACCTTGTCTTTGTTTTCCCTCAAAGAAGAAAGATTCATTCTTAGGCATTATTTAGCCTCCTTAAGGTAATTATGGATTTCTAACACTAATAGATCTATTGTAGCTCTAGAAATATCGTTATGAAGAGCAATTCGTAAGTATTCATCTTTATATCCACCAACAATTAGCTTTTTAGTTAATAAATATTTAGTCATTTCTTCAAAATTATAAACACTCTTAACAAATACCATATTTATCTCTAAATGATCATAATCTACTTCAAAACCGTCAATTTGAGATAATTTAGCAGCTAAATATTGTGCATTTTTATGATCTTCATCTAATCTTTTTGTCATATCATTAAGACTAATTAAACCACAAGCACCGAGGACACCAACTTGGCGCATTCCTCCACCAACTAGTTTACGGCCTTTTCTAGCTTTTTTAATAAACTCTTTACTCCCACATAATAAACTACCTACTGGACTGGCTAAACCTTTTGATAAGCAAAAAGTCACACTATCAACATATTTAGTAATCGCTTTAGCATCAACTCCTAGTGAAGTAGCTGCATTAAATATTCTAGCTCCATCTAAATGAATGCTTATATCGTATTTTTTTGCGAGTTTATAGACTTTTTCCATATATTCTAAAGAAAGTGCTTTCCCACTACCATGAGCGTTCTCAAGGCAAATTAGACCGGTATCAGGATAATGGATATCCTCTCCTCTAATCCCCTTTTCAATAAGTTCTAAAGGCATCATCCCATCAACCTCATCGACTAAATGATAACTTACTCCGCTTAACACAGCGGCAGCACCTACTTCGTAATTCTTTATATGAGAACCACTACCAACAATAATCTCATCACCTCTACTAGTTTGAGCGTATATTGCGAGTTGATTCCCCATTGTGCCACTAGCAACAAAAACACAAGATTCCATCCCTGTCATTTTAGCGCCTAATTTTTCTAATTCATTAATTGTTGGATCATCACCATAAACATCATCACCAACAATTGCATTAGCCATAGCCTCTCTCATTGCCTTAGTTGGCTTTGTTACTGTATCACTACGAAAATCAAACATTATTTGCACCTTCTTCATTTATATTTTTATAAATCCAAAATATCACCTTAAGTATATTATATCAAATATCTTCTACTTCTGGTTTTTTATATTTAAACATATAGAATGAAGCACCAAAAATAACGAAATACCCTATTAAACTTAGGTAATCAGGTAATTCTCCTAAGATAGGAATTGCCAGTAATGTTACAAAAACTACATTACTAAAGTTAAAGATTGATATCTCTTTAGCTGGTGCGTATTTGTATGCGATTGTTGTTCCAAATTGGCCAATTGTAGCACCTAATCCCGTAAGAAACAGATACAACCATTGCATACTTGTCATTGGAACATAGTTATATGCAACAAAAGGTAATAGCACTATAAAACTAAATGTTGAAAAGAATAGTACAATTGTGTAATATTTCTCTTTGTTACCTAATAAGCGAAGCATAGTATATGCAGCACCAGCAAACATTGCAGCCATAATACTAGTAAAATATGGTAATATTTCAAAATCTAAACTAGGTTTTATAATCAATAAAGCACCTATAAAGGCGATAATAATCGCTATTAATTGTGGTTTAGAGATTCTTTCTCTTAAAACAAGGAAACTAAAACCTATGAGGAAAAAAGAACTTAACTTATTTAAAGCATTGGCATCAGCAGCTACTAAATTCGAGATAGAATAAAAGAATAACAGCATACCTATAGTCCCGAATGCACTTCTAATATATAGTAATTCACGGTTTTCTTTCTTACCATAATAGCTTTCTTTATTGATCGTAACCATGATAAAAGCAACAATCATTGAAACTATGTTCCTAAAAATCACTTTCTGAGCTACTGGTAAATCTCCAGCTAGTTTAACGAAGATACTCATAAAAGCAAATCCTAGTGAAGCAACTAATATGGCGATAATTCCTTTTGCACGGTTTGACATATTAAATACCTTTTTCTATTAAAATAGTCCTCTTTTTAGAATACCTTTCTCTAAGACTAGTAATTGCCTGATATAAAGTTTCTTTGTCTCTGCTTTACTTAAATCATCAATAATCATTGTCATTATCGTGTTATTAGTAATGTTTCGCAACATATCAAAAACGACTATAAAGTCATCTTTTGACTTAATGTTATATCCTTTAAACCCAAAACTCATCAAAATGTCATACATATTGATATACACAACAGAACCTCGAGAACTAATTTTTTGAACAATGTCGAGATATGTTGATCGATATGCATTTTTAATGAGATTTTTATATTTTTGATCGTCAAATAAGTCTAACATATTGTTAAAAACCTGTTCTTCTGTGATAAAAAGATCACCTTTGTTTTTCTTTAGTAAACTTTCATATTCACCGACGTGTCCAACGATGATATGCATCACTATATGCCAATAAAAATCGCTTTTATCTTTAAAATATTGATAAAAACTACCCTTTGAGATATTTGCCATCCTCACAATAGTGTTTACTGAGGCGTCATTAAACTCGTGATAACTAAATTCAAGTACTCCAGCATTGAAAATTCGGTCTTTCTTGTCTTTTACAAGATTTATGTATGTTTTCTTAGGCATATCATCACTCCCCTTAGGTAAGCCTAATTTAATTATATATGACCAGTGGTCATATGTCAAATACTTTACATATTGAGTTTTCTTGACTAAGTACTTGTTTAGAACTCATTATAAACCACTAGTCAGGTGGTAGTTCGCGTGGTAACTAAAAAGTCGTTCAGAAAAATGAATGCTATTTTAAGATATTTTTCGAAAAATAACACCTTTATACTCATTGGGTTGATTCCAAAAAAAAACTAGCAATTTCTTGCTAGTTATTTTAATGCTCTTGTGATAATTTCGTCAACTGTTTCTACGGGAATGATCTCTAAAGACTCTCTGATTGATTTAGGAATGTCTTCTAAGTCTTTTTTATTATCCATAGGTATCATAATTGTTTTTAATCCACTTCTATGAGCAGCAATTGATTTCTCTTTTAGTCCACCAATTGGTAAAACGCGGCCTCTTAAAGTTATTTCACCTGTCATTCCTAAGAAATGATCAACTTTCTTACCTGTAAGGGCACTTACGATTGCAGTTGTTATAGTTACGCCGGCACTAGGACCATCTTTTGGTACTGCACCTTCTGGTACATGGATATGGATATCATTTTCTTTAAAGACATTCATATCAATTCCTAATCTTTCGGCATTAGATTTAACGTATGATAGAGCTGCTTGTGCACTCTCTTTCATTACATCTCCTAATTTACCAGTTAAGACTAGATGTCCTTTACCTTTATAATAAGTTACTTCAATAGCTAGTGTATCTCCACCAAATTGCGTGTAAGCTAAACCAGTTACTAAACCTACTTGGTCTTTTTTTTCTGCTTTTGTATTACTGAAGCGAGCTTTTCCGAGGAATGAACCAAGATTGTCTTTATTGATTATAACATTCTCTTTTTTGTCTCCTAAGATGATTTTAATAGATTTTCTAATCAATGACCCGAATAATCTATCTAATTGTCTTACACCAGCTTCTCTGGTGTATGAACGGATCATTTCCATAGTTGCTTCATCATCAATAATAAATTTTTCTGGATCTAAACCATGTGCTTCTAATTGTTTTTGAATTAGATGTTCATTAGCGATGTTTAGTTTTTCAATTTCTGTGTAACTTGAAAGTTCAATAATTTCCATTCTGTCCCTAAGTGGAGCTGGAACGTTTCCTAAGTAGTTTGCTGTTGAGATAAATAGAACTTTACTTAAGTCATATTGCTCTTCTAAGTAGTGATCACTGAATTTAGCGTTTTGTTCTGGATCTAGCACTTCTAGTAAAGCAGCACTAGGATCTCCTTTGTAGTCTGAACCTAGTTTATCAATCTCATCTAATAAGAATACAGGATTAACAACTTTTGCTTTTTTCATTCCTTGCATGATTCTACCAGGTAATGCTCCTAAATAAGTACGTCTATGCCCTCTAATCTCTGATTCATCTTTAACTCCACCTAAACTTTGCTTAACGAAGTTACGACCTAGCGCTTGTGCGATAGATTGTGCTAAAGATGTTTTACCAACACCAGGAGGACCTACTAAACATAATATTGTTTGTGGGTTTTTACCAGTTAAAATCTTAACTGCTAGGTATTCAATGATACGTTCTTTAACTTTTTCAAGACCGAAGTGAGTTGAATCAAGTGCATCTTCTGCTTTTTTGATATCTACTTCATCAACACTCTCTTCATGCCATGGTAAATCAACAAGAAAATCAAGATATGTTCTAATTACTCCACTTTCCCCGCTTGATGCTGGTAAAGTTTGGTAACGAGATAACTCATATAGTGCTTTCTCTTCTATATTACTAGGCATTTTTTTGTCTAATATTTTTAGTTTTAACTCTTCAATATCACTTTCTTTTTTTGCTTTATCACCAAGTTCTTCTTGGATAGCACGCATTTTTTCACGTAAGTAATATTCCTTTTGGTTTTCATCAATATTTTTCTTCACAGTCATATTGATTTGGTTTTCAATTTGGCCCATATATTTCTCTTTTTCAATATCTTCGAGTAAATATGTAAGTCTTTGATTTAAAGAAGCTGTTTCAATGTATTTAAATTTTAGATTTTCACTAATTTTTAAACTATTTGCGACAACATCACACAATTTATCACTAGAAACACCTTTTTGGATAGCATCTAATGAAGCTTTTGGATTCTTTAATAATACTTTTGAATTATCTACTACTTGTTTAGCAAGCATACGTACTAATGCTAGTTCTTGATCGATATTATCTTGAACTGTAGGTATTGTTTTGAATCTTGTAATAAAAAATGGTTCTGTTTGCTGGAATTGTAATAATTCAGCTCTTATGATTGGATCAAATTTCACTTTAAAGTTACCATTTGGCAATTTTATTTTAATTCCAATTTTTGCTACAACACCGTGGTTAAGAACATTAGCCTCAGTTGGCATGTCATGCATTGGATTTTCTTGAATTAATAATAAAACATGTGAATCATAGTTTTTTTCTGCTTCTAATAATGCTTTTTTAGAAACATTTCGACCAATTTCAATACGAAGATCTGTATGAGGAAAAGGCGCAATTCCGCGAATAGCGATACTTGGTAAGATTCCTTCAGTCAGTACATTCATTTCAAACATGTTATCACCTCTTTTTTAGATTCTTCTATATGTTTATTATACTAATAATTGCTTGTCATTACAATATAAAAGCATTTTGCAAAACTGTGAACAATTATAACGCATTCTAGATAATAATGAAAGCAATAAGAGTAAAAAAAAAGTGAAATTGTTTACAATTTCACTTTTAGTTCATCATACTAATCGATGTTCTTTTAAAATACCCTCTAATGCACCGAAAACTTCTACTGCGTTGTCACCTTCAACGTCAATTGCGATAGTACTATTTTGCGGTACACCTAAGCTCATAACAGCCATAATTGATTTTAAAGTAAGTTTTCTCTCTTTATATTCAATAAAGATATCATTAGGGAATTTAGTAGCTGTTTGAACTAATAAACTTGCTGGACGAGCATGTAATCCTGCTTCATCAATAATTTTATATTCTCTTCTCATTACTATTCTCCTTTGATTTTATTTTCTACAAATGCTTGAACTTCTTCGTGGGTACCAAGAGTTAAACATGTTTCTGCCATTTCTTTCATTTCTTTATAAGTAAGCTTACTAAATGAGTATCTAGTTTGTAAGATTGAAGTTGCGCTCATACTAAACTCATCTAAACCTAAACCAAGTAAGATAGGTGCTGCGATTTGATCGCCCGCCATTTCTCCGCACATACCAGTCCAAATACCTTCTTTATGAGAAGCATCAATAACCATTTTGATTAATCTTAGTAATGATGGGTTATATGGTTGGTATAGGTATGATACTTTTTGGTTCATTCTGTCAGCAGCAAATGAATATTGGATTAAATCATTTGTTCCAATACTGAAGAAATCAACTTCTTTAGCGAATTGATCGGCTAAAATAGCTACTGCTGGTATTTCTACCATGATACCTACTTTAACAGTATCACTATATTTTATACCTTCAGTTTTTAATTCCTCTTTACATTCATTTAATACGACTTTAGCTTTTCGTACTTCATTTAAAGTAGCCACCATTGGGAACATAATGTGTAAATCACCATGAACTCCAGCTCTTAATAAAGCTCGTAGTTGGGTTTTAAATAAATCGATTCTCTCAAGACATAAACGAAGTGCTCTATGTCCTAGGAATGGATTTAATTCTTCATCCATTGGTAGGTAATCTAAATGTTTGTCTCCACCAATATCCAAAGTTCTAATTACGACTTTTTTATTTTTTAATGATTCTAAAACCATTTTATAGGCAATATATTGCTCATCTTCTGTTGGAAAATCGTCATTGTTCATATATAAGAACTCAGTTCTATAAAGACCAACACCTTCTCCACCATTTTTAATAACACTTTCAACATCATCAGGACTTCCGATGTTTGCAGCTAGTTCAACATGCTTACCATCGAGAGTAACTGATTTTTCATTAACAAATTTACTCCAAACAGCAACTTTTTCTAAAAACTCAGCATTTTTAGCTTTATATTTAGCTACTTCCTCTTCACTAGGGTTTATGATAACTTCCCCAGCAAGACCGTCTAGTATAACTAAATCACCATTTTTTACTGAATCTAAGATATTCTTAGTTCCAACGATTGCCGGTATCTCTAAACTACGTGCCATAATTGCACTATGTGAAGTTCTCCCACCAATATTTGTAATAAATCCTTTAACAAACTCTCTATCTAGCTGTGCTGTATCACTTGGTGTTAAATCATCAGCAACTACAATTACTTCTTCGTTAATCATTGTTGGATCACTTAAAGCAACACCTAATAAGTGAGCAATAATTCTTCTTGCAACATCTCTTACGTCTGCTGCACGCTCTTTCATATAATCATTATCCATACTTTCAAACATTTGCGCAAACATTTCGCTTACAGTTTTAAAGGCATGAGCACTGTTTACCATCGAAGAGTTAATCATATCTTCTACTTGACGAGCTATTTCTGGGTCTTCAGCTATTTGAATATGTGCATCAAAAATCATTGCATGTTCTTCATCTAACTTAATCGCTGTTTTATCACGAATTACCTTTAATTCAGTAACACTAACAGCAATAGCGTTATTTAATTTCTTTAATTCTTGTTCAACATTTGTAACTTTGGCATCAGTAATATTTAAAATTACTGCTTCTAGTCTAAAAACTTTATTAATGGCAATACCATCACTTGCCGCAATTCCTTTTATTTTCATAAGAATTCTCCTCTTAGTTTTTTATCTACTTCTAAGATTTTCTTTAATGTTAAATCATCAGAAACTAAAGTATTGACGTAACCACCACGTAAAACAGCATATAAAGCTTTACATTTGGTCATTCCACCAGCAACTAACATAATCTTGTTTTTCCTAATACTTTCAGTCTTTATTCCAATAATTTGATCATTAATAGGATGTTCGATAAAACGACCATCTTGATCAAAGAAATGAGCACATAAATAACCTTCTGCACCGTCACTAATCAGTTTATCTCGAGTTACTTGATCAACGTGTGCGTCCCAAATACGTTGGGGATGTTTCGAATTTACTACCCCAATTGATGTAATGATTAAATCACATTCATCAATCATTTTCAATGTATTATCGATGATAGGGTTTTCTAACAGTATATTTCTTGTTTTTTCATCTGCGATATATAAAGGAGCTGGAAGTGGGTAAAATGTTCCATTGATTTTCTTACTAAACTCATAACCAATACTAAGAAACTCTTGTGAGTCTTCCCCGTATTCAACAGCACCAAACAATTCAATCACTTTAATATTCTTTAAATTCTTCTCTTTAAAAGCACTAACCATTGAGCTTACAGTACGTCCCCAAGACATACCAACTTTAATACCATCGGTTAAATGATATTTTACCTCACTAGCAGCAGCTCTTCCAATTTCTTTAATAGTTTCAAGTTCATTCGATAATGTTTTAACTACTACGACATTTTCAACACCAAAACGGTGTTGAACTTGCTTAATTACACGATTAAAGTCATCACTCTCGTAATTAATCTTAATGTCAACAATACTTAAATCACGCGCTTTTTTAAGTAAACGAGAAACTTTAGGACGAGACATAAACATCTCTTTAGAAATCTCTGTTTGTGTTTTTCCTTCTAAGTAATACATTACAGCAATTTCCACTAACAAATTTCGATCTCGTGAATCCATATATTCACCGGCTTTCAAATCTTATTTTTGGCCATAATAAGCATTTTTACCGTGTTTACGTAAATAGTGCTTATCCAATAAATCTTGTGAAACTTTTCGAGCTTGAGGATTGATTTTTTCAGCACGGTACGCCATTTTAGCAACTTCTTCCATTACTTTTGCGTTATGTACTGCATCAACAGGGCTTGTTCCCCAAGTGAATGGTCCGTGATGACCAACATTGATCCCTGGTACTTCTAAAGCTTTGATATTTCTATTTTTAAGGGTTTCAATAATAACTAACCCTGTATTGTATTCATATTTACCTTCGATTTCTTCTTTAGTTAATTGTCTTGTACAAGGAATGTCACCATAAAAGTAATCACAATGAGTAGTTCCATAAACAGGTATATCTCTTTCTGCTTCAGCCCAACTTGTCGCCCATTCACTATGAGTGTGGACAACTCCTCTTAATTCAGGATATTTTTGATATAAAGCTACATGTGTTGGTGTATCACTAGAAGGACGCATTTTACCTTCAACTACGTTCCCATCTAAATCTACAACGACCATATCACTAGCCTTCATTATATCATAACTTACACCGCTTGGCTTAATAACAAGTAATTTTTTTTCAGGGTCATAACCTGATACATTTCCCCAAGTATAAATTACTAAATTTTGATCTACTAATTCTAAATTTGCCTTAAAAACTGCTTCTTTTAGTTTTTCTAACATTTTTTAACTCACATCCTATTATATAGCCATTTTTTAGCTTCAGCTATTTCATTAACACTCTCTTCAAAAGTATATTCTCTATCATTATCTGCCCACATTTCGATTAAGAAGGGACGATTATAATTAAGATTTCTTAATGTTTGGAACAATTCACCAAATAATACACTACCTTCTCCAAATGGTACACATTTGAAAACCCCCGGTTTTGTATCTTTTAAATGAATTGCCTCAATGTTATCTATGTTTTTAGTTAACTCATGACAAGGATCATCTGTCCATTGTGTTAAATTACCTAAATCAGGATACACTTTTAAATTGTCACTACCGACATAATTACAGAATTCCATAGCTCGTGAGATAGTCCCACAAAGCCAAGTATCCATTATTTCGATTGTTAACATAATGTTATTTTCTTCTGCTTTTTTAGCACTATACTTTAATCCTTCCTTAAAAAGGTTTAAAGATTCAACTGTGCTCTCTTCATAATATACATCATACCCAGCAAGCTGAATATTTTTTACCCCGAGATCTAGCGCTAGTTCTATCGCTTTGTCCATGATTTCATGTGCTTTATTTCTTGTAGCTTCATCTTTACTTCCAAAAGGAAATCTTCGATGGCCACTTAAACACATTGATTGTAAATGAAATTCGTTTTCTTTTAGTAATTTTACTAAGTTTTGACGTTCTTCTTTGGTCCATTCAAGTCTTGCTAAACGAGCATCGCTCTCATCAACACTAATTTCTATAAAATCAAACCCAGCAGCTTTAGCTACTTTAATTTTTTGTTCCCAATCAAATGCATTTGGAATTGCTTTTTCATAAATTCCAATTTTATTTTCTTGTAATTTCAATACTATCCCCAAATACGAGCGATTTCTGCTTTAAAATCTTTCGCTGCTTGTTCTGGGTTTTTTGCTCCTCTGATACTACGTCCAGCAATTACACCGTGAATTGCTAAACCATTGAATAATTCTAAATCCTCAACGTTTAATCCACCAGTAATTGTAACTTTGATTCCCATTTCAATTAACTTAGCGATTTTATCGATATCTGATTGTCCCCATTTTTGTCCTGCTAATTCAGCATCTCTACTTCTATGGTAAACAACTTGTGATAAACCAGCATCTAACCAGCTTTGAGCATGTTCAAATGTCCAATCTCCATATAATTCTACTTGCACATCTTTACCTTCACCGTATGAATCTCCAACTTTTTTCATAGCGATCATAGTATTTACGTCTGCAGAGCAAATAGCTGTCATTGTGTCAGCACCAGCACCAAAACAGATTTCTGCTAATGTTTTACCAGCATCTGCACCTTTAATATCGTCTAATAAGATTTTATTAGGATACATTTCTCTTAAAACACTAACCGCTTTTGCACCTTCAGCATAGTGAAGGATTGTTCCTACTTCTACAATATCAATAATGTGTCCATATTGCTTAACACTTTTCACAGCGTTTTCTAAACTTGTTTCATCTAATGCTACTTGTAATAATGGTAATTTCATATTTATTTTCTCCTCTTATTTTTTTAGTAAAATTTAAGCGACTAAAAATTGCATTTTTAGTCGCTTATTATGTATTATAAATTTAATGCTATTTTAACTTTTGCCTCAATCTCTTGAGCGCTTAATAAGTTAATTAATCCAACGACTTTACAAGATTCAGGAACATTTGAAAACTCTTTTACTAGTTGTTGAGCAACTAATACTAAATCATAGTTTTTTGCCTGTCCTTTTGCTTCTCCAACACTTGCGTGATCTACTTTAAATTCTAATCCCATTGCTTTTAAAACTTGTTCAATTCGCATTTTAATGATTTGGCTTGAACCCATACCATTACCACATGCTGCTAAGACTTTTAACATAATTCATATCTCCTTTTCTTCTTTTTATTATAGTAAAGATTTGAAAGGTAAGTCGTTTGGATTTTCAAATGCATCTTCAAATCCACGACGGTGCATATAAACTTCTCTTAAACGATCTTGAGGATAAACGAATTTCCCTCCAACTTGCCATATAAATGGTGTAAATTTATACTGTAATCTTTTCTTACGCATATTCCATAATACCATTATCTCATTTGGATCTGCTTGGAAGTTACTCCAGATATCATGATGGATAGGAATAACAACGTCAGTTTGTGTACTTTCAGCCATTCTTAAAATACCCATTGCTGTCATTTTATCAGTCATACCAATTGGGTTTTCCCCGAAGCTACCTAGAGCTACATCGATTTTATGATCTTTTCCGTGTTTTGCATAATAGTTTGAGTAATGTGAATCTCCACTGTGATAAACATTTCCACCTGTTGTTTCAAATAGATAGTTTACAGCTAAATCATCCATATCTCTAACTTGTTTATCTTTTAATACCATACCTTCAGGTGCTGTAACAAGTTCAGTTCTATCGAATGATTCTAAAACTACGATATTAACGTCTCCTACTTTAACACTATCACCAGGACGTACAGTTTTTAATCTTGCTTCTGGTACTCCCCAGCTTCTCCATAAATCAGTACAAGCTTTTGGACCAATAAATGGTACACCAGGATGATTTTGCATTACTGCAGCTGCCACGTTTTCATCAATATGATCTCCATGATCATGTGTTGACATAACTGCGTCTAATTCTTTTAATTGGAATGGATCAATTACAACAGGAACGTTACGTAAGTTAGGTTGAGTAATTTTAGCTCCTACAGCTCTTGTATGTTGATGCCAATCTTTCATTTGTGCTACTTTTTGTGTTCTTTTACCTGCTTTAACCCATAAATCTAATAAGATATTTGTGTTACCTTCTGATTTCAACCACATACCAGTACAACCTAACCACCATAAAGCAACTGATTTAGGTTTTACTACTTCATTTTCTATTTCTTCATTTAACCAAGTACCCCATTCAGGGAATGTACTTAATATCCAAGATTCTCTTGTTATATTATCAATTTTCGCCATTATTTTTCTCCTTTAATTATTCGAATATTTCTAAAATTTCTTCTTTAGTTGTTGAATTTAAGATTTTTTGGAATTTATCATCATCTCCAAGAATTCCTACTAATGCTTGTAACATCATCAAATGTGTATCAGCGTTAACACAAGATAAGGTTACAAATAACCTAGCTTGATGTTCAGGAGCTTTAGAGAATCCGACAGCTTCTTCACATAACATTACACTAAATCCTACTTTATTGCTTCCTGCTTCAGGTCTTGCGTGAGGCATAGCAATGTTTGGTGCGATTACGATATAAGGACCGTATTCTTTGACACTGTCGATCATACTATCAACATAAGACTCTTTAATAAATCCTTGTTCTAGTAGTCCTTTACTTGATGCTTTAATAGCATCTTCCCAATTTTCAAAGCCTTTTTCAAAGCAAATTAATTCTTTAGTTAAGTTAAAACCATCGATCATTTTTAACAACTCCTTATTATTTCCTCTTGTTATTTATCTACAGTTACATTTTATTATAATAGTGAACATATGTAAACAATATATCGTAAAGTGAACAAAATTTCACTTCAATAAGTTTTTATTTATCCATTCAGCTACACCTGAATCGTTATTACTACTTGTAATATGATCGGCAGCATTTTTTGCATTCTCACTAGCATTAGCCATCGCTACACTTACACCTGCAACTTCTAACATACTAACATCGTTATCTTGGTCTCCAAAGACCACAATTTCATCTAAAGTATAACCAAAGTGTTTGGCTAATACTTTCAAAGCATTTCCTTTTGAAGCTCCTCTTGGATTTATATCAATAAATCCTTTTTGGCTACTCGCAATTTCAAATTGTGAATAGTTTGCTACTAATTCTTTTGTTTTTTCAAACTTCTCTTGATCATTCTCGATTAATAGTACTTTGTTGATACTGTGGTTATTCACAATATCATCAATATCTCTTATATCTTCAAAAATACATTTGTTTTTGTCTGCTAGTTTTTCATTTCTGTTTTGGAAAAACTCAACACGGTAGTTAGGTTTACTAATGATCATATCTTTTGTATAAGGCATATAGATAATATCATTTAGTTCACAATATTCAATAATCTCTTTGATATCTTTCTTCTCTAGCTTTAAATCATACAGTTTTTCATCCTGAAAAGGATGTCCAATAACACTACCGTTATACATAATCATTGGATCTTTCATGTTTAAAGGTTCGATGTATTCTTTCACTAATTGCTCAGGGCGACCTGTAGCTATACAAAATCTAATCCCTTTTTCTCTTAAACCTTCTATCGCATCTAGGTTTTTCTGTGATATTTCTAAGTTACTATTTAATAATGTTCCATCCATATCACTTACGACCATTTTTATCATTGCATTCACCTCTTGAAATAGCAAATCCCAAGATCAAATTTAATCTTGGGATTTCACTATAATTTGTAGTTATCTAATTATTTTTCTTCTCTCATTGTTGTGAAGTAAGTTTCTTTATGTCTTCTGTATTGTAATTGTGGGATAATTAACATTAATGGGATTAATACGATAGGAACAATAATTCCGATCATATCTGTTAATAAAACAGTTCCAGCCCATACAGTTGCCCAGTCAAACATACCCATCCAACCAACGATTAGTGGTGAATCTTTTAATACCATTAATACTGCAGCAGATCCTAATACTTGGATGATTCCTGCGAAGAATGGAATTATAGCAGCAGCTCTACGTCCACCAGCTTTATTTGCGAATACAGCTAAAGTACCGTTATCGAAGAATAAGCAGATGAATCCAGCGATGATTAAAATAGGACTGTTAATTAAGATTAAGAATCCGATTGCTAACATTTGTCCGAAGAATCCGAAGATAAATCCGTATGCAGGTGCATTTGGACTAAATCCGAATGTAACAGCACAGTCAACAGCAGGAACAGAACCTGGTAATAATCTATCAGAGATACCTTGGAATGAGTTAGTTAACTCTCCAACGAACATTCTAACACCAGTTAAGATGATTGTAATATATACTGCGAAGTAAGCAGTTCTTTCAAATACATATGTTACAAAGTAATATTTATCATGGTTAAAATCAAAGTTACTAGGTCCGATAATGAACATTAAAGTTCCTACGAACACAGTCATGATTAAAACGTTAGATACAACATTATCATTAAAGATAGATAACCAACCTGGCATATGTACTTCATTAACGTCATGCTCTGGGTTACCAATTTTACCAGCAACTTTATAAGCGATCCATGCACCGAACATTTGTTGATGTCCTACAGTGAATCCAGCTCCATCAGTAACTTCGTTAGTAGCTTCGATAATTAAGTTCGAAGCAACTGCCCAATAAGTACCAATCAATAAACCTGAAACGATAACAACCCCGATACCAGCAGGTTCACCTGTAACACCCATGATTACCCAGTAAAGAGCCCATAAGATAACAGCTGATTGTTGATACATAATGTGACCTGTAATAAATAAAGTTCTGATTTTTGTGTACTTTCTAAATCCAACGTAAACGATGTTTAGTAAGAACGCAATAAGCATAACATATCCTACATATTGTAAGCTACTTACAGTGTCTAACATTTCTGTTGCACTTGATTGCCCATAATATGGGTCAATTACTAATGCAGTTACATTAAATTTTGCAGTTAGTGCTTCAATAATTGGACGGAATGTTCCAACTAATCCCCCAGTACCAACTTGTAAAATTTTAAATCCTACATAAGTTTTGATAAATCCAGCTAATGCTTCATACCATTTCTTTTTAAGTAACATGTACCCAACGAATACAACGATACCTAATAATAATGGTGCTTGTCCTAAGAATTTGTTAATAAATCCAAGGAAAAATTCAAGAATAAAATCCATTTGTTAACCTCCAAATTATTTTTTTTTGCGCTTTTTTGTAAACGCTTTTTTCATGTCTTAAGTATGCACTAGAGGCGATAATTTTGTAAACTTATTTTCCTTTCTTGCACAAATGTTCACTATATATACATTCTATTTTAGATTGATTCTAAATAAGTTTTGATTATCAAAGTATTTAAAAACGGCCTAAATGAGCCGTGTAGTTTCGTTGCATTGATCCTTTTATTTTGTTTTATGATACATATGTCCTATAGAGAATAGAAATTAAGTAAAAGAAAAACTCAACATTTGATCATGTTGAGTTTTAAGTTTATTTAGTCTTCAAATACGATACTTTCAACTAAGAAATCAATAGTCTTAGCATAAATAATTTCACTATCAACAGCATAAGCTTGAATAGCAGCTTTCACTTGTTCAATACCCATGTTATATTGTTTAGCAATTTCTTCGAATTTAACTTCTCTTTCTTCTTCAGTTGCAGTAATTTCTTCTTGTTTACCAATAGCTTCTACTACTAAGTTATAAGAAATACTTCTTGCAGCATCTTTTAATAAGTTTGCTTCGAAATCTTCTTTAGTAACTCCACTGAATTGTAGATAAGTATCTAATTCTAAGTTGTATTGTTTTGCTTGTTGCTTTACATTATCTACTAAACGATTTTTTTCTTCTTCAATCATTTCTTCTGGTAATTCGTAACTAGCATTTTTAGTTGCTTCTGATACTGCGAAATCAACTCTTGCACTTTTGTTTTGTGCTTCAACACTTTCCTCTAATTTCTTAACTGTATCTGCTTTTAATTCTTCAACAGTATTAATATCTTCTTTTTCAAGATCTTTAACGAATTCATCACTCATTACAGGTAATTCACGAACTTTCATTTCATGTAATTTTACTTTGAAAATTGCATCTTTACCTTTTAAGTTTTCTGCTTGGTATTCTTCAGGGAATGAAACGTTTAAGTCTTTTTCTTCTCCTAAAGCCATTCCAATCATTTGCTCTTCGAATCCAGGGATGAATTGTCCACTACCGATTGCTAATTCATAATTTTCTGATTTCCCACCTTCAAATGGTTCTCCATCAACATATCCGTCAAAATCAAAGATTGCTGTGTCGCCATTTTCTAATGTTCCTTCTTCTTTAAGAACTAATTCAGCATTTTGCTCTAATAATTTTTGTAATTCAGTTTCAATTTGCTCTTCTTTAACTTCTGTACTTTGCTTAGGCATAGATAATCCTTTATATTCACCTAAAGTAACAACAGGTTTAACTGCAACTTCAGCAACATATGTAAATCCTTTACCTTGTTCAACTTTTGTGATATCTAAATCAATTTTTGGTTGAGCTACAACCTCAAGATTATTTTCAGTAACTGCTCCGATGTAAGTTTCTTGTAATACGTGGTTAATTGCTTCTTCATATAATGATTCAACACCATAATGTTGTTCAAATACTTTTCTACTAACTTTTCCTTTTCTAAAACCTTTAACTTCAACATCTTCTTTTATTGCTTCAAAAGAATGTGCTAATCCGTGCTCGAATTGTTCTGCTGAAACTTCGATTTCAATGCGTACTTTGCTACCTGATAATTGATCAATTTTAGCCATTATTGTTCCTCCTAATAATTTTTAACAATTCATTATAACATAATAACACTTTTTGTAAACCAAAAGTGTTTATATCTTTCTTAATTCATCTAATATCTCTACCATAGCCCAAGTATCTTGTTTACAATACTCTGTTAAGGCAGTTCTGATGTCTTTTAACTCTTCAGGATTCAGCTTATGAAATCCGGCATAAGCATAGACAGCAGCCATTCCGTTTCCAACAACCATATCTTGATAACTTAAGTCACTAAAAATAGGTAGCACCTTCTTGATACTAAAGCTTCCATATAGGTCTTCGCTATAATAATTCCAAGCTTTAGCTCTGTCGGTATCAAACCCTAAACTCTCATACATTTTTGTATTGTTTTTTATGATATGCATTAAATCGAATAAGCGACTATTAATATTATGAAGTTTATCACTATATTCAGGAAAGAATATAGCTAACTCTTTGATTCTTGTTTTTTCAAATGCTTGGTTATAAACAAGAACACTACCCCCGTCATCAGGAATGTACTCACAAAGTTTCTGAACTAATTCTTCTCTAGTGTCTTCATGATTATAGGCTAAGAACTCAAAGTGATCTTTTTCCTTGTCACATACCCCAGGCGTTCTTTCGATATGAAGACTGAACTGGAATAAGCTTTGCATATATGCTCTTTCTCCTTTAAACCTCGGTAAAGGACAAGGGAAGGATTCAAAGTCTAAATGATAGATAGGGTATTGCAATACTTCAATGCCTTGTCTTATTTTCTCAAAATCATAAAACGGTTTATGAGTAATTGCACAATCTCTTTGAATTTGATTATTCCTTCTATTCATTAAATCATGAGATAAATCTGTCATTGCATAATTACCTTCTTGAATCAAATCCCATATATCGTATTTATTTCCTTCTTCATCTTTAAATCCATGATGTTTATCAGTAAACATCATGATACTATTTTTTTTAGGGAATTTGTCATAACATATATCCTTATATATACACTGTCTTTGTTTTTTTAATTGGCAGTGCTTACCTAAATGCACTCGAGATTCATCATCATTGATGATTCTTTCAATTACTAAGTCAATATCTCGTTCGATTATTGGCAGTAACTCTTTAGTAATTTTAGTTAAATCAATAAAACAACTACTTTCATTAGTATAAACTGGTTCACCTTCAAAATAAGTTCCATCAAACTCGTATTCATGATTTAAAACACCTAAATAGTATTTTGCATCTTGAATATCTTCTTCAATGACAAATCTTTGGAAGGCAAGGTCATATACATACACACCTTCACCTGTAAATCTATCTAAAAGTCTTTGTCTTTTCTTCATATATTTAGGATCATCTAACCAGGAAGGATCTTGTTCTTCTTTTAGTTTAATGATTCCGTTGTCATCCTTATAGAATATACTTATTAAATCACCTTGAACACGGTAACCCATACTCATATATTTATTTGAAGTCGTTGCTTTAACTTCAATAATATTGATTTGTGATTTATCCTTATTATAAATATCGACATAACACATTAAATTAAAGCTTTTATGATCTCTCATAAAAAGCTTTTGTGTACCAAATTTAGTTCCGTACTGGGTTTCACCTTGCCATTCGCTCATAACTTTACGAGCAGCAAGAACTTCAACCTCATTATAATATGGCATCATTACTTCTAAATGTTCTAAATCCGGTTCTAAGAAATCTTCATTGTCAAAATCAAAGTTTTCTAATGTATCTATCAGATCATAAAATCTATCTTTTTCGGCATCATCTAAATCTTTGCGTTTATGAATCTTATTTAAAGCAGGATATCTATTACACCTAATAAATTCCATAAACTTACTTTTAGTTAAATTCATTGAAGACATAATACCCCTCCTTAAATACTGTTGATAAGTCCTAAGAATTCTCTATTATGGATATTTGGACCATATTCATGTTTTGTCATATTGTTTTCGAAGATATCTAGTAGTTCATCTAAAGTTTTCCATTCTTTAACAAGTTGTAATTCAACTTCTTCTGGAACTAAGTTAGTTTGATTAGTATCTTTAACAAAGTCACAAGTAAAATAGACATTAGTCCATTTACTATCGATAAAGTATTCAGTTACACTAATATTCTTTTTAATAACTTTACACAATATCCCTGTTTCTTCTAATACTTCTCTAACAACACATTCCTCTAATGTTTCGTTTTCTTCTAAACCCCCACCAGGAAAGGTAGTTATATCATGTTTTAAAAGGTGTACTACTAAATACTTATCATCTTTTATAACAATTCCTCTACAAGCAGTTCGGTAAGGAACATCAATACAATCTTCCTTTTCTATACCATTATCATAAATCTCTATATCCATCAAATCACCTCAAAATGAAAATGCAGCTTACACTGCATCATTTATTAATTCCTCTATTTTATTTTGTAAGTTGTTAACGCTGAATGGTTTCAACATATAATTAGTAGCTCCTAAATCAATAGCTTCCATTACTTGGTCTTTATTTTCTATCTTAATTAAAACTAAAACAATGACATCTTTATATTCTTCCATATTACGAATATTTATCAATGTCTCTTTCCCACTTATTACTGGCATATTCCAATCAAGAATAATCATTTTTAAATCTTTAACTTCTTTGAGTTTCTCGAGTCCTTCTCGACCGTTTTCTGCCTCAAAAAAATTAAATCCTAAATCTAAAACACAGTCCATAACGATTTTTCTAATTGTATCACTATTGTCCATACATAAGATATTAGTCATAATTGTCCTCCCAAGTAATTTCTTCCATTTTATTTTATCATAATAACCTTACTTTTCCTAGATTATCTAAAAAAAAACTACTCAAAATTGAGTAGTTTAGTCGATTAATTTTACTTTCCTTGGTTTTATGTTTGCTCTTAATTTATCTTTTATAAATCTCAAAGCATCCCCGCTTAAAGCACTCTTGATAATTAACATCCCTCTTTGCTTATTAACATAAACATATAAATAGTCTTCATTTTCATTTACACTATAGAATTCATACCATTGTTTAGAGATATTACCTTCATTAACAATATAAATTAATGCATCATCAGTAATCTCGTATTCCATACTGAATCCACCTTCTGATTTATCATATTGTCTTTCAGCAGCTTTTTTACTAAAGATTACCAAAGCGACTAATAATAACATTAATCCAACACCAATAAACGTGAATGTATAATTTCTATCTTCAGCTGCCATTAAGAATGGGCTGATCATTAAATATCCAATACTCACTGTGAATAAAATTACATTTAAAGGTTTAATAAAACTTTGTTTCATATGATTAGTAACGAAAGATACATAATCATCTTTGCTAACATCTTGTTTAAATTTATAATCCATAATTTATTCTCCTTTTTATTATCTTCAAATCAATTTTAACACATTTATTTGATAATCCAAATATTTTCACAATACTATCACAATAAAAGGTAAATATTGTCTTTTATTGGTAATAATTGTCGTCCTCATTGTCAGGAGTAACATCGTTATCTGCCGGATCATCATAATACTCATCATCAGGTACATTGAACTGTCTTTCTGATTTTCTGGGTTGTGCTTTTTGGTTTGATTTTTGGTAATCTTCAAAAGTGTTTTCTTTAAAAACACTTTTGATATCTCGTTTTCCTTTTATATTATAAGGATCCTGGATATCTTTCACTTCTTTTACAACCACAGTATCAAAAATCATATCATGGATAGATTTATTATCCTCACGTAAAACCGCAACAATAAATGATATGAAAGAAATCGGCATTAAAATTGCCTTAATAGTTTCTCTAAATATTATTTTGTTTTGTGGTAATTCATTATAACCTACATCTTTAACTTTTAAATTAGTTACCATCTTACCTACAGTGATTCCATTATTAAATACAGCAAAACCAACAAAGTATATTGCATAAAGCAAGAAGCTTTGCCAAATGGTTAGATCTTTAATAACTACTCCAGGAAAAACCTCATATTCTACACCTAGACCTAAATTAGTTAATAAAGAACTTATTGCTGAAATAACAAGCATATCTAAAATAAAGGCTCCTACTCTAATTCCTAGTTTGGTTTCATAATTCATAAAAATACCCCCTTAATCTAATTCAATGATTCTATTATATCTTATGGCAAACACTAATTGTGTAACTAGTATTATAATCAATAGTATTTATACGACAAATAAACCTACATCGTATCTTAAATGTAATCCAGTATTTATAATGTCTTCAACTTTCTCTGATTACCCATTCCCTTTAACATATTTTCAATCACAAATCCCGATTTCCCTTAAAACATCTGTTGTTATAACCCCAAACTTATTTCCCTCTGATAAAATATAAAACTTTGATTTATATAAAACCATATAGATATGATTTTCTTTTGCTCCGGTTATACAAAGATCATCCTTTGATCCAATATAATACCCTTGCATTGTATAATAGTTGTCTGGATCGACATATATTCTTTCATATATAGAATATCTATCACTTTCATAAGCAACTTCAAACAACTCGATTTCCGGATTAGTCATTGCTCTAGGTGTTTCATTCAAACAAAAAAGTACAGTAATAGCAGACAGTAAAATAATAACTCCCCTTATTATCCATTTCATCAAATCATTCCCTTCTTACTTATTATAACATTAAAACAGTTTTAAGAGCTGAATATATCAATATTGCATTTGTCCCATCAATTATGTAAAATAAAGGTATATCAACACAATGATTAAATAATAAGGAGGAGTAATATGAAGAAACTATTTTTCTTATTCACACTCGCACTGTTTTTAACATCATGTGGTGGTTCAGAACCAACGATTCCTGATGATGCAATCGTTGCAGTATGTCCACAAGGAGATACATTTAAGTATATCTATAAAGATGACACTGTATATGAGTTTTACTCTAATGATGTCTTACAAGATGAAGGAATGTTAGGTATCGTCCAATCAGCAGTTGACAGTACCGGTACTGTAAGAGATTATATAGATGCAACATTTGTTGCAGGTGTTTGTACATTTACCGATTACGCACCACCAGTTGAATAAAAAAGTCCATAAATGGACTTTTTTTTTATTTAATTCACAGGTATAATTTCTTCAATTCTTCCGTTGTAGATACGATACTTCGTTGGAGAAACGAAATCATAATAAGGAACAATTACCCCAATAATAGTTACGGTATCTCCAGCTTCAAATCCAGATAGATCTTCACCATACTCAAAGACGATATTTAGACTACCCTCTTCATGATCAGTAACTAGTCCCCATCCACTAAAACGATATGTCTCAACTTCTTGGATTACACCAGTTATTTCTATTACCTTATATCCTATCTCTTCAATATCTAAACCTGCAACTTCTAAAGAGGTTGTTGTTATCTCCACCTCAGTTATTACTTCTTCCAATTTACACTTATTAATAACTACTTTGTTTCCATCACTATCAAGACCTTCGACAGTTCCGTTTAAAACAACTTTATTATGTGGTATAACATCTTTAACATCATCAATTTTTGATGTAACTAAGCAAATTACCCCACCATATAGTTGAATAGTAACTTCATCTTCGTTAGTACTAATATAACTAACTACACCAGTTACTTGAATATATTTTTCATTGTAATCAGCAGTTGCTGCTACTTCATCATCATCATAAACTACCCCTAAATCAACAGCATTTACAAATAATTCAGGTTCTTTTGAAAATATTCCACCAATTGAACATCCTGATAAAATTAAAACTGAAAATAAAGCAAAAAGTTTTTTCATTCTTATTCCTCCCGATATTTATCCTAGTTTAATTGTAACATATTTCAAATAAAGAACAATTCTAATTTCCTGCTTATATCTCATATCTATGTAATTCCTTGAAAATCATTGATTTATTAACTATAATAAAGTTAATAAATCTCAAGGAGGAAATCATGAAAAAATTCTATAGTGTTATTGGTTCTGTTTTAGGTTTTATAATCATTTTATTATATGCTTTAAAAAATGTTCAAGCTCTTGTTGGATTTACATTCGAAGGAATGGATGAAATCTTTGGTTACTTTAATCTTGTTCAACAATATCTAATCTATGCTCTAGCGGGAATAGCTGGACTAGAACTTGTATCAGGTAAAAAACTAATTGCTGCAATCTTTTTCATAATACTTGCCTTTGTAGTAGTATCAACATTTTTCCCTGATGTACTAAATAACATAATTTAGATACTGTCAGATTAATCTATAAAAAATAAAAAAGTCCATTTTGGACTTTTTTTCTAATTCATTCCATAATATTCTTTTATCCCCAGACATTCAGAAAAAACATTGAACTTAAACCGGCGACGATTAACCCTGAAATCATTAAGAAAGTATGAGCATTATCTCCCCACATCTTCTCCGCTCTTGCGTGGATTAATCGATAAAGTATAAACTCACTTTTCATCATTGCACCTAAGAACATTAGTACCCCTATCAGCAACATCAAGCTGCCCCATAAATAATTCATTATTTCTCTCCTCTCATAATATCAATCATTACTACTTATTAATATTGTATCACAGTAACTCCTACTATACTTATCATAACAAAATAGAAATCTATCTTGAAATTTTTTGAATATAAGGCCAAAGAAACTTAATTACACAAATTTGCCAGACTCCACTTAATAATAGAAATAATAAAACATAGTAAAATCCGATATCAAACTTTAAACTATTTCCAATGCTAATGATATCCAGGGCTTCTAATTCATTTGGATATAAATCACTATTAGCATTTATGAATCGGACACCAAGACCGTACTTAAGTCTCGAGCTAAAAGTCATGCTTTCCTGAAAATAAGAGAAAATAGCAGATCCTATTCCAAGAATTGGTAAACAAAGGATCCATACTGCTATTGTTTTTTTGCCATCTGGACCTTTAATTAGTGAATAAAAACTAAAAGTAATCAAACTAATCATTGAAGTCACAAGAGATATAATAATAAAAATATGTAAATATGAACTATACTCAAGAATAGTCATTGTTCCTTCCTCATAATACACATAACTACTTGTTAAACATAAATATAATAGTAAGCTGCTTAAAACTAAAAATAAAAACCACAAGATAAGCACTTTCTTCTCCATCTTTTATCCACTCCTTCAGTAAACGTTTTAACATAGCAAAATTACTCTGTAAATATTCTTTCTATTGGATATAATTGTTATTAAATGTAAAAGTAAGACTTAATTAAATCTATTATTTCTAAAGAAAATAATATTCTCAATTATTCCAATAAACCCAAAAACGAAATAGAAGATACTTAAAACACAAATATCATTTGAAAAAATCATTATTATAGAAACTATAAACATGATTGCTAAAAGTGCAAAACAAAACACTCTATACTTATCCATACTTTACCAACTTTGATTTTCTTATATAACTTTCAAACGTTATTCTGAGTTCAAACTGATTATCTCATCCATTATCAAATCTAAGAAATCTGCATTGTTACTATTCGAGTAATCTACCATTATTATTGGTAATTCTTCAAATATTTCATTAAAATCATCATGACTAATTAAGTAACTATTGAAGTTCTCAGCACGTTCAATTAATGACCATGTCTTTATTCCATTTAAGATTCCTTTACCATCCATTTGCATTGTAGTTACAGCTTGCATTACTCGCAAGTATTGATTTAGTTCAGGATTGCTTTCAATTTCTATCGACTCTGCTTTTAAGAGGTCCACTACTGCTTCAAAATCATCATTATTTGCCCAAGTTGATCTAATTGTTGTTTCATAATTATATGTCACTTTTAATTCAGGTGTAAATTTATCAACAATAATTATTTTGGTTTTAGTTCTATTACTCGTTACATCTCTATAGGTTGTATTAGATAACGAATCATTACTATTATAATAACTATGTTCAAGTAATCCATAAATATCTAACATATCAATAAATAATTGATAGTCCTCGTTACTTTCATAATCGATACCATCAACATGTTGAAAATCTAGAATAAGAATCTCTCCATTATTTTCATCTAAGTACGAGGTAATCGAGTTTGCAATTTTTTCAAACTCACTTGATATGAAATTATGTTTCGTATACCATTCTTCATTATCATAGCTTAACCTAACATCAAAATATCTTACTCCACCATTTAATAACTCATCAACATCCGCTGTTTGAGTAATAGATTGTCTTACAAGAAATCCTTTTAATAATGTACCCGTAAAACCTTTCACAATACTATCTGCATATAAATCAGGTTTACTAAAAATATTGATTTCATTAGAAAAAGCATCATGTGCTCCAAGCATATGTATTTCAGTTACTTTCTCATTGTCTTTAATAGATTCTTTCATCCAGTTACTATAATCATTAGAACTAACATTATGATTTATAGATATTATAGGTAGATTCAAAATCACCAAAAGGATTAATATACCTATCATTACTCTTATCGTGTTTTTTTTCATAGTTCCACCTCCAAGATATATTATAACAAAAAAAGTCCATTTCTGGACTTTGATCTTTTACTCAATTACTTTGATGTTAAAAACACCCGACTGAAGTTTATAGTTTAGATTTCTTAGAATAAACATCGGAATTCAGCTTTATTTCCTTCCTTACTCTTAGGTACATAAAGAAAGTCCCTACTATACTCATGGTAAATGCAATAATTACTGCTAAAAGCAAATAACCAGTAATACTTCCTAAAATAGACATCACAAATAAACATCCAGCTAGAAATGTATAGATTATAAGATACATTAATTTACCTATACTATTATTCATTTACACTCTCCTAATTATCTTTAAGTAAATTTTCAATCCAATCAAAATGATAATTGGGATTGCGTATATTGCTGTGGTAAACAATAATGCAACATGCCATGGTGCACTACATTCAATACAGTTATATAGTGTAACAGACTCAAAAATAGAATGAATTATATATATTGAAACAATCACAATAAGAAAAGCATTAACAAATCTGTTTTTCTTATCCAAACTCCAATTTTTTATAGTTCTCATCTCCTTCTTTAATCATTAGTCTTAAACTATTTGATAGTTTACTGCTTTATTATCTAAATATAGATCTAGATTCATAATGATTAAACTTAGTAATCTATCCTGCATATATATACTTGATGATGCATTATGAGGAGTAATAAAAACATTATCTAATTCCCATAATGGATTATTGCTAGGTAACGGTTCTGGATCAAACACATCTAAACCCGCTCCTCTGATTTGCTTATTTTTAAGAGTATGATATAGATCATCCTGATTTACTATCTTACCCCTTGCAACATTGATTAATAACGAATCTTTCTTCATTAATTGAAGTTTACTTTTATCAAACATAGATTCAGTTTCTTCATTTAATGGTAATGCTAAAATTACGTAATCAGCATTGCATAGTTCTGTATTTAAGTCTGTATCTAATGTAATTATTTTATCGAAGTTAGCTTCTTTTTTTGCATTTCTTCTATACCCTATTACTGTCATTTCAAAAGCTTTAAAACGTTTAGCTAGTTCTTTGCCAATAGAACCTACTCCCAAAATAAGTGCCGTTGAATTGGTTAATTCAATGTGATTTGGAATTGGCTGCCATTTCTTTTCCTTCATCGACTGGAGATAGTGTTTGAAAGACCGATTAAAAAATAGTATTTTTGAAAACACATCTTCAGCAATTGCCTTTGAGTAAATTTCTTGGGCATTACTGAATAATATACCATTAGCTTTTAGATGTGATAAATCTACACCATCAAATCCTGCGGAAAAATATTGAATCCATTTCAAATTAGGATACTCTAAGACATTGATTCCCATTACATAGTTAGGATTAAAAGGAATCAGAACCTCTATTTCATTCTTTCTATCAATATTAGTGACAAACTCAATTTCTGGATACCTTTCTACTAATGTATTAAAATTATCCTTACCTACTAATTTAGGATCTAGATATACAATCATTCCACCACTCCTTATATAACATTATTATTTCGTTACTTTGCTTTATCTTTTCATATTCACTGTATCTACTTTATATTATAAGTCTTTAGATATATTTTCAAGTCTAAATGGAGTAATCTCTAAAATTATCAATTTAGAAATGAACTTCATCAGGAGCATAGTATATAGCACTATATAAGAATAAATTAAAATAGTCTAAAACATTCATATGATGTATAATATTAAGCAAAGGGATTTATTCACATAATGAATTTCTAAATATGGAAGGGGTTTTTATAAAATGATTTTTCACAGAACACTTGGAATAACGAGTAAGCTTATCAAAGATATTGAGAAAGTCCTGTACTGGACAACAATTGTAGTTCAAGCAATATTCTTTGCCTACTATGGCTATTCAATTTATACAAACTTAGTAAATCTTACTTACTTGATTATTTACACATTACTCTTGGCTTTATCAACAATAGCATTCATCTATTTCCTAGCCAATTATCGAAACAAAAGTAATGGCAACGTTAAAACAGTAAAGAAAACTTTTAGGATCTTCAAATATGTTGTGAATGGCTCAATGCTAGCATTGAATATGATTGAAATTATTCGTCATGGTGGAACTGATATTGCTTATGCACTAATTGTATTCTCTTCAATATCTTTAATTATTCAAATCATGGTAGAATTTCTTAGATTTTTTGTTTCCGAGTATGTTACTCTATTCACAATTGCGTTAGACAAAGATACAGAATTCTTAAGGAAATTACAAGATGTTGGTGATTTTAAGGGAAATATTCTTGGAATGGTAGATGTACCTTTACAAGTTATTTCAAATAAACTTACGATTAGCACTCAAGAATTTAGTGAACATGAGAAACTTGTTGAATCGCTTGCCAGTATAAACAAGGAGAAAAGTTCTAGTAAGAAAAAAGCGAGACGTCAAGAAAATGCTAAAAGACAAAAAAATGAAATAAAAGAACATTTCAATACAATTAAAAGTAGTATATTTAAGAAGAAAAACAAGAAATAAAAACCCCTCAATTGAGGGGTTTTGCTTTTAATTAGTATTCCTGGAGGGATTCGAACCCCCGACCGATGTCTTATAAGATCTAATTCTCATCTATACCAATAATTTTAAGTAATAATCATACTAGAAGTGCTCCACTTGAAAAAACATAAGTAACAAATAATATAACTGCAATTGTTGTCCAAATGAAAGTCCAAAGTGTAGACTTGATAAAATACAACAAAAAAGTAGTATCCATTTCCCTGTTTTGTAAGAAAACAAATACATAGACTATAAGTGGATCAATAACAAAGTAATAGCCAATCCAAAAATAAACAATATACTCAGTCATATATATGTCAGTATTTCTTATATTAATATATTGTCCTAAAGTAATTAACACTACATATATTAATAAGATAAAAGATTGAATATATATAAGTTTGGTCTCTCTCTCATTCTTCAAAATTCTCAATCTAGAGAAAAACAAGGGCAATCCAATGAATATTGATAATCCAATTATGTTTAGTATTGTTAAATCCATAACACCCTCTCCTTCTATATTATTATAACATAAAATTCATGCGTTAAAACAAAGACCCAAAACGCCATCAGTCTAGGTAAATAAAGAATAGTCAAACCATAAATGGCTTAACTATTTAGTTCTTATCTGTCATTCTAGGAGGGATTTGAACCCCCATCCGATGGCTAAGAAGACCTATATTATGAATTGCATCTATATATATTAATAAACACTATCTATTTCTTGATATTTCTTGTACAAATCGAAAAATGCGTTATGTTTCGTATTGTTTTTTAGCTCAGATTTTATTATTTGCACATTATCCTCGAGACATTTCTCGCTTGTATTAATCGCTATATCATAAATTTGATGACTATGAACAATATTTAATTGGGATTCAGCTTGTCCTATTCTTCTGTTTCCTCGTTCAATTTCTCTTTTTCGTAAATCCTCTAATGAACTGTCTACTCTTACAAATAAAACAGGATAGTTGTGTAATACCTCTACAAACTTTTGAAGTACTGTACCTTGTGATTCATTATTAAGAAATACCTGATCTACTATGACATTATAACCTAAATCAGAAAACGATTTTATTGTATATATCATACCATTTAAAGCTTCATTAATTATAGCTATCCAATCTTGCTTCCAATGTTTACTTGAACTCATATCACAAAAAGTATCATTAGCTACCCAAAAGTAATGTTCCTCCATTTCCTTTTGTAGTTCTTTGGAAATTGTTGTTTTACCGGAACTTGAGACACCGTTTAAAATGATTATTTTACCCTTTACTTCGTTCATACTTTTTTTCCTCTTTCTTATTTTTTTTTGCTACATAGATGTAGATAAGTTATGAAATAATTCCATATTTCTTAACTACAAGTCGTAACACAGTACTATATACCACACAGTACCATATAGAATTGCATAAGTCAAGATGTGAAGTTGATATAATAACCTGAGTTACTTTGATCTGTGAAAAGACTTCGATAAAAAAAGTTAACCCATAATTGGATTAACTTTATTTTATTTTTTAGTGCCTTATGAGATCCAAACACCTGACAGATGGCTTAGAAGGTCTTTTAAATCAACTTTTACACTTCTTAAAGTTTATTTGGATTATAAATTACATCAAAATTTATGAAAATATATTATATAATCTTATTTTGGATATACCATAACTTATAAATTCTAATCTTAGTACTCCTCATGGTATGTATTACTGAGTTCTAACATGAAATCAACATGTGTTACCACAGTATCTATAAAACTTCCACACCAATCATCTACACCATCAGCTCTATCACACTCATAAGTATCTTCTAATATATTCACAGATATATTTGCAGTATTATAGATTGTTTGAAATCCAGCTGTGTAATAATCTAATTCAGCTTTTGCAGTAACATTACCTGAATCTGGATAAAACGTTATAAGAATTGTCTCCTCAATACCTAAGGTATTGCCTAATGATTCGTCTGTTCCGGTAACTTCTTTGGAATATGTAGCACTAAAATAATTTTCTTCTAAGTGATAAATAAAGTCAATTGAATCGATAGTATCTAATCTTGTTCCCCCTATAGTTTCAGAGTTATTTGCATTAGAACTGTATTCACACTCTACAAACGAGCAATTCCATCCACTATCCTCAAGAAATTCAAAAAAAGTAACTTCTTTGATAGAGTTACCACAAGAAGTTAATAATAGTAAAATAGATAATATCCATATTTTTTTCATAAAGCATCACCTTCCTTATATATTTTAGCATAAAAAAGGAGGGCAGTAAATAACCAATGAGCACCAATGCTCCCCCCACCTATGGCATTGTGAAAAAGGTATAAAATAAAAAAAGCCCAAAGGGCTTCTTTGCTTTATAATGGCATTCCGGGAGGAATTCTAACCCCCGACCGATGGTTGGGGATTCCATACATGGGATCAAGGTGCTTTAGGAACTATGTGTTACCTAGTTTGATAGAAAATCACACTTATACTATTATCAGTTTTATCTGTATTCGTTTTAAGTAAGTAATCAGTAGGATATACTTTATCACCATATACACGTTCAATTATTAATGGAATTTCATTTGAAGTGAAGTTACCCTTACTTCCTTGATGTCCTATTAGTAATCTTGATGCATCTGAATCAATATAAAGATATCTTGTATTCTCCGATTCAGATGTTTTTTCAATAACAACATCTATAAATGTAAACTCATTTTCTAACCATGTAAATACAATCCAACTATAGAATTCTAACGTGTCCATAGACTCAGCAGAATACTCAATATTAAATTGGGAAATTATAATATCTCTAAAATTAAATCCAGTTGCATTTTCATAATTAACAGTGAACTCATCATGCCAAGTATCATACTCATCATCAAATATAATATACTCCTCTGGTAGAGATAAAACTACTGAGTTTTTTGTAGTTAAAGATGATGTGTCCTTCGGTAAAATGGATAATATTCCTAAATCATTATTGATAACAATATGACCTATATCATTTGGATCCTCAAATATATCACTTATTAAGTCAAAGTTCTCATATATTAACTCACTAACATCATTAAGATGAATTAAAAACTCTCTTCTTGGTGATATATATCGTTTATAAGTGTATGTTGTTCCCTGCTCTTGAAATTCATTTGTATAAACACCAACATAAAATTCATTATCAATTAAATCACTATGTAGCAGCCCTTCATCAACCGATATTTCCTCACCTTCCATAGTTGGAATAAGTTCCTCCAAACTATATTCTAAAGTTACAATCTCGTCATTGAAGATATTCTCACATCCAAAAAGACTAGATGAAAGCACAATTAGAAGTAAAAATACGTATTTTTTCACCTTACCATCTCCTTCAAGTTAAATTATATCATAATCCAATAATCAAGTAAAATCTAGTATAACACCATCGATCTAGGGAAATTAAAAATAGTTAAACCATAAATGGCTTAACTATTTAGTTCTTAACTGGCATTCCGGGAAGGATTTGAACCACCGACCGATGGTTTAGAAGGTCTTTTTTCGCTTTTAATATCATTTCTGGAGGAACTCTAACCAAACTGTTTCTAGAAGATTTCTTTTAATCAAAAAGAAGTAGAAATCTACTTCTTTTGCTGTTACAACAATTGATATTATTGTAAATCGAATAAATTTCTAATTTCATTTATTTGATTTGCCATGAAATTCAAATTTATTTCTCGTTTGTATTCTCTTAATGGTACATAACTTTCTTTTTTCAATGATGTAATCCATTTAAAGGATGTCGTCTCAATATCAGAAAAGGATGAAATGCATCTTAATATGTATTTAGCACAATTAATCTTTGCCTCTAATGTTTTATCATTACAATGGTGTGACTTACATATTTTATATGCTTGATTGTATTTTCCAACTGAGATTAATTCTTTAACATTCTCATATACTTCTCTATCGGTTACAAGCATTTGAACCTCCTTTCATTTCAATTAATCAAAGCTCTATTGTTAGAATTATTATAATTACGATTCCTTGAACATCCTATCTCCCTTAAATAGTATAAAAAGCTGACAAATCAGTAATCTGAGATGTCAACTATATTTTAATTGTAGCATATTTGAAATTCTTTATAAAGAGGAAACATCTTCTATAAATAATCTTGCATTAATCTAGAAAAAAATAACCAAACCTATTAACGGCTTGGTTATCTACTTTAAAATGGCATTGCGGGAGGAATTCGAACCCCCGACAGATGGCTTAGAAGGCCTTTTTGAACTACATATTTATTATATCTTCCAGTTTATCTATTTGATTACTTACTTCCTCGACTATCTTAATCAACGTTTCATTATCAAAAGGACTATTCAATTCTGCCTTTCTAAGTAACTCTGATAATGAGAATTTTCCACCCATTTTGCATAAATCAAAGTATTTAGACAGAGCTTTGTTGTGGTCTTTTCTAGATATAGCATATATTTGGTACGCAACCATTTGAGAGATATTATAGTCTATCATATAAAAAGGAACTGAGAATAGCAAATCAATTCGATACCAATTTGTACCTTTTTTTAGGAATTCATTAGTATCATAATCTAAGGATGGAAAATACTTCTCCTCCAGTTTTTTGTACAATAATTTTCTTTCATCTTTCGATAATTCTGGTTTTTCATATACAATATGTAAGAACTCATCATACAAAGTGATTCTCAGCAAAGCACCAATTGATGATTCCAAATGACTGCTTCTATATTTATCAGCATCTTCTTGAAAAAATAGTTCCATCCAAGGCATTGTAAGAAGCTCCATGCTCATTGAATGTATTTCCATGATGTCTGGGGTACATCTTTGAAGTGGATAATAAAGATTTGATATCCTATTTGCTATAAATGCTTGGAATGCATGACCCGTCTCATGAGTAATAATTTTGACATCTCCAGAGGTACCATTAAAACTACCAAAAACAAATGGTGATTTATATATGTCAAAGTACATGTAGAATCCAAAATCAACTTTATTATCTCGTGACTCAAAATCCATCAAATCATATGACATCATATAATCAAAGAACTCCTCAGTTTCTTTAGACATCTCTGAATACATTTTCATTGCTTGTTGTTTTATCCATTCAGCATTCCCTTTTAGGGTTGGATTTCCATCAACAAAATTGATAGCCTCATCAAAATACTTAAAGTCTTCTATCCCCAATCTTTTCTTTTTTTTATCAACTAACTTCTCGTTCAATGGTACAAAATGTTTCACCATCAACTTATAGTATTTTTTTAAGTCAGAAGGGGAGTAATCAATTCTATTTAGACGATCATAACCTAATCCAAGAAAGTTGTCATAACCAAGTTTGTGAGCTATTTTTGTTCTAACATTTACTAGTTTATCAAAAAGTTCATCAAGATGTTCTTCTTGATTCTCAAAAAAACTCGACATAGCTAATCTGACTGCTTTTCTTGTTTCACGATCTACACTTGTAGTAAATTGTGGCATTTGAGTTATAGTATATGTTTTACCTCTAAACTCAACTTGTGACTTAGACATCAAAATAGTACGCTCCTGAACAAGTCTGCTTTCTTCAATTAGCAGTTCCTTCACTTCTTCTGAGCTAGTTCTCTGTGCAATTTGTGCTTTCTGTAAATAATACTCTCCAAATAGATTAGTAATTTCCTCTTGATGCTTTGAATCTAAAAGTTTCTTAGCAAAAATAGTCTCATATTTATCAATTTCAAAACCAATTGTATCTAGACTCTTCATTACCTCACTATAAAATTCATCCGATGTATCAGAATAGTGTCTTAAGACTGCTAGACCAATAGCAGTATCTGTCTTTGCCTTAATCTTGACAATCTCATTAATAGCATTTAATTCAGTCTCAAAATCATTATTGTTTGCTAAAAACGACAAGTTATACTCCATATCATCTATATACTTATCTAAATTTATACTCTCATACTTAAGTTCTTTAATTAACATGTAACTCCCCCTCTCATAAATGTAAACCAATCTAATACTACCATATTCATATAAGTGAAGTAAATAACGATTTAGGACACTATCTTTTATTGCAAATTAAAAATAGCTAAACAATAAATGGTTTAACTATTTAGTTGTTTACTGGCATTCCGGGAGGGACTCGAACCCCCGACCGATGCCTTAGAAGGTCTTTTTGATTAAAAATATGAATAAAATCTAGCTACATCCAAATCTTTTATCTGTAGTGTAAGAATTAGATTTCTTATATGCACCTCTGAAAAAATCAAAGTACTTTTTTTTATATCTCAGGAAAACTTACACTATTATCATTCAAGTATTTCCTATACGCCTTTTGTCTTTTTAATCCAAAAGAAGCGATAATAGTCTTAAATTGATTAAGTTGAACTACATCCTTTTCAATTTCTTTGTATACAAGATTAATTGACTCCAAATCCTTTAGTTTTTTTTCTTCCGAGCGTTTACCAGATATCAATACTTTTTGCAAAACATATGCTGATGGACTAGCAACTTTAACATTGCAACCTTCAAAATTGACTGTTATAAAACCTTTATCAAAAAGTTCCAAATTCCCCAACTGTTCAGCATTCACTCCTAACGAATCAACTTTCACTATGTTGTTTTGATTTCTTTTTAATTTTGCTAAAAACTCTATCTCAAATCCATCTGGTGAGATAAATTTTGATTTTTCTGTCCCGGAATCAAACACCTGATCAAAATTGATTGGTTTCAAAGTTTCACTAACACTCTTTAAAACCTTGATATTCTTCGTTTTTGGTATATAGCAATCAAAATCAAGAGTTCTTATTGATGGAATAAATCCAACAAAAATCTTAACATAAAAATATGTCGCCCATGAACCAATAACAATCACATTTTCGAGAATACCACTTTCTCCAAAAGCTTTTATGATTTCTAACAATTTATCTTCGTAACTAATCTTCATAAGCTTTCAATGCCTTTCTCAATTTTTTCTCTTCGTTTTTAGCTATACGTATATTGTTATTAACTCTAATATATTCCTCTGATTTTTGCCTTTCCTCATTAGCTTTTTCTACATTACTAAGAGAGCAAATGTACTCATTTATAATCTTATTACCTAGTCTATTCTTTCTATACATATATTCTTTCCCATTCCGATTCGATATATATATACTTCCTTTAGGTAGTTTTAATAATATTTCTTCATAACTTTTCTGATTTCTCAAATTTCTCTCGAGTTCTTCTTCTAATACGCTTTTCAATATACTCATAATATCACCTGAATTTAGTATACACCATGTGTGCTACATTTGCAATAGATTTTATAATTGTAGCACATGCACGTGTGCCACATAAATTGATATATTTCCATTTGTAGCACATAAATGCGTTAATATACTATAATCAGTTGCAAGATATACTATATTCCTTATCTATTGGAAATAAAAAAAGACCTAAAACTAGGTCTTTTACTTTTCAACTGGTGTTCCTAGAGGAATTCGAACCCCCGACCGATGGCTTAGAAGGTCTTTTTACTATATGTACTCTTTTTCAAACACATAGTAAAGAGTTCCTTACTAATCAAGAAGTGAGTATTTCACAATCCATATCGAATGGTATTTACCTAATAAATATTTCATCTAAAAACTCTTCAAGATTATGTGTTCCATAATCATCAGGTCCAGATCTCACTACATTCCCTGATTCATCCTCATAAAATATTGAAGAATAACCCTTTGATAAAGCATAACTTTGAGATTCTTTAGAGTATGTAAGATTCAAGATATATGTTTTACCTTCTTCTAGTTCATATGAATGCATAACAATTACTCTAATCAGTGGGACTTCATCTTCGCTAAAACCTGTCTCAAACACTTTAAAATATGCATTGTAATTAACACAATTATAATCTTCAATTTTGTAGACTTCTCCATAAATAAAGTTGGTTCTTCTATCAGAAATCATTTCATCAAGGTCTACAGGTGCAAGATTGTCTACTTCATAATAAACTTTTTGTGAATCTTCTAAATCATCACAAATATTTCCTTCTTTAGGTACAAATTCGATATCTGAGTAATACTCCTCATATACATCCCCGTAATTAACACCTTCAGATTCAATAATTTGGGATCTTCTATGAAAATCACACCCTGATAGCAAAAATAGTAATATCCCAATAACCGTAAAAGTATATATATGTTTCATTCAATTATCTCCTTCCTCATATTATATCATAATAAATATTACCAAAGATAGCTAATAAAAATAACCAATCCATAAATTGCTTGGTTATTATACTTATACATGCTATTACCAGGATTATTTTGATCCTGGATTTATGGTTTATAAAGATATCTCTCTTCTAATTATGTTTCTACATAAAACCTTACTTAGTGATACATTCTCGTATTAACCCACATATTGAAAACAATGAAGAAAGACAAAATAATAACCATATATGTGGTACTACAAATAAATAGAGGTGTAAACTTAATTCTATCTTTTATAATCAATATAAGAGTTGAAATCCAACATACCAATGGTATACAAATAAATATAATACTATATGTTGCGATCTTAACAAAGGAATAATCACTATCCGTACCAGACATAAGCATCCATAATCCTAACCTAGAAAGTAATAATCCAATAATAAAATATAAAACATTTTTTCTCATAACATTCATCTCCTTCCTAAATATTATAACATAATTTACTGTAGCGTATACCGTTGCTCTTGGAAAATAAAAAATAGCTACACCTTAAATGGCATAACTATTTAGTATTTAACTGGCATTTTGGGAGGGATTCGAACCTCCGACCGATGGTTTAGAAGGTCTTTTGCGCAAATTAGATGATATTGGACGCAAATTAACAAAGAAACAGATTAAGAGAAATCGCTATACAATGCCAATCTTATTTGCTTTGTCAAATTTCAGAAGATATTCATTATGTTCCTTTGTAATTTTTCGCACTTTCTCAATAAACTCGCTTGTATTTTTTCTTACTATACTAAATGTCTTTGTTGTCAGTTCTAGAAGAATGAACATAGAATATTCCAACATGTAATACAAATTGTGATAATATGCTTCTAAATATACATCCTCATCTTCTTTCATAGAAAAAACAAAATTCATATCTGCCCTAACAGTCTTATAAGCATCGCCTCTTGTTGTGAAAAGGTGATTCCCTTTTTGCCAAAAGAAATTTAATCCACCTAAGTAGTTATTATCAAATCTAATTTTATAGATTTGCTCTATCTTCTCATTATTCATAAATGAAGTTGTATTCATTTTCTTGATATTGCTCAAAACATCATTTCTCTTATTAATCAGCAGCTTATGTTTTTCTTCAATACTTATAACTTTACCTTGCAATAAATCTCTAGTGAAACTTATGTGATCAATCAAAAGTTGCTCAAAATAAAACAATGTGTCCTGAATTGGTTTCCTAGATAATGTGAATCCAGATGACAATCGTCTTTTATCTAAAGCATAAAACGAAGTTTCAAGATTTTCAATAAAGTCCTTTAGCATCATTTTAATGTTCGTTTTTGCATAAATATGCAAAAATTCCACTTCTTTATTTTGCTTTAATGCTTCATCAAGTAAGTGTACATCATTGGTAGTGTTCTCATTTATAAACTGCCTCATATAGTTATTGGCATTAGTTTTATCAAATTTTATCTCATAATCTACAATATTTTTTATCTCTTTTAAATACTCCAAGTAGCATTCGTTCAATCTTTTAACTTCCTCTAATATATTAATCTTTTTCATCCCCTTTATTTCTAACTACACTTCATTTAATTTTAGCATAAAAAAGAAGTCAGTAAATGACTTCTAATTAGCATTTAATCTAATACTTCTACTACCTATGGCTTAGAAGTTCTTTTTTTTCAACTGAGGTATATTCATTCATCATTACCATAGGGAGGGGAGCATAAATTATCACTTATTGATAACTCAAACTGTTTTCTTAACCCCGTTTTGGAGCTATCCAAAGGTAAGAAAAGAACTATCCAGTTTGAACAATTAAGATTCTTGGGTATTCCATAAGAACGGAATATATCTTTCAATACAACCTCAACAATTTTATTGTTTTCAAGATCAATTCTAAATTTCTTTATGTTCGGATTAAAATTAGAATCCTCATTTACTATAACTTGCATTGTTGATTTAAATACCTTTTCATCATATTTTTTAAGAAAATGAAAGTGACTAGAGATCCTATTTCTACAATTACTACCCTCGCCTCTATAAACCAAAAAGTAGTCTTTTTCGAAATATTTAAATGAATATTTTTGTGTTGAAGGAATATCCACTATAAGATAGTCTGTAAATATAAGATATACTCCATTTTTTGCAGATATATCTTTATATTCAAGAAGATTAAACTGAGATATAGTATATCCTTTTATGTTTCTTTTGCATACACCCTTATCCAATAATGTCTTCAAATCGATAATTACTTCATCTACTTGATGTCTAAAAGAATTTCCAAGCTTATCAAAACATTTGTTGTAATCCTCTATTATTTTTGACTTATTCATACTCATACCCCTTTTCTAACAATGTCTACAAGCAAAAATGCGTCTAATATGTTTAATAAAAAACTTCTCAGAATACATAGTGATAAATGTAAATATTTATTCTTGAAATTAGACCCATTTTTTTTCTTAATCATTTAGTTATCAAATATTATCGTTAATTAGATCGTTGATCTTCATTCTTTCCTGATTTACTCTTTCAATTATAAGCTTCTGTTTTCTTAATTTCTTTCGAATGTTAGTTACGATTTCAGATTGCTCTTCTTCATCTAGATTAGGAATCATAATATAATCCCATTTATCAATTCCTAGTTTCTTAACTGATGTAATTGTGTATTCTCTATTAACTTGTGCTTCAAAAAGAAAACTATTCAGATAATATATCATAAAATCAGTATTTAAATCCAATTTAGGTTTTAACTTAATGAAATTCTCACTCAATATCAAATTATCCTTCTTTAATCCCAAAATTTTTGTATCAATATATGCAACTTTGCCTAGTGTTCCAACAATTGATACACAAAAATCACCAGTATGAATACTATACCTCTTAAGTCCATCATATAATTCTTTAGATATATATTTTAATTCTTGTTTCTGAATACCTCCGAAGTCCACTTCGGCCGGTCTCAAATACCTATAATCAGTGTTGGAGTTTGAATAACTAAATCCCTTTGGTATTCTTTTTCCTCCTGATAATTTGAAAACTTTTGATAATTTAATCCATTTATTTTTATCAGAAACTACTTTATCGATCTTATTCAAGCTAACATGATGAAAGTGAGTGCTCATTCTAAGATGATCATTCTTCGCTACTCTGCATAAAGGAACATTGAAGTGTTTCCTATTTTTTTCATTATTGTATAACTTCTTATCAACAGCAAATTTATCTGCAAAAACCTTATTAATGATCACTTTAGGTTCTACAATCATTTTTTCTAGCTTTGAAATATTTTTTTCAATTATGGTTATTTCCTTCTCAAGTTTATCTTGTATTTCATTTGGAATAACAGGAATTAATACTCGTAGTAATTCTATAGGGTTTACTCGAAGATGTGATGGTGTTTTACCTGTCTGCATATATGAATAAGAATTAACCATATTGGGATGTAATAGAATATATTTTAATAGCATAGTACTCATTTTACCATTATTTACATAAGGTATTATTTCAGTTGAACCCAGCAGATCCATATCCTTGATAGTGTTTTTGAAGATATATCCTCTAGTCATTCCTAATTTTGATATTAGGATATCAGATCCTGTTAAAATTGATTTATCTGAACCTATCTCATCAGTAATTTGAATATTTCTAATAATTCCATCATTTTGCTTCTGATCTGAAATGTTAAGAACTTTGTACTTTTTCTGCAACATACCCTTTTTTAACTTCTTTGAATTCATTTCCGTTATGAAATACCCAAGAGGAAGCTGGTTGAACTTGGAAGTAAATACTTCCCATTTTTTTATCTTTGAAATATACTGATATTTCTCATCAAGTCTACAATGTATACTAATTGCCATATCCTTTAGTTTTGAATCAAAAGTAATTACTGCCATACAATACCTCTCAGGTGATCAAGTGCAGTCTCTAGTTTCCCATCATCTACAATTATATCCCCATTCTCATTAGTTCTGTACAAGTCGTTGGGCATAATTTTCTCTCCTCTTGTGGTTCTTTTATACCCTAGGTTCTCAAGTTCTATCATAAGAATATTTTGATCTAAATCTTTCGCCACTTGACTAAATACCCACCAAGTATTTACTCTACCAAATAGATCCTTTGTATCATTATCGATCTTCAAAGTTTTATCAATTTCATCCCTATATTTAGCAATGTAATCTTCTGGTGTCTCAAATTTCTCCAAATCAAAATCCACAATTAATCTTGTAAGAATATTGATATCCTCTTGCTTGGAAAGATTCTTGATTGATGGATATTTGCTTCTGCTTTTGCCATCAACATATACTTTTATGAGGTTCTCCACTCTAGTTTTTAGTTTCGAATACTCCCCAGTATAATGAGACCATAATTTATTCCATTCGCAAATCTCTTGTTTTTCTTTTTTTTGTGCAAACAATAAACTAGTTTTAGTACTGGTGTAAGGCTGAAATGCAAGTTGAGGTAAAGAAACTACTGCTTTAACATTAAAGTATTTGTAGATAAAAAGTCTAATATACTTATTTTCTGTAGTATCAAAAACACTATCAGGTAAAACGACTCCAAATCTTCCTTTAGGTTTAAGTAATTGATACCATCTTTCAATAAATAGATTCTCAGAATTCTTTTTAGATCCAAAAATAAATTCCTTCTTTACATTTTTTTTAGTGTCATTATCAAGATTAACACTGAATGGGGGATTTGATATTATACAATCAAATTGGTTATTTACTTTTTTATTATTATATAGCGGATCATTGTCATATTGTTTCAAGAAATTAGGTGCAGTTTCCTTGTTATAAAGATTAAATGGTGATAATCCATCTTTAACAAAAATATTAGTAGATCCATCTCCATGTAAAATCATATTAACTTTTGTTGCAGTTCCAAGATTAAAGTTGATTTCTACACCATAAATATATTTTGAAGCCCATTTATTTTCTCTATGATCTGGTAAAAACCAGTTTGCATACATGTCCTCAACATCTCTGGTATCTTCTATTTTGTCTTTAAATCTTCTTTTAACATTTTCTGTAATAAATCTCATATACTCAATTAAAAATGTTCCACTACCTGCACTTGGATCTATTAGGAATGGTAATTCAAGTTCATTATTAATTTTATTAATAGCTAGCTTATCTAGTTGTAGTCCCCATAACAAAAACTTAACAATATTTATGTGCGTGAAGAATTGTCCTTTGCTTTGTTTAAATCCATCTCTGATTATTCCTTCGAAGAAATCACCAAGGATATCTTTTCCACTTAAACTATTTTTTCCATCAACAAAACTAAAACGCTCTAACTCTGAAATAGTATACTTTAGTTTATTTAAGGAAAACTTATTCTCATCGATAACATAGGATTTATTCACCTTCGCATCATCAACTATATTCATTCTCTGTTTAAGAGCTCTTCTATATAAACCATTTATTCTTTCAAACAGTACTTCATTAGAGTCAAAACTTTCCCCATTTTTGTATGAGAAGATTTGAAAGTCATACTTTTCACCACTTTTCTTCTCACTCTCATCCTGAATTTTTGCAAGGATAATATTAACTAGTGATGAAAAAATATCATTATCATCTGTTCCTCCGCCACCCCATAGTACATTATGTAAATTCTTTCTCAAATTATCTAATTGCTGATGAGAAAAAGATGTATCTAAATCTTTCTTACCACTCTTAATAAATGGTATCTTTTGAGGTTTACCATATCTTTCAGGAAGAGTATCAACATATTCTCTTGATTTTACCCAACTTGAAAAAGAACTGTATTTCTGGTAATCAATTATCATACACTTTTCTACAATGGCATCTCCAATAGTATCAGCAGTTAATAAAACAAGATACTTCACAGAATTTCCCATTCCAATTTCCTGTGATGCAAGATTATATAATTGCTTTTCTATTATCTCATCTTTGTCGATATCATACTCAGAAGCGCTTTTAAGTTCCATAAATAGAAATGGGTCCCCCTTTGGGTCCTTAACTACGACATCTATCCTTGGTTTGTTAACCTTAGGTCTTCCAATATCATATTCTTTTTCTATTTCTATGTCTTTAGTTTTATACCCAAGTTCATTTACAAGTTTAGCGAGAATAAAAGATCTTACTACTTCTTCATCCCCCCTGTATTTTCTAATTTTCATACCTTTTAATGAGCTTGTGTACTTAACTTTTTTCGAAGCAAAATCATAAACCTCTACAATTTTACTTTTTTGGTTGTCTAAATATTTTTCAACTACATCATATTTCATAATTTTCCCCATTCTATATTCATTTTCAACACCTTTTGTTTTAGTATTTTCGTTATCTAATTGGTATACATTCTTTCTTGGAACTCACTAATGACTCCTATGTAGATAAATACTTAAACAAGTGATATTTCAAGTTGCTGGTACAGACTTTAAAAAACACATTATCTTATATATTATATCATAGATACAGTCTGATAAAATAAAAAAAGAAGCATTAACTAGAATGTTTCCTCTTTTTTAGATCTTTCCCTCCCATTATGGGTAAAGGTTCATCAATAATACCTAAAATATAGTTTACAGTGATTCCAGTAAGTATACTAAATCTCTTTATAAAATCAAGCTCAGGCTCAATGCTATTTGACTCAATTTTGTTATAATGGCAGATGCTTACATCAAGATTTTTACAAACATCAATTTTAGATAAGCCAGCAATCATTCTGCAACTATAAAATCTCATTTTCTAGTAGCTTTATAGTTTTTAGCAAATTAATAAAAACTTGTACTTTCTCAATTTTAACCTCAAATACTAATCCCATGAATATTCTTTGAGTTTCATCTGATACGAAAATTTCAAGTTCCTTCTCCTTACTGTTAGAATGCCTTCTATACACAATAAATTTTAGTATTCTCTCTTGTAACAGTAAGTGAGTAAAGCCTGTACTATATGTGAATCTATATTTATTACAGAAATATTTGAAAATTTCATAATGTGTTTTACTAATTCTAAATCTAACTCTATTATTTCTCATCTACAGTTCAACTTTTCCTTTCATCCACATGTCATCAATAAATAAGTCAAATGATTTCAAATTAGTAAACTGGTTTATTTCAGATTTTAAACTTTGCAGATGCAAGTATTTAGCTTCTAACTCATTTTCTAATCTTTGCTCAGTCAATGTTAACTTACTTCCTCTACTCCCTGATTCATTTAAATATTTCTTACCTAGTTTGTTAATTTCAATATAGGTATTTAGATACTCATTAAATAAAATACGTATCAATATGAATCCGTTATCAATATCATCTCTGTAAAAAAAGTAGCCAACATCTACTTCAAAGAAGTCCGCTATTAGGATTAGTAACTCATAACTTGGTTTTCTATTATCATTCTCAAACCTATTATAGGCAACTGCAGTAATTCCTAAAGAATCAGCAACTTCTTTTTGTTTTAATTTTTTTTTCATTCTTAAATCCTTCAATGTACTTCCTATTCTCATGTAATCACCTCAATATGATTATAATATAAAATTTCCATAAAAGAAAGAAAAATCATTGACTTTTTCTATTATAGAAATTATAATGAAGTTATAGTTTCTATTTTAGAAATTATTGCACCTAAAATTACCGATACAGAAATACCCTTCGCTTGGAAAAGCGAAGCGGGGTGGCAGTAGGTAATACCCACCCTACTATGCTTTTACACCCCCTCAAACAAAATTAATATAGATTACCAAATTAATTACTAGAAAAATCAGGAAAGGATGTGATTACATGGACTTTATTACTGCTTCTAAAGAGTTTTTGGATTATGTTGAGATAACTAAGGCAAATGGTACTTTGGATGTTTACACTAGAAAAGTAAAGATTCTTAATAAGTATTTTGGAACTACTGATATTTCTGTCATAACGAAAAAAGATGTAATCAAGTTCTGGTCTTGGAGAAAAGCTTCGTTACCCAATATTAAACCTCAAACATTAAATAAATATAGGACTGTCATAATACTAATAATTGAGTATCATACTGATATCAGATTGAAAGTTAGGAAGCTACGGGAGAATCATATAATGATTGAAGTTATTGATCCTCATACCGTGTTTACTGTATTTGAATACCTAAGACAGCAAACAACGTACAAAGAAGGATTAAGAAATTACGTTCTATTTAAACTGATATTTGATACAGGTTTACGAATCAATGAAGTATTAAATCTCAAAGTAAGCGACTTCTCCTTTGAAACGAATACTATACATGCGAAAGTTACAAAGACTAAGAGAGAAAGATTTGTATACTTCAAAAATGATACTAAAAAGCTTATTAAACAATTAATTACCAGAGATAGAGCAATTGATTATATTTTCAAGAGTTACCAAAAAGACAAGCGACTAAGTGTCGATAATGTTCAGTCCTTGTGTTTTAGAATTGAAAAGAAGCTAAATCTATCTTATACCATAAGACCTCATGAATGGAGACATACATTTGCTACTACTTTTCTTAAACGTGGGGCAGATTTGGAAACATTAAGATTGATATTAGGTCATGCATCAATTAAGACCACACAAAGGTATTTACATCTAGATAATGACTTCATTAGAAATGAATATTTCAAAGTAGCATAACAATCACAATGTAATTGTAATTAAAAACAGCTCTAGTAAGCTGTTTTTTTATGTTCTAAGAATGTTATGAGAAAAGTCCTCTAAACCGCTAATTTCAGCCACCGACCGATGGCCATACCTTTATAAATGACTATATTGTAAACAAAAAGGCTAACCATAAATGGCTAACCTGTGCTTTTAAATGGCATTCCGGGAGGGATTCGAACCCCCGACCGATGGCTTAGAAGGTCTTTTTTTAGTATACACTTACTTGTGTTCCCATTGGTACAACAAAAATAGTAACTATTCCACGATTTACAACCCTAAAAGATAGTGCATGAATATCAATATCATTTTTGTAATTTGATAAGTCAAGTTTGGCTTTCTTCAAAAATTGATCCTTAAACTCCAAAATTTCATTTCCATTCAAAATGATAGCTTTGTCTTTATGTGCATTTACAAATGAAAAATCTGCATTATTCACTCTGAATTTCTTTGTGTTGCTTCCATGATTATAAATTCTAATTTTCATTTTATCACATCCCCTTCCTATACATTTTATCATACCAAATTATCTATGTAAACAAAGGTCTGGCTGGCCATCGGTCTAGGTAAATAAAAAATAGCTAAACCATAAATGGCTTAACTATTTAGTTCTTAGCTGGCATTCCGGGAGGGATTCGAACCCCCGACCGATGGCTTAGAAGGCCATTGGTCCATTTATCGATAGGTTTATGTATGCACTTTATTTAAGGTAAACAACTAATATTTTAAAGATAATAGCTTTCTTTCAGGGACAAAGATTTATCTTTGTATAGTAAAAAGACAACTCTATCCTTCTTCTGAATGAGTTGCCTTTGGCTGTTATCTTTTACTCAATACTTCTACTGAAAATCATCTATTAATAATATCTCCTTACATTCTATATCCTCAACCAATGGTACTAAAAAAATCATTAATTCCTCAAAGGATAACTCAAAATTTAGAAGAACTATATTGGAGTCATTTGGTGATTGAATGATATTATATTCTATAAGATTGTAACGTTCTACAAACATCCCATTAAAATACGAACCGTGCTCTGTAATAAGTTGTTGTTTGTACAAGGGTTCTATTTCCACGAAAATATCTTCGGGAATACTATGATATTCATACAAACTTTGGATCTGCTCTCTATCTAGAAAAATACTAACTCCGTATATCCCTTCACCAAAATAAACATTGAACTCATCCTCATCTAAAGTACTCAAGATACCATCATTAGTCATGTAGGAAATCTTAGTTTGATCATATTCTATATTCCTGCAACTACTCAGGAATGTAATAAAAGTAATAACCATAATAAACAAAAACTTTCTAACTCTCATATTATCTCTCCTATCATTATCTAATTTCATAAGCATACCCAAACATAATTGAATGTGTGAGTAGTTAGATTCATCTTCAACAAGAACTGAGTAGCATGAATCTGTCGAGGATTGCTCTGTAATGATTATCTAGGACACATACCACCTTTTGGGCATAAAAATAGCGACATGCAACTTTCCTTGTTGATTATATTTTATCATATTTAGATTTACTTGATAAGAATAAATTGAATTCAGTTATTGTTCTACATACTATAGGTGTTAAATAATGTATATATAATTAAAAAAGCAAACCATAAATGGCTTGCTTTTGCTTTAAAATGGCATTCCGAGAGGGATTCGAACCCCCGACCGATGCCTTAGAAGGGCATTAGAAACCAAAATAGAGGTGATTTATGGAAGGAAATGTTAGTAGTAATCGAGAGAAGGCAATAGGGTTTATAAAAGCATTACCAGAGCCTTATAAAAGCCTCTCAGATGAGAAATTAAAAAAGATTTTAAACATTAGTAGTACTTATGTTTATAAGAAAATCCAAAAAAAGGAAACTAAAAAGACTGTTTAGTTAGCTTACGAGCTACGACTGTCTTTTTTTATTAAAAATAAGTCCGATGTCGGACATAATGAGGAGAACAAATAAATGAAGAAAACAATTATCGTAATTGCATTATTAGTAGGTTTATATTTTGGTCTTAAAGATCAAGGAGTTATTCCTGAAACAACTATTACTTCTGTTGAAAACAAAGTCGTTGAAACATGGAATACCGTAAAAACTGAAACACAAGATTTCTGGAATGATTTATTTCCAAACGACGAAATTGTAGTAATGGAAGGAAGCTAATTATGGAGAAAAAGGAATATTCATTATTTGAGAAAAGTAGTTATTACGAAAATAAGATGAAAAATAGCAAAAACAAAAAGCAAAAGGCAATTTACAAAGGTAAACATGCTCAAGTAGAAAAAAAGATAATGCGAAATAGTATTTTAGGTCATGTTTCAGACCTTAGAATCGAAACAAAAAACAACAAACATGCAAATAGACATTTGGATAGCATTGTGAATACAATGGCTATGTTATTTCCAAAGAAAAAAAGAACTAGGAAGGTGAGAAAATGAAAAAATTAATGTTAATGGCTTTATCAATGATAATTAGTATTATCGGTTTTGGCCTTGGAGAAGAAAATGCAGATTTAGGTGCTGCTAGTTATGGAGCAAAAACATCAAGTATTTATCAACCATTTGATGATGGTTGTGGTAGTGGTTCGTTTCTATCAATTCAATATCCGGAATTCATCGATAGTGATGATACTAATATGGACGTTACATATTCAATCATTAAAGATGTAAACACAGTTTATGAGGCAAAATTGAATGGTGAAACAGTATCTCTTGGTCTAAGTTTTAGTGGTACTCAATCTAAAACTATTTCATATACTCTTGATGGTAGCGATATTGATGGTGAAGATTCAACAAGATATAAGATATCTGTCAACAATGTAATGTATTGTAGTGGTGGTAAGATTTCTCAAGGTACTGCTACTTTATATATTGGTATAAATAACAGTGATGAAACACCACCATTAATTACTGGTGCAACTGCTGTTTATCTAAATAATGTAGATTCACCAAATTCAGTAGCTACTTTTAAAAGCACATTAACTGCTACTGATGAAACTGATGGAGACTTAACCTCTGCAATTACAGTAAGTCGTGATTTATATACAGGTAACGAAGATGTATTAGGTGATCATGAAGTTGATTTTACTGTTGAAGACAGTTCAGGCAATAGTACTACAATGACAATTATATTTAGAGTAGTTGATGTAGTAGATCCAATTATAAATTTAGTTGGTGGTACGGTTTATGTTGAATATCCTTCAACATTTAATGAACCTGGATATAGTGTAACGGATAACTTCGATACTGATTTAAGTGTTAGTGTAAGTGGTTCAGTTACTAACGACACTTTAGGAAATTATACTTTATATTACAACGCTACTGATAGTTCCGGTAACTCTGCTACACAAAGAACTAGACTAGTTGTTGTTCAAGATACTACTTCCCCTGTTCAAACTTTATCAGGTCCAAGTAATGTTTACGTTGAGTTTGGTGATAATTTCACCGATTCAGGTGCTACATGGACTGACGCTTACGATGGTTCAGGTTCTTCAGTTGTTACTGGTAGTGTTAATGTTGGTGTATTAGGTACTTATAACCTCTACTATAATATTACTGATAGTAACGGAAACGTTGCTACACAACTAACTAGAACTGTTGTAGTTAGAGACACTACTGCTCCAGGCTTTGTTGGTGAAACAGATTATACATTTAATACTGGAAATCCTTTCGCATTGTCAGTTATTTTAGACAATATCACTGCTTCAGATATTTATGATGGTGATGTTACTAGTTCAATAAGTATAAAATCAGATAATTATACAGGCAATGAAAGTATTAAAGGTGTTTATACTGTTGTATTAGAGGTTGAAGACTCTCAAATGTTGAACTCTGAATATACAATTACGATAACTGTAATTGATAATACACCTCCAGAATTTAGTACTTCAGCTAATTTATATACACTTGATTATGCTAATTCTTTATCAGTTGAGCAAATGCGTACGATATTAGGATTAGATTAATAACTTGAAGGAGTTGAGATTATGAAAAAGAAATTATTCTTAGTTTTCTTCTCAATGTTCTTATTTATCTTCGGAACTTTCAGTTCTTTGGCAGCTGAAGGTTTTGAAGATAGTGATTATGTTTACATAAATAATGTAGATAGTCCTAAGACAGTTGAAGAAATACAAACTGAATTAACAGCTACTGATCCATTTGATGGTGATTTAACTTTAGAAATATATGTAGTCTTTGATAACTACACAGGCAACGAATCCTCATTAGGAGATTTTATCGTTGTTTATGGTGTAACAGACAGTGGTGATATCGAAACCACCATAGCTATAACTGTTAGGAATGTTGATGTTTCTCCTCCTGAATTTGTTGTAGTTCATGAATCATTAACAATTCATGAAGGTAGTAATTTAAGCTTGAACTTACCAGATATAACTGCTACTGACATTTTTGAAGGTGATCTAACCGAAGAAATTGAAATTACTGGTTTGGATTTAGTTGATCCTGATGTTATTGGTGAATACAATTTGATTTACTCAGTATCAGATTCTTCAGGAAATAATATTACCCAAACTTTTGTTCTTAGTGTTATTGATGGAGTAGCACCAATTTTAACTGGTCCAGAGGAAATTATTAAAAGAGCTGACTATATTCTTGCAAGTGATTTTTACTTAGAAATGTATTCTGCTTATGACAATGTTGATGGAACTCTTACTAGTGAAATCGAAGTCGTTGGAGATAATTACTTAGGTAATGCTAATGTACCTGGTACTTATGAAGTAATTCTTCGTATTACAGATGATTCAGGTAACATAACTAGCAAAACATTATTAATTACAGTTAGTAACAGTATTAATGCTTTAATGATTATTGATGATTATGACTTTTATGTAAGTAATCAAGATTTATTTACTGAAGCCGAAATTATTGCAGAATTAAAAAGCATTGGAGATTTATCAAATGCAAATTACATTGTAGAAAAAACAAAAGATACTTATACAGATACTTTTGATAGTTTAGGTTTACATGAGTTTAATTTTAATCTACTTAGTGATGATGGTAACGAGTATCTTAGAGAAATTGATTTTCATGTAATTTCTTCAGATATTAACTTAGTTGTTGAGGATCCTTCAGGTTGGGATAAAGTTGGTATATTCATTAGTAACTACTGGATTGTTGGAGTAGTTATCGGAGTAATTATTCTAGGTATAAAAAGGAAGTGATAATATGAAGAAACTAATGATTTTATTAGTTGCGATTACAATATCTTTAACATTAGGAGCTGCTTCAACACTTGCAGCTTCTGAACTACCTTCTTATTGTGGTATTCCACCTGGAGAACGAACATCCGAAGATGGTAATGACTATACTCTTTGTATTTCATCTTCTACTGTCGGTGACAGAGTTTATGAAGGTGAATATGTAACTACAGAAGGTACTTATCATAGAATCGAATACGATGAAACTACTGGCAAGTGGCATGGTGTATCATATATTACTGATATAAATATCATGTACGATCACTTATTAGGTGGTTGGACAAGATTTGATATAAAATTCAGTAGAGATTTGAAGTCATTAAACAGTATTTTGTTAACTTACACTACTCAGAGAACTTGTACTACATTCTTTGGAATCTGTATTCCTGGTACCGTAGAAGAAGCTGACGAAGAAAGATTGTTTTATGAGAACACTGTTGATGATGAGTTATGGTATCAAGAAGCCGACAATATTACTTATTATGGAAACATTCCATTAGTTGGTGAAAGACCAACAGATTTAGATTATGACTATTCAATAAAGCTCTATGGTGAAACTAGAGACATTGATACTCTAGAAATATTAGAGTTTGAATATGTATTAACTGACGCTGAAATAGACCAATTGCAAATTGACATTCAAGATCAGTATGATTATGAAGTAACACAAATAGAAACAGATCATGGATTATCCTTAGCCGAGAAACAAGAATTACTATCTTCACTTAATGACGAATACAACGCTATCCCAGAAATAGAGTATGATATGGTATTTCAAGAAATATGTTTAGAGACTGATGAGAATTGTAGAGAAGTTTTACCTCCAACAGAGGAATCAACTGCTCCTACTATTAATGATTTAAGTTTTACTACTTTCAAAGACATTTTGAAAAAGGTAGTCTTCATTGTAATAGGAGTCATTGTTCTTATCATAGTTGGTATGAACTTTGGCGATAAACTATTAGGAATATTGGCTGAAATTATGTTAGGTATAGCTAACACTATTGCAATAGTTATTATTAAACTTATTGTAGATCCATTTATTGCAGGTGTAAGTGTACTAGCTAATTTATTCTTAAAAGGAATCTCCTGGAAGAAATAAATGAAATTTAAGATATTCTTATATTTATTAACAATAAGCGTACTGCCATTCGTTATTTATGAGTATTGGTATAAAAGTTACATTTCAGTTGAAAGAGGTTGGATTTTATGGTTAGAAAAATACATCTGGATTCATTTAGATAATGTATTAGTATTTGTTCTACTATATCTGATTATTGATTTAATTTTACTTAAGTTACTATTAAAAACGTTGTTTCAAGCTAAGATGGTGAAGAATTATGGTTAGAATAAGAAACATGACCTTTGTAGATCTATTATTTATAGGTCTCTTAGGTTATCTGTGTTATTGGTTAATAGACAGTTATCACATGCAAATTGCTATGTTTACAAAAGAATATAATGAATACATACTTTACTCATTTATCATAAACTTCATTGTGTATAGATATTTTATTCAATTCATACTGTTTAACATGCTGTATAGTGAGTCTATCTCAAAAGTTGATAGAAACGTTGTTAGACACTATAATATAGGTATTTTCGGCTATATTGGAAGTCGTAAATCAGCAAATGGTACTGCCTTAACACAAATGTCTGAAGGTATTATCATCGGTAATATGGAAGAACGTCTATATAAACTGAATCTACTAATGATTAAGTACTTAGATTTTGAAGACTTCAATGATTTTATATTTGATAAATTCGATTTCTCAAATGTTCATACTGAACTCATGTATAAAATGTTTGCCTATTATTACATAAAAACAAAGCAAATTAGTTTGATTAACTTTAATAACAAACTTAATGATACTTCATTTTCAGAAGAAAGTATTGTTGTTCTATTAGGTGAATATGTTGAACTTATGTATTACAAATACTTTAGAGATAACAATATTCAATCTAACACTAGTATTCATTCAATTAATACTGGCAAGATGTCTTTACCAATGAAGGAATCTACTTTCCAGTTCTTTAGATCCAACAATAGAGCTTATGAAAAATATCTAATCACTTTTAAAGATGAAGCTGCGATTGTAGATAATTCTCGAACTAACTCGAATAATTCAAAAGAAGCTAGAGAAGAGAACGATGATGGAAAAGATGTTGAAAACGTATTGCAGCGTCATGGTGGTAAAGGTACTACTCTTAGATTCACTATTGCTCAAAGTGAAAAAGACGTTACTGCAAATAGACGCAGACTCTTTAATAGATCGATAGAACTTTATGAACCAAAAGATCAGTTCTTATTCAATTTTGAAATGAATGTCATAAAATGGTTTGCCTATCGATTAATGAAGAAGGAATCGAAAAAGTTTCGAAAGAAAATGAAAAAAGTTAAGAGAGCAGCTTGGATTTATAGACTTACTGGTATTAAAAGATATATTCAGAAGTCTGAAAGAATTTACAATAAGTATGAGCATTACCTAGTTAGATTTAACTTGTACAAAAGGATCTTGTTAGTTTTAGAGAAAACTCACATATTCCTAGGTAAAAGTCTATATTGTGTTCAGTACATGTTCCTACATGATGATTCTAACAATATTGGTAAAAATCCTACTGCATTAATTGAATCAGGAAAATCAATTCCAATGTTTATTGTTTATCCTGCAGGGATCACATTTGGAAAATATGCTACTCATTCATACTTTAGATTATTCGACGAACGTAACGCAAGTGCTTCAGTTCCATTAGCGATGGTAAAACCATTTAAGAAACTTACAATGTCTAAAGAAGAGCATTTGAGCATGGGATTCAAAGCTATAGAAAGAATAACAGAAAAAATGGATAGTCTTGATAATACTAATACTCAAAATTTAACAAATGATTACTCAGCATTTGATTAAGGAAGGAATTACTTGAATGAGTTATACAAAATCGGAGAAATTAAATTATTACACGAAGAGAATTAATGATAAAAAGCTTAGTCCAAGGCAAAGAGAATATGCTTTGAATAGAGCAGCTGTACTTACTCCTAGAAAAAACAATAGATTTACAGAATTATCAAGAAAAATGCACAAAGCTGAAGATGAAGGTAACTTCTCTTTAGCTAGAAAATATTTAAACATGTTAAAACTACAAAAATAGAAAGAGGTTATTATGGCTAGAATTAGCGGTGGAAAAATCGCAAAAGAGAAAACGTTGTCACAAAAAGAACTTGACTTACTTAATGGTAGATATAGACCAAAAGGTATAAAACCACATAAGATAGTGCAAGAATCACCAAAGAAAAAATATTCAAAACAAGATAAATCTAAGTATTATCTAAAACGTTCAAAAGATATGTCATTAACTTTGGATCAAAGAAAATATGCTAAGAATCGTCTTAAATCCTTACTTAAAATTAATAAAACTAGACCTAGAAAGGTAAAAGGCTCAATAACAGTTGGTATGCAAGAGACTCCTGGAAGTAAAAGAGTTGCAAATTCTAACGAAAGAGCTTATTATTCTAGAAGTAAAACAGGAATTACAGGAATTAAGATTTATAAAAGTGGTAAGCTTATTGGAAGAGTTGATAGATAATGCCTAGTTTAGATCAATTACAATACGCATTTTATTCATTAGGAATAGCGACTGCATTAGTCAGTTTAGTCTCTATTCTCTTGAGTAAAAGAAAGCGTAAAAACAATTCTTATAAAAGAAATTATAAAAATAAAAAGCGATAGAAATATCGCTTTTTTTAATAAAAGTGTAATGAAGACAATTATTTTAAGATTTCATTCCCACAAGTAATCATCCTAGATTTGAATATTCCAATAAGTTGAGTCATGGAAAGGATCACCTATTCAAATCCTTTAATATTCATAATTATTAACTTACTATGACTCAATATAATACTTGATATTCTCTTTATTAAATTCAACTTTAAAAGCAAATACAATTTGTGCGAAAAACAATTTTTCTTTAAGAATCTCGCCTAATTCTTTTCGTGTAATAGGGAAACTTCTAACATCGTCCACTCCATCGACATACATATAATACCCATTTGTCATTTTGTAATCTCTGTCTATGATTTGCTCAATTTCCTCAGGACTTAGTTCTCTTACGGAACTGAGATCATTATTAAACCTGAAATTAACACTTATGCCATTCTCCTTGATAAAAAGATTTCTAGGCATATATATATCTATAATAGTTTTTACCTTATTAACTTTATCAATTAAACTATCAAGTTCTAGGTCGTTTGTGTACCTATAAATTCGTGAGCTTTTTAGAGTTGGTGAAAACCGAATTATTTCTGTTAATGTTTCAATAGTGTGAGTATTGTTTTCAAGCATAGAACCTTGTATATCCGATTTCTCAAACTCATCTCTAATTAATCTTCCTAACGAGTGAGGCATTTGCTCTATATATTGATTAATTATAGTTTCACTATACTTTGAATCGCTAAGAAAAGTGTATGCTTTCTGTGGTTCCTCATCAATATTTATCTCATGGTCTGTAAAAGGTATACTTTCTACAGCGCGATTGAAGCCAACCTTCAATTCCTCTTTTATTCTCTCAAATGCAGTTTGATTAAGAGCGTTCTTGGTGATATTTTCAAATTCTCTATCCTTTAATTCTTTATTTTTAAACTCTAAAAGTACACTAAAGATATCAGAATCCTTCTTATATTTGGGTATCATTGATGCAAAGTTATAAAATTCAAACCAAGTAATATTTGGGTTCTCTACTAGAATTTCATTCTCGGTCCAATTTTTATTCATTTCCTCCGAAAAGATTACTTTGTCCTCATCGTTAAGTTTATTCAAACAACTCATCAATATATTGTCTTTATCGGTGTGTATCCCATCACTTACCATTAAGTATCCAATCCACCAGTTAATAATCAATGCTTTTGTAAACTCATCACTTAATGATGAAGTTCTAACTTTTCCAAATGGAACATCATACCAATTGAATCTTTCTCTACATTCAAAAATCTTAATTAAATCAATTAATAGATTTCCTGCATCATTAACATTTCCGTATCCTACGACATGTTTGAAATGCTCTTCCCAAGAATCAACATGCTCATTATGAGAGTTTATTAATGGTGTATTCTGTATAAAACTCTTAATTTCTGTTGCGAATTTTGGAGAGACTGACTTTTCAATCTCACACAAATAGTAGAGATAAATTGAAATAAATATAAACATTTGACTAGAACCGGAGTATATTGTTGAGTGATTATAGAAATGATTACGTAGAAACTTAACAAACCATAATTCGTTTGCTGACAAAGTACTAACCATCATTGAAGTAAGAACCTTATTGCTAAACTCTTTAATATCCTTGTTATTCCCGTCTATTGTCCAAAATAATGGTCTAAGTATTTGAGATATCGAATGTATATACATATCTTCTAGTTTCAAATTGACATCTAAAATATTGTGCAAGGCAAATAATGTTCTCGTAACTTGATAATAGTGCTCACTAGAACCAACTATACTTGCATAGTTTAATATCTCAGTTGAATCAAATATCTTACTGGTATTTATTGTAGACCATTTAATAACATCAACTATATTGTAAAGGTTATTAGAATCCATAAACTTACTACTTGCAATTGAATAACTATTCTTGTACCGAAATAAAAATTCATTTTGCTCTGTCAAAAGTAAAATTAATAGAGCTGGATCGTTTTTAACTTTGAGAGCATTGTATGTTTTTTCAAGACCTTTAGTAAATAGCATATAGTGTAAAACATTCTTTAATGATTCACTTAATTCGGTTTCGTGAACTGCCTTTTTAATTATTCTTTCTATATATCTCTCGTTTCTTAACAGTAATGGAATCTCCTGCATTATAAATACTATTGTATAAAAAACGCTTATTCCCATAGCGAGAAAAATAGAAATAGTTAATCCGTAATAGTCAAAAGTAACATAGGCACACATTATAACTATGGAAATTATAATCATATCCATGAAGTTGTATTTTCTATGTTTACTTAACTTTCTAAATTTATTTTGCTCCACACCGTAAATAGTCTCTTTTTGCAAGGATAATGTTATTGATACTATTGTTAGTACTGTTGGTAAAAGAATAAATATGAAGTCAAAACCATCATAAGCTACAATTTCTATTGCTTCATTATTCAAAATATTGTATCTGACAATTAAAGAGACAATTGTCAAAATCAATATGTCCTTCCAATACTTTCTAAGAATATATTTGATAACATTAGCAATTTTAATCAAAACCTTTTTAAACTCACGATACATAATAATCACACCTTCCTCAATCATTATAACATAGAATTCCAGTGACATTAATGTCATATTGACACTGTAAGAAAATTAGTATAGTATTTTTATTGTTATGGAAGATGTGAAATTCTATGGAAGAAGGAAGATGTATGCCACAAGAGGATTCACCACAGCAAGATGAGATTATCGATGTAAGTATTGAAGATATTATCCTTGCATTACTAAAAGAAAAGACTAAAACGGACAATCCGTCTTAGTCTTTTTATTTTATATTTAATTTAATTCTTTATAAGTTATCAAGAAAACCCTCAATAGATTCTAATAGATCATTTTCATCGACTCCGCCTTTTTTTATTATTGTCATTAAGCGCTCAAGTAAAGTTTTATCATTTGTATTGCTATCTCCATATTGTGAAAAAATAACTCCAGATTTTGAATAAAGATATAGATAATATGTGTTTTCATATGAGAAAGCGCTCCCCAACATGTATCTTTCAGCGGTTATAACCAATTTTGTATCTCCTGCAATAACCGAATACGCTTGTTGAACTTCATAAAGTTTAATTAGTTTAAAGCCTTTAATATCTTTAATTTCTACGGATTCTTTATCTACATGTATCCAAGTTATTTTACCCTTCTTTGTTTTATCTATAAGTTTTTTTACCATATTATCAATCATCATTTTTTTCTCCTCCATCAAGTTCCTTTACATTTTTCACTAAAGTGACTTTTAGTCTAGTTAGCAGCCTGCATATTTCATTCTTTCTTTCCACATTAGGAATAAGACGATTTAGTTCATATATAAATTGGATTTGCTCTTTAGTTAATACTTCTTTCAAAATTGTAAGGTATTCTGTTATTTCTAGGATTTGATTTTGTGTGGTTGAATCAAATCCATCATCGTCAAGAATTATTTTTGTTATCAGTTCTATTTTATAAACTATATATTGTTCATCTTCTTTAAGCCTTCTTTTTAGTTCAACAGTTTTTACATACTTCTTAAGTGTTGTAGTATTATAAATCAACCATATAGATAATAGAAAACTAATTAATCCTAGGATGAAAGAACCCCATGTAGGAAACTGCATTACTCATCCCTCAAAATTCTTAAAAAATCTAGCATTTTTCTTGCTTCAGCTTCTGTAAGAGTTTCTCCCGCTAGTTTCAGGTTGAACTCTTTTTTTAATATGACTTCTGCATCATCCAAGTTATTCTTAACGAAGTTTTGCTCAGGTGTTAAAGCAACATCAATCATTCCTAATAAATAATCTGTAGCAACATTAAAAAAATCAGACAATTTTATTAATTGATCCGGTGTCATGTTAATCTTACCTGATTCATATCTTGAGTATGTACCTTCAGATACATTTAGGAATTTTGCGACTTCAATTTGCTTAATTCCTTTTTGCTTTCTAACTGCCTTTAAATTCTTCATATAATCACCTATTTGTATTTTACTACTATAATCCTATAAAAACACACAACTTGCGTAAAAAGAAATATTTAGTTGCATTATAGGTAAGTTGGTATTATAATGAGATTAGAAACTTACTTATTACGAAAGTTGGAAGATGTGAGAAAAAGACTTTTTAAGCATTAAACTCCTTAATCTCCTTTGATTTAAGAATAAATCATACACCTACTAAATCTAGGGAGATAACAACTCACAAGTTCACATCTTCCGGTTGTTGTCTCCCCAGGTTTTTTTTATAGCAAAATTAGAAAGGAATTAAAAAGATGAAAAGACGAAAAACTACAAGAGGTAAGAAATATGATTTACTTAGTAGCCCCTATAATTATTCACATTTAAGCAATAAAAGAATTATAGAGGTGATAAATCATCATAAAAAGAAGTTAAGCTACTCGTTTTTAAAAAGCAGATTTTTTAGAGCATTTAAAGATTCAACAAGGAATCATAATAGAAATGAAAAAATCAAAGAGCTTCAATGGGAAATTAAAAAACGTGGAATTAAAGTAATAGAGCCAAAGATTCATCTTTCTGCTCTATCAAAACATAGTAAGCAATTTAAAAATAAATAAAGAAAATAACGAAAGGAAGATGTGAAATGGTATTAACAAAAAGCCGAATAGTTTCATTTTTCATAGCAGTATTATCTACGTTGATAGTAATATTGCTTAACATTACTTTCTTAAGATATTTACTAATATTAGAGTTTACTGACATGATCTTAATAATGTTTTGTGATTTATTAATAGTTTGCACCTGGATAATACTCTTTTATAGTTGCAAAGCTACTACTGGTAATAAACCATGAGTATTATACAAAAGGTAATTCTTAGTGATCTAATTAAGAACATTAATTACTTAGAAGGCTTATATAGGTTTGTTGAAAGAAAAACTAATATAAGTGATGACCGAAAACAAAAGAGACTGGACGAAGTTGTAGGTATAAAACATGAGTTAAATAGTTTCATTTCAACCATTTCATCTAAATCAATGACTATAGATGAAATGAAGAAACTAGATTTTAAGAACCAGAGAATTTTCAGATTATGGAATTAAAACTAAAAAGAAAAGGAAGTTGTGAAAATGGAAAAAGTATTAGTTAAAAAGTCCGACGTCGGACAAGATAGTTTGTTTATAAAAATCAATGACACAGGTGAACTGATTGCAAAGAATTATAGTTATAACAAGATAACCGAAGCAATCAAAACCAAAGTTAAAAGTATTTATCGAAACTACTTAGAAATTGGAAGTAAATTGGCTTTAGCTAAAAAAGAAAAGCTTTATGAAATCAATGAGTATCAAAATATTTATGATTACGCTGCTAAGGAATTTGAACTACGAAAGACTTCAGTTAAGAATTTAATTGCTATCGCAAATCGTTTTTGTGATAAAGATGGAAGTTTATTAAAAGCTTATAAAGGTTTTAGCTACTCAAATATTGTTGAACTACTAAGTGTCGATGAAAAAGACATTAAATCATTTGTTCCAAGCATGTCCGTAAAAGCTGTAAGGTCTAAGAAAGTAGAGTTACAGGTAAATAAAGAGTTGAAAGCATTAACCAACAAAACTGGTTCTATTACTCAATTAATCGAACACATCAAAACTTTTGATTGGAAGAAAGGACTAGGATTCGTTAATTACGAAGTAACTCATGAGTTGATAAAATCAAAATACAAAGCTAAAAATGAGCATTCATGGCTTAGTGGAACTTATGAAGTATTTATTAATTTTCTTATTCTTAGAGATAAAAAGAAGGTTGATTTTACAATTAAACTTAAGCTTCATGAAACCGAAAAAAGTAAATATAGTTTGTCATCCGATAAGTTATATATGTGGTCTGAATGTTTCAAAGATTTTAAACAGTTAGATAAACTTTTATCAAAAATTGCTGATAAATCTAAAGAAAAATTAAATGCTCCTGCAAAAGAAAAGAAAGAAAGTCCTGGAATGTCAAAATTGACTTATTTAGGTAAAAATACAAGTGGTACTTTACAAAAAATCGATTTACACATAGCTACAAACGTACATAAGGAATATTATTACGAGTCAAAAGGTTGGAAAGATGATCATGTTTTCTTATATGCAAAACCTAAAAAGCATAAGAAAACAAATCCTGCGTTATTCGAACTCAAATACTTAGAGGATCCATTAAAGGCAGTTGTAATTAATTTGGAATCAAAAGTTGAAACAAGACTATTTCCAGAGTTTGATAAGTATATTAGCAAAGCATTGAGTAAAAGTATTGATGTCCTTAATAAATAAGTATGAAAATCGAGAATAAATACGATGAAGCCGATTATCAAAGACTAAAAAAAGAAGCAATAGATAAAAGGTTTCGAGTAAGCATAACAGATTTAAGTCTAGAATATCCGATAAATAACCCTGAAAGCATGAAATGGTTAATTAATTTCTCGTATCCTAAGTTTTTGGAAGGCGAATTTAAGTTCCGATACAGTCTTCAAACACTAAAGTCTATTATCTGGCACACTCCTAATTCAGTTTTCTTGAAAGAATTAGAATTTAATGATCGTGTTGAGAATTGTTGTAAAAGATTTGCTTTAACCATGGGATTAGAACTTAGTTATGAAGAAGTAATTTATGAAGCTTTTGAATTAATAAATGCTCGAATAGCCAAAAATAAACTATCGTTTTGAAAGGAAGATGTGAGATGAATAGAAATAGATCACCAGGTTAAACATCTGGTCCAATCTTAGAAAGCAATGTTGTCTAATATGTATTCTAGCTGCTTAAAATAGCGGTAAGTCTAGAAACATTTTTATATTAAAAATAAACTTTAAGGAGATTTAATAATGGCTGATACAGATAAAAAAATACCTGCAGGTAATATCCCTGCTAAAAAACCAGTTAAGAAAACTGGTTATGTAGATTTTAGAGATTTACCAAGACAAGTTATTGAAGGTTTACCGACTTGTCATGTAACTTTAGAGAAAAGATCTTCAAAGAATTATGGTGATTCAGTATCACTACTAGCTATATTCCATCCAAAATTTAGAAAAGATTTAAGTAATAGAACATATTTCGGACTCAATAAATATGAACTTGTAAAAGTACTTAGAAAATTTGAAGATAACAAAGATAAACATGAACTAGATGTTCCTTGTAGATTCTTAGTAAGACACAATGCAGCTGGTGAAGTAGAATACAAACGTGTTGAAGTTGCATTACATAGAAAAGCTGTAGCTTCAGGATTTCTTGATGAAACAGATCTTGAACTTTTAGATGTAATTGATTTTCCAATTACATGGATTGAAGATAAAGATTCTACTAAAGCATTTGCAGCAGCTAAAGCTGATGTAGATTACGATATTTACGGATAAAACTATTCAAAAAAATGCACCTGCAGGGGGCTATGACTAATAGCCCCCCTACTAGTGCACTCAAAAGTTCTTTAAAACGCTCAACTAGGCTCCCAGTATCTTCGCAAATTTTAGGGTAGGCTAATTTACTATAAAAATATCAGATTTGAGGTGATATAAATTGGTTTGAAAACTCCTGAGGTGAATGTCTTATTTGATTATTTAACTATCACATTCCCGATTGATGAAGATGAGAGTATTTATATCTCCAAATTTGGTAATAGTTGGAAATCATTATATCAAAACAAATTCTTTAGATTCTTTATGAGTTTAGTAGATGTTGATATAACAAAATTTACTGATGAGGGAAAAATAGGACATTATGAGAGACTGCTCAAGTTTGAGGAGCATATTGATTTTAAATATTCTGGTCCTACGAATGTTAATGATATTCGTACTCACGCTTTGGAATTAAAAGGAGAAGGTTGTCGTGAAGTAGAATTGTTAGGTATTGATTGGTACGAGCTTCTTGAGTACGTATATACTAATAACTTAAATATATCAACGTGGCATTTAGCTTGTGATATATTTACTCCCAAATACTTTACGATAGATCAACTACTTAAGAAAGCTAAGAGTAAAGAATATGTTAGTTCTGTTAATTCGTGTTGGTGGATTGAAGGTCATAAGAACGGTTCATATACTGGTACTACTATTTATCATGGTAGGCGTGATGGTGAACAAATATGTACCTATGACAAACAGTATGAAAGATATTACAGAGGGTATGAGGTAGATACTAACTTCTGGTTAAGAATTGAAATTAGATTAAAGAGAAAAACAATGGATTTACTTAAATTGATTGTAGCTCATGGCATAGAAGAACTTCCAAAGATTTATTTTTCGGTCTTGAGAGGTATGTTGGAATTCAAAACTAAAGGTACTAGTAATCAAATTACCCGATGGAAAACTTGGCGACCTTGGGAAAGGTTTGTTCAAGGTAATGAAAAGATTCGTTTATATAATCAGGCTAAGTTGGAAACAGACATAACTCGTACCAAAGACTGGTATGTTAAATCTGCAGGTAAAGCACGAGTACTTATTCGTGCTACATCTACTGACCTTGAGTTTGAAGAGCTGCATGAATCAATCATTTCAGAAAAGTTAGAGAAAATTAAAAATAGTGATTTAACTATGGTGAATAAAGAGCGTATGAAAAAAGGTCTCGATATATTCGATTCCTTGGAAGATTTAAAAGATTACATTGTATTTAATGGTTTAGTATAGGAGTTGATTGTATGAAGTTTATTACGGCTTCAGAGAAATACCTAGAATATGTAAAAATTACTAAATCAGCTGGTACTTATGACAAATATGAACGTAAAATAAAAGTCTTAGTAAGATATTTTAATGAAATAGCTATTGAAGATATCACTAAACATGATGTTGTAATGTTTTGGTCTTGGAGAAAAGAAACAATTCCTACTATTAAAAATACAACACTTAATATGTATAGATCAGTATTAATACTATTGATTGAGTATCATACAGACAAGAGACTTAATGTAAAAAAATTAAAGGAAAGTGTTCCATTAGTTGAAATTATTGATGATATTGTATTGAAGAAAGTATTGAATCATTTGAAGGACCAAAAAGATACTAGAGAAGGTTTAAGAAACTATTGCTTATTTAAACTTCTAAATGATACTGGGTTGCGAATTAATGAAGCTCTACATCTTCAGGTAAAGGATTTTCAATTCTCTACCAATACAATACACGTAAAGATAACCAAAACTAAAAGAGACCGTTATGTTTACTTCAGAGACGATACAAAAGGGTTATTAAAAACTCTTATATCTAAGGATCGTTCAAAGAATTATATATTTATGTCTTATATGGCTAAAAAAAGGTTATTGGTGACTAATGTACAAAGTATCTGTTATCGATTTGAGTTAAAATTATCGTTACCTTATAATGTACGTCCTCACAAGTGGAGACACACATTCGCTACAAACTTTTTGAAGCGAGGTGGTGATTTGGAAACACTTAGATTAATACTTGGACACAGTTCAATTAAGATTACACAGCGTTATTTACACCTAGATAACGAATTTGTCAGGTCAGAGTACTTTAGAACGGCCAATTAAAGCGGCCGACCAGTGCCCACACAGTAAAATTGCTTCAAAATGCAAAAAAAAAGTAAACCATAAATGGCTTACTTACTGTGTTTACTGGCATTCCGAGAGGGATTCGAACCCCCGACCGATGCCTTAGAAGGGCATTGCTCTATCCAGCTGAGCTATCGAAACATTTAGCGTAGATAATTATAACTCAACATTACCGGTTTGTAAAGGCTAAAACCGGTTTTTTTTAATCATTTTTAAAATAATCACTAATTAACAGTTTTTTCTGAAGTTCTGACTCGTTTATTTTACGTTCTAATGCTATGTCTAGTGCTTCTTTATCTACAAGATTACCTTTGTAATCTTGGTTTAAATATAAAACACTTTCGCCGTCAGTAATGGCTAAATCAGAGAACAAAACATAGTTTTCATCTGTACCAAGTAAATCAACTCCCATGAAATAATCAAAGTTAGAATTACTGTTTAGTAAGTTTAATATTGTTGGGGTAATATCCATTGTGCTTCCTGGTGTATGAATTACTTCTTTTTCCATGTTTGTAGCATAAATGATTAATTCTTGTCTCATTACTTCATGAAAATCATCTTCAACACCAATATAATCTTCATAAATATCATAATTCATCATATAAGGATAATGATCAGGATAGATGACAAATAATGTATTATCCAATTGTCCTTCTGCTTCTAATCTTTCCATTAATAATCCTAATAGATTATCAAATTCAACAAGTTTCAGCATATAGTTTCTAATTTCAGGATCTAACTCAGTATCAGGATATGCAGCTTCTAATTGAGCTGCATGCATTTCAAATTCTTCTTGATTATATGCTCCGTGCATCGAGTAAGTTAATAAGTTCATATACCATGGCTCATCAAAACTTACATACTCATCTAAGAAATACATCATATCAGTATCATATCTATCAGTAAAGTTCTCTTCTTCAACAACTTCATCTCTAAATAAATCTTCATGAAATTTGACAGTGTCAAATCCATAACTAGGAACCATTTCAATACGGTTATAGAACCATTCAAATCCACTATGGAAGTAATATGTATTATATCCCTGCTCTTTTAGTTGATTTGGAAGAGCATATGGGAGTTCATTGCCACTATATGCGTCACACACGTTATTACTCCAATCATTAGTAGTAATTCCACTATATCCTGTTAAACTCATGTATTCGCTATTACAAGTCGCTCCTTGTTGGTAAACAGGAGTGTAATAGTTATCAAAGCTTAACCCATTTTCTCTCATTAAGTATAAATTAGGTGTTAAGTTCTCATCAATAAATCTTGTTTCTAGAGTTTCCCCTAAAATCGTTACTACATTATATCCATTATATAGATCACTATAATCATTAGTTGCATGTTCTTCCTTATTATTAAAGTAATCATCTAACTCAGTTTTATAAGCTTCTAAATCTGGAATTGTTCTAAATCTAGTTAAATCAAGTAAATGATAATGATACCACCCATATTTTTCACTATATAAAATCCTGTCATGCATACTTTCAAAAAGATATGCATCACTTCTGTAGTAATCATTTCTTGTTTCAAACTGTTGGTTACCCCAGTATAAATAAAAGCCAACCTGAACCGCAAAAACAGTACTTAAAATTAAGAAATCTCGTAAGTGAAAGACATCCTTTTCCTTATTTGCTATAATAAGATATATTGTACCTATTAATAACGGTGTAATTAAATATGCAACAAGAGGAATTTTAATATCATATTCTAATGTATTACCCTCTTGTAACCATTTTAATCCAGCTAAAGAACTTCTAGCACTAATTACACTAAAGTAATCAAAATAAACACTATCACCTACAACAAACGCTGTAGCTAATAGGATAACTATTATATAAAAAATCTTTTGAGAGCGAATTCTTCTTAAAAAGAAACCAATAGCGCCAACCCAAAACATTAACATAACTAAATCAAAAATCATCCCAGTACTAAAAGCACTGACACCAACTGTTATATTTAGTACTACTCTTAAAACCATTAAATACGCTATAACGTATATATAACCATGGTATCTTCTTGTTTTCATATTCATCACTCCACGTCTCCATATTATAACATATTATTAATAATATACTTATGAAAATTTAATGAGTATTTCCACTCAACCACAGGTTGCTTGATAGATAGATAAAGCCTTGATAGAATTAAGGTGTAAAGGAGGTAAAAGATGCTAAATTTAAGCCTAATCGGAAAACGAATTAGCCAACGCAGAAAAGAATTAGATTTTACACAAAACTTCATTGCTGAAAGCTTATATGTAACTCACCAAGCTGTCAGTAAGTGGGAAAACGGTAAAAGTTTACCCACAATTGATATTCTCTATGAACTAACCAAACTATTAGAAGTATCAATTGATTATCTATTAGACGATACCGACATTGCTGAACATGATTACGAAACAAAATTTAAAAACTTCGATCGTGAATCAGTATTAGGAGAATTCTTATCTAAAGAAGACTGGTATCAATATATTAACGATATCTTTTACCTATTGAATTCAAAAGAAAGATTCAAAGTAATCAATAAGATCGTCCACTCAGAAGAATGTTTTGTCATCAAAAACATCTGGCCGTATCTAAACGATGAAGAAAGAATCTACATCCTAGGAATTATCCTAGGTGGAAAATGTACCTTTGAATTGAAGAACATCTACCATCAACTAACAACCCAAGAACAATTATTTGTTCAAAGAAAGGTAAATGTCCATTCATTTAACTCTAAAAAATAAAAAGGAGTGAATTAAATGAAATATGATAAATACCTACGAGATATTTGCTGTACTGAATTTAAATATCTACAATCAAATATCTTTAGCACAATTAAAACAAACCGTAAATACAAAAACAGAAAATATTAATTGAAGGAGGAATAAATATGAAATTATTAAACTTATTACCATTTATGGATGACGAAGACATTAAAGAATTAGTAAATAAAATTAAAACCAAAGAGGTTAAAGGAGTAAAATTAGTGCATTTATACCCTTTCTTAGAAAGTAATGAAGTTGATGAATTAGTTGATGAAATAGTTAAAGATGGAAATAAAAAAGATCTATACACTGCGTTACCATTTATGTCTCGTCAGAGACTAAATAAACTTTATGAAGAAGTTAAAGAAGGTAAAGTTGAAGGCTTTAAAGAACAAGCATTGTTACCTTTCCTTGGACAAAGTAAAATTAAAGAATTAGTCGAAGCAGCCATTAAAAAAGGTTTTGATGAAAACCTAGAGGATATAGACGAAAAAGTCGCTGAAAAAGTTGAAAAAGCAGTCGAAAAAGCCTTCGAGGAGTAATAAATAAAAAAAAAGATGGAAATTATTCCATCTTTTTTTTATATAAATATTCCAAATATTAAATTTACTATTAATGCTATTAAGTAAGCTACAAAGAACGGATAAACAATACCAAACAAAGTCCACTTTGTGCTTCCTGTTTCACTTCTGATCGTAGCCACAGTACTAATACATGGTACATATAAACTAGCGAAAATTACATAAGTTAAAGCTCCTAGAGTAGTAAATGCTGCAGCTATTCCAACTTCTCCACCGTATAATACTATTAAACTAGAAACAACAATCTCTTTAGCCAAGAATCCACTAATTAAACTACTTGCAGCTTGCCAGTTCCCAAAACCTAAAGGAGTAAAGACTGGTGCAATAAATCCTGCGATAATACTTAAGAAACTATCTTCTGGATTAATATCAATCCCTGCAGGTCCAATATTACTCAATAACCATAAAATAACACTACCAACTAAAATGAATGTCCCTGCTTTTTTAACAAATCTTTTTGCTTTTTCGAGAGACTGATAAGTAATTGTTCTTAGTTGTGGTACACGGTAAGGAGGCACTTCTAATATGAAGTTACTACTTGCTCCTCTGAAATATGATAAACTAAATAACTTAGCACTAACTAACATAACAATAATACCTAATAAGTAAATACCTAACATGACAAATGCACGGTATTGATCAAAGAATAGATTAATAAATATTACATAGATTGGTAATCTTGCACTACAAGACACAAAAGGAATCGTCAAAATTGTTAAAATTCTTTCTTTTTTATCACTAATAGTTCTTGTTGCCATAATTGCTGGTACGGTACAACCAAAACCAGTAATAATCGGAACAATACTTTTCCCATTAAACCCAAATCTACTTAAGAATCTATCCATAACAATTGCCACTCTTGCCATATACCCTGTTCCCTCTAAGACAGCCAATAAGAAGAACAGAACTATAATCTGTGGTAAGAAGACTAAAACTCCTCCAACCCCTGCTAATAACCCGTCAACGACTAAGCCATGAGCAAATCCAGTGACACCGAGTAAATCTAAAAATTGCGATGTATAATATAGTAAGTAATCATTCCATAATATTTCAAATATTCCTGTTAAGAAATTACCTAAACCTAGAACATTACCAAAACTGATTTGATAAACACCAAGCATTATTAATAAGAAAATAGGTATTCCCCATGCTTGATGAGTTAAAACTCGATCTATTTTCTGATTGAAGTATTTAGAATGTTCTTTTTCTTCTACTTTAATCATACATTCTTCATATATTTCATTAATGAATTCTCTTCTTGTATTGAAAATAGCTCCTTTTAAACTTAAAGCAATATTCTCATCTATAATTCTTTGCTCTACTTCTTCAACAACATTTCTTATTTTTTCTTCTTTAGTTAGATTTAGGAAGTTAAAGATTCCTTCATTACCTTCTAAAATCTGTAAAGCTAACCATTTCTTTTTAACCTGAACAGGATCATGTCTTAATAGATCATGAATTCTTTGTAATCCCCACTTAATTGGTTGTGGATAATTAAGTTCTAATGCCTTTGACATTTGTAAGTTTCTTAACTCACCAACCACTTCATCAATATAGTTATCACTGCTCTCTTTAGCGCTAATGCTGATAGCATTCACGTTAAGGAGTTTTTTCATTTTATCTGTATCAATAACATATCCATTATTTTTTAGGGCATCTTTTAAGTTGAAAACTAATAAACTAGGAACCCCTAGTTCTAATAGTTGAATTGTTAAATGAAGGTTTCTTTTTAAATGAGTTGAATCAACTATATTAATAATCCCATTATAGCTTTCATTTAATAAAGAAAAAGTTACAACCCCTTCATCTTCTCCACTCGGACTAACATTATATGTCCCTGGTAAATCGACAAGATCCATTCCCTCATTATGACGAGTATGCATCGAACCATGACGATGGTGATGATGACCAAGTTTAGTATGTTTAATATGATGTACTCTTTTTTCTACAGTTACACCACTATAATTACCGACATGAACATGAGATTGTGTCATCGAATTAAAGAAAGTGCTTTTTCCGGTATTAGGATTTCCTGCTAGTAAATAAATCATTTTCTCACCTCGATAAGAAGAGCGTCATCGCGTCTGATACAAATCTCAATATCATCAACTTCTAATAAATATAGTCTTCCCATAGCTAATGTATTTAAAAGAGTAACTTCAGCACTCTCATAAATACCGACGTCCATTAAACGTTCGGTATATTTCTTATTTAATTTTTTTAAAGAAAGCACACTTGCTTTCTCAGTTCTTTTCAAATCTGTAATATTCATAATAATCACTCCACTATTGAATTATAGGCAACCATATCAGTAAAATCAAACAATTTCATAATTTTTCTAAATAATGTTATAAATAATTTTTTTAATTAATTTCACAAATAAAAAAAAGGTTAATTTCTAACCTTTCCTAATGTACCAATAAAACACTTACCATCTTTCTTACAAGTATCCTTTTCATAATGATTGCAAAATCCTTCAACTACCAATTGTAGTTTGCTGATATTAAAATTTCTAAAGATTGAATTTGCCTTTATTTCATCAAAAATACTACTATTATTAATTTCAATAATGTTATTGTTTACTTTACAAGTTACGTGAATATGCGAATCAGCATTATGACTTTTTTCATCGATAGTTAAGTCGTAGTGTTTCTTACCATTAATAAAAATCTGTGTTACGATTTTATTTTCTAATAAGAAATCAATATTATTATAAACTGTTCCTAAATTATTAAAGCCACGATTTTTTAGTTCAGAGTAAATTTCTTGTATTGTTAAATGTTTATCTTCTAAAACATCAATAATAGCTCTTCTTTGCTTAGTTATGCGGACATTACTTTTTCTGAGTTCCGCGAAAATCTTTTCTCTATCATCCATATTTATCACCTACCCCATATTAACATTTTTATAAATAAAAGAAAAACAAAACACTCAAGAAATATGATTAATTATTTCCTTTGAGTTAATTTTGTTTCTTTTTTATATATTAGTTTTTTATAAATAAGATTAGTTAAACTTCTTTTGAAGTTCTGCTTCAACAAATGGTGGAACCATTGTATTTAAGTCTCCATTAAATTGCGCAATTTCTTTTACGGTAGTGCTTGATAAATACGAGTGTTTATTATCTGTCATAAAGAAAATATTATCGATACCTTTTTCCAAAACTCTATTAGCATGAGTCATCTGGAACTCATACTCAAAGTCAGTAACAGCTCGTAAACCACGAACGATATGTGTAGCTCCTAACTTCTTAGTTTGCTTAACAGTTAAGTCGTTAGATGTCTTAATGTCTATCTTATCTAAACATTCTTTCATTACTTCTCTAACCATTGCAGCTCGTTCTTCTGATGTAAATAGGTTCTCTTTATTTGGGTTATCACTAATTAATATAATAAGTCTATCAAATACTTCTAAAGCTCTCTTTGCAATATCAATATGTCCATAAGTTATTGGATCAAAACTACCTGGATAAACTGCTAATTTCATTTATATACCCCATTTCATATATGATACATTTGTAATACCTATAGTTTTTTTCTTATATTCTATTATACCATTATTTTCACTTTTTAATTCATTATTTTTACTGTATAAACATACAATAACTCCATTACTTGCTAAAAGTTTTTTTCTAGCTATTGTTTTAATTATTTCATCAATAACATCTAGTTTATAAGGAGGGTCTAACAAAACAACATCATATTCATGATATGTTTTTTCTAAGAAACTACTATAATCCATGAAATTGATTCCTGAATTCTCTTCAATTCTTAAATTTAATATATTCTTTCTTAAAGAAGTAATAGCTTCTCTTTCTTGATCAACAAAATCACAGAATTCACTACCTCTAGAAATAGCTTCAATTCCTAGACTACCACTACCAGCAAATAAATCTAAAACAGTAGCTTCTTGAAGTTTATTACTAATAGAGTTAAAGATTGATTCTTTAACTCTATCTTTTGTTTCTCTTGTTTTATCACTATCTACTCCAACTAAAACTCTACTTCTAAAAGTTCCGGAAATAACTCTCATAATAGCACCTCATAAAAAGGCCTCAATAGGCCTTTTATTTTTTATCCAAATGTAATTTTATCAACTGTATTTTGGTCTAATTTTTTAACCATTAATGTTACTAATTTAACCATTGCTTCATAATCATCCTTGTGAACGATTGAAGTATGAGAATGTAAATATCTTACTGGTAAACATAAAGCGATACTAGGAGCACCGTCCAATGCCATATGCATTGCTCCACCATCAGTTCCACCACGTTCTAAGTAAGTTAATTGATATTTAATATCATTTTCTTCACATAAAGCTACAGTGAAATCTCTTAAACCTTTATGTCCAACCATACTACCGTCTTTAATCATGATTCCAACACCATTACCTAAAACAGTATTTTTACTTCCACCAGGAAAATCATAAGCAATTGTAGTATCAAGAGCAATCCCAATATCAGGATTAATTTTATGAGCACTTGTTGTGGCTCCTCTTAAACCTACTTCTTCCATAACTGTCCCAACTGCATATAGTAAATTATCATGTTTTTTATCTTGAACATTTTCTAAAACCTCAATAGCTGCGGCACAACCAACACGGTTGTCCCAAGCTTTACCTAATAAGTATTTAGGGTTAGCTAATTCTTTATATTCAATATAAGGAGTAACCATATCTCCAGGTTTAATTCCTAATTTTTCTGCTTCTTCTTTGTCTTTAACACCAACGTCTAAGAACATTGTTTTCATATCAACTGGTTTAGCTCTTTCTTCAGCAGTTAAGATATGCGGAGCTTTCGCACCAATAACACCTCTAATTAATTCACCTTTACCAGTTGTGATGTCTAATTGTTGAGCAAGCATAACTTGTCCCCACCATCCACCAGCTGGTGTAAATTTTATGTAACCTTCATCGGTAATAGTAGTTACAATAAATCCTACTTCATCCATATGTCCTGCCACCATAATTTTAGGTCCTTTTTCATTACCAACTTTTAAACCGATAATACTACCTAAACCATCATAACTAACTTCAGCTTTACCTTGCATTTGATCTGTCATATATTTACGAACTTCTCTTTCGTTACCAGGGATTCCGTTTAACATACACATATCTTTAAGTATATTTCTCATCTAAGTCCTCCAAATTAATTTATTTTTGTATTTATCTTATTGTTATAAAAATGAAATATGAAGCAATGACTGATGCAACTAAAAAAACTACCTTCTTTTTAGTTGGAGACCAATATTTTTTGAATTGATCACTTCTCTGACTATTTTCAACTTGTTCTACCAAAGTTGCTATACCACCAAGAAAAAGTCCTCCAACAATTGAAATTACTATCTCTCCTACAAATCCCATTTTCAGATCCTCCAAAATATTAAATCAAAATTATTATAACATAAATTTTATGTTTATGATATTTAATTATGTGCTATATAAGTTATACACTTTATTTGTCTTTACTGATCTAATAAATCAAATGAATTATCAGTAAATGATGGCTTTCTAACATCATAAATCGAAGTAATATTTTCGTTATTTTCTAACGCTTTCTCGTAGTGAATATTCCATAAATATAGTTCCGAAACATATAATTGCTCGATTAATTTCCCAATACTCCAAGAGACAGCTAAATATATATAAGTTGCTGGCAGAAATATGTCAATAGGAATATACACAAATTTGCTTAACAACTGAACCAAGATTAACGGTACTATCAAGATTATTGCTGTTATCTCAGAAACTCCAACTCCTGTCAACATCGTTGCCAAAGAATTCTTATAGACTTTCATTCCTTCATCAAACGAAGCTTTGGGTCCTTTATCATCCCAAGCTATCACTGTAAAGATCACCATCATCCCCATACGAACTGTTGTTTGCAGAATCCTAACTGCTCTTTCAAGTGGACCGGCTGGTCTAGTAGTTCGACCGTTTTTGTTTTTTCGTAGAGCTGAAAAAACAGCAAGAATCAATGTAATAATAAAATCAATAATAGACCAAACAATGATTATTGGTAAAGCTCTCCATAAATCCTTTGTTAACATGTCAGCTAAAGCTTTTAATGGTCTCATTTTCCCAGTTGTCTCGTGTTGTTCCAATAGTTCAAGAATGAATAGTGACGCAACACTGATTGAGAATGTAGAAACTATAGTAAGTAAATATACTAGCCCTAACAATTGGACTATACTAAGTGAATCAAGATCGAAAACAGAATTTACATATATCCCTGCAAATATACTAGCCCCTAAAGCTAATAGAAATGGAATTAGTGTAAATGGGTGTTTAAAAATAAAGATAAAATTCTTTTTGTAAATCGCAAAACCTTCTCTTATACCTTGCATTATTTCCTCCACTGATTATATTTTTTTAAAACTCTGATTAACTTCAACATATCTCTTTTATCGTACTATTATGGTCCTCCCAAGTTATACTACGCCTTATACTCTTTAAGTTTTATCCTCTTCTTGTTATTATCGTATGCTTTGACTTTAATTCACGATCCTTGAAAAACTATATAAAATAGAAATATAAAAAAGAATAGGATTGGGTAAAGATAAAGATACTCAATTTTAAAATTGGTGAATATGGAAAGTATAGATAGTACCAGAAAGAGTACAGAATATAATCTAACTAGCGGATTTATCCCCACTTTCAAATGACTCACCCGTGAATCGTCAACAATATACTTCACACTTGTTGCAATATCAGATATCTTGAACTGGATGTAAAATTTATGATTTGGATGTTCCATATCCAGCGATTTGAACCTTTTAAGATCTGAAACATGTACATTGTCAATTAACACTTTATATCTTCTAATTAAACCTAGTACTGAAAACTCATTTTTTATCACCATGTAATTTCCCCTTATTAACCTAAAATCTATATCTATCATCTCGAAACAAACTTCCTCATTCCTTATATAAAACTACTAAGAGCAAAACCGTTAAGTTGTAATAATAAAAGACGGTAGCAAACACGTTATGGTAAGCACCTTCAGCTAAGTAATTAATAGTTAAAGGTAATAACCAATCCAAAACTCCAAAAAATGCAAATAACCCAAAAGCTATAACTACTCCTAATGCTATAGATTTACGTAAGGCAAGCCAAGTTAGTTCAGTATCTTGCTCAAATGAAACAACTCTAAACATCGCTATCATAAACCCCGGAATTAGGAAGAGACACGAAAATCCTAAAACAAAATTAGCTACATCTGAATCAAATTCTAGGTTGTTACGTCCTATATAAAACGGTAATGCGACGCAAACAAAAAAAACAACTAAAAATATAATTCTTAATCTATTTAAATAACCATAGTGTTTTTGCTGTTCAGTCATATTATCACCCTCTAATAATTATATCATAAAAAAAAGGAGTTAGAACTCCTTTTTTAATCTCCAATTTTCTTAATTTGATTCGCAATAAAACGATCTAATACATTAACAAAGAACTCAGCATCATCTTGACTGATTCCATCTACTAAATCTTGAATGCAAGCTTCTTCTATTATACTAACTTCTTTACAAATATCTTCACTACCTTCAGAAGTATAAATATTTCTAACACGACCATCTTTATCATTTTTAACACGGTAGATATAATTATCTCTTTCTAGACGAGAAATAACACCACTTAAAGTAGCCTTATCTGTATCCATCTGCATTAGGATTTCTTTTGCTGTTACTCCTGGTTCTTGATCAATAACTCTTAATACCATTAATTGTGCATAAGTGATATTTAATCTTTCTAAATGTTTTGACATTAATCTCTTGTATAACATGCTGCTTTTATTTAATTTATAGCACATCTCTTTAACCATAGCTTTACCTCCATATAGTTTAGATTACAAATCAATTATACATATCTATATTTGATTTGTAAAGCGAACTAACAAGGTTTTAATAAAAAAAGTATCTTATACTAACTATTTTATAAATAGTGATATAATATTTCCGAATAGGAGATGATCTAAAATGATCCAAATCCAAGATGGAATTAAACATATATTCCCTAAAGATTTTATAAAGATACATAAGGATAGCACGATCAACATTATTGATATAAGAGAACCATTTGAACTGCTTGATTTACCTTTTGAAAATGCCATCAATATACCAATGAATGCACTATTAACTAAATATAATTCACTTCTAAAAAAAGATGAATCTTACTATATTCTTTGTCATCATGGTCAACGAAGTTACTTGGTTACTGAAGTGCTAACTAAAAAGGGTTATGATGTTATCAACATTGTTGGTGGTGTTGATTTAGTCAATAGGTTTGATAGTGTTACTAAGTAAGTAGAAAGTTGTCTGTTAAGTGTATCAAAATAAAAAAATGAATCCAAATGGATTCATTTTTATTTTATAGTTTTATGATACGTGATCTTGTGGCTGTGTTGGCTCTTCTATTTCTTTTTCTGGAGTTATTTCAGCTGTATCTGGTACTTCTTTTTCAACTCTATCATCCTTGTGTTTAATATCAGGCATCGTCAATGTTTTTTGATAACGATAACTTCTATAACCTTTATATCCAGTGTAAGTTAAATAACCTCCAGCTACGATACTAAAGAACAAAATGATATGAATTAAGATAGCAGGACTAAAATCACCACTAAAGAATACATAACTACCAACAATTAACGCTGCTACATGGAATATGTATAAAGGTAGATCACTATTTTCTTTAAATTCAGAAACACCAAAGAAGTGAACAGCACCTCTAAGCATTAAATATACCCCTATTAAATAACCAAATAAATTACCAAGCCCATTGTCTGCAAGTAATGTTACTAAGATTAATGCTAACCCAATTGCGACATCGATTGTAATCTCAATAATGTTTATTGTCTTAACTAAATCATTTTTTTGTGTTTTAACAAAAGGAACTAGTCTTACTCCTGCTGAGATAATGATAATTGCTCCGATAAATGGTACGACAATTCCTTCACCATTCCCAAATTCTAAGAATAATGCTAATCCAATCAGTAAAGCTGCCCCGATGAGTTGTAGTAACCACCCATATTGTTTTATTGCTTTCATTTTTGAATCCTCCTTCGCTTTAAAAATACTTAATATCTAATTCTATAATCATTATACTACTATTTAGTAGCTTTTTAAATTAATGTATACAAAAATCCTAAGATGTTGGAAACCACCCGATGCAGAACCTCTGTTCCACTAATGCGGCAACCTCTTACTAATCTATTAGGGTTCTTAATAAAGATAAGCTTCCACACAAGATAAGTCTCGGCACCTTTTCTAATACATTGGGGTCGCAGTTTGGGTGATCTCCAACCACTTAGGATACCTAATTATACCTTTATTAAATATATAAGTCAATTTTGTTGCGCATATAAAAACGAGTATGAACACAATTTCATACTCGTTTATATTCGCTTAATTGAGCCTTTTATGTTAACCTCTATGACTGCTAGAACCAGGATCATGTAAATCATGTATGTAGTATAGAAGTACATTGGTTGGAACATTCCATTAACAAATGCGGTCACATATATCATGACTAGCGCAAACCATTTAAAACTAGAATTACTTAACATAATAAGTTTTGTTTTCCTAATGAATAATAACGCTACTGTAATGAATCCTAAAACACCTAAAGATGAAGTTCTAGCTATGATATTATGATAGTTTCTAGCGCTATAAGCCTCTAAGTGTGCGGCTGATGAATATAATCCACCTGAACCAAATATGGGGTGAAGCTTAAATTGCTCTATCGCTACTTCTAATAAAACGGTTCTATCTTCTGTTTTTGTCCATTCACGTGATGTAATAGCTCTTATTACGTCTGATATGACATAATTATATCTTTCTAAGAAGAATATCCCGATAACAATAATAAGGAATAGAACTAATCCTTGGATTATTAATAGCATCTTGTCTTTTTCTAGTTTTAAAACCAAGGGAACTAATATTAGAATATAAACTCCAACAGTTAGAATACTACTTCTTGATAATGTTAAAAATATTCCTATTGTAATTATTAACCCTAAGATCATATAGGGTAATTTAACTTTAACTTTTGTTATTAAGTATGCAACAAACGGAATAGCAATTAGATTTACATAGATTATAATGTTTAAGTTTTCCCACTCTAGATTGATTCTTCTTCTTTGAATAAATTGAATCGCATCTTCTTGTAAGTTAACTTGATGGAGCATTTGCATCGTTACTACAACAGCTAAATACATAAACATTTTCGCTACTTTAGCATAGTTTTCATTGCTTCTTTGAATTGTATTAATAAAGTAAACATAAAACAAAGCCATGGCTATTGCTAGGACAAATCCAACTAATGGGGTAAACCCATCTACCGCATTCATACTTGAAAATACACTTAAAATTATTAATGCTAAGAATGGTAAGAATAAGTACCCAATCTTAGTGAAATTACGATTTCTTATGGTATCTATAGCCATAATTACAAGAATGATTATTATGAATATGGTTATTGCGGTTATATCGTCTCGTAACATGTTGGTGCTCATAGTCATAAAGAAGGAAATTGGGAGTATGTAAAAAACACTTTTCTTAGCTATAATAACAAGGAATGCAATACCGACATATATCAACAATATATAGTCGTCTATCTTCCCCGTAAAGCTAAAGAAAGCCAATGTTCCTAGTACGATTAAGTACAGGTCATATGAGATTTTTCTTAGTCCTTCTTTCATAAAATCACCTATAAAATTATACCATAATTTTGGGTATAAAAAAAGCAGTAAAACTGCTTATTTTAATAACTCTACTAACTCAGCTTTTTTAAGTGCGCTGAATCCTGATAAACCTTTTTCTTTAGCTAAAGCTTTAAGTGCTGCTACTGTTAATTTGCTTAAATCTGTAGCTTCTTCTTTTGCTACTTCTTTAACTTCTTCAACTGGAGCTGCTTCTTTAACTGGAGCTTTTACTTTTTTAGGTGCTGCTTTTGGTGCTACTTTTTTAGGTGCTGCTTTTGGAGCTGCAACTACTTCACCAGCTAAACCTTTTTTAGCGATTTCGCACATGTCTGCAAATCCTTTAGGATCTGTTACAGCAATATCAGCTAACATTTTACGGTTTACTTCAACTCCAGCTTTTGTTAAACCATTGATAAATCTTGAATAAGATAAACCACTTAGTCTAGCTGCTGCGTTGATTCTTGTAATCCATAATTTTCTAAAGTTTCTTTTTCTTTGTTTTCTGTCACGGTAAGCGTAACGTAATGATTTCATTACTTGTTCATTTGCTGTTCTATATAATATGTGTTTACTTCCAAAGTATCCTTTGGCTAATTTTAATATTTTTTTACGTCTTTTTCTAGCGACGTTTCCACCTTTAACTCTTGGCATATTTAATTCCTCCTAATATTACTTCACTTGTGAAATTTGATGTTTGATTCTTTTGTAATCTCCAGCGCTTAAATAGTTTGCTTTTCTGTGTGATCTTTTTGCGCTAGTACTTTTATGACTTAGTAAATGTCCTCTTTGAGAGTGTGACACTTTAATTTTTCCTGATGCTGTTCTTTTAATTCTTTTTTTAGTACCAGAATGAGTTCTCATTTTTGGCATAGTTTCACTCCTTATTTTTTGTCTTTGATCGGCGTTAATGACATAAACATATTACGACCGTCTTTTTTAGGCATACTTTCAATTGTTGCGATGTCTGCACATTGTTCTGCATATTTAAGCATTATTTCGCGACCTTTGTTAGTATATGCCATCTCTCTACCTCTAAAACGGATAGAAATTTTTAGTTTGTCACCATTGTCTAAGAATTTACGACCATTTTTTAACTTCGTATTGAAGTCTCCAATGTCAATCTTCGGTGAAAGTCTAATTTCTTTTAGCGATACAATTTTTTGATTTTTACGAGCTTCACGTTGTTTTCGTTGTTGTTCATATTTATACTTGTTGTAATCCATGAATTTAGCAACTGGTGGTTTAGCACCCGGAGCTACTAGAACTAAGTCTAAGTTTTTATCATATGCTTGACTTAAAGCAGTTCTTGTATTAATTACTCCTAGTTTTTCACCAGAATCAGTAATTACCATAACTTCTCTTGCTCTAATACCTTCATTTAAGATACTATCATCTTTTCGTTTCGCTGGCATTTCACGACTATATTTCTTTATAGTTACACCTCCCAGGGCATATAAATTTTGTTTTGTGGAAAGTATATAAAAAGTGTGCGTACATAATGTACCCACACTAAATTTAATTAGTTATACTTGTAGCTTCAACCTAAAGATAGATTCTATCAGGTGAGAGTGGGTACTCTTCTTTCCACATTTAATTGCATACTTATTATACTATACAGTATTAATTTGTCAACTGTTATTTATCATCTTTTGGAGTGATAAAGTTCTTAGCATAATCTTCTTTGTTTATTTGTCTATTTCTGGCGATTGTAAAGGCTCCTTCAGGAACATTTTTAGTAACCGTAGACCCTGCTGCTATAAATACTCTACTACCTACTTCTACAGGGGCGATTAAATTAGTATTGCAACCAATAAATACATCATCACCGATTTTAGTTCTATGTTTATTTAGTCCATCATAGTTTACTGTTATACTACCGCATCCAAAGTTTACGTTTTTACCAGTTTCGGTATCACCGATATATGCTAAATGAGCAGATTTTGTACCATCACCGATAATTGAGTTTTTAACTTCAACAAAGTTACCAATACGAGCATTTTCACCAATCACTGCACCATTTCTTAAATGAGCAAATGGTCCTACTACAGTGTCACTTTTAACTTCACTATCAAAGATTAAACTGTGTTTTACTCTGACGTTATTGTGGATAACTGAAGTATGAATTTCACTATTAGGTCCAATTTTACTACCACTTTTAATAATACTTTCACCAGTGATATAAGTATTAGGATAAATTGTAACATTACCTTCAATAATTACATTCTCACCAATAGTTACTGTTTCAGGAGTTACAATACTTACTCCGTTTAACATATGAGATTTATTAATTTCATTACGCAAGTACTTTTCTGCAACACTTGCTGAATATAAATCATTAACACCCATTACTTTTTCGTTATCCCATAACTCAAAAGCATCAACACGGTAATTAGGTTTCATTATTTCAACAATATCAGTTAAATAATATTCTTGTTTTCGTTCATTTAATTTAATTTTATCAACTATTTTATATAGTAATTCGTTATTAACTACGTAAATACCTGTATTTACTTCGTTAATACGTTTTAGATCATTAGTACATTCATTATGTTCAACGATTGCTTCAATATTACCATATTCATTTCTAATGATACGTCCATAACCTTTTGGTTGTTGATATTTAGTTGTTAAAACAGTTAGATCATTATCTTTATCTCTGTGATATTTAATTACTTTATTAATTACTTTGTAATCAATTAATGGCATATCACCTAACATAATAATCGTAGTACCTGTTTTCTTAGCCATGATATCCTTTGTTACCATAACCGCATGTCCAGTACCTTTTTGAGTACTTTGAATAGCGTAGTCTACGCTATCACCAAGAATACCCATAATGATTTCTTTTTGGTAACCAACAACAACTGTTGTTTCATCAACCATACTTTTCAGGATGTTTTCATGAATATATTGAATCATTGGTTTTTTAAGAATTGGAAAAGCACATTTAGGTAATTCTGTTTTCATTCTAGTTCCTTTACCAGCAGCTAAAACTATTGCATAATTCTTCATTACACTTCCTCCTTAACAAAATTAATCATTGAAACAATTTTGTTCATATGTTTATCAAGTTCACTTTGCGTTTCACAACTTAAAGTAACTCTTACTAATGGTTCAGTCCCTGAAGCTCTTACTAAGACTTTACCATTATCTTTTAACACTTCTTTTACTTCGTTAACGACCTTAACTACTCTTTTGTCATTAAGTATTTCTTTATTATAAGTACGGATATTAAATAATTCTTGAGGCCACATTTTGATTTCATCTGTTAGTTCTTTTAATGATTGCTCTTTGTCGTCTAATATTTTTAGTAACAATAAACTAACTAATAAACCATCACCAGTATTAATATAATCGCTTAAGATAATATGTCCACTGTTTTCCCCACCAATAGAATAACCGTTTTTATTTATTTCTTCTAAAACGTATTTATCACCAACATCAGTTAGGATAACTTTAATTCCTTTGTCTTCAAAAGCTTTAATGATACCTAAGTTACTCATTTTAGTTAGAACCACAGTATCTTTTTTTAGTAATCCTAATTCTTTTAAGTAACAAGCAATAACAAAGATTAGTTTATCCCCATCAACAACATTTAACTCATTGTCAACCGCTAAAACTCTATCCCCATCACCATCATAACTAAATCCAATGTCAAGCTTTTGCTCTTTAACAAGATTAGTAATAGCTTCTAAATGAGTACTACCAACTCCGTTATTAATATTTTTACCATCAGGTTCATTTCCGATTTGGAAGAAATTCTCAGCTAATTCACTTAAGATTCCTTTACTAATTAAGTAGTTAGCACCATGAGCACTATCAATCCCTACTTTTAAATCAGTACTATATAACTCTAATCTATCGATTAAATCTAAATACAAATCTAATACTTCTTCACCATCATATATTTCTCCAAGTGTTCCTATATTAAATTTATCATTATTATCAATATAATCCTCAATTTTTAATTCTTGATCATGACTTAATTTATTTCCATAATGAAATACTTTAATCCCGTTGTCAGTATAAGGATTATGACTAGCAGTAATCATTACTCCATCAACTTCTTTTTCCTTTGAAAAAAGACTAATTAGTGGTGTTGAAACAACACCAGCGTTCATTACATCTATTCCAACACTTCTAGCGCCGCTTATAACGCTAAATAGTAACTCACTACCAGATTCTCTTGTATCCATCCCAACAACTAATCTTGTAGTACCTAAAGCTGTTTTTAAACTTTGTCCTACTTTGAAAGCTATTGAATTGTTTACTTCTAAAGGAACTCGACCTCTAATTCCGTCTGTCCCAAAATATTTTGCCATAATAAGTCTCCTATTCTACTGTAACACTTTTAGCTAAGTTACGTGGTTTATCAATATCATAACCACGGTGTAAAGCAGCGTAATAAGCGATAAATTGTGCTGGTAGTACTGTTAGTAAAGGACTAAATAATTCAAAAACATCATCAACAACAATTTGATCATCACTCTCGTGAACACCCCTTGTTGAAATTACTAATGTTTTAGCTCCTCTACTTTTAACTTCATATAAGTTACTTCGCGTATTTTTACTAATACTTCTTTGTGAAATAATTGCGATAACTGGAGTATCTTCTTCAATTAAAGCAATCGTTCCATGCTTTAATTCTCCAGCAGCAAATCCTTCTGTTTGAATATAACTAATTTCTTTTAGCTTTAAACTAGCTTCCAAACAACTATAATAATCAATTCCGCGACCAATATAGAAACAATTGCGTTTAGTTAAATATTCTTTAACTAACTCTTCGATATATTCTCTTTTATCGATGATATTTTCCATACTAATTGCGGCTTTACTTAATTCTTTACGTAAATTTATATGTGAATCATTTAATGTATAAGCAAGGATTGATAGAATTGCGATTTGTGCTGTGTACGCTTTTGTACTAGCAACTGCAATTTCCGGTCCAGCATGAATTTCTACAAAATGATCCGCTTCTCTAGCTAAAGTTGAAGTTTTAACATTAGTTATTGTTAAACTACGATATCCTTTAGCTTTTATATTTACAAGTACTGCCCTTAAATCTGCTGTCTCACCACTTTGTGAGATAAAGATAAATAACGGCTTCTTAGATAGTAAAGGCATGTTATAAGCAAACTCACTAGCAATATGAACCTCGGTAGGAATGTTAGCCATTTTCTCAAATAACTCTTTTCCAATAAATCCAGCATTCATACTAGTTCCTGCGGCAATAATATATAAACGATCACTTTCTTCAAGTGCTTTTTTTACTGGTCCGTTAATTGTTGGTTTATCACCATCAAAATATTTTCCAATAATCGTTCTAATAACCGCTGGTTGCTCATTAATTTCTTTTAACATGAAATGTGAGTATTCACCTTTTTCAATATTAAAGTAATCAACGTCAATAACTTTCTCTTCATGTTTCACTTCTTTACCAATAATATCTTTAATTGAATAACTAGCACCATCAATCTCCACAAATGTTTTATCTTCAAGTGGAACATAACGATCTGAATAACCAACACAAGCCATCACATCTGATGCGACAATTATACCATCATCACTAATACCTATTAATAATGGGCTTTTGTTTTTACAAGCATACAAACGGTGAGGATTATCTCTATCGATAATCGCAAGAGCGTAAGACCCTTCTAATAAACTCATCGTTTTTCTTATTGCTTCACTAACACTCATTCTATAACTGTATCTTTCAATTAAATGAGCTATTACTTCTGTATCAGTGTCACTTTCAAAGACACTTTCTCCTAATTTAGAACTCTTTAGTTCTTTATAGTTATCTACTACACCATTATGAACAATAAAAAAACGACCTGAACTAGAGGTTTGTGGATGGGAATTTACCTGGTTAGGCACCCCATGTGTTGCCCATCTAGTATGGCCAATACCAAGGCAAGGTTCACCTTTAACATCGACTAAACTTTCTAAATGAGCTACTCTACCTTTATCTTTGAATATACGAAAAGCACCGTTGTCACACAGTCTTAACGCTATTCCAGCAGAGTCGTATCCACGATACTCCAAACGTTTCAAGCCATTAATAATTATTTCTTTTGCATTTTTGGTTCCTAAATAACCTACAATTCCGCACATCGAAATCAACTCCCTTTTACAAGAGATAATATATCACAAAGAACGATTATATTCAAATTTATTTTTTATCTTACAAAACCATGTCGTGAGTTGCATAGCGCCTAATTGTAGATATAGTGATAATAGCTAAGACACTTAATACAAAATAACTGCCATAAATATATTCAAAAGCACCATCTAGGACAATTAAGTCAGGAAATAAAACATTAATTATTCTACTACCTCTTTCTATTTCATCAATTTTGACACCGTAATCAATACTTAGATTACTAATTAAATAACCCATAAAAGGCATAACCATAATAAATAAATTATTAAAGTTTATAACTAAGAATGCATATAAAAGTGAATAATAGACAGAGAATAGACTCATTTTCAGTAATAATTCTACAATCATTATTAACTCAACATTAATATCTAGAATAACCCATAAAACTGAGTAAAAGAGAACTAAACATAAACTAAACATAATACTAATAAACGATACTGTTAGAAACTTACTTATAATAATCCTGGTTTTACTATTTCTACTAATCAAGAAAACGTCATACTTACTTATATAGAATGAATAAATACCTACCAACATCGTAAATAGCACAGTGACAATCTTAATCAGATTCAACCCATCATAACTATATCCTTTTATATATAACTCTCTATTTATATCGAGATCTACTAAACTACTAAGTAAGTTAGACTGAAGTAATATAATCATATAGCTAATAATAAGTAAGATAACCATGACTACGAGGACTTTTTTTGTGAATAAAAATTTATAATGTACTTTCAGTAAGTTCATTTATCCTAATTACCTCCTTTTCTAAATCATCAAATGCTTCTTCTAGATGACTAGAGACAATAAACGATTTACTACTTTTCTTTATATCATTAACAAGGATATTTACACTTCCTTCATCTAATCCACTAAGTGGTTCATCAAGTAAATAATAGTCACTGTTCCTAATTAAACACTGAATCAGATTAAGTTTCGCTTTCATCCCTTTTGAAAGCGAACTTATATCTTCTGTTTTCTTACTATTAAGTCCATATTTAGTCAAATATGGTTTGTAATCATAATCATTTGGATTTAGTTGAGATAGATTAAATAAAAATTCTTCAACTGTAATATCACGGGGAAAGAACGGATTCTCTGGCATAAAACTTAGTGTATTTGAGTGATTTACTTCTCCCTCAAAACTGATAATACTCATTAATGCTTTTAAAACTGTACTCTTCCCACTACCATTTTCCCCGATAAAAAGAGTAACTCTATTTTTTATCTCAAGTCTGTGAATTGAGATAGTCTTATTTACATATTTTTTAGTAAAATTACTAATCTGTATTGCTGAACTTGTAGACATTAAAATCATCCTCATTAAATGTATTGAATATACTAGTTCTCATATAGGGAAAATCATCAATTACCATTACTTCTATTTGATTGTTAATCTCATATTCTATTACAATCACAAACTCATATATGAATTTAGAATCATTATTATATAGTAGTGGTAGATAAAACTCTGTACTATTATTTTTACCTAACAATATGTTTAAAATAGTATCATTATAGTCACTATAAAAGTCATAATAATCAATTCCAAGACAACTTGAAGTAGTTGATTGATATTCACATGTTTTGTTAGTACTTACTCTTTCCTTGTTTATATATACACTTTTACTGAGCAGTTTAAAGTCAGTAATCATAATGTTATAAGAACTATTATTTACAAGTTCTAAGTTGATCCCACCGATAGTATTGTATCCATTCACTTCCTCATGAGTTGCACTAAGATTACTCAGTGTAATACTTGTTGGAACCACCTCTTTAAAGAGGTAATTTAGTTCACCGATACTAATACTTACTTTTTCCATATTCTCATAAACTATCTCTAAATTGACGTCTTCCATTTCTATTAATAAGTCATTACTAACAAATGGTAATTTAAACGCAAATACTATTTGATAAAATGGTTCATCTTGGTACATTATCTCATTACTTGAAATAGTGATATCCTTTATACTGATACTAAGTTCTTCTTCATTATTATAGAATTTAGTGTCAATTATGTAATCTTGATTAAAATGATAACTACTTGGCATATTGGTTAATACTTCAATATCAATTGATTCGTAGTTATCGCTGTGATAAATAGAGTACTGATAATCTCTTGAAATAATGATTAGTTCTTTTTCTTCTCTAACAAGAAGTAAAACTGTAAGTGTTGTAACTAGTGCGATTAGGAGAATATATAAAGCATTATTCCTGATTCCTATCAAGTAACGATTCATCGATAACTTCCTTCCTAATTGAATAGTATTCTGTAGTTACTAAAAATACTTCCCAACCACCTTCTCTTACTTTTCGCCAAAACCGGTAGTACTTGGCAACACCGTTACTTACTTTCCCTTCACCTTTTATTTCGATATATAGTTTAGTGTTAGGATCTACTTGGATTTTTATATCGAAATCTTCTTCAATTTTGGAATTTGTGGTTGCAATAATGGAATATGATAACTTTTCATCTAACCCTAATTTAAAGCCCATAGCACTTCCACTACCCTTTAAACCTAAATCACCTGAGACGTTGTACTGTTTTTTTACTGAATCCTCTGCACTGAAGCTAAATGTTTGTACAATCGGGGTAAATCCTTCATTGTGAATTACCCAAAGAGTTTCTTTAGTATAGTAGATTTTTTCTGTTTTGTATGCTGTTAGGATACTCCATCCCCAGAACTTCTTTTTAGGAATCATTTCATAATAATCCTCATACATATCATCAGTATAACTATCTAAGAAATACATTCCTGAATGTTCAAACTCGTAATCCTGAAATGTTGAATACTCGTTTGCAGTTAGTGTTTGTGCTGTAAATGTTGTTAAAAAGATAAATAATGTTGCTATTAATAGTTTCCTCAAAAAAAACACCTCCATCAATATAGTATTGATTAAGAGGTGTTTTTTCTTATATTAACTCATCTTTTATTTTTTCTAATAGCTTACTCATGTCTTGATATCCTAAGTCAAATCGTCTGGTAATATATTTATGATTAAAATCTAAGATACCCCTTAGACTTCTTTTAGGATAACAGGTGAATAGTTTTACTCCTTGGACTTTTTTAATCCTCATTGGACTAAACGTGAATAAATCTATAACAATGATTACATCACAACCAGCGTCGATTAGTGGTTGATAAGGTGTATTATCTAATAACCCACCATCATAGTATGTTTGTTTGTTAATCTCAATTGGTTTGAAAGCAACGGGGATTGCGCAAGAAGCAAGAAGTGTTTTAAGTTTATCTTCATCTTCAAATTGATTTAAATCAATATACTCAATTTGCTGATCTGCTTTAAAGAAATGTTTGTAGTTGGTTCTGATAAGATCAAAGAAAGTACTTTTTTGGTCTCCTAAATGAGTTGTAGCGATATAAATTTCTTTATTTCTAATTGATTCAAAATCAATCGTATTTCTGATAATCTTTTCTAACCGTCTAGTGTTGTAAACACCGCGGTTAATAAAGTTTAGTTTTTCTTTCATCAAACGTTTTAGAATGTGCTTTTCTAAATTGAATAAAGTTTTCTTATCAAGACTCATCCATGTTTCATATGCTTTATCATAGTCACCCATAGCAAATAAGACTGCGTTTAAGGACCCAACACTTGCTCCACTAAAAGCACTGAACTTTGTATCAAGTCCGTGTTCTTTTAATGCTTGCCATGCACCGATTTGGTAAGCACCACGTGCTCCACCTCCGGCAAAAGCTATCCCTAGTTTTTTCATTTTATCACCCCTAGATAATGATTTCTTTAATACGGTCTCCTTGTTTAATATCAAAGACACTTTCGATACCACTAACTACTTTTCCAAATACTGTATGTACTCCATCTAAATGTGGAAGACTATCATAACAAATAAAGAATTGGCTTCCACCTGTATCTTTACCAGCATGAGCCATACTTAAAGCTCCAACTTCATGTTGATTAGGATTGTTTTTTGTTTCACATTTAATTGTATATCCTGGTCCACCAGTACCAGTCCCTTTAGGACATCCACCTTGTGCGACAAATCCAGGGATTACACGGTGAAATGTTAAACCGTTATAAAAACCATCATTAGCTAACTTTTTAAAGTTTGCTACTGTTCCTGGTGCTTCTTTATCAAATAATTCTAATTCTAACACTTGATCATTCTTCTCTAAAATAATTGTACCTTTCATAATTCCTCCTAGTATTTACAAATCTTATTATTTTTATATACTTCTTTAATGAATCCTCCACCTAAACAAACATCACCTAAATAAAATACGGCAGCTTGTCCTGGTGTAACTGCGCGAACATCTTCTTTATATGTTACTACTAGATTATCTTCAACCCATTTTATACTAACACCATTATCTTGTTGACGATATCTAAATTTCGCAGTACATTCTAATTCACCATCAAATTTACCCATATTAATTAGATTAACTTCTTCTACCAAACATGAATCACTATATAGGGTTGGATGATGGAATCCTTGGCCAATAATTAATTCATTTTTTTCTAAGTCCTTACCTATTACAAACCATGGTTCATTCCCGTATTTATTACTTCCGCCAATTCCTAAACCTTTTCTCTGGCCTATAGTATAATACATTAAACCACTATGTTTAGCGATTATTTCACCTTCAAGATTAACCATATTACCTTTTTTAGAAGGTAGGTAATTACTTAAGAATTTATTAAAATCTCTTTCACCGATAAAACAGATTCCCGTAGAATCTTTTTTATCTTTAGTAGCCAAATCATATTTATGAGCAATATCTCGTACTTCTTGTTTTGTTAAGTCTCCAACAGGAAACAGTACAGTTGATAATTGCTTTTCAGTTAACTGACTTAAAAAGTAAGTTTGATCTTTGTTATTATCAATTCCTCGTAACATTGTTGGATGTTCACCGTGTTCAACTCGAGCATAGTGTCCCATCGCTATATAATCAGGATTAAACTTCTTAGCATGTTCAATAAACGCATCAAATTTTATATATTTATTACATAAAATATCAGGGTTTGGGGTTCTTCCTTTTTTGTACTCATCGAGAAAATAAGTGAATACATTGTCCCAGTATTCTTTAATAAAATCTACTCGGTGTAAGGGTATATTTAGTTTATTAGCTACTTTCTCGGCGTCTTGATAATCAACTTCTTGAGTACATACTTCATCGTCTATAGTTGGATTACCTAAGATATCGTTATTAGTAGTTGAATCCCAGTTACGCATGAAAAGGCCTATAACATTATAGCCCTGTTCTTTTAATATTGCGGCAGCGACACTACTATCAACACCACCACTAAGTCCTAATACTACTGTTTTTTGTTGCATGATAATTCCTCCAGTATTACTTCAAGTAATCAATATCACTTGGTAAACGTAAATCTCCTCTTGGACTAACACTAATATCTAAGATTTTAGGTCCATCAGGTGTTGCTTGACGTTTAAATTGTTGTGAATAAAATCTTTTAAAGAATTTACTACTATATAGATTACTTGTTTCTTCATTTATTTCAAAGACATGTGGTAACAACCAACTAATTCTTGATTCATTATCTCCATATCTTAAGACACGGTGAACTATGAAATCATTAATTTCATATTTACCGATTGTATCCTCTGTTTTTTGATTAGATGTAAGTTCAGGAGTTATCGGAGTATCAACAATACTCAGTAATGTTCCTCTAACTTCTTTACTAAACTTATTAATTGCATAATTATATATCATAAAACGTACTAACGTTTTTGGAATACCAACATTGATTCCGTACATACTCATTTGGTCTCCATTATAAGTACACCAACCAAGAGCCATTTCACTTAGGTCTCCTGTCCCTAAAACTAAACCATTATGTTTGTTAGCTAAATTCATTAAAATCATTGTACGAGCTCTAGCTTGGGTATTTTCATAAGTGATATCTTCAGTTATCCCGTCATGTCCAATTAATTTGAAATGCTCTTTAACATGATTATTGATATCAATTTCTAGAATTGTAACTCCTAAGTTATGCATCATATCTAGCGCATTCTTTTTTGTATGCTTACTAGTATGTAAACCAGGCATTGTTACGGCAATGATATCCTTTCGAGATATCTTTAAATTATCATAAACACGGCATGCGATTAATAGTGCTAATGTTGAATCTAATCCACCACTAATCCCAATTACTAAACTTTTTGCACGCACGTGTTTGATCCTTTTAATTAAAGCATTTTCTTGTAAGGCAGCGACTTTTTCAAAGTCACTTAAAATATCTACCTTAGGAACAAATGGCGTGCTATCAAACTTTTTTGAGAAAGTATAATCTTTACTTTCTGGTAACTTGATAATCACTTCTGAGAATTTGTGTCTATATCTATTTAAGCTATCACGGTAGCTTGAATTAGTTCTTCTCGCAAAATCGATTTTTCCTAAATCGATATCACCGTAAATAACTTCACTATCTTGATTAAAGTTTTCTGTTTCTACAAGTAACTCACTATTTTGAGCGATCACATTGTGGCCACTAAACACAGTTTCACTAGTTGATTCATTAACTCCCGCACTTGAATAAACATAAGCACCAGCATTTCTTCTAGAATGTTCTAAAATAGCTCTTCTTCGAATTTCTCTTTTACCAAGCACTTCATTTGAAGCACTTAAGTTTAAAATGATTCTCGCACCGTTTAAACTCAAGATATTACCTGGTGAGAACGGAGCCCACATATCTTCACAAACTTCAACACCAAAACTTAACTGATCTTCTTTATCTTTGAAGACAATATAACCAAATGGTACAGTTTGTTTTAAGTACTCAATACTTTCATAGTTTTCAACAATATTGAAACCACTTTGGAACCATCTTTTTTCGTAGAATTCTCCAGTATTTGGTAGATAAAATTTAGGAATAATTCCTAATATTTTATCTTCTTGTAATACAAAAGCACAATTGTATAAAACTCCATCAACTTCTAATGGAGCACCGATAACTACTATACCACTATAAGGGTTGTTTTGTAGTAAATATGCAATAGCAGTTTTAGTGTTAATTAGTAAGCTTTCTTGAAAGAATAAATCGTTACAAGTATAGGCTGTTACACTAAGTTCTGGAAACACTGTAATACTAGATTCTACTGTCTCTAAAATCTTCAACATTTCTTCAATATTATAAGTCGGATTACCGACCTTTAATTTTGGTGTAACACTTGCTACTTTTATAAACCCATTTTTATACATCATCATCGTCACCTCTGTATAACTCATTTTCAATAATATATTCAAATACTTCTTTTGGAACTAAAGATTCATCAAATGTTTCTCTAAAACCAGTTGAACTAACATTAACATTGAAATCTTCAAATATTATAAAACTATGTTCGAATCTTTTCAACAGTTTATTACTATTAATTACAATTTTAGGTTCAATTCCATCTCTTCCTAAAACAATTATTTTAAATTCACTGAGTATTCCTTCGATATTGATCCAGTCTTCCATACCATATAAATTATCAGCACCAACGACAAACGCCAACTCCTCTTCATAAAAATCAACTAATCTTATCAATGATTGATATGTGCCAAGAAAATCACTATCACTTATTTCTAAATCACTAACAGTAACATTATTGTATTTCTCCATTGCTATATCTAACATGTTTAACCGATCATAATTGCTAGCTAAATCACTCTTGGTATATGCACTAGAAACAGGTAAAAAAATGAACTTAACGTCATCAAATTTATTGTTTACATATTTATATACTTCTTCGTGTGCATTGGTAACAGGATTAAAGGCTCCACCAAAAACTACAATCATATTATCACCTCACACTAATTATAACACATATTATCATATCTATGATATAATAACGTGAGGTGAGAATTATGAAATTAAATAGACAATATATCTTAGATTTAGCAAAGGAAATTTTACTAATTCCAAGTCCTAGTGGATACTCTGTAGAAATCATCCCAAGAATTCTAAAAGAAGCCAAATTATACAACTTAAAAACAGAGCAAACTAAAAAAGGAAACTTAATAATTACGATGCCAGGTAAAGAAGATTATACTCTTGGTTTAAGTGTTCATGTTGATACTTTGGGAGCTATGGTTAGAAGTATATCTAGTGATGGTGCCATTAAATTCACATCAATTGGTGGACCTAGTTGGCCTACTTTAGACGGTGAATACTGTACATTAAAAACTAGAGATAATAAAGAATATACTGGAACATTCCTTTCAACTAGTCCTGCAGTTCATGTATATAAAGATGCAAACACTAAAGCAAGAAACCCTGAAAGCATGTATGTTAGACTTGATGAAGTTGTTAAAACTAAAGAAGACGTTCAAAAATTAGGTATTGAAGTTGGTAACTTCATCTTCATCGATCCTAAAACAACAATCACAAAAAGTGGATTTGTTAAATCAAGATTCTTAGACGATAAAATCAATGTTGCTAGTATCTTCGGGTTAATCAAATACCTAAAAGAAAACAATATAACTCCAAAGCAAACTCTTAAGTTCATTATTTCGACATATGAAGAAGTTGGACACGGTGCTTCATACATCCCTGAATTAGATGAAATGATCGCGGTTGATATGGGTTGTATCGGTGACGATTTAACTTGTACTGAATACGATGTATCAATTTGTCCTAAAGATTCAAGTGGTCCATATAACTATGAATTAACTAACAAATTAATTAGTTTAGCCAAAGAAAACAAAATTAACCATGCTGTCGATATTTATCCATATTATGGTTCAGATGTTTCAGCTGCTAATCGTGGTGGTAATGACTTTAAAGGTGCATTAATGGGACCTGGAGTTCACGCTTCGCATGGTATGGAAAGAACTCATATAGAAGGTATTGAAGCAACTATCAATTTACTATATAATTACGTAAAATAGGAAATGCCTTTGCATTTCCTATTTTTTTTAATATAATACACTGTTAGGAGTGATTTAATGAAGTTATATTACCCAGATTATAATAACTCAATCTTGAATGTCACTAATAGTATATTAAAATATTATGGTGTTAAAACTAAATACAGTACAATTCCTTTGTTAGATATGGAATTAGCAAAAGGATACAATCATATTATCTACATTCTATTAGATGGAATGGGTGTTAATGTAATCAATAAACACCTTGATAAATCACAAGCTTTAAGGAAACATATCAAGAAAGAAATTACTTCTGTCTTCCCACCAACAACTGTTGCCGCAACAGATGCAGTTCTTTCAGGACTACCACCTCTTGTTAATGGCCATATTGGTTGGACTCAATACTTTAAAGATGAAGATATGGATGTTGTTGTTTTCTTGAATGAAGATTATTATACCAATAAAATTCCCAAAGAAGATTTACGAACTAAATACTTATCATTTAAAAAGATATATGAACAGATTACTGATGTTAATCCTAACATTGAAACAACAGAGTTTTTCCCAGCATTTAGACCTAACGGTAGTAAATCATTTAATGAGCAAATTGAAAAAGTATTAATCAAAACACATAATACTGATCAATCATTTAATTATATCTATTGGACTGAACCTGATTTTACAGAGCATATATATGGTACTGATAGTGAACAAGTTAAAGATGTATTAAATAACTTAAACAAAGACTTTGAAGAGTTAATCGATAACATTACAGACGATACTCTAGTTATTACTATCGCAGACCATGGTTTAACAAATATTAAAGAAACTATCCTTTATGATTATCCTGATGTAACAGATTTACTAAAAAGAAAACCATCAATTGAACCACGAGCTGCAAATTTCTTTGTCAAAGATGGTAAGCAAAAGGAATTTAAAGAAAACTTTAATAAGCATTTCAGCAATCATTTTAAACTATATACTAAACAAGAATTCCTGGATTCGAAACTATTAGGTGAAGGAACACCTCATCCTAAACTAGATGAGTTTTTAGGAGACTTCTTCGCAATTTCGATTTCAGAGTATATGTTTATTTTTGATAAATCAAGTAATTATATTGGACATCACGCAGGTCTTAGTAAAGATGAAATGATAGTACCACTTATAATGTATTCAAAAAGCGCTAAATAGCGCTTTTTTTTGTTTATTCGATTGTGTCTATATAATAATTAGAACTATGGAAAAATCCACTAATACCAGTATTTGCCTCAACAATAAATGAAACTGTAAAATCATCTGATACATCATCAATTGTTATTGTTGCAACTATATTACTTCCTGAACTTACTAATTCATAAGTAAATATCTTGTCTTCTAAGTTAGTTTTAAATACTTCACAGAAACTTACTGTTTCTGAATTAAAGTGTTTTTCACATACATCATCTTCAGTAATATTATCAAAATAACTTACTGTTTGCGTTTCGGGGTCGTTAGCTGCAGCTGGTGAGACAAAGAAGATGAAAAACAAATAAACAACAGCTGCTACAGCAGCGATTATTCCACCAATCTTTAGTATTTTACTCATCTACTTCACTCTCTTTATTCTTCTTATTTCTTTTCTTAAACGGTCTAGCAAAAATACTCGCAACACCTTTAGGAAAAACAGTTAAACCTTCAGTAATAATTTTAGGCATTAACTTAAATGTATCTTTATAAGCCATTCTTCTAATATCTTTTCTGTTTAATAATTTATTATCGTTATATAAGTATTTTTGGGTAATAACTCCAACTCGACAAGTTAACATTGAATTTGAAATACCACCAATAATACTACTACTTATTGTTTTGATAAAAGGCATATCCGTTAAAGTCTCGCCCAGTTTAGTTGGCATATATTCAGTAAAATCAATTTCCTCAATACCTTCAGCAATTAAACTGGTAACTAGTACGTTAACGCTTAATTTAGCCAAATAAGGATAACTTGGTCTAAATCCAGATAATTCAACAATCTCTTTAATCATCTTTATTTGAATAATTAGAGTACTTAGCATATCAAGATTACCATTTTGTGATAAGGCAGTTGTTACTAATACACTTTTTGAGTTTCTAACAATAACTTCGTTTATATTAGTTCTAATTGAAGTTGTAAAAACAGTCTGTAAAGACGTTTTTAATTCCTTACTGTTGTTAATAGAACCTTTTAATAAATCTTTATCCTCATCAGTAATGTTTTCATTACTGATTAATACTTTTGCTGCATCTTTATATATCTTATGTCTTTTATTATCATCACTTAACATAGCATCAACTGTGAATGTTGGTGAAAAAGCAATGATTCGTAAAGGATTCAATACTAAGAAGTAAACTAAAATAGCGCTTAATCCATAAAATCCGTATTCAATATATTCATGAACACCGCGTAATCTTTCCCCTACTTCTAAGATATTACTTACTAAAATAAAAAAGATAACAATAAGAGCACCAATACCTATTAATACCCAAAATCTCTTTTTACCCATGCTATCACCTCTCTATCAATTATTTTACCACAAAAATGTGGATATTTTAAGGATACTAGTAAAAAGAAATATGATATAATATAAACTAGGAGTGGTTGCTATGAGAAGAATGTTTATGGTATTTATATTTGGGTTGTCACAGATGTTACTTGTCCATTGTGATCAGTTTAATATAGATGAATTTGGGGTCGAATATGATATTGAGAATGCAAGTTTAGAAACAGCACTTGTAAATGATTCAGAATTAACCTCAATTATGTATCGAGAACAAGGACTGGATTTAGAACCAAACGAGAGATTTAGATATAATAAAATAGAAGGCAATAACTTCTACTTTATGAATGATGAATCATTTTATGAAAAATCCACAACAGAAAATGATTGCAATTACCTTTACTATCGGAATTTTGATTACGATTATCAAAAAGTTGTCCAAAATGATTTCGAGTTAGAGTTTGAATTTGCTGCTGGAATTGTTCAGGCAATGATTGATACAACTGAATACAATTTAAGTGAATTTGCAATTAAAGGTGATTTTTATAGAATTAATTCCAGTTATGATGAGAACAAGTATATCCATATAAGAGTTAATAGTAAAAACTACATTGATTCCCTACAATTCTATGACCTTGATAAAGATGATACTTATGCTATACTTGGTTTTGACTATTTAATGCACAATATAACAGAAATACAGTTTCCTAGTTATGATGGTAATAAGGGCGTTGAAACAGCAATAAGGTATGCTGAGTTAACTGGCTTCACAGTAACTAAAATAGATGATATCTTAACTTTTAGAAACGATCTATATCATGGCGAAATTGATTTAAACACATATGAATTAGTTGTTACTCGTGCGTTAGATGATAAAGTATATACACTTATTTGGAACACGAGTCTTACATTCGATTTTGACGGTGAAGAAATTTTATTTGAATCAGGTTTGGCTATAATTCTAGCTGATGAACTTAAAGGTAATAATATTGAGTATATCCTCGATATCATTAATCAACAAGAAATAGAAGACATATCAAATGATAGTATGTGCATAGAATAAATGATTAAAAAAACAGTTCAATTTAAATTGAACTGTTTTATTTTTACTCTTTTACTTCTATTACTTCTTCTGTTTCTTCAATTAAAGCTTCAACATCATTACTAGTGTAGTACGATGGGGTAACTTCTTCAGTTTCCTCAAGTTTAGGACCAGGTGATTTAACGCTAACTACAATATTATAAATGAAGTACACCAAGGTCAAAATATAACTAGTAAAGATTACATTGTATGGATTATTAGTACCTGTATAGAAAGTTATCATAACAAATCTATTAACAAGTGGATCATTGATATTGTCTGGCATCATAAGAACAAATGCTATTTGTCCAACAATCATTAATAACACTAAGAATGTATTGTTAAATACAACGTTTTGTAAGAATTTTTGCTTAACATCTTTTGTATTTCCTACTCTTATTAACATATAAATATTTAATAAGAGTAAAGATGAAAAGATAATTAGTGGTGTATTAACTATAACAAATTCATTATTCATAATTAGAACTTTGATTCCAAAGATATTTGCTTCTAATAATGATTTATATACAATCCCTAATCTTCCAACAAAGAAGGCAACAAATATAAACATTACAAACCCAATAAAAATACTTAGTTTTGTATATAAACGTAAAAAACTATCCTTACTCATGATTAATGTCCTCCAAGTATTTATTATAGTAACTTTTGATTAAATCATGATTAAAAGGTTCTTCTCTATTTTCAATCATCAATTTAAGATTCTCTAATTCAGTTTCTAAGATATTCTTCAATTTTGAAGAATATGCCATTCTAGTTTTATGTTTGTTATACTCATTACGATCTAACACATTATAACTAAAATCATCAATAACTTTTATATCTAAATCATAATCGATATACTTTAATGCTTCATCATCGATTAGATAAGGCGAAGCTATATTACAGTAAAAATGAATTCCATCTTGCTTGATAATACCAATGATGTTATACCATTTATCTTTATAAAACCACGTTACAGAAGGTTCTCTAGTATGCCAAAATCTACCATTAGATTCAATAACCTTTGTGCGCTTATTAACAACAACAATATGGTCTTCGCTCTCTTCAATTACCGTTGCTTTTTCCCAAATACGATGAAGTGATTCATCATGTTTATAACTTTGAATTTGAATGTCTCTTTGTACGTTATTATCCACATTGATCACTCCTTATTTAATAATCCAATCTTTTCCTTTTAAACTTTCTGGTTCGTAAGAATATAAGTCATTATATCCTTGTTGACGTAATACTTCATATGCTAAAACTGCAACAGTATTACTTAAATTTAAACTTCTTACTTTTTCTGTCATTGGTAAACGTAAACAGGTATCTAAATGATCTTTTAAGATTTCTTTAGGGATTCCACTAGATTCACTACCAAAGATTAAATAAACATCTTCTTCACATTTATAATCCATTTGATCAGGACTTTTTTGCCCATATCTAGTTAAAAAGAAATACTTCCCATTTTTATTCTCTTCTAAAAAATGGTTAAAATCTTTATATACTTTATAGGTAACATGTTCCATATAATTAGCAGCACTTCTTCTAACATGCTTTATATCTAAACTAAACCCTAAAGGTTCAATTAAATGTAATGTCATATTAGTAGCAGCACAAGTTCTCATAATGTTTCCAGTATTTTGTGGTATTTCTGGATGGTATAAAACTACATGATTCATAATATCACTCTCTTTCAAGCTTTTTAAGGACAATATCAGCTGTTTTATTATACCATAAATTATCCTTATATACACTCATACTTTTCTTAATTTTAGGGATGTATTCTACTAGTTTTTGATTCCCAATAATACATAATGCATTTCTTCTCATTGTACTAGCACCAATCCAATGGGATGTATTATTACCAAACTTTTTTCTAAACTCTTTCTTACTCATTAAAAGCATATCTTCTAACCAAATGTTTTCAATACCGTTTGGTTCAAATTCTTCGATTTTATGGAAATCAATTCCTTTATTTTTTGGACAAGCTTTTAAACAGATGTCGCATCCATAAATCATCGATTTAAAATAAGATATCTGTTCTTCATTAAAAGGCATTTTAGTTTGTGATAAATGAGAAATACATTTATCACGGTTAAACCCATCTTCAAGTGCATTACTAGGACATACATCAATACATATAGTACAGTCTCCACACTCACTACCTACTACTTTATAATCCTCATTTAAGCTCTTATCTATTAGAATAGTTGCTAAAAACATATAACTACCATATTGAGGATTAATCAATATACTATGTTTCCCAAAATAACCTATCCCGCTTAAACTAGCAGCATATTTTTCATCTATTTTACTAACATCAACACTCCCATATCCTTTTATTCCCAAAGTGTTTAAGCCACTAATTACTTCATCGAGTTTAGATGCTATTACTTTGTGGTAATCATTACTATAACTAAATCTAGCTAAGATACCGTAACCTTTACCCATATATTTAACCTCTTTTTTTGGATAAGGAAAAGCTAAAGTAATAATGGTTTTAAATTTATTTAAAAAAGCATAGTTATCGAAATTACCATGCATACTGTTTTCTTTATGATTCTTTATGTATGTATCTACATTAAGAAAAGAATAAGTATCTGTTTGTTTTTCTAAAATGCTAATTACTTTATCTTTCATCTTCTCACCTACATCTAATATAATATTATTCATAGTAATTGTCAAAATTGATTATCGTATTATTTTACTTCTTTTACACTATTTTGTGCCAATGCACCACTTACGAGCCAATAAATGTGCTAATTTGCTACAATATAGGTGGTGATGTTATGAATAATTTAGGAACTAGATTAAAAAGAATCAGGGAAGACAAAGGTTTTCCGCAAAAACTAATCGCAGATCATTTAGGTTTACATCGTTCTAACTATAGTAAAATAGAAAGTAATATTCAGAGATTAACGCCAAAACAAATCAAATTATTTTGTGAGTTTTGTGATGTTAGTGCTGATTATTTACTCGGGGTTGAATCTAAGAACAAAGTAGTTATAAGTACTCAAGATCGTGATGAACTAGTTGATAAAATCGAATACATTAAATCGTTATTAAATAAATAAGACCTGCAAATGCAGGTCTATTTTTTTACTATTAATGTAGCTGCATAGCCAAATATAAAGACTACCCAAGCAATATGAAACAGCTGAAATCCTAGTCCTAATACCATAAAAACACCTGTACATATTGCATAAATGATTTCTTCTTTTCTTTTTTGCTCTCTTGTAACATTACTATAATTCTTTAGTCTTTCCTCACTCATTGTAGAATAGATCATTAATAAGACACTAATTGCAGTAACTACTAATATAATTGGGATATACAAATTCCAATTATCATAACCTAATACAAAAATTGAAGCTGGAGCAATTATAATCATCGCAACTGCAATTCCTAAGATTATAGTCTTTCTTTTATGTTTATTAGGGGATAACTCTTTAATGTTAACTTTTCCATGTAAGATTTCATCAACAGTAATACTATAAATATCTGCAAGTTCAACTAAAGTAAATGCATCAGGAAGATTCTCTCCTCTTTCCCATTTACTCACGGCTTGAAAGGAAACACCTAGCTTTTCAGCAAGATCACTTTGGGTATATCCATGTTGTTTTCTAAGATTAATTAATACATTTGCTACTTTACTTTCTTTCATCTTTGATCACCTCACCCAAATAATATCTTTTTCTTGTGTTGAATGTAATAACTGATAGGTTTAATTGACTAAACCTAAGGTTGAATATTGTCAAATAATGACTATTTAAGGATATTTTAACCTATCAACTACAAGTAGAGTATATCATATGAAATATAATAAAAAAACAAGTAATCTCTTACTTGTTTCTAATTTCGTTCATAATGTTTTCGTTAAATATTTGCTTTCTAAACATTTCAATTTCATATTTATATGGTGGTAGACTTTTATCTTTTGAATCTTCTTGTTCAGTAACATATGGTGTTTCTAAAATTTTCGGGACATTCATGAAATCAGGATGATTTACGATATAATTTAATGATTCAAAACCAATAAATCCAAATCCAATATTTTCATGTCGATCTTTTGAAGCACCTAGAACATTTTTAGAATCATTGATATGAAATACCGTAATTCTTTCTTTTCCAACAATACGGTCGAAATCTTCGATAACTTTGTCAAAGTTATCTTTTGTTAGATAACCAGCATCATGAGTATGACAAGTATCAAAACAAACACTAATTCTTTCATTGTTTGTTACTCCGTCAATGATTGCCTTTAACTCTTCAAAATTTCTACCAATTTCTGTACCTTTACCTGCCATTGTTTCTAAAGCTATTAATACATTTAAGTCTTTTGTATTTTCAACAACCTTATTTAAACCTTCAATAATATGTTTAATACCTATTTCGGGACCTTGTTTAACATGAGCTCCGGGATGTAAAACGATTTGTTTCGCACCAATTGCTGCTGTTCTTTTGATTTCACTTGTTAAAAAATCAACTGCGAATTGTCTTTTTTCTGGATCCCCGTTAGCTAAGTTCATAACATAAGGAGCATGAACAACAACATCGTCTAATGAAAGATTATGCTCTTTCATCAAAGCAAATGCTTCTTCAATTCCTATTTCACTTGTAGGTTTTCTTCTTGTATTTTGTGGTGCACCTGTATATATCATAAAACTGTTAGCGTTATAACTAAGCGCTTCTTTAACACTACCAACTAACATTTCTTTTCCATTCATTGAAACGTGACTCCCAATTTTCAACATCTATTATTTCCCTCTTTTACGAATTGATTTCATCTTTTCTCTTTGGAGTTTTGAGTGATATCTTTTTTTGTATCCTGGTTTTACTTTTTTATTCTTTTTCTTAACGTTAACTGTGTTTTTATCAAAACCTGCGGTAACATGTTCACGTTTAATACGTTCTTTTCTTTCTCTACGATCAACTAATTCGTCATTCTTAATATCTTTATATACAATTTTGATTCCTTTATTTTCTAAGAAATCAATATAATTACCATCATTAGCGTTGGTACTGTATAAACTAATTGCCATACCTGTATAGTTAGCACGACCAGTTCTACCTGAACGATGGATATAAAATTCCATATCTTTTGGTAATTCGTAGTTAATTACATGGCTTACACCGTCAATATCAATCCCTCTACTAGCAATATCACTAGCAACGACATATTGAAATTCACCTTTGTTAATACGTTCCATAACACGTTTTCTTTCACGTGGTGGAATATTACCATGAATTTTAGTTACTTTAAGTCCTTTAGCATATAATTTAGAACCAAGTTCTTCAACTACTTCTTTTGTATTACAGAAAATGATTGCTACATAAGGATTAATAACTCCTACTAGTCTTTCTAAAACAGTATATCTTTCTGATGATTTTATTGGTAAGAAGATGTGTTCTATATTTAAACTAGATAACTCTCTAGGTTTTATATAAACCTCATAAGGGTTATTCATATATTTACGTAAAAATGGTTTAAGTTTTTCCGGTATAGTTGCGCTGAAGACCATCATTTGAAGTTCGTCCTTCATTAGACCTGCAATTGTGTCAATATCCTCTAAGAAACCAATTTCTAGAGCCATATCGGCTTCATCTACAACGAATGTATCAGCTTTATAAATGTTTAAGACATTTTCTTTAACAGCTAAATCTTTAATTTTACCTGGAGTACCGATGACGATAGCTGGTTGTGATTTTTTTAATCGTTCTACTTCTTTAGTACGATTAGAACCACCAGTATATTTTCTGATATCGATAAACGTTTCTGATTCTTCAGCAATTTGTTTAGCGTTTTTATAGATTTGATTAGCTAATTCTCTAGTTGGAGAGCAAATAACAACTTGAACATCTTTTTCAATAAGATCTAAGTTTTCAAAAATAGGTATTAAAAAAGCATGGGTCTTTCCACTACCCGTTTGGCTACACCCAATGATATCAGTTCGTTTTCTAGCTACAGGAATTACTTTTTCCTGAACCTCAGTAAATTTGTTGAATCCTAGCTTTTTTACAGCCTTTAATATATAGTCTTTATTAATATTCATAGTATCTCTCCTTAGGTAATAATTATACACTACAGTCTTACCATTTCCAAATCATATAATTTAAGATATAATACATATAGGTGATTATATGAAAACAGTAAAACTTTCCCCTCGTGGATATTGCCATGGGGTTGTAAACGCAATAAATACTATATCAAATCTAACCAATTTGTCAACCTTTAAAACAATAACCATCCTCGGAATGGTTATCCACAACAAGCAAGTTGTTGATTTTTTTAAGGAAAAGGGCATAAAAACAATTCATTCTACATCAAAAACAAGATTAGAATTACTTGATGAAATTGATGAAGGAACTGTTGTCTTTACAGCACACGGAGTTAGCCCCGAAGTCTATAAAAAGGCTAAAGAAAAAGGTTTAGAAGTAATTGATACTACTTGTGCTGATGTTACTAAAACACAAAAAGAAGTTAGAGATTATAGTGATCAAGGCTATGATGTTTTCTTTATAGGAAAAAAACATCATCCCGAAAGTGAAGCGGCTGATGGGATTAGTAAAAATGTGCATGTTATTGAAAACATTGATGATTTAAGAAAAGCAACGATTAATAACGATAAAATCGCTGTTACTAATCAAACAACAATGAGTTTGTATGATATTTACATTTTAGCTGAAGAGATTAGAAAGATTTATCCGACTATTGTCTTCATTGATGAAATATGTAATGCGACTAGAGTTCGTCAAGAAGCTGTGAGAAATCAAGATAAATCAATTGATCATTGTTTCGTTGTTGGTGATAAACTTTCAAACAATTCACTTAACTTAGTTCATGTTTCCAAAACAATTGCTAATATTTCTGCAACTCTTGTTGAAAATATTGAAGATATAAATATAGAGAATTTAAAACTATATAATAAGGTTAGTGTTACTAGTGGTGCTTCGACACCAACAAGAGTAACTAATGAGGTTATTAAGTTTCTCGAGAACTTTGATAAAGATAACTTTAGTACTCACGATAATCGTTCTAAAATTGAATTAAACAATTTAATCGCAATAAAAAACCGCTCTAAAATTTAGAGCGGTTTTAATTTAACTATTTCTTAATTTCCGGCGTTGATAAATGATCTTGAACCAAGCATTGTTGTTGTTTCTACTTCGTAATCTGGATCAAGTGCATCTAACATATTTAATTGAATATCAGACATAATTACGACTGTGTAAGTAAATGGATCAGTATGGTCGTAACCTGCGAATGTAAAGTTTGTAATAGTTCCTTCAGGATTGCCTGCGATAGCGTCTAAATCAACTGTCATAACTGGTACACCGTCTTCATATAATACAGCATTCCATTCCGTATCATTAGCTACACTATCAGTATCTGGACCGATAGTAACGCTTAACGTTAAGTTCGGAGCACTTACCCAACTACTTGTATCTAATACTACTACAGTTGGAAGTTCAAGTGCTAGAGTAGTGAAATCATAAGTATATTCATAATCTTGATCTCCGTCACCATCTTGTTCATCATAAGTAGCCGTTAGGACTAATTGATAGTCAGAATTACTTAATAATTGTTGTAAGTCGATAACTGTTGTTGCGTTTGGTGCAATTACAAATGCCGCAATTTCTTCACCATTATATTGAACTAATGTTGCTGTTACTAATGAAGTTAAGAATCCTTCATCATCATCTATTTTGATTGAGAATACTGCGTCTTTTTTATTAACAGTTTCTGTTTCAAATTCTACTAAGTTAGCAGTTGGTGGGGTTGCTTCTTCAGTGAATATATATGTACTATATAATTCACCATCATAAACAATTCCATCAGCTTCGTTCAGATCATAATCTGCTTCTATTACTAAATAATACTCAGTGTCAGGATCTAATCCTTCTAAAGCGACTAAGATATTATCTCCTAAATCTAAATCAACACTAGCTACTGCAGTTAACCCGTGATAAGCTACTGCTTGAAGATTGCCTTCTAGAACACTTTGGGCATCGGTAATAGTAACTGTGATTATAAATGAATCTGAAGTTGGAACGATATCGTCAACATCAACTTCTAATCCATCATATGAATCAGTTGTTATAGGACTTTCGAAGACGATTTGTTCAGGATCTAATGCTACATCATCGTTATAATCTAAATCAGCAATGATTCTTACATAATATCTTTCATTTGAGTATAAATCTTCAAATCTAACATTACTAGTTAAGCCAACATTTACAACTTGTTTAGTTGCGTTTAATTGAACATCATCCATAACTAATACTGCATATAATGTACCTATTCCAGCTACTTCATCATCATCTGTTACATAAACATCAACGGTAATTGTATCTTTAGTAGATGCTTCGTAACGATATTCTGCAGTCGGAGTTATTTTTGCTATAGTAGTAATTTCAAATTCTACTAATATTATTGATTCATCACCATTACCATCGTCTAGATTGTAAGTTGTAGTAATAATTACTGTATAGTTATTATTTGAAAGAATGTCTGTTTCAAATAGAACTCCATAGTTAGCTACTTCATCTAAAGTGATTGCTTCAATGATTCCACCTTTATAATATAAAGTTGCAATTACTGTATCTTCTTTAATTACCAAATCTTCATCTGTGATTAATAAATCAAATTGAATAGATTCAGTTGTTGATTCCTCATTAGTATGTGCCGCAGTCGGAACTGCTTTTGCTTCTGTTTTAACTATTTGTGTTTTTAATACTTGATCTAATAATAAACTACTTCCTTCATCGACATCGTGTAAGTCATAATCAACTTCAACAATAATTTCGTAGTCGTTGTTAGAAAGAATATCCGTATCAAATACAACAATATGTTCTCCTGAAGTTAGAATTGCTTGTGAATCAACTTCAACTCCCATGTAATATAAGTAAACCATAATTGAATCTGCTTCAATCGTGTTATCAGCATCAATTACGTTAAGGTCAAATGTAATACTTCCAGTGTCTGTTACAACATTGTTAATTTCTGCTATCGGTGCTTTATCTTCTTCAGTATAAGACAAGATTCTACGTAATGATTGATCTGTTAAACGTCCATTACCATCTCTTAAATTATATGTAGCAAAGATTTCAACATAATAGTTGGAACCAGATGCAGTTGCATAATTGAAAATGATAAACTCATTTTCTAATCCAAATTCAATAACTTGAACCGGAGTATCTTCTTCATATAATACTGCCTCAAATAAACCGATCATTGTATTGTTTATATCTTGTGCACTAAGACCGATAGTAACATATCCTTGTTCTACAAGAATTTCATTTACTGTTACGGTTGGCGATTCGTTAATTTTTGTTGAATACTCTTCAGTATAGATAATTTCACCAACTTGTGGTCCATTACCATCATTTAAATCATAATCAGCTAATAATTCGATTCTAATAATTGAATCAGCTAAAAGATTACTAATTTGCATATCAACAAATGTATCATGAACACTTGAAGTATCCACAAGTACATCATCAATATATAGTCTAGCCATTACTGTATCTTGATCAATGATTCCAAGAGGGTCACTGATATTAATATCAAATTCAATACTGTTTTCTAATAGATTTAGATTTTCAATATCAGGTGTTGGTACTGAACGAGGTAAAGTACTAAAGGTATGCGAACTTAACACTTTGTTAGTTAATACACCTTCACCATTATTTAAATCATAATCAGCGATAACTTTGATTGTGTATTCATTATCATTTAATAAAGCTTCAAATGATAAACCTGATTCATCACCCATAATATAAGTTGTGTAATCAATCCCTTGAACCTTAGTTTCACCATTATAGATTTCTACACGAAGTCTTCCGGCTTGGATTACTTCATCTGTATCGTTAATATCCACATCAAATGATACTTCATTTTCTGTGACATCAACATTATTAATAAGCGCTGTAGGAGTTCCGTTAGATAACGTTAAATATGTTCCACTGTATAATACAACACTTGTTTGTACACCATTACCATCATCCAAATCATAAGAAGCTTCTACTTTCACTTCATAATATCTATTTGCCAGTAAATCAGTGAATTCAACACTTACCATCCCTGAACTTATATCTTTAGTAGCTACTCTTGTTTCACCACTATATAATTCAGCTTTTAAAGTTAATGGATCAATAACATCATCAATGTCAATGATATTGAAATCAACTGAAATAGTATTTCTTGTTAAATTGTAGTTTTCACGTTCGATTCGTGGTAACTCTTTAAACACATAAACCCTGAACTCATTATTACTAAATCCTTCAACAGTTAATGTACTTTCTCCGTCTAAGTAACTTACTCTATCAACAGAGTAGATTGTCTCTTCTAAGTTTGTCCCAACATTCATCTCAAAAAGGATGGTTGAAAACGTTGAACTTTCTGTAAAACGATGTGAGTTGTAAGTAATCCCATTAATAACAACACTTTTAACTGTGAGGTTATCAGGATTATCTAAACCAATCTCAATTAAAACCGTATCTTGTTTTGCACGATAAAAAGTCACATAATCAGTTCCGTCCATTGGATTAGTGTCTTCAACTCTAATTCCGGTAAAACTTGGTGGAGTTTTATCTTCAGCACTACCTGTACACCCCACTAAGACTAAACTAATGACCATAATCCCTAAAAATATGAATAGTTTACGCATAATCATTCCTCCATATCATTGCTTATTATTTTATAAATAATAATGTATTTCTTCCCAAAATAATAAATACCAATATCTAGTTAATAATTTTATCACAAAAATGACCATATATCAATGTTTTATCGTTTTTGCACAAAAAAGAGTCTATTTTTTAGACCCTCTTTTTATTATTTTTTGACCATATGCATTATTTATACTATCAAGTAAATTTTTTACAGCTTCTTCTTTTTCGGTATATTCTTCAACTTTGAAAATATTTAATTGTTTAATATTATTCTTACTTTCAATTATGTTAGAAACACTTACACCAAGCAATCTAACTGGTTTATCACCTTGATTGTCATCGTATAATCTTTCGACAACTTCATATATTTCAAAGAAATTATCAGTGTAATAATCAAGCGTAAAACTTCGATTAATTTGTGTAAAATCATTGTATCTTACTTGAATACTAATCGTTTTACACACACTATTGTCATCTTGAATTCTTTTAGTGACCTTTCTTGTTAAACTAGTAAGTTTTTCTAGAATATCTTGATACTCATATAAATCTTGCATATAAGTACTACTGTTTCCAATACTCTTCATTTCAACATGACGATATGGATCTACTTTATTAGAACCAATTCCCCGTGCTTTATCTTTAAATTCATCAATTCTATTACCCAAAACTATTGCTAGTTTCTTATCGTTATCATATTTAACCAAATCACCGATCGTATTGATTCCAAGTAACTTCAAATTTGGATAAGTCTTCTTTCCGATACCATACATCTCTTCAATTGGTAAGGGCCATAATTTCTCTTCGACATCACGTTTTCTTAAAACAGTAATTCCTAGTGGTTTCTTCATATCACTAGCCATTTTAGCTAAAAACATATTAGGAGCAATCCCGATACTTACTGGGAGTTTGTATTCATCTAGTAATCTGGTTTGAATTTCCTTAGCTAAATCAAGGGGATGAATAGTATCACTTAATTCAGTAACATCAATATACCCTTCATCAATACTGCCTTTTTCTATTTCACTAGCATATTCCCCGAGTAATCCAAAAAACTTTTCACTATAATCATTATATAAATCAAAATTCACAGGTAAAAGAATCAGATTGGGACAAAGTCTTTTCGCTTCTACAACATTCATCGCACTACTAACTCCAAATTTCCTAGCAACATAGTTAGCAGTTGATAAAACACCACGATTAGTCGTTCCACCAATACCAATTGGTTTGTCTCTCAAAGTTTCATCTTGCGCCATTTCACAACTTGCGAAAAAAGCATTTAAATCTATGTGAAAAATAACACGATATTTTTTTTCCATAAAAATCTTTCCTTTTAAGTGAATTTAATATATAATTTAATGTAGTTAAATATCAAGTAGTATTGAGGTGAAGATATGCCAAATAGTAAAAAACGTGTAAAGAAGCAAACACAACATGTAGCTCCTATAACTAAGAACATTGTTAAGACTAGATGGGGACGTGTCGTTATCGTTGTTTTAGCATTAAGTTTTGTTTTATCAGGACTTGTTGGACTAATTTATACATTAGTCATGGCCTTACAAACATAGTAAAAATTTAAAGCCTATCTAAATAGGCTTTTTTTATTGTCTAATAATTCTTTTGCGGTATTAATACTAGCTTCAGTGACAATGTCACCACTAATCATTTCAGCTATTTCTAGAACTCGATCCTTATCATACAATTCTTTAATATGAGCACTAGTTCTTCCATCGCTTACACTTTTACTTATTTTTAAATGATGATTAGAAATACTAGCTACTTGGGGGATATGAGTAATACAGATAACTTGCGTATTATTTGCTATCTCTACCATTTTCTTGGCAACTTGATTAGCAACATAACCACTAACTCCAGTGTCTATCTCGTCAAAGATTATAAGGCTTAATCCGAGTGATTTAGTTAGAAGGTTTTTAAACCCTAACATAATCCGACTCATCTCTCCACCACTAGCACTTTTACTTAGTGATTTCTTAGGTTCACCAACATTTGTAGTTAATAAGAAATCTACTTCATCAATTCCATTTTCAAAGAAAATTGAACTTGATTTATAATCATCACTATTCACTTCATTAAAACAGACTTTAAAATCAGTTTTATCAAGTTCTAAATCAGCGAGGATTTTTAAAAGTTCTACTTCAATAAATTTACTTATTTCTTCACGTAAAGAAGTAATAATTTTTGCGCTTTTCAAGCAAACATTGAAACTGGTTTTTACTTTCTCAATTTGATTGTTGATAACTTCATCGAAGTTATCAATATTATTAATATCTTTTTTTATTTTTTTATGGTATTCCAGGATTTCTGGGATACTTTTTTTATACTTTCTTTTTAGACTATCTAAACTATTTAATCTTTCCTGGTAACCATCCAATAATGTTGGATTAAAATCAAGATTACTAGCTTCATTACTTAGTTCTTGGCATGCGTCATCAAGTTCGAAATAACTTGAATTAAAACGATTTAGAAGTTCCTTATAACTTTCATTGATATCACTTATTTCTTCTAGATACTTACTTGCATCATAAATCGATGCTATTGCATTAGTTGATTCTAGAAGTTGCTTAGCTTGTTGTAATGATTGATAGATTTTATCGAAGTTTTCGAGTTTTTCAACTTCTTGTTCTAATGTTTCTTCTTCGGTGATTTCTAAATCATAAGACTCGATTTCTTTTAACTGAAATCGCATAAGATCTAATCTTTCGAGAAGATCATTATTAGAATTTTCGAGACGCTTTAATTCTTTTAAATCACTCTTATATTCTTTAAGATTTTCTTGATAAGCAGCAGTTAAATCCTCAATCTTGCTTCTTTTAAAACCGTCAATAATGTCTAAATAAGTTAGGGGATTTATTAGTCTATGCGTATCCATTTGCGTATGGATATCTGCTAGTTTTGAAGTGATTTCTTTTAGATCTTTCAAAGTTACAGTCTGGCTATTTACTTTGATAATATTGTTATTTGAAGGAGTAATTTGTCTTCTAATAACTAGTTCATTATTTAGTGCATCGATACCTAGATTGTTTAATATCCTAGTAATTTCAGGATTATGGAAGTTAAAGATTCCTTCAACTTCTGCTTTATTGCTACCTGTTCTTACTATATTACTAGTTGCTCGGTCTCCTAACAAAAGACCAATCGCATCGATTAGCAAACTTTTTCCTGCACCAGTTTCACCGGTTAAGGATGTCATTCCTTTTTTAAACTCAACTTCGATATTTTCAATAATTGCGAAGTTTTTAACACTAATGTATGAAAGCATATCATCAACCTACTTTATAAGTTCTTTTGTCTTATTAATAGTACTCTTAACATCTAATTTTAACTCAGCTAAAATTTCTTTTTTTGAACCATGATTAACATATTCATCACCAATTCCCATTAAATGAATATGTTTAGTAGGTAAATTATTGATTGTTAAGTATTCTAATACACTACTACCAAATCCACCTAATAATGCTGATTCTTCATATATAATTATTGGTTTGTCCATTTTAATTACTTGATTTATCATATCTTTGTCTAATGGTTTAATCGTTTTAGCATTCACGATTTTCACACTTAATTTTTCTTCTTTTACTACTTTTAAGTAATCATTTAGAATACTACCAAAAGCAATAAATACTAAATCATTACCTTCATTGATAATGTCCCACTTAAGAGTAGCTACTTTATCAGTGATTGGTTTTGTTTTATCAAACTCAAAAGTACCACGTTCATATCTAATTACAAATGGTCCGGTATTCTCTTTGAATCCGTAATTAAGTAACTCATATGCTTCTTCTGGGGTACGGGGATGAGTTATTGTCATATTAGGAATATGTCTTAATAATGGAATATCATAAATACCTTGATGAGTTTCCCCATCAGCACCAACAACTCCAGCTCGATCAATTCCGAATACTACTTTTAGATTTTGTCTAGCTACATCATGATTTACTTGATCGTATGCTCGTTGTAAGAATGTTGAATAGAGTGGTACAAATACATCAACGTTTTCAATAGCAAAACCGCTACTCATAGTAACCGCCATTTGCTCAGCAATTCCAACATCGATAATTCGGTTAGGGAATTCCTTTTGATATTCTAATAAGCCACTCCCACCAATCATTGCTGGTACAACGATAGTGAACTTCTCATTTTTACGAGCGTAATCACTCATATAATGAGCAATAATCTCACTCCAAGATAAGATGTTTTCTTCTTTTACTGCTAGTGATAGTCCTGTCTCTTTATTAAACGGGCTAACACCATGCCATGTACCTGTCTTCTCGTTTTCACTGAATTTGTATCCTTTACCTTTAACAGTTAAAACGTGGATAACACAAGGTTTATTAGCCTTCTTAGCTATTTCTAAATATTTGATTAATTCTTTCATATTGTGACCGTTGATCGGTCCGTAATATGAAAATCCTAAATCATCAAATATTGTATTATTTGTTAAGAATCCTTTGATTCCTCTTTCGACTTTAGAAGTAAGTTTTCTTAGGAATTTAGGCATAAAACGAATTGTTTTAGTTTTTAGTTTTCGATAAGTTACTTTACCTCTTATTTCATTTAAAACATTTGATAAGTACCCGATGTTTTCACTAATACTCATTTCATTATCGTTTAAGATAATAATTGGTTGGTGATCTTTGTTTCCACCAAGGAAATTTAAAGCTTCAAAAGCCATTCCTCCGGTTAATGCCCCATCACCAATTATTGGGATTATTTTGTGTGAATCCTTGGTGTATTTTTTACTAAACTCAATCCCCGCAGCAGCTGCGATTGAAGTTGAACTATGTCCAGCTTCATATATGTCATGAGGTGATTCACTTCTTTTTAGGTAACCTGAAAGACCTTGATACTTTCTTAATGTATCAAATTCTTTTGCTCTACCTGTTAGAATTTTATGGGTATATGCTTGATGTCCAACATCAAAAATCAGTTTATCTTTCGGTGAATCAAAAACTCTATGTAAGGCTACTGTTAGTTCTACAACGCCTAAATTAGAGGATAAATGTCCTCCTGTTTTTGAAACCTTATCAATAATAAACTGTCTAATTTCTTCACTTAGTTCTTGTAGTTCTTTTGTGGATAACTCATTTAAAAAGTTAGGATCCTCAATATTGTATAAATCCACTCGTAACACCTCTTATTCGTTAAAATCTACTAATTTGTCGTCTTTCATCATTTTCACAATTACATTTTCAGCGTCTTTTAATAAATCATGACAATACTTACTTAACTGCATACCTTCATTGTATTTATTAACTGCTTTACTTAATTCGATTTCTCCATTTTCTAATTCTTTGACAAGCACCTCTAATTCTTCTAGTGCTTTTTCAAAGCTTTTTTCTTCACTCATATTATTCTTCCTCTCTTACATTAATTACCGTAGTTTCTATAATACCGTCATTTACTAAAATATCGACTTTATCAGATATTTTTACATCTTTAACGGTTTTGATTATTTTGCCATTAACTTTTGATAATGAATATCCCTTTTTCATTATTGAAAGGGGGTTTACTAGTTCTAATTTATTAACTTTTAGTAAGTAATTATTTTGTTTCTTTTCTAGTAACCTTTGGTAGTAATTGTTCAATAACTTTGTTTTATGAACTACTTCTTCAGTTGATTGTTTTAGTTTATTACCTGGATGTAGTAAATCTAGTTTTTCCATTATGTGATCCAGTTTTCGTGACTTTTGCTCTGTTAGTCTTAGTGGATCACGGAAAATATAACTAGTTAGAATATTATTTAATGAATCATTCTTTCTTTTTACTAATCGCTTTAAGCTTAGTTCATTTTGTGCTTCCATTTGTCTAAGGTATTTGAATAAATCATCTTGATTAGGAACAGCAAGTTCAGCTCCTCCTGAGGGAGTAGGTGCTCTTAAGTCTGCGACAAAATCACTTATTGTAAAATCAGTTTCATGTCCTACACTTGAGATAATTGGAACTTTTGATTTAAAGATTTCATAAGCTACAAGTTCTTCATTGAATGGCCACAAATCTTCAATACTTCCTCCACCTCTACCTAAGATAATTACATCTGATAAATTATCAGAATTAACTTTTCTAATATTTTCAACAATATTGTCTTTTGCATAAGGTCCTTGGACTAAAGTTGGATAAACAATGATTTCCGAAACGGGAAATCTTCTGTTTACGATATTGATAATATCTCTAACAGCAGCTCCTGTGGGACTAGTTAAAACAGCGATTCTTTTAGGAAACCTTGGTATTGGTTGTTTATGCATACCATCAAATAATCCTTCGTCGCTTAATTTTTTCTTTAATTGCTCATAGGCAAGGTATAAGTCACCAAGACCATCCTCACTCATTTTATTGACATAGATTTGATATCCACCATTTGCTTCATAAACAGTAATATACCCTTCTACTAAAATACTCATTCCATCTTTTGGTGTAAAAATAACCTTCTTACTACTAGATGCAAACATAATCGCACTAATTTGAGATTTGTCATCTTTTAAAGTGAAATAGAAATGTCCACGTGAGTGATGTTTAAAATTTGAAATTTCACCTTTTAAAAGCACATTTTTTAAATGTGCGTCTTTATCAAATTTATATTTGATGTATTTCGTTAAAGCAGATACCGTTAAATAACGTTTCTCTTCCATAATATCCCTACTTCTTTAAGTACTTTTTGATGTTGTCCAAAACTTTATTAGTAAACCCTACCATCTTGTTATCGCCTTCATCACTAAATTTCTTAGTAAGATTTAAAGCTTCATTAATAACAATTTCATGTGGAGTTTCAGTATAATACAATTCGTATGTTGCAAATCTAACTATTGCACGATCAACGTATGTTAAACGATTAATCTTCCATTTTTGTAAGTTTACACTAATAATCTCATCAATCTTTTCAATGTTTAAAAGTACACCGTTAACTACTTTGTCAACGAACTCATATTCACTTAAAAAAGGTTCTTCTATCTTGTTGATATCAATCTCGTATAATCTTTGAATTACTTCTTCACGTTGTTCTCTTCTTGATAATTTTTTAATCTCGTCCATATTCTTACCTCTTTTAATATAAATTATATATACTAATATATCATATATAAGGGTTTTTTGAAAGTTAAATGAGCTATATACTTGTGAAATATTCTGCAGTATTTTTAACTAAAAAAAATCAAAATCCGAGTGGGATTTTGATTTTTGCTTTAGTCAATTTTTGCAATATCCAATAATTCATTTAATCTAGTAAATCTTGTATCACTTATAAACTTATATACTTGACGAGTTGTACCTGCTGGGAATGGATCATAATTGTCGTATTCACCATAACCATATTCATCACTGACCAGTAAGTTATATGATTCGGTTAATACTGGTGCATATCCTACCCAATCTGCATTTTGTGAAGTAACATCAAGATCAAGGAAGAAGTTGATAAATTTATGTGCTAAATCTATGTTCTCACTTGTTGTCGGAATAACAAATCCATCAACCCAAATATTCGTAGTTTCTGGAACAAAGTATGCAAAATTAATTTCTAATTCAGCTTCTTCAGCAACATATAATTGATCAAAATAATCACCACTATATACTAAAGCCATATCTAGATTTCCACTTTGAACTAATGTCTTTAAATTATCAGTACCAAAATAATCATAAACTCCAGCAGCCATGTAATCTTCTGTAGCAGTTAATTCTGTCGTTATGTTTGTATTCACATTGTAACCTTGTGCTAAGAATGCTGCAGCTGCTGCATCTCTTGCTGAATCATACATTCCTATTTTGTATTCAGTGTTCGGATCAAATAACACATCAAACCCAGTAAGATCTTCTTCATCTACTTCATCAGTATTATACATAATCCCTAAAGTCCCCCAAAAATAAGGTACAAAGAAATCATTGTATGCTTCATCTGCAGTTAAACTTGAAACTTCTGATTTAAATGAAACATTATCTAACCCTGGTAATAAATCATAATCTATTTCGTTTAGTAAATCTTGTTGACGTAATTTATCGATCATATAATCACTTGGAAATGCGATATCGTATTTTGTTGTTCCCGATTTGATACGTAACTCCATAGCTTCATTACTATCAACGATATCATAAACAACTTTAACATCATATTCCTCTTCAAATTGATCAACTAATGACTCATCCATATATTCTCCCCAGTTTAAAACCCTAAGTGTTTCTACACTATTCCCACAAGCACTAAGTGCAAAGACAAGAATTAAACCACTTATTAACATAAATATTTTTTTCACTTTTTATTTTCTCCTTTTAATTGTTTTTCTGTTTCTTAAATTAATATATCCTAAGACACCAATTGTAATAAAAACAATAAGTGTGTTGTAGGCGTAAGCTCCTGGGTTAACACTACGAACTTTTAACGCAGAGTATAACCAGATACTGAAGTTGTTATACCCATCTCCAGTTGTAAAATAACTTATAACGAAGTCATCAATGCTCATTGTGAATGCAATTAATGCTCCTGCGATAATACTTGTTTTAATTGAGGGTAATATAACTTTGTATATACCTTCAATATGAGTACAACCTAAATCGAGCGCTGCTTCAAATAGGTTAGGATCTAATTCTTTTAGTTTTGGTAAGACCGTTAATACAACAAACGGAATACTAAAGAAGATATGTGCAAGTAGCATTGTTGTCATCCCGAATGATAATGGTAATAAACTAAATACTAACATTAAGCTAATCCCCGTAACGATGTCAGGATTAATCACAGGTATATTATTTAAAACCATCATTCTAACACGATTCTTCTTTGTTAAACTATTAATTCCAATCGCTATTAGAGTACCAGCAATCGTCGCAACAATAGTACTTAATACAGCAATTGTTAAAGATCTAAAGATTGCTTCTCTTAAATTATCATTTATAAATATTTCCTTGTACCAATGAAAACTAAACCCAGTCCATTCATAAGTATAAGATGTTTTATTAAAACTTAACAAAGTAATAATAAAGATTGGCAGATAAACGATTGAATATCCGAATACTACTAAAAGTACTTTTAATGTTTTTTTCATCATATGAGCATCTCACCTTCTTTATCAAATCTTAAGGTGACAATAAACATAGCGACAATAATAATCATTAGTAAAACACTAATCAAACTACCAGCACTATATTCCCCATATGTCATAAATTTCTCTTCAACAATATTACCAATTAATTTAATTTTTCCTCCACCTAATCTTTCTGGTAAAGCAAAGGCTGTCATCGCAGGTAATAATGTCATAATAACTCCACTGACCACTCCCGAAATACTTAAGGGAAAAACAATCTTTCTGAAGGTAGTTATTTTGTTTGCTCCTAAGTCTTTTGAAGCATCTAAAAGACTCTTATCTATTTTTTCTAAAACACTATATATTGGTAAAATCATAAACGGTAAATACATTGAAACCATTCCGATTACAATCGCCAAATCTGTCCCAATTAAATCAAGAGAGATTCCAAACATATTTAAAATGCTTTCGGGGAAGAATAAGATTTCCCAGGCCATGATTCTTAGTAACATATTACTCCATACAGGAATGATGAACAATGATACTAATAAGGTTTTATTCTTGGAATTACTATTAGCTAGAATATAAGCTATTGGATAACCAATGATAAAACTAACTACCGTAGCTATTAAGCTAAATTTAATACTATTTTTAACAGCAATTCTTACTGCTTCTTTTTCAAAGATTTGAAATGCATCTAAATTTAAAGTAAATGGTCCAATATTAAAGATATTTAAATCACTAATACTGAGGATTACAATAAGGATTGTTGGTACAAGAACTAGAACGCCCATCCATATGACATATGGATAAGATAATTTTTTTAAGTTAGAGATCGGTGTGTTTCATTACATGGATATCGTCAGGATCAAAATTAAGAGAAACTGTTTCTCCAACTGCAACTGGATCAGTTGATTGAATAACATACTCTTTTTCTCCTACCATAACAATTATCTCGTAATGGACTCCTTTAAAAATAATATCATCGACAAGACCAGTAATCTTTTGAGGATTTGGTTTTGATAAAATGATATCTTCTGGACGGATCACAACCTCAATAGCTTCATTCAATTCAAAGCCTTTATCAACACATTCAAAGTCTAACCCTTCAAAATGTACCAATAAGTCCTTTTTCATGATTCCTTCAATAATATTACTTTCACCTATAAAACTCGCTGTAAATCTATTTTTAGGTTCATTGTAGATATCTAAAGGACTACCAATTTGTTGGATTACTCCGTCTTTCATAACAACGACTGTATCACTCATCGTAAGAGCTTCTTCTTGGTCGTGTGTTACAAAGATAAAACTGATTCCTAGTTCTTTTTGCATTTCTTTTAATTCATACTGCATATCTTGACGTAATTTTAAATCTAAGCTTCCTAAAGGTTCATCAAGTAGTAACAACTTAGGTTTATTAACAATTGCTCTAGCAATTGCAACTCTTTGCTGTTGTCCACCACTAAGTTGATTAATCTTACGGTTTTCAAAATCGCTAAGTTTTACCATTTCAAGAGCATGCAAAACTAATTTTTCTATTTCTTCTTTTGGTTGTTTTTTAATATGAAGTCCAAACGCGATATTATCAAACACATTTAAATGAGGAAATAACGCATAATTTTGAAAGACAGTATTAATCTCTCTCTTATATGCTGGTACACTAAGTAAATCGTTCCCATTAAAAATCACTTCACCGTTATCAACTTCTTCAAACCCTCCAATGATTCTTAAAAGAGTCGTTTTTCCACAACCAGAAGGTCCTAGTAAAGTAACGAATTCGTTTTTCTTAATGTATAATGATAAGTCTTTTATTACTTCATTATCATCATATGATTTTTTAATATGTCTTAAATCAACAAGGATTTCGTCCATAATAAGCACCACCTTTATAGGGATAAAAAAAATACTTAACGATGCCCTTCGTTTAGTATTAGATAGCAATTCCAAACAATTAATTTGTTTGCACTTTAATTATATAAAAAAAATGTAATATGTCAATTAAAAAGACAACAATAGTTGTCTTAGTCATTAAACATATATTTAATTATATCAGGGAATCGCTTTTTCCATTCTGTCTCATGGTGAATTGCCCCTTCGATTACATTATATCTTAGATGTGATTCATCTATTTTCTCTTTAAGTATTTCATACATTTCCTGGTTAGTATCAAGATATAACTTACTGATTGCTTCATTAGGTGTTTCTTTTGTACCAGCATCCATATAGAACTTCTTAACACTACTTAAATCAGAACTCTTAGTAAGTGATTTTAACTCATTAAAGAATCCACCATAGTAATAAGCATTTGAAACACAACCAAAACGTGTAAAATAATCACCATATACTAAAGCAGCGTATGTTGAATTAACTCCACCAAAACTACTTCCCATAATTCCCGTATTTTTTGGTGATTTAAATGTTCTATAATTAAGGTCGATATAAGGCTTTAAAGTTTCAGTAATAAATTTCAGATATAAATCAGCATCTCCCCCAGCTTTCTTACCGTCATGCCCAGTAAATTCATAAGGCACTAACTCATTAGCACGATCCTCATCGGAATCAATTCCGACGATGATAAGCTCTGGTAATTTTGGATGTTCTGTATATGCATCCATAATCCCCCAGCTTTCTCCCATAAAGGCAGTTTTGTCATCAAATAGATTTTGTCCATCATGCATATATAAAACCGGATAAGATTTATCTGAAATTCCATAACTTTTTGGTAAGTAAATATAGATTCGTTTATCTTTTTTTAGTTCGGGACTGTCCATTTTCAAAACACGATATTCATGCATATTTACACCTCTATTTCCTAATAAACACTGCTGATTCGTAAGGTCTTAAAATCATTTCCTTTTGTAATTCAATTTTGTCATAATTGGACATCATGAATTTATAATTTAATAACTCTTCATCAATCTTAACAGTAATTTCATTACCCTTAAAGTTTGATAAAACAAAGAGGCTATTTTCTTTGGTCTCATTTTTATACATAAAGGTATCATTACCTTCTAAATCATAGAATGTAACTTTACCTGCACTAAGTGCTAATTCTTTTCTTAGTTTAAAAACTTTTTGATATGTTTTAAAAATTGAATTCTCTTCATTTCTTTGCTTTTCGAGATTGATTTCTTTATAGTTACCTACCGTGTTTATCCACGGTGTATTATTACTAAATCCTGCGTTGGTTGTATCGTTCCATTGGAAGGGACTTCTTGCATTATCTCTGCTACGATCTCTTAGAGCTTGCATGGCGATTTCATTTGAAGCACCAAATCCTATAAAGTTTTCATATTCAGTGAAAACTTCAACATCTCTAAAATCACTTAGGTTTTCATAATCAACATTTGTCATCCCAATTTCTTCACCTTGATAAACAATTGAAGTACCTGGCATTAAATATAGACTTTGACAAAGCATTTTACCTGACTGTTCCCAGTATTCTTTATCATTTCCGTAATGGCTAATAACTCTTGGTTGATCATGATTATGCCAGTATATTAAATTCCACCCAACACCATCTAGCATTTTAGCCCAGTGGCTAAAACTTTCTTTGATTCCTTTAACATATAAATTACCTTTGGCCCATTTACCAGGAGTAAGTTTGTTATCCCAATCACCATCTTGCCAGCAATGTCCAAACTGAATTAACATATCAAATTCAGTATTATTAAATCCAACATACTTTTCAGCTTCTTCAGGAGTTCCTCCTCCAGCTTCACCCATTGCCATAACATCATTTGGAACAAATAACTCTTCGCCAAATTCACTTAAGTATTCATGATGTTTTGGTAAACTAGAGAAATTCTCATAACCAGGATAAGCATCAGGAAAATCCCAATTCTTTTCTAAATGATTTGAAGCATCGACTCTAAAGCCATCAACCCCTAAATCAATTAACCATTTTGTCATTTTCTTTAAATCTTTAACCATATCTTTGCTACGCCAGTTTAAATCAGGCATTTTTTTACTAAAGATATGAAGGTAGTATTTATTAACAGCAGGGATATAATCCCAAACTCCACCACCAAACCAACTTAACCATCTTGTTGGTTTTTGCATATTACCTTCTTCATCATATTTAGGATCTTGCCAAATATAGTAATCATGATACTTATCAAACTCAGGATGAGTTGGATCACAAGCAATTTTAAACCATTCATGTTCATCTGATGTATGGTTTAAAACCAAATCAAAAATTACTTTAATATTCTTACTATGAGCTAAAGCAATAAATTCTTTAACGTCTTCTAAAGTTCCATAATCTTCACTTACTTGATAAAAATCACTAATATCATAACCATTATCATCCATTGGTGATTTATAGTGTGGACTTACCCACACAGCATTAACCCCAAGTTCATCAAAATAATCAATCTTTTCGATCAATCCTTTAAAATCTCCAATACCATCATTGTTCTTATCATAAAAGCTACGAATATAACATTGATATATAATCGCATCTTGCCACCATTTTCTTTTCATATTAAAACTCCTTAAAAATCTTTATATTATGTAAAAATTATACACTAAATATTACTAAAAATCCTTGTTTAAACTAAAAATGATACCGCTACCACAAAGAATGTTATTATGTTTATGTTATACTTGAAATATCTAAGGAGGAATTACTATGATTGATTATACAATTTACCACGAAGGTAAAAGCAAATTCGCTTATATATATGATAAAGATACCGTTCATTTGAAAGTTATCGCTAGTAAAGACAAAGTAAAAAGTATCCGTGTTATTTATGGTGATCCTTTCAACTGGGGTCCTGATGAAAATGACAAATGGACTTGGTTAATCGATAGTAGTGAAGATTCCTATCTAGAAAAAGAATATCAAACAGAGCAATTTGATCATTTCTTTATTGAAGCAAGACCAACATTTAAAAGAATGCGTTATGCATTCATTATCAATGAAAAATACTTATATGGTTCAAGAGAAATCATTGATTTAGAAAAACAACCAAAACTCTTAAAAGATCATTTCAATTACTTTAATTTTCCTTTCTTAAATGAAGAAGATATCTTTAATGCTCCAAGTTGGGTAGAAAACCAAACATGGTATAGTATCTTCCCCGAAAGATTCAGTAATGGTGATCCTTCTATTAATACTCCAGACACTTTAAAATGGGGCGACACAAAAGAGTATTCTAACCATCAAAGATTTGGTGGAGACCTCCAAGGAATAATCGATAAATTAGATTATATTAAAGCTTCTGGTTTTACTGGAATCTATATGACTCCAATCTTTAAAAGTGATAGTACTCATAAGTACGACGTTAATGATTACTCTAAAATCGATCAGGCTTTTGGGACTAATGAGCTATTTGGTGAATTAGTTGAAAAAGCTCATAAACAAGGTTTAAAAGTAATGTTAGATGCGGTTTATAATCATTGTGGATTCCGTCATCCTTTCTTCCAAGATGTTGTTGAGAAAGGCAAGGATAGTCCTTATTACGATTGCTTCTATATTATTGATAAAGATAAACCAGTTATCAATTTCGAATTGAATGAAGATAAAACAATAAATAGAGAAAGTGCCAAGAAAATCTTTAAAGATCATCGTCTTTTAAACTACCGTACTTTCGCTTTCACACCTTATATGCCTAAAATGAATACTAATCACCCATTAATGAAAGAACACCTTCTAAACGCAGCTAAATACTGGATAGACGAATATGATATCGATGGATGGCGTTTAGATGTGAGTGATGAAGTAAGTCATAAATTCTGGAGAGAATTTAGAAATTCTGTTAAGTCTTCTAAAGAAGATGCCTACATCATCGGTGAGAATTGGGCTAATTCAACACCATGGCTGATGGGGGACCAATATGACGGGGTTATGAATTATGAACTCCTCTTCCCGTTGTGGAACTATTTTGGGACTAATATTGATAAAAACCAATATACCTCTACTGAATTTAAATTCAAAGTTAATCAAGTTTTAACAACATATCCAAAGAATGTCTTAAAATCACTTTATAACCTAGTCGATTCTCATGATACAACAAGAATCTTAGAGATTTGCTCTAATGATATTAATCTTGTGAAGTTACCTTATCTATTTATGTTTTCCTTTCCAGGAGCTCCTAGTATTTATTACGGCGGAGAAATAGGTCTTACAGGAAAACATGACCCAGATAACAGACATTGCATGGAATGGAATGAGGATAAACAAGATAAAGATATTCAATCTCATATCAAAAAGCTTATTGAACTGAGAAATAATAATTATGCCTTTAAACATCATTCTATAAAATGGTTAGAAACAAATGACAATGAGGAATATATAATCTATCAAAAACAAGATTTATATTTCTTAATTTCTAAACGTTATAAGGAAAATAACATAGTATTACCAAAAGAACTCCAAAATCAAACATTTGAGGACATTTACCACAATAAAACAGTTAAAACTGGGGAAAACATAGTTATTCCTAGTTATGGATTCTACATTTTAAAGAAATGAATTAAAAAAAAGAGAAATCGCTGATTTCTCTTTTTATTTACTGAAATAACTACCTAATATACTTATGAATCTACTTTTTAATTTTACAATGTTTAAAGCCTCTGTGATAAGTTTATCTTCGATATTACCATCAACTTCAATATAGATAATTATATTGTCGTCACTAGTCTTTTGCGGACTTGATAATATCTTAGTTATATTAACTCCTCTAATAATAAATTCATGGATAATGTCATATAAACTACCGGTTCTGTTAAATTTAGGACTACAGGCAATTAAGGTTTTATTATGAACGCCATTTACTTGTAAGCTTCTCGTGATATAAGCATACTTATTAGTATTCTCTTTCGTATCTCTTATATTACTTACAACTACATTGTAGCTACCTAATTCTTCAAAATTAGATAAAACACTACCTCGCTTTACTTTAGTTTCTTCATTTAGTTTTTCTAAAGCCATTTTATCGGTTTTCACTTCAAATCTTTGATATTTCCCAAACTCTTTTTTTAGATTATTGTAGCATTCATTAATGCTATGAGTTGTCGCAAAGATTTGCTCAATATTTTCACTGTTTGGTTCTTTAGAAACAACACTGAGAATTATCTCTAGTACGATTTCTCTAGAAATATGGTAATGACCTTTTCTAACTCGACCTAAAACATCAAAACTAATCCCTTGTTTCATATTTTCAAATGGGACAATAATTCCTTCAACTTCATGATTTTCTAAAGCATAGAATAATCGCCCAATATTATTGTGCGGAATTAAGTCTTCAATGGTGTTAAATGATAGTGCTGCTGAAAACGTATAAGAACCTTCTGGTCCTAAATATCCAATCATATTTACACCTCGATTGTGCTATTGTCAATTGAATCTTTTATCGTCCAAGTAAGTTCTCCTTCAGTAATGTCAAGAATCATATAAGTCGGTGGTAAAGCATTTCGTGGTTTGGCACACGAACCGGGATTTAAAAACTGTACTTTCCCAACTTTTTCTATTTCCAGAATGTGGGTGTGTCCAAATAAAACAACATCATAATTTTTTTCGTATGCGAGTTTTGCCAGTTTATCTAAAGAACGATGTACGTTATATTTATGCCCATGCGTCATAAACAGTTTTACCCCATCTATTTCCAGCATTCGTTCATTCATAAATCCAGCATCATGACGAGAATTACCTTTTATCATAACTACATCATGACTAACTAAATAATCTAATGGAAGCTCTGTATCACCCATTGATAAGAAATAATCTGTATCACTATTCCAATCAATTATTCGATCAACTGCTAGTTTATCTCCATGAGCATCACTAAATACAACTACCTTCACTAAAATCACATCCTTTTCTCTATTATAACAAAGAAATAAGTTTTTTCTCATAACTAAAACAAAAAGTGAAGAATTATCTTCACTTTTTAGTTTTTAGTAGTTAGCTTTTTTTCTTTCGAAGTAACTTTGTGGATGTTTACAAACAGGACACATACCTGGAGCTCTTTTAGCAATGTGAACATGTCCACATTTACGACAGAACCAGATTGTTTCTTCTTCAGTTTTGAAAACAACATCTTCTTCTAAATTACTTAATAGTTTACGATATCTTTCTTCATGATCTTTTTCAATTTTAGCAATCATTTTGAATGATGCGGCAACTTTAGGGAATCCTTCTTCTATAGCTATTTTAGCAAACTCTGGATATAAATCTACCCATTCTTCCATTTCACCTTCAGCAGCAGCAAATAAGTTTTCTTTAGTGTCTCCTTCAATTCCAGCAGGGTATGCAGCAGTAATTTCTACAACTCCACCTTCTAGATGTCTAAAGAAAATTTTAGCATGCTCTAATTCATTCTCAGCAGTTTCCAAAAATAATTCTGAAATTTGTTCGTAACCTTCTTTTTTTGCAATTTTTGCAAACATTGTGTAACGATTACGAGCTTGTGATTCACCAGCAAAAGCTTTTAGTAAGTTTTTCTCTGTTTTTGTACCTTTTAATGACATAACATTACCTCCTTATATTTATCATATATAATTATACTACCTATTCACCTAGTTTTAAATAACTAATTAGTTTTTGAACGCATTTTCCACGATGTGATATGACATTCTTTTCATCAAGAGAGTATTCTGCCAAATGTCTTGTATCACCGCTAGGTATAAAGATAGGATCGTATCCAAATCCATTGTCTCCTTGATACTTATAAGCAATTTCTCCGTATAAGTAATCTTCAAAATATACTGGTTCTTGATTAATTCTATATAGACAGATAGTTGTTACAAATCTTGCTCCTCTATTATCAATATTTTCCATATTACTTAAGAGTAACTTATTATTATCAGCATATGTTACATCTTCACCAGAGTATCTAGCGCTATATACTCCCGGTTCGTTGTTTAAAGCAAATACTTCTAATCCACTATCATCTGCTAAAACGTCTTTATTAAGATAATTACTTAACGTTTCAGCTTTCTTTTTAGCGTTTCCTTTAAAGGTATCTTTATCTTCGATTATTTCGGGCAATTCCTCATAATCAAATAAAGTTAGAACCTTATAACCGAGATGTTCTAACATCTTTTTCATTTCAATTATCTTATGTTTATTTTTAGTAGCTATTAATATCTCTTTCATGTTTGTCTCCTTAATAGATAATTATTGATTTCTTTGATAGATAAATCCTTATATGTTTCTAATAACCCTTTTCTAATTACATCAAGATATGCCTCATCAGGTCGATTATTAGTATATTTAGTACTAGAAGTTAATGTATAAAGTGGATAACCATTATATTCTCCTAGATAAAACTCATTGTCATACCAAGCACCTTCTTGCTTACTTACTTCAAGGTATTGCTCTTTTGTAATTAGATATCCTTTTGAATAACTTTCACCTGATTTAGAAACATCTAAGAAAGCAACTCCTTTATTTCCCCATTTACTTGAGCTTTTTGCAAAGTAAATGTTGTAAGGTAGTTGAATTTTAATGACATCTTTAGGTGATGTTTTATCAAGACACCCAACTTGCTTAATGTTTAGTTCTTTGTCTTCTCCACCGGTTATATATAAGTTAAATCTTTTGGTTAGTAAGTTACTGCCATAACTAATATAGTAAATATATTCTTTCATAATTATCACCACTTAAATTATAACCTATAAAAAATAAAAATAAGCAGAAATTCTGCTTATTTTTTTAGCCATGCGTTAAATTTTGCTAAATCGTTATTCGAACCAATTAATAATAATTGATCTTTATCTTCAATAACTGTGTCTGCGTTAGGAATAATGATATCACCATTTCTTCTTACTGCAACGACATTGATTTTAAATTTATTACGAACATCTAGATTAATGATTGTTGAATCAATAATTTTCGCTGTAGCGTTAACTACAATGAAACTATGAGATTCATTTAAATCAATATAATCTAAGACATTATCACTGACAATTTTACTAGCTAATCTTTTACCAGATTGTTGTTCTGGTTGAATGATTTCATCAGCACCTAGTTTTTTGATTATTTTCATATGGTTTGTATCTTGTACTTTTACTGTTACTTGTTTTACACCTAAATCTTTTAAGATTAAGGTTGTTAAGATACTACTTTGTAAGTCTTTACCTATCGCTACAACAACATGATCAATACTACTAATTCCAACTTCTTTTAAAGCTATTACATCTGTTGTATCTAGGGTAACTGCATGGGTTGCTATTTTACTCATTTTGGCAATTCTTTCTGGATCTTTATCAATAACTAATACATCAACTTCTTGTTTGATTAGTTCTTCAACTACGCTTTGCCCAAATCGTCCCATTCCAATTACTGCAAATGATTTTCTTGGCATATTTATCACCCTTTAACATTATTTTTTTATGTAGTCTTTTACTCTATAATATATTACCATAAACTATCAAAAAGTCAAATAAACACAAATAATATGACTCGTTTGGCTTAGTTATGATATAATCTATTAGTGAGGTGACAAAAATGAATATGCGTATCGAGAACAAAATTGTGATAACTTATGCAGGCTTGTACATATTACTTATAGCTATACAAGTTGGTTTACTAGCTGCCACCAATATTAATTGGAACAACGACCAAAACTTGATTAGATTTAATAGTATAGCAAATTTATCATTTTATGGAATTATGGCATTATTGTTTGTTGTAATGCTTGTATCATTTTGGAAGAAAGCATTTGCTCAATTTAAGCAAAACAAATGGGAATATATAAAACTTATTGGTTTAGGTTTCCTAACTTTAATAGCTGTAAGTATGTTAATGAATGTAATATACAGTTTACTCGGAATAACTGATACATCAGATAATCAAGAGCAACTCAATCAATTACTTGAAGGTGGTTGGTTTGATCAAATGAGTTTAGTGTTATTTGCAGTATTTTTAGCACCAATGGTTGAAGAGATGGTCTTTAGACTAGCTGGGTTTAATTTCTTGATGAGAATTAAAGTTTTACCTTCTTGGGCCGTTGTTGTAATAACATCATTAATTTTCGGATTTATCCATGTTATGGGATCATTTGATTTAGAGCAAATCTTCTATTATGCTGGTTTAGGTGTTGTCCTTGGATACTTCTATTATAGAAGCAAGAATATCATTGTCCCAATTGTAATCCATATGTTATTAAATGGATTTGTAACATTCTCAATGTTCTTTCTATATTAAAACTTCGAGTATAAAAGTAAATGAAACTAATAACAAAAAAAAAAGAGCCTCCCGTTCGGGTGGCTCTTATGTTTGGTACAAGATTACAAACTTTCTAGATTGAACACTTTATCTCTACTATTCTGATATAGTCAAAGATTTAAGATATTTAATAACAATTGTTAGAACCCCAACCAAGATTGTTACATATAACAATGATTCATAACTGGTTTCAATCTTCATATTAAACAAGAATTTTATTTCATAATTTCCAGTAGATAGTTCAACAACAAGACCTATAATAGAAAACAATCCAAATAGAATAACATTTCCAATTACTACTTTTGACACTTTATTCATTTCTTTCCTCCAGACTATTATTCATATAATAAGCAAAGACAGACAACATATAATATATATTATAGTCTGTTAACCTTGTTAATTCAATGCATAATTAAGCATTAGGATTGCATCAATTGATGACTTAGTTAAAAACTCGCCAACTCCAATATAAATATTAATTAAGAACTTTGGATGTTAGTTAAAAAGAACTGATTTAAAAAAATAAAACGAAGCTTATTTAGCTTCGTTTTTTAATACCTTATAAATTTCTGAGTCGTTTGTATATAATGCATACTCTAATACTGTATATCCTAAGTACTTTTTATTCAGGTTTACCTGTTTTTTCATAATTGATTTAACAATCTCTTTGTTACCTACAAGGACCCCGTAATAAATTGCATCTAAATTCATTTTATCAATTGCATATATCGAAGCATCAAATTCTAATAGTTTTTCAACTAAATATGGTTCTTGATTTACAATCGCATAGAATAATGCAGTATTACCAAATATGTCTTTAGCGTTAACATTGCTTCTCGGGATCAAGCTGTCAGCTTGATCGAAATCATTTCTGACAATCGATAATGTTAATGCATTGGCTTTTAGTTTTGATTGATAATCCGTATCATTCTTAAGTTTATTAAATAATTCAACAGCTTCAAAACGATTCTTTTGAACTGCCTCATCGTATGGTGATAGATTAAACTTAGATTTATCATAAGAAGTTACTCCTGATTCTAAAAACACTTCAACCATTTCAAAATCGGGATGTTCTATCGCCAAGTGAAGTGGTGTTAGTAAGTAATTTGTTTTTGAATATGGATTAACGCGATTCGAAATTAAAAATTTAACAATATCGACAGTTGAATAAAGGGCAGCGTAATGTAAAGTTGATTGGTTTCTAACATCAAGGGAGTTAATAATAGCTCCTTTTTCAATTAAGAACTTTACTGCCTTTATTTTTTTGCTTCTTACAGCGTATTGCATAACTGAAGCGTGAAACTCGTCAGTTAAATAAATATCAGCATTGTTTTCTAGTAATAATCTTATTACATCTACATTCCCTTTAAAAGCTCCTTTGTGAAGTGGAGTTTCGTCTCTTTTATTAGGATAATTAGGATTTGCGTTATGTTTAAGTAGCAATCCTACCATTTCATCATTCCCCATATAACTTGCAATATGCAATGGTGTATCATCGTATTTATCTCCAATGTTAGGGTCTAACCCTAGTTCTAATAATAGTTCTAAAGATAATACTGCTTTATTACGAGTTGCTAAGTGAAGTAACGATTGATCTCTTTCGTCTCGTAAAAACAAATCCTTACCCTCTTTTGAGTAATTAACGATAAATTTAGTATCATTTGTTAATGCAGCGATATAAATAGATTCGCTATGTCCGTTCCCGTTTTCCAAAAATTTTGATAATTCCACATTTTCACCTCCCTAGACTACATAAAAATTGTAATATATAGACAAAAAAAATACCACAATAATTTGCGATATTTTTTTTAATTATTATGTAGGTTTTATCTAACTGCTTCTTTTAAAACTTTACCAGCTTTAAATGCAGGAGATTTTTGAGCAGGAATGTGAATTTTTTCGTTAGTTCTTGGATTATGACCAACTCTTTCTTTTCTGTCACGTACTTCAAAAGTACCAAATCCTGTTAATACAACTTTTTCCCCTGAAACTAATGATTCTTGGATAGCTGCTAATGTTGAGTTTAAAGCAGTCTCAGAATCTTTCTTAGTTAATCCAGATACTTCTGCGATTCTAGCGATTAATTCAGTTTTATTCATTTTATCTTCCTCCTATTAATTTTTTTCTAACCTCATTATACCAGTTGGAGCGCTTCATTGCAAGGATTATTGATAAATGGTCAATAAAACCACAAAATCTAGAAAATTTTGTGGTCAATTTTAGTATATGGCTTCATGACTTGATGTAAGCATATTCATTAGTTTACATAAAAAATAGATGGTCCTAATGTTCACTCTTCAAACTACGTTCAAAAAGCTTTTTAAGGGCTAATTCTGGAGTCATTTTATCAAACAAAACATGATAAATAGCTGTGATTATTGGTAGGTCTAAATCATGTTCAACAGCGTACTTATAGGCTGCTTCACATGTTCTAATTCCTTCGACTACCATTGTCATTGATTTTAAAGTCTCTTCAAGATCTTTCCCGTGACCAATTTTAAAACCAGCTTGGTAATTTCTTGAATGAGAACTCGTACATGTAACAACTAAGTCCCCTAAACCTGTTAAACCTTTAAGACTTTTCGTATCTGCGCCGTAATTCTCGTAAAATTTCTCCATTTCGACCAATCCTCGTGTAATAAGTGCAGCTCTTGCATTATCTCCCATCCCTTTTCCGGCAATTAAACCAGAAGCGAGAGCAAAAATATTTTTTAAAGCTCCACCAAGTTCTACTCCTTTTAGATCGGTTGAAGAATAAACTCGGAAATAATCATTATTATTAAATAACATTTGGGCGAATACTGCGTGTTCATTTACATCACTTGCAGTGGTGACCACTGTCGTCATATTCTTAATTACTTCCTCTGCATGTGATGGTCCACTTAGGGCAACAAATCCTTTTAAGAATTTGCTTGGAATCATCTCGTTAAATATTTCACTAACTCGTAAAAACGTATCTGGTTCGATACCTTTTGCAGCGTTGATGAATAATTTCGGTTTGCTTTGAACTTTATTTACATCATTTAAGACATCTCTTAACACTTTTGTTGGTACAGCAAATAATACTGTTTCACTAAAGTTTAGAACTTCAGTTAAGTTATTAGTTGCTTTTATATCTTCATTTATGTTCTCGTTTAATTGATAACATATGTGTAGTTTATTGATTTTATTAATGATTTTAGTACTTTTGTCATAAACAAGTACTTCATGTTTATTATTACTAAGGACATTAGATAATGCTAAACCCCATGAACCTCCACCAATAACACTAATTTTCATTTAATCACGCTTTCTTAGAATCAACTTGATTGGTGTTCCTTCAAAATCAAAAGATTCTCTTAAACGATTTAATAGATATCTTTGATAACTAAAATGCATAACATGTTCATCATTAACAAATAAGACAAATGTTGGTGGTTTGGTAGCTACTTGTGTAGCGTAGAATACTTTTACTTTACCACCATTATGGTTTTTCGGTGGATTAACGTAAAATGCATCAAGGATAACATCATTTAAAACACTTGTTTGAACTCTTCTTGCGAAGTTATGATAGATTCTGTTTATTTCTGGGAATAATGTTTTTACTCGTTGTTTTGTTGTTGCACTTAAGAAAATGATTGGTGCGTAAGTAATAAATTGGAAGTGAGCTCTAATCTCTTTTTCCCATTTAATCATCGTGTTTGTATCTTTTTCTACAGTGTCCCATTTATTTACTACTACCATAATTGATTTGCCAGCATCGATTGCATAACCAGCAATTTTTTTGTCTTGTTCTCTGATACCTGTTTCGGCATCAATTAAAACTAGACAAATATCACTTCTGTCAATTGCGCTTAAAGCTCGTAAAACTGAATACTTTTCAGCATTCTCGTAGACTTTACCTCTTTTTCTTAAACCAGCAGTGTCAATTACAACATAATCTTGATCGTCATATTTGAACAAACTATCAATTGAGTCTCTTGTCGTACCTTCAACCTTAGAAACTATTACTCTGTTTTCACCTAGTAATGCGTTAGTAAGTGAAGATTTTCCAACATTAGGACGACCAATTAAACATAGCTTAATTCGGTCTTCTTCATATTCAATATCTTCAATTTCAGGTAATTTATGCACAATTGCGTCTAATAAATCTCCTAATCCAACACCGTGTAAACTAGATACCGGAACAGGGTCCCCTAAACCTAGAGAGTAAAACTCATACATTGTATCAGTTAAGTTAATATCATCTGCTTTATTTAGAGCAACAACGATTGGTTTTTTTGATTTATATAGCATTCTAGCAATATATAAATCATCATCAGTAATTCCACTTCTGATATCACAAAGCAACACAATCAGATCAGCTTCTTGAATAGCTATCTCTGTTTGTGATTTAATTTCGTGAATAAAAGGAGCATCGTTAAAGTCGATACCCCCCGTGTCTATAATATTAAATTCTTTTGTAAGCCATTCGGCTTTTGAGTAAATTCTATCTCTTGTGATACCTGGTTCATCATCGGTGATACTTAATCTTTCACCGATAATACGGTTAAAGAGTGTAGATTTACCTACGTTTGGTCTTCCAACGATTGCGACAGTTGGTAACATAAGACCACAACCCTTCTATTTAAACTCGTCAAATTTATCTTTAAATAAATCTCCAAGTGTTTGTTTTTTTACTTCTACTTCATCTTTTTTATAATTTTCAAAGATGGCACGTTCTTTTCTATCTTTTAATGCTTTAATACTAATCTTCATTCTCCAGTTGCGTTTATCCACTTCTAATACTAAAGCTTTGATAACGTCATCAACTTTTAAAACATCACTAATTTGGTTTACTCGTTCTCCACTAATCTCTCCGATTGGTAAGAATGCTTTAACGCCTTGAACTTTTACTAAAGCTCCATTAGTTTGTAAGGCTTCAACAGTTCCACTTACTTCTTCATTAACTTTCACAGAAACATCGTTCCAAGGGTTATACTCTAAGTGTTTTTTTGATAAGCTCATACGTTTTTTAGGTGGATCCAAAGTTAAGATTTTAAGTGTTAATTTACTTCCAACTTCAACTTCTCCAGCTAAGTTTTCACGAGGATTCCATGAATAATCACGGTCGTTGATAATCCCCACAACTTCCTTGTCAACTTCAACTAACATACCAGTTGCCATTTTACGGATAATTGTACCTTCTACTTCGTCGCCAACTTTTTTGTTTTCAGCGAAGATTTCCCAAGGTGTTTTTTCCATAGATTTAATACTGAAGCCAATTTTGTTTTTCTCTTTTTTAATAACTTCAATATGAACTTTGTCGCCTTCTTTTAAAACCTCAGAAACGGTTTTAACATGGTAATGAGAGATTTCACTTCTATGAAGTAATCCTTCGACTAAACCAATGTTTACAAATGCTCCAAATTCCATGATTTTTGTAACTGTTCCATCAAATTTGTCACCAATTTTGATGTTTTCTAAAGCTTCTTTACGAGCTACTTTAGCATCTTCTTTTAATAATAATTTTCTAGATACTACGACTTTACGTCCATCATTCTCGATTATTTTACATTCTAAAACTTTACCTTCAAAGTCTTCTAATTCAACTCTTTTTACGTCAACATGACTTGCAGGCATAAATAACTCTATATCATTATAGCGAAGTTGTAATCCACCACGAGTTACTCTAGTAACTTTTGCTTTAATTCTAACATCGCTACCCATTGTTTCATCAAATTTCATGCGGTTTTCACCACGTAACATATCTAATCTAGATAAGATGATGCGTTGGTCATCGTAATTGATTTGACTTACTTTAAATTTAAGTACGTCTCCTTCTTTAACGACATCTTTACAAGAATCAATTGGTGTTAAAGATAAATGATCCTTATTTACTAACCCATCCGCGAATGCTCCTAAGTCTACATAACACACGTCATCGTTTACCTGAAAAACTGTCCCTTCAACAACTCTTCCTACTTTGACATTGTTCATTTTAAACTCCATAAAACTCTTCCTCTCTTATTCTTAAAGTAATTGAAGATACTACTTCTTCGATTGTTAAATGTGAAGTGTCGATTATAACTGCGTCATCCGCAGCTTTTAAAGGACTGTGTTCTCTTGTTGTATCGAAGTGGTCTCTTCGTGCTATTTCTGTTTTTAATAAATCTAAATTGCTTTTTAAACCACGTTTTTCATTATCTAATTGTCTTCTATTTGCTCTTTCATCAATTGATGCAGTTAAGAAGAATTTATAATTAGCTTTTGGTAAAACGATATAGCCAATGTCTCTACCATCCATAACAATACTGTCATGTTTTGCCATTTCTTGTTGAATTTTTACTAACTCTTTTCGAACACTGAAATAACTTGATACTAACGAAACATTGTTTGAAACATCATGGTTGCGAATTCTTTCTGAAATATCTACACCATCCATAAATAGATGAGTATTCTTAAATTCAAATGTAGTCGTATATATGAAATCAAATTTAGATTCATCTTCTAAATCTATTTTGCTCTCAATAGCTTTTAAAGTAATTGCACGGTACATTGCACCAGTGTCGATGTAAGTAAAGTTAAGTTTTTCTGCGACTAGTTTCGCAATTGTTGATTTTCCAGCGCCAGCTGGGCCGTCAATTGCTATTTGGATATATTTCATAAATTCACCTCTTTAATACCAATATTCATTATAACAAAGATTTATGAAATCTCATAATCTTTATTTATCTTTCGCTGATTCTTTCAATTGTTTGATTTCATATGGCTTTAATCTTCTTGCTTCGCCTGTTCTAAGGCCTTTTAAAGTCACCACACCAAAACGTTCACGTTTTAGTTTTAGGACAGGGTGGTCCACACTTTCAAACATCTTTTTGACTTGATGATATTTACCTTCTTTAATGATGATTGTAGCGATAGATGTTTCATTTTTCTTATTGTATTCGACATTTTTAACAATACATCTTTTTGTTTTATATCCATCTATTTCAACACCTCGTGCTAACTGTAAAGATTCTTCTTTTCGTAAGAACCCTTGTAGTTTTACACGGTACTCCTTTTCAACATGATGTTTTGGTGAAGTCATAAGGTTCATGAAATCGCCATCGTTCGTCATTAAAAGAACACCACTAGTATCATAATCTAATCTTCCTACAGGGAAGATTCGTTTATCATTAGGAACTAAGTCAGTTACTTTACGACGATCCTTCTCATCTTGTGTTGTTGAAATGTACCCTTCAGGTTTGTATAAAACATAGTAAACTTTTTCTTCTTGTTCGATTGTTCTACCATTAACGGTAACAACATCCTTTCTAGATACTTTGGTACCTAGAGTATTACAAAGAACACCATTTACTTTAACTTTATTCTCTAAAATTAAGGTTTCAGCTTTTCTTCTACTTGCATATCCGCTTCTCGCGATTACTTTTTGAAGTCTTTCCATTCTACACCGCCAAACAAGACAAAAAGAGGTTTCCCTCTTTTATTCTTCTTTTGTTATTTCGTCTATTGTTAAGTATACATAACTGATTCGACGTTCTTTAATATCTTTTACGACAAAACGTAAAGATAAGAAAGTTGGTTCATCATCGTCATGCTCATAATTAGGGATTTCTTGTATATATGTATATCCCTCATCTACTTCAGGAATGTCCTCAAACATTTCATATAGCCAACCTTGTAGTTTACTATATTGTGTTTTAGGTGGATTCCCTATTTCTAATTCTTCAAATAAATCTTCTAAATCTATTTCTGCATTTATTCCATATTTGTTGTCTTTTAGTTGTTGGATGAATTCATCATCAACTTCATCATGTTCGTCGTAAATTTCTCCGACTAACTCTTCAAGAGCGTCTTCCATAGTAACGATTCCACTAGTTCCCCCGTATTCACCACTTACAATGGCCATATGTGAGTTTTCTCTTTGGAGTGTTTCTATTAATGTATCGACACGCATTGATTTTGAAACAAACATCGGTACTTTCATTAATTGCCTTAGTTCAACTTTTTGTCCTTTGATTATTTTAGTAAACAAGTCTCTTTCATGTAAGATACCAATAACATTATCTCTTGTCTCTTCATAAACAGGAATTCTTGAGAATTGAGATTCAAAAAACATTTTTAGAATGTCTTCAATTTCTTCTTCAACATCAATTCCTATCATATCAACACGAGGTGTCATAATATCATAAACTTTCTTTTCAGAAAGATCTAATACACTTTGGAGCATTTCTGCTTCATCTTCATCAATACTACCTTCTTCTTCCATAGTATCGATAATTGTTTCTAGTTCATCTCCTGTTACAGATACTTTTTCTTCGCCATTTTCTTTAACTAACCAACCTTTGATTTTCAGGAAAACCCAAGTTACTGGAGATAATACATAAATTAACCAGTATAAAATACTACTTAAAGCTAAAGACATCCTATCAGCATTGTTTTTGGCAAAGCTTTTGGGTATGATTTCACCGAAGATAAGCACGATGATAGTGATAACTAATACATTTATTACTTCAACTAATTGTGGGTTATTTGTTAATAATTTCGCAAAGAAAGCAACACTTACTGTGGTAAGTGCGATGTTCGCTAAATTATTCCCTACTAATATCGTTGTGATAGTTTTATCAAAGTGTTCGGTTATCCATAAAGCTTTCTTACTTCCACCGACACCATCTTCTATCATTGTTTTTAAACGTATTGGGTTAACGCTACTAAAAACCGTTTCACTCATTGAGAAAAACGCTGAAACAACTACTAAGATAATCATTAAAATTACTAAACCTAGAGATATATCGCTTAACGCTAATAATTTAAAATCTCCTAATGCTAGTAAAAACATGGACTGATATTCCAATTTACTTCACTTCCTTATTGAGCTCTTGTATCATACTTTCCAGTATTTGTATTGATGACGATTCTATCGCCTTCACTTACAAATAAAGGAACTTGTAGTTTAAATCCTGTTTCTACAACACAATCTTTTGTCGCTGTTTGTGCTGTATTACCTTTTACTGCTGGATCTGCTTGTGTTACTGATAATGTTACTTTTTCAGGGATATCTACACTTAAGATTTCTCCTTCAAAGCTAATTACATTTACTTCCATACCTTCGATAATAAAGTTTAACTGTTCTCTAATCCCATTCATATCAACTTCAACTTGTTCATAAGTTTCATTGTTCATGAATACAGCAGTTTCTCCCATGTTGTAAGAATACAACATTTTTTCCTTATCTATATGAGCGGTTGCTACTTTTTCACCCGCACGCCAAGTTTTATCAACTACAGCACGAGTACGTAAGTTTCTCAATTTACTTCTTACAAAAGCAGGACCCTTTCCTGGTTTCACGTGTTGGAACTCTATTACTAGCCATAAGTGTCCGTCACTTTGGATTGTTACTCCTGTTTTAAAGTCATTTGTTGTTATCATTTTATACTCACTCCTAATCATAGAATATATTATATATAAAAACTCATAAAAAGTCTATACAATACGACAAATCTTTCATATATATTTATTATAATGTAAAACATAAACATAAATCTTCACAAAATTTCCTTTTGACTATTTCGGTACTTACAATTATAATCATATTTGAGGAGTGATACATTATGGACTTTTGGAGTTTAGCATTAGCAATCGTTTTAGGTCTTGGTTTAGGTTTGATAATGATGCGAAATCAAGGTGTTGATTTTTCTAAAATATCAGTTTTAAAAAGAAATGATTTTCTAGATAATATGCGTAAAGGACAATTAATAGATGTTAGAAAAAAAGCGCAGTATGAAGAAGACAAAATCAAAGGTGCTCGTAATTTTACAACACGTCAACTAACAGCAAAAATTAGTAAATTACGTAAGGATCAAACTGTTTATCTTTATTGTCAAAATGGACGAAGAAGCAAACGAGTTGCACGTAGTTTAATGAGAAAAAAATATCATCAAGTTTATGTTCTTGAAGGTGGATTTGATTCTTACAATAATCCAAAATAAACAAAAACGCACAAAATTGTGCGTTTTTTTTAATTCTCTTTTAACATCAAGTATTCAATAATGGGATTATTATCCCAAATGATTGAATTCTTGTAATAAAGGTTTTGGAAATTACTTAAACTGAGTATTGTATCATCCACTCCTGAATTTGTTAAGGCGATTTCACCGATATAGTTAGATAATTCACTTTCATCTTTGATTCCATCTTGTTGTGAGTATTGCTCAATTAGAATCCCGTAGTTTGTTTGATATATTAGATGTTCTTTAAAATCATCATTTTTATAATAGTAGAAATCCTTATATTTAATGATGTCAAATGCTTCAAAAGTATTTTCGGTTTCATCAAAATAGTTCTTATATTCCCTTGATTCTAAAAGATAAACATCATATTCGTCTATTAACTCATAATCCAAATCATATTGATTACCATTAACGAAGTAATTAATGTCAGAAACTCCGTCACCTCTTTTTTGTAGAGTAAGGCTTGTATAATTCTCATAATCTGGAAAAACTTCATATGGTGTGTGTAAATTAGCAGTAATCCTTCCGTCTGTTACAGAATTCGGATTGCTTATAGTACCTTTTAAAATTGGTTCAATAGCATATTTATCTCTTGATGGTATATCCTTATAGACTTCAATTCTTGACTCACCTACAAGGTATTGATGGTAATCCACTCTAAATATAGTCTCATAATCTACTTCATCCTCGTCAAACTCATAGAAAGTAAAATCTGTCACTTCATCAAAACTGTCTATTTCATCAAAATGATTATAAACCTTTTTAGTTTGAGTAATTAACGTGTCTGAAAATTCGGTTTCCATAGTTACTTCAAAATAGTTTGATATTTTTGTTTGATTAACTAGAGTAAAGGCTTTGTCAAAATCAGGTTCTGATTCATCCTTGGAATAATCATCCGCAATATAATTAACTGTTTCTCTTAAACGGTAATACTCGACGATATTATCTTCGGTGTATCTTAGTTCAACACTAATTTTAACAGCTCCATCTTCCACTTTTCGGTATTCATAACCAGTGATACCAGTTCCACTCATACCACTATAACCTTCACTATTTCCGTAGTAGTTATATTCAAATGTCATTTCTAATTTTGCATCTGTTTGTGTAACGATTGTTGGAGTTGGACAATTGTATAACAACCTAGAGCCATGGATATAGTTTCCAAACTGATCATAATAATAACACCTTTCGATTGGTGGTGTTTCTGCGTTTAAAATATAATTTCTTTGCGCAATTGAAGAACTGAATAAAACAATCACTACACTAATTATTGTAAAAACATTAAAAGCGATTAATCGTTTCCCTACCATTCTATCTCGATATTTTTCTATTGTATTTTTATAAATCCTAATCAATATCCTAATACTAAACAAACCAGTAAAGATAAAAGTTATTGCATGTTTTGTAATGTAATAGAATTGATTAAACCTTGGTAAAAACCATGTTAGGACTGTTACAACAAACAGGATCCACATGTATCTTTTTTTAATAAATTTAATTGTAATTCTCCTCTCATATTTTAATTTTTATTATAAAAACTAAAATATGATCAACATCTAATGACTTGTAATCTTTTATAAACGGCTACACTCAAAATAAATTCTTTTATGTTAACATACCCATTAACCAATATAATAGGTATATTAATGTTTCTAAACCCTATAAATAATGGGGATAATTTAAAGATACAAATTATCGGTAATATATAAGTTACTATAATACTTAAACCAACAAATAATACTACCTCAGCAAGATAAATAGTGATGTTAATTAATGTGGAAATAGTAATAGTTGAAAATGGCACTATTCTAACTTGTGCAAAATAAAAAATCTGAGAAATAGTGAATAAAACGAAAACTATACCAACAGCCATATACATATGTTTATTGCTTTTCATTTCATCACCCCTTTTCAGATTTAGTATCATTAACATTATATCATAAAATCTACTTTTTCTGTTCTTTCTTTTTTACTTCTACTAGTGGCATAACTGCGTAAATTACAAACAGTATTAATACTAAAACACCTAAAGCTACATAAGTAAGAATAAATTCTTCCATTCTAACTAGTGGTCCTAAAACCATAATCGAAACTGGAATCAGTAAAATCAGTAAAACATTCCAAAGTCTTGTTGTACCTAAATCAGCATTACATTTAGGACAATGTGTCCCCATACTTCCGTGCATTGTTATTCTATTTCCGTAACTAATTGTTTTCTCCTTGCATTTCGGGCATTCTGATTTCATTGTAATTCCTCCTATTAGTAGTATGCTATGTAACCATCACATCTGGTTTCTGTACCAGCAACGTAATGATCTTTTTCCTTTAAGATGATTTGGCCTCTCCCAAATCCTCCATTATATAAATCAATATTGATATGATGTCCTTTTTCTCGTAATTTTTGAGCAACATAAATGTCAAAAGTATTCTCTATTGATACTTTAAGTTTATCATCCCATCTAAATCTTGGGGCATCAAGTGCACTTTGGGGGTTCATTTTAAAATCAATAAGATTCATCACAACTTGCAGATGACCTTGTGGTTGCATAAACCCTCCCATAACTCCAAATGCACCAACTGCTTCATTATCTTTCATAATAAAGCCAGGAATAATGGTATGATAAGTTCTTTTTCTTGGTTCTAGTTTATTATGATGATTCTCATCTAAACTAAAAGTATGACCTCTATTTTGCATTGCTATTCCTGTCCCAGGAATAACAATTCCACTACCAAATCCCATATAATTACTTTGGATAAAAGAAACCATATTTCCATCTTTATCAGCGGTAGCTAAATATACAGTTCCAGCTTTTTTGTAATCAATCGGTTCATGGAGTAATGCTTTATCAGTTATATCTTTCTTTCTTAATTTAACGTATTCATCGCTAATTAGGAAATCAGGATTTACTTTCATAAATTTAGCATCAGTAACATATTTCAAAGTATCGCTAAAAGCGATTTTTACTGCTTCTATTTGTTTATGAGTAGTTTCTATTTTTCCTTCTATTAAGCTTTCATCGTTTAATAGATTAAGAGCCATAAGTGCAGTAATACCCTGTCCGTTGGGAGGTATCTCACAAATATCATAACCTTTGTAATTAACACTGATTGGTTCCACAAACTCTGCTTCATATTCGTTTAAATCTTTCATATCAATAAAACCATTATTTTCTTCCATGAAAGAAACAATTTTATTAGCTAAATCACCTTTATAAAAACTATTACTATTTGTTTTACCAATTTCTTCCAATGTACTCGCATGAAACTCTGATTTAAACAAATCTCCAGCTTTATAAGGTACACCGTTTTTAGTAAACACTTTATAGAAATGATCGTATTCACTTGTTGTATTTCTTTTCTTATATGTATTGATCGCTTTTGTAAAATAGAACCCAACAGTCTCACTAATAATAAAACCATCTCGAGCTAATATAATTGCGGGAGTTAATACTTCTAATAAACTTAAATTACCCCATTTGTTAATTAAACTAGCCCAACCTTTAGGAGTACCAGGTACAGTAATAGGTACAACTCCTCCTATTGGCATTCTTTCGTGTCCTAAGCGTTTTACTTTATCAATTGTGATATTATGACTAGAATACCCACTACTGTTCATACCGTGTAATTTAGCGTTGATATAGACCAAAGCAAAACAGTCACTACCAATTCCATTACTAGTTGGTTCAACAACAGTTAAAGCTGCAGCAGTCGCGACAGCTGCATCAACAGCATTTCCACCTTGTTTAAGGATTGATAAACCAGCTTGGCTAGCTAATCCTTCACTTGTGGCTACAACCCCGTTTTTAGCGTAAGTGCTCTGCCTTTTACTATAAAATGGATTATTCACAAAATCACCTCTTAATTATTATAACATAAGCCCATAACTTTATTATTTTTGTTTAAAGAAAGTGGGGAATACCGGTAAATAGATTATAAAAAAAGACCAATTAGGTCTTTTTTAGAATAATCCTAATACTTGTAATACCTTTAACACAATCAAGAAAACTAACGCAATCTTGAAATACTTATTTGATGACTTTCTTAATCTAGTAATAACTAGAAATATTAATAAGATAATCTCCCCATAAACTACAAATGTAGTAACAGTACCTAAAATATCCCTTAGGAAATCAAACAATGCTAGAGTAGTTAAAACGCTTAATAACTCTTGTAACAACATAGAACCAAATATTACATAAACACTATATTTTCCTAGTTCAGATTTTTTAAAGAAAGCGTAAAACAAAATAACTAGTGAAGTTAATACTACTAATAAATTGATAACAAAATTCATTATAATCCTCCTAATAATTCATAAAATCAGCTGCTGATTGTTAAATAACATCTTCCTTATTATAACATATGCATATTGATTTATATTTATCGTTTATAGTTTTATAATGAAAGTATCCAAATAGGGGGTAGTATTATGAGAAATACAAAAATGTTAGAAGCTGCACTTTTAGGTAGTGCAAGTGCTCTAGGTTTAAACTGGATATACGATCGGGAAATACTTAAGAAAGAAAGTAAAAAAGGTTCAATGATCTTTAGAACTATTGATCATGATTTATATAGTAAATCAGAAAAAAGCTTTGATGTTTATCCTAATCATCAATTAGGACAATTAGACTTTATGGGTGAAGTTTTGTACTTATATCATATGTTTTATGAATATGAGAAGGCTGATACTATCGAAAGATGGCAGGAATACTTATACGAGTATTTTAGAAAAGAAAATGAATATGATGGTTACCTTGAATCATATGGTAAAGACTTCTTATATCGATTTAAAGAAGCTATTGAGAATAAAGAAAAGCAATTAGAAGAAACTACTTATATTGATAAACAACTAGGTGGTTTAGTTTTCTTACTAGAATTATATGAAAACGACCATTCAATTGATAAAATTGGTGAAGCAGTAAAATACTCAAAAACACTTACAGCGTACACTAATATTTCGTCTTTAACAGTGATGTTAAATGAGTTAATCAAGAAACTTGATTACGGTATTAAAAAAGATGATGCATTAGAGGATGTTATTGAATTAGCTCCAGAAGTATACAAGAATAGTCTAAATGCTGCAGTTACGATAGAAAATACAGATGTATTTGTGGATAACTACGCTGGAGTTGCTTGTGAAATAGGTTTAAGTTTACCACTTATTTTCCATATTATTAAAAAATCCTCTTCTTGGAAAGAAGCAATGGAAATGAATGCAACCTTAGGTGGTGCTAGTTGTGCTAGAGGTATTTATATTAGCGCTATATTAAGTAGAATTTATGAAATACCTGAAAAATATAAAATCCTCCTCTTTTATAAGATATAAAAAAAGCAAAAAGACCTGATTCTCTGGGTCTTTTTGCTTTGCAATTATATATATTATAATTCACCATTATACTGTAAATACTGGGAACCTTTATTAACCATTTTTCTTACAATGAAATTGGAGAGTTTAGCATCAAAGAAACTCTCAAATACTACAACTATACCATTGTACCGATAATAAACATAATAGTACAAGTTATGATTGTTTTGATATACAATGATTCCTTTCTTTTGGTAAACAGGTGTAAATCCTACTGAAACATTTACATCCTTAATCATTCTACTAGCAACAATCTTAACCATTCTACTGTCTAATCTAGTCTCTAGTATTACCCCTATCATCAAAACAAGAAATGATAATAATATTACCAAATAATTAATTCCTGTAAATGAAACATCAACTGGTGCATACTGGAAAATCATCAAGCTAACAAACCCAAAGTAGATTAGATTGTTCAATAATAAGCTAAGGATAATTAATGAGATAATTAATAGAAAATAAAATATATTTGCTAATATAAAAACAGATATATTAGGAATAAATATTATGAGGAACGAAGCAATAATAATTAATTTAATAGCAAAAGTATATTTATCAAATGCACTATCAGTAATCCTATTTTTAAAGTCTTCTGCTTCCTGGCTCTTTTTTCTAAACTTAAGTAAACTGTAATTCATAATAAACTTAAATCGGCTTAAAAAGCCACCGATAGAATAGGCACTTTGGATGATAGATACAACAAAATATATTCCAACAAACAATAATAGTTCAATGTGATGTTCAGTATGGTAATAATTATGAATAATAATAATAAAACCAAACATAAGTGAACTTTTAATAAAAACTTGTATTCCATATTTTATTATTTTTTTTGTCGTTAATTCTTTACCCCAATTAGTGATGTAATTGCGGTAGTTTATAGAAATAAACCATGACGCTAATATTAATAATAGAATAGGTAATACAACAGAAATAAATATCACTACCCATTACCTCCTTATATAAGATAACTTAAACTATATAAATCTAATCAATGATATTTTATCATAGTTACTATTCAATTAATAATAAATTGAATAGTAATTGTCTTTTAATAGATCATTATAGAATAAAAAAAGCCCTGACGGCTTTTTTATTATTTTACTCTTCTTGCGATAATAGCATACATCTCAGGACCGGTATGAATACCAAGTACTGGCGTTAATTGTGAGATAATTACCTCTTTAGTATTTAATCCAGACTCAAGTTTATCTTTTAAGCTTTGAGCTTTTTCTAGATTGTTTCCGTAGTGAATTGTAATTGAGATAGGATCATCTTTATATTTCTCTTTTAAGACTTTTCTCATAGCTAACATAGTACGTTTCATCCCGAAACCTTTTGTGATTGTATTGTAAACACCTTCATCAGTAACAGTAATAACTGGTTTCACGTTTAGTAAGTCACCGATAGTTCCTTCTACTTTACCAATACGTCCACCTTCTCTTAAATATCTAAGCGTTTCAACTGTAAATAAAGCAACACTATCTTCATATCTAACTTGATTTAAATCGGCGATAATTCGCGGAATTGAACGACCTTGTTCAATACTATCTAAAGCAACTTTAACTAAGTCACCTTCAGCTGCTGATAAAGTCTTTGTATCATAGAAATGTAAGTTTGCGCCTTCATGGTCTTTTGCGGCCACTTCAAATGCTTGGAAAGTACCACTTAAATTACTTGAAATAGTGATAACTAAAATGTCAGTATATCCTTCTTTTTCAAATTTCTTAATTGCTGCTTGGAAATCTTCCAAACTTGGTAAGCTTGTAGTTACTTTTGTAGTTTCTAATTTCTTATATACTGTCTCATAATCAACTTCAATAATGTCTCTGTGAAATTCACCTTCAAAAGATATCATTAAAGGTGTCATAATAAGGTTCTTATGCTTCTCAATAAATTTTAAATCTAGATTACTTGCTGAATCTGTGATTATACCAATTTTCATTTTTATCACTCCCAAATAAAATATACTATAAATTACTATGTGTGTCAAAGTAATAATTATAATAATTGGCCACGTTGTGTTATTTGTACACAGAATATGGGTTTTTGTTTTATAAGTTCCTTAATTTACATTAAAACCTTCATTATTTAGCAATAAGAAAAAGGTATAATTTTGTGATTATACCTTTTAGTTTATATTTTATTGTGTTTGCATTACTTGCTTGTTTTTTCTTGTTTGATACCAAATAGTAAGACCAATTGCTGTTACTATATTTATTGCTATCCATACCATATATGATGGTTGCGCAACGTCTTTCGTAAAGAATACTGGAAATAATGATAAGAAGAAATTACTTGCTGCATGCATGATCCATGCGATAACAAACTTTTTACCACTAACGTTATACATAATACCAATGATAAGAGAAAATGTAGTAGCAAATATAACAAAGCTAATAAATGAATAGTAAATATGGCTTTCACCTGGCATTAACCATAATGGGTAATGCCATAATCCCCATATAATACCAATTAGTAAACTTGCTTTGATAACTCCTAATTTCTCTTGAAGTGGTTCTAAAATATAACCTCTCCAGCCAAACTCCTCTTGTCCCCCACCAATTAAAAACATAACAAATATATAAATAAAGACTGTTAAGAAGATTGGTAATCCTGCTTCAAATGGGAAGTATGAATTTGGTAATTCCTCTAATCCCATAATATTAGGATAATAGTGCGCGATAATATTAGAAACTGAAGATAAAAGTAAAGCAATAACGATATAGATAGGTTTAATTCTAAAGTCTAATACTTTCTTAAAGAACTTTTTGATTCCTTGCCATCCTTCAGCTGAACCAATTAAGATCAATGCTGAAGCTAAAGGAGCTGAAGCTCCGAGAACCTGAATCGGCATTTTAAAAGTTGTTAACCATTCTGGTAAGTTTTCGACACCGAAAGTTGGTAAGGTATATGGTAACCAGAATAACCAAGCCCATCCAAAAGTTATAGCAAAGAATAAAACTATTTTTTTATTACTCATAACTTAATTGCTCTCTTTTCTGTTTTCTAGTAAACCAAATAGCAATACCAATAGCAGCTAGAACATTACATCCTGCCCAAACCCAATAACCAGGTTGAGGTACATCTTCTAAGAATAAGATTGGGAAGAAAGGAACTGATACATTAGCGATCGTATGCATAAACCATGCGATAACTACTTTCTTTCCACTTATATTATAAATAATACTAATAATTAAAGACCAACTAGTTGTATAGATTAGGAAAGCTAGAAACGAATAATACTGATGTCCTTCTCCTTCTATTAACCACAATGGTCCATGCCATAATCCCCATAATAAACCTAAGATTAAACTACCTTTAATGATTCCTAGTTTATCTTGCATTGGATCCTGAGCATAACCTCTCCATCCAAATTCTTCTTGTCCCCCGCCAACAAACAAAATCATTAAAGCATAAGGAACAATTAATAGATATACCGGAATATTTAATTCTTCAGGAAATAAATTATCCTGTAAAACATCTAGACCGGTAAAAGTAATAATATAATAAGCTAGAGCTGTTAACCCGACACCTAAAACTAATGCAATAATATAATATTTAGGTTTAATTTTAAAATCTAAACATCTTTTGAAAAAAGCTTTTACTGCTTTAAATCCCCCATCTTTATAAGTAAGAATTACAGCAGATGCCAAAGGTCCAAATGCACCAAGCATTATTGCTGGCATAATTAATCCTTGCAACGTTTCTGTCATTTCATAAACTCCAAAATAAGGTAATACAAATGGTAACCATAATATCCATGCCCATACAAAGGTGATAATAAAATACTTAATAACTTTCTTATTCATTTTTTTATTCTTCCTCTTCTTTTATTTAGATGTGTTGTTAGTAATCACCATGAACAGTATGTCACACACTACTATATTTAGTATAGTAGCATACATTATATAGAAGTACAAGTGTTTTTTAGAAATATATTTTAGAAACCGAACTAGTTTCTATTTAAAATAAAAACACCTTTGGCTTTATTAAGCCAAAGGTGTTTCATTTGAAAATTACTAGAATATTGAATAGTCAATATCCTTAATTTCTTGATATCCATAATCAAAATTGAATAATACGCTTTCTTTTGTAATTCCGATGCTCTTCATTCCAGCGGAGTTAATTGCATTTATCCCTGCTTGAGCATCTTCAACACCAATACATTCCTCACTTAATAAATCATAGTGATTTTTAGCATCTAAGAATATATCGGGATTAGGTTTCCCTCTGTTTTCAGAAGGATCAACAATGTAATCAATCATTTTGAAAATCCCTAAACTTTTTACAATATTAGGCCCGTTTTTTGATGCACTTCCTAGTGCAATCTTGATTCCTTTTTCTTTAAGAAATTGAAATAGTTCTATAACACCTTCAAACAGGTTTGATTCATTGTATTTCCTAATCATTTTAATATACATTTCATTCTTTGTGTTTGCGATACGTTGCTTATCGATTAGAGGAATAGTCTCTTTACCAATTGATTCAAGAATCCTCTCTAAAGAATCCATTCTTGAAACACCTTTTGTTTGTTCTTCAACACTATCATCTATATCGATATTAAATTCATCTTTAACTACTTTTTTCCATGCAGCAAAATGTTCTACTGAAGTCGAAGTTAAAACTCCATCAAGATCGAATATTACAAGTCTAATCATAATTCTCACCTTCCAAACAAAAGATAAACCTCTGGTATCCCAGAGGTTTAATCAATTTAAGTATTCTATCCTAAATCTTCAATTACTGCTTTCATTTGTGCAATAAACTCAGCTTGAGTTATACCACCTGTAGTACCAGTAACACCTTTTGCATATAATTCATAGATTGGTCCTAATGTATCCATACCAAATCCTGCAGGCATATCATTTTGCCACCATGCATAAGCTTTACCTTTTTGGTTCCATTCCATTACTGCTGCACTTAAAGGTGTAGCAGGAGTTAATGTTACAGAGTTGAATGCAGGTACCATATGAGCATCATTAACCATGTATTCATGTCCTTCAGTTGTTGCTGCTAAGTCATTTAAGAATGCATTAGCATCATCAATAGAATCAGAATCTTTATTGATTACATAGAATGAAGGAGCTCCGATAAAGATTGAATCATTACCAGTTTCTAATACAGCATGTGGTAAGTAACCCATTTCGAAATCACTATCGTCATAAGAACTATCAGTCCAGTTACCTTGGTGTAAGAATGCTGCTTCACCATTAGCAAATTTACCAACTTGTAAGTCATAAGTTCCTGTTAATAAGATATCTTCATCTGCGTAAGTAAATAAGATTTCTACCCAATCAGCTAGTTGATCTAATCTTGATTGGTTAACTGTACCAGCGTTTAAATCATTGATTACAGAATTATCTGTATAACCTAAACCAGCAGATAAATAACCATTAAAGTTATGAAGTCCAGTAACCCAAGTCATACCAGATGCTGCAGCCATAGATACTACTGCATAGTCATCCATATCATTTGCGTCATAATAAGCTTGAACTGCATCAAATACTTCAATGTATTCAGCTTGTGAAACATCTTCTATACTTGCAATTGTACGTCCAGCACCTTCAAGTGTAAACGCTGCAGTTAAGATGTCTTCATTATAAGCCATTCCCCATCCTTCAACTGCTACAGGGAATCCATAAGTAGCACCGTCAACTACGAATTCTAAATCTGTATTAGATGTCCAAGTTTCACCTGTTACATCTAATATTTTGTCTTCGTAGATATCGTATCCACCCATACCTTCAATTACGAAAATGTCAGGTTGTTCGTCGCCTTGGAACTCAGCTAAGATTTGTTCACCATAGGCGCAAGTATCTCCACCACAAGTTTTAACTTCTACTACAACATCATTTGCTTCTCCCCATGCTTCAGCGTAATCTCTTAAAACAGAGTCGATCTCAACTTTGTTTTGAAAAATTACTAATGTTTTTTGTCCACCACATGCGCTTAGTGTAAGTACTAATACTAATGCAGCTACTAATAATAATAATTTTTTCAATTTAATTTCCTCCTATTTTTTTTTTATTTTATTTAGTTTTAATTAATTAAAATTAAAATTGAAAACATAGTTATTCTGGTAAATCTGTTTTGTAAACGTTGGAAACTTCAATCATTTTTCCATATATATTAAGTTTTACATCCCCGGTTGTTTCAATGACTAATTTATCTGATAAACTAATCGTTACTGTTTCATTCTGATATTGAATCTTCAGATTGAATCCTTCCAAATCATTCATCCTATGAGGTTCTAATTTTAAATAACCTCGGTGGATTCTAAGTCCAAGTACTCCGTAAGCAAACCCTATGTATGAACCACCCAAATTAGCTACATGAAGGCCCTGTTCAGTATTGTTATGAGTATTTTTATAATCAGTGTTCAACACTTCATTGAAGTACTTCCTAGCCATTTTAGACTTATTAAGTTTAAATGCCATAATACTATAAATACATTTAGATAAACTAGAATCATGTGTAGTTATTGGTTCATAATAATTAAATGTATCTTCTAATATATCTAACTGTTCAAAATCTAATAATAGTAAGGCTAACATTGTATCTGCTTGTTTTAAAACCTGGTGTTTATATAGATACAACGGGTGATAATTTAGTAGTAATGGAAATTTGTCTTTTGGTATATCATCAAGGTTTAATCTGGCTTTTGATAAGAAGTTCTTATCTTGAGCAAAGATATTAAGTTCTTTATCAAATGGTAAATATATATTCTCACCAATATCTTCTAGAACTTTCATTTCCTTTTCAGTAATACCTAGTTTAGATATGCATTTTTCTAATTCTTTCTTATATTTGTTGTATAAATATACCGTTTCATTGAAGTGATATTTCATCAAAATATTTGTATAGAAATTATCGTCAACTACTGTCGTATATTCATCAGGTCCTGTAACACTATTCAAATGGTAAAAACCTTCATGATAGTTTGTTGCCTCTTGAAGAAATCTTGCTGTTTCGATTAGCATCTCAAATCCATAATTAATTAAGAAATCAATGTCATTTGTAGCCTCAAAATATTTTACTATTGCATAAGCGACATCACTATTGATATGAAATTGAGCACTTCCTGCTGGATAGTAAGGTGATGCCTCTTCACCATTGATTGTTCTCCAGGGGATTTTGACACCTTTACTATATCCTAGTTCACGAGCTTCTTCTCTTGCTAATTCTAATGTTTGATAACGATATAATAGCAAGTTCTTAGCTTTTAATGGATTGGTAAGAACAAAGAATGGAATCATATAAATTTCTGTGTCCCAGAAATAATGTCCTTCATATCCTTCACCACTAAGTCCTTTTGCACTTATATTGTGAATGTCACTTTCACCACCACAATTGTTCAACTGATAGATATTATAATTAAGTAATTTTGTAGTTTCCGCATTTGTAGTTTCTATATTGGAATTATTCCAGAATTCATTTGAATACTTTTCTTGTTCTTGCAGTAAATTATCCCAACTCAAACTTTCTAGTTTTTTAACTATTTCTTTCGTTCTTGCTTCGTAATTCTCATCGTACAAAGAAGAAGAATGAATTACATATTTTTGAACTTTAAGTGGTTTATCGATTTTAAAGTATCCCGATGCTTTAATCATCTTGTCATCAACTTTATTATATAAATCAACATTGTGGATCATTGTCGATTCAACGGTAAATTTAGAGCGTTCTGTTTTCGAAGTAATTGAACCTTTTTCACAATCAATAGCTATTATTTCCATAGAATTATCTAAAGTTTGAATCCGTGGATCATTATTTTTTTCATGATTTCTTTTTGATTGTCTTAAGAAACTCTTAACTTTTATTTCATGTGGATAGTTTGGTGAATATATAATTAATTCAATTCCGATTAGTTCTTTTATAAATCTTGAAACAAACTTTGTTTCTTCAAGATAAAAATCATATTTTTCATCTTTAGTTTGATAATGAATTTTTCGAAGAGTAATTCCTTTTTCAAGGTTGTACTCTCTTTCTAAAGACACAATATTACACGTCTCTAAATTTATTCTATTTTTTTGAAACGTAATTCTTATATTTGTTCCATCAATGATATTTACAAACTTTTGTCCTTCTTGAGGAAAACCCGTTAGGTTTTCTTCATAGTGGTAATCATAAAATTCATAAAGTCCGTTGATGTATGTTTGATTATACTCATATTCTGTTCCATATCCTTCAGTAAACGTTCCTCTTGTACCCATATAACCATTTGCAATGCTAAAGATTGATTCATCTACTAGCAACTCTTCTTTCTTTACTCTATTTACTCTATTTATATTCTTCATGATTTTATTTAATAGCTCCTGAAGTCATACCTTTAATAATATATTTCTGAGCAAATAAGAATAGAATTACAACTGGTAATGCCGCCATAACAACAGCTGTAAGGATTAATCCCCACTCTTTATCATAGAATCCAGCTAGATTTGATACACTGATTGGAAGAGTTTGAATATCTCCTCCTTTACCTAAGATTAAAACTGGCAAGAGGTAATCGTTCCAGATCCACATACCATTTAAAACTAACATTGTAACAAAGATAGGTTTTAAAATCGGAAGAATCACTTTAAAGAATACTTGTGGTTTTGAACAACCATCAATAATTGCTGCTTCTTCAATATCAATTGGAACTGATTTTATGAATCCGTGGAACATAAAGATACTTAACGGTGCTCCAAATCCAACATATGCGAGGACAATACCATGAATTGTATCTTTGAATGGTATTCCAGTTATGTTCTTTAGAGTTTGTAATAAACTTGATAATGGTAGCATTACTACTTGGAATGGTACAACCATTCCTGCAATGAATAATAAGAATATTGCAGTAGAATACCATTTTTTAGTTCTTACTAATACCCATGCAGCCATTGAACTAAAAATCCCAATTGCTACAAGACTTATCGTAGTAATAATTACTGAGTAAATAAATGAACTATAATAATTTACATTGTCTCTAGTTAATATATCTTGTATATTGGTAAAAATATTACTAATGTTTTTAGGTAATGCCATTGGATATTGTATAATTTCTTGGGCATCTTTTGCCGCATTTATAACGACCATATAAAGTGGAAACATAAATATTAAGAACAATGAAATAGTAAGTACATAGAGTAATACTTTTCTCCAAAACTTCCATGTATTAATCTTATAAGTATTTTTTATCTTTAAACTTTTAGTTTTTCTAGCCATTATAACTCCACCTCTCTTTTCTTGTTGAAGTAAACTTGTGTAAGAGAGAATATGATTAACACGGTGAAGAATACAATTGCTTTTGCTTGTCCTATACCCATTCGAGTATAGGTAAATGCCTCATCATAAATGTTGATAGCAATTAAGTCAGTAGACTGAACTGCTGGAACAATGTCTAAATTATATAGACTTGCTAACCACACCGGTAATAGTGTTGCTGGTCCACCACCAGTAAGTGATAATACTGTGTCAAACTGTTTAAATGATGTTACTAGTGTTAAGAACAGAGCAATTGTGAATGCCTGAGCTACAAGCGGTAAGATTATTGTTCTTAATCTTTGCCAAATATTAGCTCCATCAATACTTGCTGCTTCTAGTAAATCTTGAGGTACGTTTTGGATAGCGGCTATATATATCATCATAATATATCCAGCATATTGCCAAGTAACAACAACAATTAAACCAAATAATGCAGAATCTCCACTTGCTAGAATACTTGGACTAAAAATTCCACCAAGTGATTCTAAAGCATTGTTATATATAAACTGCCAAATATATCCTAAAACCAATCCACCAATTAAGTTTGGTAAGAAGAATCCTGCTCTAGCAATATTTCTAATTTTGATTTTTTGTGTAACAAGTAATGCTAAGCCAAATGCAACGGCATTAATTGCAACAATATTCAATACTGAATAGATTGCAGTTCTAAAGAATGAATAGGCAAATCCATAATCAGAAAAGATTGTTACATAGTTTTGGAACCATATAAAATTCTCTCTTCCGGTATTCAAACCTGTCCAGTCTGTCATTGAATAATAAATCCCCTGTATGAAAGGAACTATTACAAACAATGTAAAACAGAACAACGAAGGAAGTATAAAGAGAAAGAATACAAAATTGTTTGATTTTTTATATGACTTTACTTTTCTAGGTTTTTCTACCATTATGTCACCTCTTGATTTAGTTTACTTTTAATAAAGTTCTTATTTAAATCATGTTTACTCTTGCTATAAAAATATGCGGGTATATCTACTTTTATATTTTTGTAGTTCTTTAAAACTTTTTCAATACTATCGCAGTATTTTTTTGCGGTTGCACCCCATGTATATTTACTAATAACTCTTTTTGAACCTTGCTCCTGATAATACTCGTAACTACTAAATAACTTCAGTAATCCCGAAACAATATCATCAATATCTAATACATCTAATAGAACACCAAATTCCTTACCATTTTCTTCTAGCACTTCCGCTGGACCACCATATTTAGTAACTGCGACAGGTAATCCTGCGCACATTGCTTCAATAGGAGCTAACCCAAATGGTTCATATAAAGCTGTTAAGCTAAATACTGATTTGAGTTTAGACATATACCTATAAGTATCCGCCAATTCAAATTGAGAGTTAATACTTATAAACATTACTTTACCTAGTAAATCATTTTCTTTTATAACTTCCATCATTTCATCAATGATTATTATCTCATCTGGTTTTGCATTACTGTAATCTATAAATGCATTTTCAATTCCTCTTAATGAAATAAGTAGATTTGATTTACTTTGTAATTCTTTACTTTTTGCAAAAGCTTTTACTAAACCAATATGATTTTTCTTAGGATCTAACCTACTAGCTAAAACAATATGTGGTAGTTCTCTTCTTGATTCCTCAATATCTCTTTTTATTGTAAAATCTAGTTTCCTTTTAGTTTCTTCACCAACATTCAAGCTCCAGATAGGGGCAAATACCCTAGTGTTAGCCCCTGGAGGAGCAATTGTAAAATTGGGAGGATTCTTTCTATGAAAAGTATCAAAATACAATACATGTCTATATTGTTCGTCACGTTCTTGTGATGTAGAAACAAAAATCATATCACTATTACTAATAGCTGTTCTTTCAGCGATTATTCTTTTATTGAAACTATATTTTTTGATAAGTTCATCATAATTCTTAAAATCATCATTCAACTTATCAAATTTTTGAGCACCTAAACTATGACCCGTAAATGAATATGGAATACCCTTCTTGTCTTTCATCATGGCGCAAGCTAATCCACCATCACCATAATGACCTGTCATGAAATCTATTTTGGTATTCTCTTTTTCATAGAAATCAATAATATTATTGGTCCATTCATTTAAGTGTTCCCATAATAGTTCTTTATTCAAGAATTTATTACCACCGCATTGAATACGGATTATTCGAAGATTTTCGACATTTTCATAATGATCAATCTGTGTTTTAAACATTGGATATTGCTCATCAACAACTTGCCTAGTTACAATATCAATACTATGTCCAAGTTTCGCCATTTCGATAGCTATTTCTTTGACATAAACTAATTGTCCGCCAAAATCAGGATGCATCGTCCAGAAGGAATCCGCATTATCAAAGTTTCCTTGTGGATTCAAAAATATTATGTTCATATTTTCACCCTTATATCATATTTTTCTTTAAGTTCTTTAATTGAAGGAAATTTTACATCTCCACCAATTACTTTTAGGACTTCAGCACTACTTGCTAGACCTAATTCGATGGAATTATAGATTGTATTACCTGTAAGTAATCCACTATATAACCCACTCCAAAATGCATCTCCAGCACCTGTTACTTCAACTATTTCAGTTGCCAAAGTCTGTAGTTTAATTCTTTCACCTTTATATGAAGCTATAATTCCTTTTGAACCAAGTGATAAAATTATCAATTGACAACCAAGGTCTTCATATATCTTTATATAATCTTCATTAGTTGATCTTTTCCCAAAAATTCGAATCGTATCATCTAATGACGGTTTAACAATATCTACTACTTTCAATATCTCCATTAGTTCATCTTTTGTTAACGATTCAGAGGTAATTAAATCCTCATGATAGTTAGGATCAAACCCAATTATTACATTATTCTCTTTAGCTATTTTTATTGCATTCATAATTGTTTGCTTTGAAGGTTCCATTGATAAAGGCCAAAATGAGAAATGTAAGATACTAGAGTTTTTAATAACATTCTCCATGTGTTCATCAAATAAAATTTGATAATCACTACCTCTAAAAAAATTAGGTATCGGTGTTTCACCGTCATTGTAAATATCTACCCGACTAGTACTTGTATCAGTAACATTAATATTTGATTTATCAATTTTCAAATCGTTCAATTTCTTTAAAATGAAGTTTCCGTATGAATCAGATCCTACAGAAGAAAACAATGTAGATTTTTGATTTAATCGATGAAGATTTCTATTTATATTGAAGGTACTCCCTCCAACAATTTCTGTCCCATTTTCCATAATTCTATCAATAAGTATTTCCCCAATAAGGACACAACCCATTTTTGAGGACTTGATATTTAATTTTTCAAAAAAACTCATAAATAACACCAATTCCTAAATGAGGAAACCTTTCCATACTGTTTTAAAAAAAACATTAAACTCTAGTTAAGTCTTCTTTCTAAATGGGTGAGTAGTCCCTTAAACGACCAAGTCATAGGCTTAAAAGTGAAAACCTTTCCACACATTATTAAAAAAATATTTAAAATACTTTAACACAAAAATTATAGCACCAATTGAAAGCGTTGTCAAATAGCACTTTCAATGGATTAAGAAAATAAAAGATACGGCTTTTCTAAGCCGTATCTCCGTCTTCTAAGTGCACTGGGATAATCTTATTTTCAATTATTCCTCCAGTCAGATAACTCTTAATTAGTTCTGAAATTGCCTTAGCTATTAATACTGGATCTTGTGAAATAGAAGTGATTTTAATACCCATATTTAGGAAACTTCTACCTCCATCAAATCCGATAACTTTTACATCTTCAGGTACTTTTTTTCCTCTTTTTGCTAATTCTTTAATTACTGCCATCGCCACAGCATCTGAGATGGCAAAAACGCCGTCAATTTCTGGATAATCTTCAATCAGCTTATGGATTTCATCTGGTGAAACAATATAATCACCTAATGGATATTCAACATTAATAGTATCTAGTCCTTGGTTTTTCTTTATATAATCATTAAACCCTAAACGTCTTTTAGTTACTTCTGTTTCTACAGGAGTATTATCTCCTTGGGCATCATCACCAATAAACATTAATCGTTTACAACCATGACTTATTAATCTTTTAGCAGCAAGTTCTCCACCTTTAAAGTTATCACTAGCAACAAACGGTACACCGTCAAACTTTCTATCAAATGAAATTAGTGGTAATGACTTTTGAAGGTAATCTTCAATGTCATTATTTGTCAGCAAGATAACTGCATCTACCTTATTGTTTTTAAGCATATCTAGATATACTATTTCCTTTTCTAACCTTGCACTTGAATTGCATAACATAACTTTATATCCATGTTTAAACAACTCTTTTTCAACATTGTACAATAACTCACCAAAAAATAGATGTGTACTGTTAGGGAGTATGAAAGCAACAATATCTGTCTTTTGATTTTTCATACTTCGAGCAATCTCGTTAGGTACATATCCAATATCTTCAATTACTTTTTGAACTTTCAACTTTGTTTCTTTCCCTACGTACCCAGAATCATTAATTACTCTAGATACTGTAGCGATTCCAACACCTGCTTTTTTTGCCACATCTTTTATCGTTGCCATATAATCAATCCTTTGTCATTAAAGTAATTATACTGTATAAATATATAAATAGAAAGCAGAATGTGGAAACGGTTTCCACATTTTATTTTGTATTCATTTATGAATACTTTTCTATTATTCTATTTAATCTCCAACCTGTCATCAATATTGCAATAGTAAACATTTTTTCTATAGATGCTTTTTCATATGCTCTTCACTTATAGTTCGTTTACATCGTTTTATAGGTAATACCTATTCTTTCTGCTAACTCTTCTGTTAACGTTGGTTTCACCTAATTAAAATAGTAAAAGAAAAGGTCTAAGTCTTCTCTTTTACTATTATGATTTGATATGGTTGAAGTTTATATGAAAAGAAATTAGTTTTATAATTATTTATTATTATGTCATCCTGATTAATATCAAAAGATATCTTTTTAACATCTGGTGAGAAATTTGCGAAAATCTTAATTTCGTTCTCATCATCATGTCTCTTATAAGCAAATAACTCTTTATCATTTATGTATAATGGCTCAAAATCACCGTAAAGTATTAAATCAATATACTCTTTCCTTAATTTGATAATTTGCTTATAAAAATTAAGAACAGATTCCTGTTTGTTTTCCTGATTTGATACATTTATTTCTGCAAATTTATTATTTATTTTTGTCCATGGTTCAACTTTTGAAAAACCAGCATTCTTTACATTTGCCCATTGCATTGGTGTACGTGAATTATCTCTAGATATTTTGTTCACCATTTCAATAGCTAATGATTTATCATAACCTTCTTCTTGCAACATTGATAATGCATTTACTGCTTCAATATCCTTATACTCTTCTGGAGATAACGGTAAATTAGACATCCCTATTTCTTCACCTTGAAAGATGAAGGGAGTTCCACTCATAAACGATGTAATACCAAACATCATTTTAGAACCGATATCGAGATATTCATCTTTAATATAATAAGAAGATGATCTTGGTAAATCATGATTTCCCCAAAAAAGAGTGTTCCAATATTTTTGTTTTTCTTTTTGTTGTCTATCAAAGAGAATCTCTTTGAATTTGACTAAGTCAAATTTACGAGGATTCCATTTCCCAAGTTTTTCATCCCAAAAAGTAGTTATATGATCAAATCTAAAGATCATCGATAACTCATTTCTACTAGGGTCTGTGTATAGCTTTGCCGTTTCATTAGTTGCACTCCAGCTTTCACCCACAGTTATACAGTCTCTTATACCAAATGTACTTCTATTCATTTCATAGATATAGTTATGCAAGTTAGGTCCATCAGCAGTTATTAACTGATCTGGTTGTTTCCCTAAAAACTCAATTACATCCATTCTAAATCCAGAGACACCTTTATCAATCCAAAAATTCATCATGTTATAGATATCATTTCTCATATCGATATTTTCCCAGTTTAAATCGGGTTGCTCTTTAGCAAAAAGGTGAAAATAGTATTGTTTTGATAACTCATCATATTCCCAAGCATCTCCCAAGAAGATACTCTCAATTTCATTTTTATCATCGCGCCAAATATAATAATCGCGATACTTGTTTGCTTTACCCTTTAAGGCTTCTTGAAACCATTTATGTTGGTCACTAGTATGGTTTACTACTAGATCAAGCATAATCTTTATTCCTTTTGATTTAGCTTCATCTATAAGTTTATACATATCTTTATTTGTTCCAAATCGAGAATCAATTTTTAGATAATCACTAACGTCATATCCGTTATCCTTCATTGGTGATTCAAAGACGGGTGACAACCATAAGCAATTTACACCTAAGTCTGTAAAGTAGTCTAATTTTTGGATAATTCCATTTATATCCCCATATCCATTACCTGAAGTATCTAAAAAACTTTTAGGATATATTTGATATATAATGTCTTTATGCCAATCTTTTTTTATCATAGGTACACCTACTTTTCATTGATAACTATCATATCCCAATATAATAAACTATCAATCATAAGAGTAACTAAGTTCCCGCGATTTGTTTTTTCGACTTTGAATGATACATCTTTTGGTAATACTCCATTGTCTGGAGAACAAACATATATATTGGAAACTTCTTTCAAAGTTAGTACTCTAATTTTGATATTATTAATTGGTTTCCTATCTTCGTGAAACTCATTCCAGTTTACACTTGTAGAATCGATAAGATTAATTAAATGGATTATTTTTCTTTGATTATTTTCTTTAATGATTGTTAATACTTTTCCTGGTGCTGCTGTTGGAGATACTTCGATGTTATCAAAAACGTATTCTAAATTATCGCCATCCATATGTGTTAAAGAAACGTCAGTTAAAGTTCTATCATATAGGACTTCACTAAACATTGTATTAAAGTCATAATACTTTCTTATTTCGTTGAACTGGTCATCATTTAACTCACCATAATCACAGTAATAACCTGTTCTAAGAGTTTTTTGATCTTCCCCCATAATCAAATGAAAAGCGCCACTTGAAAATAGTATTGAAGATAATAATTTATGAGAATTGACAGCATTTTTCGAACCTTTTTCGTAATAAGGTTTTAAATATGCTGAAATTATTAGTTCTTTATCTTTTGTTAAAGATTTAACTTGTTTTATCAATGTCATTAAATGATTATACGTTGACATTGGATCCCAAACCTCTATATACAATGCACTTTGGTTGGCTTTGTATGTTGTTTCAACTGGCCAAGCTCCAACATTATTAAAGATTAGTTCAGATGAATTACAATTTTGTTGTAATTCTTTTTTTGTATCATTTATTAAATCATTAAAATGTTCATCTAAACGAATAACATTTTTTTGATAATCTAAGGCGACTTTAGGATAACCATAAGTGTCCATGTGAATCCCATCAAAATTCATCACATTAATTGCTTTTTTATATTCTCCAATTAGATGGTTTCGCCATTCTGAATTCTTTGTAAAATTCATTATCGTAAATACATCTATGAATCTTATTGGTTCATTCTTAGTATTGTAAAATGCCCAATCCTTATGATTATTAAAGAACTCATTACTTGCTCCGTATATGGCACCGTAAGCGATGTTCTTTATACCGTGTTCTTGACATAATTTGATCTTATCTTTTACTACTCTTTGATTTAGTTTTCTCCCCATTAAATCAGTAAATTCTTCAGTTGGAGCTATCAAGTTATTATGTTGATACATCCAATCATAGTACTGAACAACATTGATATGGAGTTTTAGAAAGGTCTTTATATAGTTTTCTTCATTAAGATTCTTACTACTGAAGTCAGATAAGAAACCATATCTTGGTCTTTTCTTCCAATCATTTTCAATTTCAAATGCTGTTAAAACTTTAACTTCATTGATCTTAATAACAATTCCATAACTACCTTCTACACTCATAGCAGGTAATACTAAAGTAGCAACTCCACTTAAGAAGTCTAGTTCTATATTTTTGCTTATAACTATTTCATTAAGGCGTAAAATCTTAATGTCAGTTATTTTAACTCCTGTATAATCATCATAATTAATCTGAAAATTCAGATTATCATTAGTACTATACAATGATTTAAGTGGATAAATATCGAATATTTTCATATAATCACCTAACCTTTAAGTGCTCCTGCTTGAATACCTTTAACAAAGTATTTTTGGAATAGAATAAATATAACAATTGTTGGGACGATACTGATTAATGATGCTGCTGCCATTGAATTCCAGTCTGCTCCATATTTATGGAAGAAACTATTAATACTAAGGGGAATTGTTTGCATATTGTTTTTTGTTAAATAGAAAACAACTTGAGCATAATTATTCCAAATACCTACACCTTGAATAATAACTACAGATGCAGTAGCTGGTTTTAGAAAGTGAAAAGTTACTTTCCAAAATGCTTGGAATCTTGTACAACCATCAATAATTGCTGCTTCCTCTACTTCAACTGGTATCGACTTAATGAAACTAGTATATACAAAGACTGAGAAAGGAAGAGTGTTTGCTGATAATAAAAGGATAATTGCCCAGTATGAATTTAAACCATGTATTTTACTCATAATTACATATAATGGTACAGCATTTATAATTGCTGGTATCATCATTGTAAATAATAGAGCTCTAAAGAATAATTTATTATACCATGTTGTAAATCTTGCAATGGCATATCCAGCCATTGCTGAAACAGTAATACATGTTGCTATCGACCCTAGGGTAATAATTGATGAATTTAGGATTGATCTTCCTAAATTCGATGCTTGCCAAGCATCGATAAAATTGGCAAATCTAAAGTCTGTAAAGTTAGTAATTGTTTCATACATTGATAAACCTGGATCGGCTACTGCTAGTTTAATTAAGACAAATAGTGGGGTGAATGAAACGACAACGATAATAATTATGACAATATAAAATGATATACTCTTTAAATATTTCATAATTAATCCTCCAAATGCAATCTTGATTTCTTCATGAGTCTAAGTGATATAAGAACTGGCACTAACACTAATACAAACATGATTAGTGATACTGATGCAGCATATCCACTTTGCCCTCCATAAGATTGCCTAAAAATGTATAAACTTATCGATTCTGTAGCATAACCAGGCCCACCACCTGTTAGTGATACTACTAAGTCAAATATAGCAAGTGATCCAATTATATTTGTTATAACATTGATTACTATTGAAGGCCCCAACATTGGAAAGGTAATGTTTTTAAATTGTTGGAACTTTGTTGCGCCATCAACTGCACTTGATTCGTATAAGTCTTGGGGAATACCTTGTAATCCCGCTGCGTAAATCGTCATTGTTAACCCAACAAATTGAAAGGCATTCACAATGATAATTATGTACATAGCCATTTTAGGATCACCGAGGAAATTGATATATTGCTCTCCTCTTCCGATGAATTCGAAAACGGCATAAATAGCCCCATGATTATCTTGTAAAACAAACATCCATACATAACCCATAATTAATGGTGAAATAACAGCTGGGATATAGACTATTGCTTTAACAAGATTTACCCCTTTGAACTTACGATCTAATAATATGGCGTAACTTAAACCTAGGATATTTAGAAGTGGAACAGAGAGAAGGGCAAAGAACACAGAATTCTCCACTGCGCCCATTGCCCGTTCATCTTCAAAAAACTTTATAAAATTCTGCAAACCAATAAAGTCAGGAGATGAGTAACCATTCCAATCCGTTAATGATAACCCAATTGAAAATAGAATTGGCAATAACGTAAAAGTTATGAATAGGAGGACCGCTGGAACAATCATCCCCTTATGTAAATTGGTTCTAATATGACGCAAAATTTTATTTATTGAACTCATAGCTCGCTAATTACTTGCGTTCCACGCTTCATTCCAGCTATCAGTGTATTCTTCTACAAATTCAGCAACTGTATATTCACCTAAATATAAGTTTTGAACCAAAATCCCTGCTTCTCCTCCACCAAATCCACTTGGAGTTGCAGTAAATCCAATATGTGTTCCTTTTGCTAATGCACTTTCAACAGCTGCACTAATAGGACTCCAATCAGCAATTACGTCTATAAACGCACTTGGTGATTTCATTAATTCACTATATTCTTTTTGAATATCTGCTTGGAATAAATAATTTAGGAATGTAATTGCAGCATCTTTATTTTCTGAAGCTTCCATAATTGCATACCCTGAATCTTCTGCTGATAAGATAACAGCATCTTTAGTAGGATCCATAGCAGGATAAGGCATAAATCCAATAGAATCAGCTAATTCTGGTGCTTTTTCTAAGATTCCACCTAAAGCCCACATACCTTGAGAGATTACTGCAGCATCACCATTTGCGAATGCATCAATTTGATTATCATATGTTGCAGTTAAAAAGTCATCATTTAATAATCCAGCATCTTTTAACTCTAAGAAACTTTCAGCAAATGTTTCCATAGGACCATTAGCTGAGTCAAAGTTTAATAAAGTAGTTTGGTTCATTAAGAATGCTACATTAGCATCTACAGTACCTAATTCTTGTTTAATTAAACCATGCGCCCAGAATTCGATTAAGTGTCCGATCATCCATGTGTCTTTACCACCCATGTATAATCCATCATAACCAGCATCAGTTACATCTTCTAAAACTGCAACAAATTCTGCCCAAGTTTCTGGTTCCGTAGCTCCTACTTCAGTAAAGATGTCTTTATTATAAAATAATCCAGCCATCGTTCTATTAGTAGCTATACGATATTGGTTTCCAGTTAAAGGATCTGTACAAAGAGCCTTAATACTAGGATCGATTCTATCCCAAACTTCAAGTTCAGATAGATCATAATAATATCCGTCTTTCATTAATGCAGTATCATATACTGTAGTAATGTCAGGAATATCATCACCAGCAATTTTAACTTTTAATGCATTAGATGCATCTGTGTTAAATTCATGAACAACTTCAATATTTGGATATTCTGCTTCAAAATCAAGAATAACAGCATCTACCCAATCAACAGCTTCTGCTTTTCCGTTTAGAAAAGTGATTGTAACTTTATCATTATCTTCTCCACATGCACTAAGACCAAAAGTTACAATTAGTGTTAAAACTAATAAGAATAATTTTTTCATAATATTTCTCCTTCTTTTATTTTTGCTCGCAAAAGAAAATGCTTACACAAAAATATTACCATACTTATTTGCACGATGCAAGAAACTTTATTAATATTGTTTTTCAAAAACTTTAGACATCAATTTTACAGCAAGACCTTTTACAAAACTATCCGATCCTAAATCAGATTTTACAACATCTACTTTCGTACTCTGATGAAGACTATTTATCCAATTAGCATTTACTCTTTCTGCAATTATATCTGCTACATAATTATATATATATGACATCTCTCCACCAATAACAATTCTTTCAGGTTCAATAACTACAACAAGATTTATAATCCCTGAAATAATATTAACAGCAAAATCATTTAATACCTTTTGCGTTTTTTCTTTATCTTTATTATATATTTTTTCTAACATACTTTCTGTAAGTTGCTTAACCCCAAACTGTTCTAACAAGTAATCCTCATTAGTGTACATCTCTAAACATCCTTTTTGTCCGCAGTAACATTGTTTACCATCTTTCTCAAAGATACTATGCCCAATTTCTCCAGCACCACCAAAACTACCTTTAAATAGTAAATTATCCAAGACAATACCAGAACCAGTTCCTTTACCAAGTGTTAATAGTACGAACGAATTTAATCCTCGACCTTTACCATACCAATGTTCTGCTATAACGGCACAATTTACATCATTTTCAACATATGTAGGTATTTTGAACCATGACTCAATTAAATTTTTGAACTCAATATTTTGCCATCCTAATAATGTAGAAGATATCAATGTGCTAGAGTCACGAGATACCACTCCAGAAATAGCTATTCCTACTGAAAACAAAGGAGTACTTAATGCGTTTGCTTCAACAATCATTTTAACAATATTTTCCTTTAATAGTGTTTCAATCTCTTCAAATGAAGTTCCTACTGGAAACTCACATATTAAATGATTTAATACTTTAGGTTCAAAATCAACTAAAGAAAAAATCAGTTTGTCCACTTCTACTTTAATTACTAGATTTAACCCATAGTTGTAGTTAATCCCAATCTTTGTTGATTTCCTTCCACCTGTTGATTCATTTACTCCCAAGTAACGAACCACACCTTCAGAAACTAGATCATCAACTATTCTTTTAGAAGTAGAGACATTTATCCCAAGAAAAGTACTAACAGATTGTCGATCTGTTATGACATGTTCTCTAATATAACTTATAACATTTAATTTATTATTCATTTTAATCATTTATAAAACCACCTTATTTGCATTCTCTCTTTTATTCTATCAAAAATTACTTTTTTGTTCAATGCAATTTTCTATATATATAATTTCCATAAAAAAAGACACAATCATATATTGATAGTATCTTTCGTTCACTATTGTCTAATCACTTACATTATACATTCAAACATCTCGTAATTTTGTCCATGTCCTCTTTCAAATAAAGGAGATTTCATTAATAACTCATGAGCATGGTTTTCATCTTCAGCTTTAATGATCATATAACCTGATAAACCACTCCTAGAAGCTTCAAGGATTCCACTAGCATCTATTTCTTTACCATTGATTAAAGGACTACCTAAACTTACTAATAGGTCTCCTAGTTCAAATTTCCATTCATTCCACCTTCTAAAGATTTCTTGCCGTTCTTCATTTGATGGTTCACCTATATCATCAAATGAATCTATATTTGTAAAACCAAACACTATATATTTTTTCATTCTTAACACCTCTCTTATAATTTAATAATACACTAAATAAAAATGACGGCTTAGTAAGATGCAATAATCACAAGATATCCATATTTGATTTTGACTATTTACTATAAAGATTGTATAATTATTAAAAACATCAGAGGTGAAGAAAATGAGAATTGGAATTATCGGACCGATCGGTAGTGGAAAATCTACTCTAGCACATTTATTAGCATCATACTACAACGTTCCACTTGTAAAGGAACCAGTCGAAAGCAGTCCGTTTTTACCTCTTTTTTATGCGGATAAAGAGAATTTCGCTTTGATAAGTCAAAATGCTTTTTACGGTGAGTTATTCTTATCAATGTGGCATACAAAGGATGAGCCATTTTTAATATGTGATTCAACTATGTTTTCTAACTTAGTTTTTGCTGAGTTATTAAATAAAGAAAAGATCATGGATAAAGATGAAGTTGAATTAACTTATAAGATAGCTGAAGCTCATATGAAGTTATTACCAGAATTAGATATTCACATTGTCTTAGTTAGAGATGAAGAAAGTCTTTTTAATAACGTCAAGAAAAGATCTCGAGATCTTGAAAAAGGACAATATGATTACTTAAAGTTTCATTATAAGAATTATACTGATGTATTGGAAAGCATCTTTACAAGATACAATGTCCAAAAGCAAAATATCTTATACTTAAAAGTTGATGATATGTTTGATCATTTACACTTCAATGAGTTAGTTGCTCAAATTGAAGAAAGATATCAACAATTAGAGTATGAGCAATTATCATTAAAACTATAATAAAAAAGGACATTCTAGATAGCTCTAGAATGTCCTTTTCTTTTTAATTGATTATGCTGCTGGAACAACTGCTCCACCATAATTATTTTCAATCCATTCTTGAATTTCTGTACTTTGTAGTGCTTTTTTCAAGGCTATTATGAAGGGGTCATCAATATCCACTGTATTACAAACCAGTATATTTACATAAAGACTCGCACTTCCTTCTAATGCTATTGCATCCTCTAAAGGATTTAAGCCATTATCTAAAGCATAGTTACCATTAATAAGGACTACATCTCCTGATTCATTATTATAGTTAGTAAACAGTAATGCTGAATCGACTTCTATGAAAGTAATAGTTTTTGATGATGTAAATAGTGAATTCAGATTTCTCAGACTTGAAGAAATTATGTCTTCGTCAGTTGTAGTGGTATTTATTGATATAAGACCGTTCTCTTCTAAAACTCCAAACAACCGTGGTCTATCAACAGGACTATTTGAGATAATTAGTTCAATAGCTCCTGGTAGTTCTTCTAGCGTATTATATTCTTTACTGTATAAACCAATTGGTTCAACGTGAACTCCACCAACATTTTGAAAATCATATCCATTATCTTTGATTTGCGCATCAAGATAGGGTACATGTTGAAAGAAATTTGCTATAATGTCACCACTGTATAAAGATAGATTTGGTAATACATAATCAGTATAGACAACAATTTCAAAATCATAACCTTCTTCTAGTAAAATTGGTTGAACTTGTTTTAATATTTCTGCATGAGGTACTGCCGTAGCACCTACTTTTAAAACTTCTTTTTTCTCACATGAGCTTGTGGTGATTACCACCAAGCTCAATAATGCTAATAGTAATATTTTTTTCATTTTTTTCTCCTTAGTTTTTATCCAGTTTTTTAACTGTGATGTCGCCTGCAAATTGGATAAACAGTATTATTAATATGATTCCCAATGTTGCGGCCAATGTTACATCTGTTCGATTTCTAGCAAATCCATATAGGTATGCTAGATTACCTAGTCCTCCAGCTCCTATTGCCCCAGCTATAGACGTATATCCTGTTATCATTATTGCCGTTGTAGTAATTCCTCTAATAATCGAGGTAATACTTTCTGGCAATATGATTTTTACTATAATTTGAAAATTACTTGCACCAAATGCTTTCCCAGTTTCTATTAATTTTTCCCCTTTTTCATTAAGAGCTAATTCGATAAGTCTTGCATAATAAGGTGTTGCTCCTATTATTAACGCAGGTATAGCTGCACTAGGACCAAGAATTGTTCCAATTATGATTCTAGTAAAAGGTATTAATAGTACAATTAGAATCAAAAAAGGAATGGAACGCAGTAGATTAACTGAAATGGACGTTACTTGATAAACTACCTTATTTGGAGTTACACCTTTTTCACCAATAAAAAACAGGGTAATACCAAGAATTAATCCAAAACAGAAGACAAACAAAGTAGAAAGTAAAGACATATACATTGTATCTATAAAAGCTTCTACAAACTCATGTAAATCAATATTACTAAACATGTTTAACCGCCACTCCTTCTTCTTTTAATTCACGTATAACATTCTCAATCACATCATGATTACATACCTCTAATGATACAAGCATAATTCCTTGTTCACTTGGTGTTATATTTGCAAATAGTATATTAATTCTTACTTTTGTTGATATGCTTACGTTCGAGATGATACTTTCTTGTTTTCTTGAGTTTGTAAACCTCAATAAATACAAGTTTTTTTTACTCGAGTACATTGTAATGATTCTTTCTAAATTGAATCCAACTGTATCAAGAAGTGATTTAGTAATAGCGTTCTGTGGGTTAAAAATAATATTGTCAATTGTGTCATTCTCTACTATTCTCCCTTGATCCATGACCGTTACATATTCACACACTTCTTTAATCACATTCATATCATGTGTAACTATAATAATAGTTAGATTAAGCTCTCTTTGAATTGATTTCAACAGATCCAAAATATTTTTAATAGTAAGCGTGTCTAATGCACTTGTTGGTTCATCACATAAAAGTATTTTTGGATCATTTACTAACGCTCTTGCAATTCCTACTCTTTGTAGTTGTCCTCCTGAAAGTTGTGTTGGATATGATTCCTCATAACCTTCTAATCCAACTAATCTAATCAAATTAGCTACTTTCTCACGATCTTTTTCGGTCAATTTTCGTTGTAGAAGAATCGGCAGAGCAATATTATCGTAAACAGTTTTTCTTTCCAATAAGTTAAAGCCTTGAAAAATCATTGAAACACTCTTTCTATACATTCGTGTAGATTCCTTGTTTAATTGCTTCAAATCAGTATAATCAAATACCTCAATTACTCCCTTATCATGAATCTCTAATTGGTTTATAAGTCTAATTAGTGTGCTTTTACCAGCACCACTTGGACCAATTATTCCATGTATTACATTCCTCTTTATTGATAGGGAAACATCATCTAGTGCTTTAAACTTCCCTTTTTTTGTCAAAAATGTTTTTGATACGTTTCTTAAAGTTATCATATTCTGTCTCCTTAGGTATTAAAAATAAAAACGACCTTCTAATGAAAGTCGTTTTTTTATTTTTTAAAAAAATGGCTTCTCATTGATAGGCATACGCCCCTCGATATAAGCACCTAATTAAATAGGTTGCTGCCATTTCACAGGTTATCTTTCCTCCGTGGCTCTTAATGATGTTTTTGTTCTTACAACAATACTATATTGATTCAGTTAACATGTCAACGCTTGAATTGTGTAAGTGTTTTCAAGCCTTTTTTATCAGGATTATTGTTATTTATTTTTAAAGTTTTCGATTTTATATAGTTCATTGGTAATCTTCATTCCACCGCTTAATAACGTCTTTTTCGAGATATCATTAAGAACATAACATCGCGCATTTACTTGTAATTGATTGGCTTGAAGATATTGAATTAGAAATTTTACCGTTTCAACTCCATATCCTTTACCTCTATACTTTTCTGAAACAATCATAGATAGGCAATATCTTGTTTTATTTAATCTTAGTGGTTCTAATGCTCCAAAACTAATTAACTCATTATTTTCTTCAAGATAAAATGAGTTTATTTTAGATAGTCGCATATTATTATAATCAATAAATTGTCCAAACTCGTTTATGATTTTTTTATGCATTTTTTTATTGGTAGGTTCCATTTGTAAATTTGTTGTGATTTCTTTCTCTACTTCAAAATTATATGATTGAGTTTGATAATCTAGATTGTGCTTCTTAACATTCTTTAAGAAATTCATATCTTTCTCGGTAAATAGGATATTTTGTATAAATGGGAGATTAATAATGTATGAAAAAATAAGACTATAGTCTCTTATGTATGGAGTATAAACAACTAACGAAGTAAGTCCTCTAGTTTTATGCACTGAAATGCATGCAATTGGCTCTTCTTCGATAATTTCATATATATCAGCATCTAAGATCGTATTTTCATAATAACCGTCAATACCGCCATTAATTGCCTGGTAGTAATCTTGGTATTTTGCAAAAACATTATCAATACTACTTTTTATGTATCTCATATCTTTCACCTCTAGTACTTTTAAATTCATCATTCTTTTATAGTATATAAAAAAGATGCTAATAAATACATCACTTTTGTGAATATATTAGCATCTATTCTTAATAACTTAAAATATTATTCTTTTACAAATATACAATTTCTAATCTATGTCTATATTCTAATAGGATTATACAATTGCGTTTTCGACAAGGATTGCTTCTATTTCATTTAATGCTGTTTCTTCATTATCTCCTGAGATAATGATATCAAATGAGTCTCCGCATTGAATGCCTAAACTCATCACTAACATTATTGATTTCAAGGTAAGAGTTTTACCTTTATATGCAATATCAATACTGTCTGGATATTTATTAGCTACATTTACAATTAATGCAGCAGGTCGTGCGTGAACACCTGATTCATCTATTACTTTATATGAACGTTTCATTAAAATTCTCCTTTATTTAACTTCTTTTGCTATTTGGTTTTCAACCAAATGGTTTTCAATAATCTTCATTAATCGCTCTTCATCGTTATCCATTGTCAAAGTAATAATCTGTCCTTTTACAATTTGCATACCGATAACACCCATAATTGATTTAGCATCTGTTTCGTGACCATCACATTCTAGTAGAATATGAGCTGGTATAGATGAAGTGCATCTTACAAAATTAGCAGCAGGTCTTGCGTGAAGACCTGTTTGATTGATTATTAGAAAAGATTTTTTCATTTTCATTCCTCCTAAAACAACTTAGTAGTTTCTATAAAACATGTTTCTATAAGTGCAAAACTTATCTCAATGATTGAATAACTAGTTCATATCTATTTTGATCTTTATATGATGTCGCATACTCGTAGATACGTCCATTTTCTAAGTACCCAATTAAATCAACAAATATTGTTGGTTCATTTTCCTTAATCTTAAGTATTCCTTTAAATTTTTCTGGAATAAACGCTGCTTTGATTTCTTGGATTGCTGAGGATATAGATAATCCAAGTGTATTAGTTATGTGACTGTATATTGAACCTTTAATCACATCAACATTTAAATCAATTATATCAGCAGGGAAGTATGATGTATCAATCATGATTGGAACACCATCTCTCTTTCTAACACGTATTACTTTATGAACCATATCTCCTTCAGGTATTCGCAGTTTTGCAGATACTGTTTCTGAAGCTGGAATGAAACTATATTCCAAAATCTCATTTTCAACGACACTTCCAGTTGCATGTACTTCATTGGTAAAGCCTACCAATGTATTTACAACTTTGTACAATTTCTCATCTGAGATAAATGTACCGACGTTATTAACTCTATAAAGTTTCCCTTTGTTAACAAGGATCTGAACTGCTTTTCTTATTGTCATTCGTGATATGTCTAAGCGTTCTGACAAAACCCGTTCAGATGGAATTAATGAATTGATTTCTTGTGATTCAATTATCTTTTCAATTTCATCAATAACAATCATGTATTTCGGTTTCATTAGTGATCCCTCCTATTCTGTAATTATCGTTATGTATGTTTGTCCTTCTTTTTCTTTTACTTTTTTTACGATTAGTTTTTTTCTATCTACAAGGACGATTGGTGTCGCACTTGAGTCGGCATTTGCTTCGATATATTCTTTATCAAATTCAACTAGTAAGTCACCTTGTTTTACTGTATCACCAAGATTTGTATGCATTGTAAAACCTTCACCTTTTAATTTCACAGTCTCTAATCCAATGTGGATTAAGATATCTAACCCTTTATCACTTGTTAATGCGATGGCGTGTTTTGTTGGAAACACTGATTTTATTATACCATTAGTTGGCGCATAAACTTTACCTTCTTTTGGAAAAATTACAAAACCTTCTCCTAAGAATTTATTTGAGAATACTTGGTCTGGTGTTTTTTCAATATCGGCATAATCACCTTTGATTGGTAGCATTATAACTTCTTTAATTTTACTCATCAAATCATCTCCTCTATATACTTTCCAGAATCCTCATCAACTAAGATAATTACATTAGGATGTTTTTTCAAAAATGAGGCTGGTAAGTTCTCTGATATATCATTGTTAATAAGTCGTTTTATAATTTCCGCTTTGTTTGATTTAGTTGCAGCTAGAATAATTTTCTTTGCGTTTAGAATTGAAGTAATCCCCATTGTTACTGCTTCCTTAGGAACATCTTCTAATGAATCAAAGAATATTGAGTTATTTTCTCTAGTATTCTCTGCTAATGTAACCTTATGGGTTAAAGTAGATTCTTTGGTCCCTGGTTCGTTAAAACCTATATGTCCATTTTCACCTATACCTAAGATTTGTAAATCTATGCCTCCATATTCTTTAATTAAATCGTCGTATTTCGCATAGTTTTGATCATCTGTACTTGGTAAAAAAGTGTTTTCTTGATTAATGTTTATATAGTTAAATAAATTCTCATTCATAAAACTACGGTATGAGTTTTTGTTTTCTGGCTCGATTCCGATATATTCATCAAGATTAAATGTGATAACTTGACTAAAATCGGTTTGATCAACTAAGTATTTTTTTACTAGTTGATGATATGCCAATGTCGGTGTTGAACCTGTTGCCAAACCTAGAACAGATTTAGGATTAGATTCAATTTGCTGTAAAAGTAGTTCAGCAAGATATTTCGTGACTTCTTCGTTTGTTTTCAATTTTATTATTTTCATGATATCACCTCAGTAAATAAGTTTGTATACGAGGGGATGACCCCTCGTATACACTGTAATCTTATTTAAGTTTTTTCATTTCATCGGCAACAAATTGAACTTGTGTACCAACTATTACTTGAATATTTGTTTTAGATATTTTCATTAATGCTGTTGCTCCTGCAGCTTTTAAAGCTTTTTCATCAACAACACTGATATCTTTAATTACTAATCTAAGTCTTGTAATACAGTTATCTAATTCAACGATATTTGCTTTTCCACCTAAAGCAGCTAACATTTTAACAGCTACTTCTCTATGAGATGCTTTACCAACTATTAAACTTGGTTCTCCATCTTCATCGTCTTCTTCACGACCTGGTGTTTTTAAGTTAAATTTAAGGATTAAGAATTTGAATAAGAAGTAATAAATTAATCCAAATACGATTCCTTGAAGAATTAACATGTACCAGTTTTGAGCTAATGGGTTTCTAGCGCTTAGTACAAAGTCAACAAATCCAGCACTAAATCCAAATCCGGCAATCCATTGGAATGAAGCAGCAATGAATACACTAATACCAGTTAACACGGCATGTGCTAAGAATAATAACGGAGCAACGAATAAGAATGCAAATTCAATTGGTTCTGTAACTCCTGTAAAGAATGAAGCAAGTCCTGCAGCTAGCATTAATGATGCAACTTTAACTTTGTTTTTCTTTTTAGCTGTATGAACCATAGCTAACGCTGCTGCTGGTAAACCGAACATCATAACTGGGAAGAAACCAGCTTGATACATTCCTGTGATACCTAAGATACCAGTTCCTGCATCAATTGAAGTTTGTCCACCTAAGAAGTTAGGAATATCATTAATTCCTGCAACGTCAAACCAGAATACACTGTTTAATGCATGATGAAGACCAAACGGAATTAACAATCTGTTAAAGAATCCATAAACTCCTGCACCAACTGCGTCTAATGAAATAATTGATTCCCCGAAACCAACTAAAGCAGTAAAGATAACTGGCCAAACAAATAATAATACAACAGATACTAATAATGAAACAACTGCTGAAACGATAGGAACTAAACGTTTACCACTAAAGAATGATAAAGCTTTTGGCAATTCAACGTGTCCGAATCTATTAAAAGCTGTAGCACCAATGATCCCCGCAATAATCCCAATAAATTGATTTGAGATTTTACCAAATGCTGCATTAACTGAAGCAGGATCTACACCAGTAATTTGTGCAACTGAACCACTTGATAAAACAGTTGTAACAACTAAGAATGAAACTAAACCACTTAAAGCAGCTGAACCATCTTTAGTTTTTGACATTCCATATGCTACCCCTACAGCAAATAGGATTGACATATTATCAATAATTGAAGCACCCGTTTTAATTAGGATAGCAGCAACTTGGCTGTCTCCACCCCAACCATTTGGATCGATCCAATAACCAATCCCCATAAGTAATGCTGCAGCTGGTAATACTGCAACTGGTAGCATTAAAGATCTACCTATTTTTTGTAAATAACCTAAAACATTTGAGAAAAATCCTTTCATAATAACCTCCATTTTTTTGTGTGGTATATACCACTTTATGACTTCATTATACAAATGCTTACATAGATTGTCAAGGAAAACGAACAATTTACTGTATAATTCACTAGGATTCATAAGTGTAAATAAAAAAACGGCTTGTTTATGCCGTTTTAGTGCCTTTACAATATACTTCGTCGATGGATAAATCATCCTTAATAACAAGTAAATCAGCGTCTTTCCCTACTTTTATAGATCCTTTTCTATCATAAACATTATGGAGAATAGCAGGGTTAGAAGACGACATTTTTATCAACTCATATATACCACATTCGGTAATATCTTGCATGTTCTTTATCGCTTCATTCATAAACAACGTACTACCCGCAAGAACCCCATCTTCCAGTCTTGCTTCACTGTTATTTACGATAACTTTTTGCCCACCAAGTTCGTATTCACCATCACCAAGAAGCTTAGCTCTCATGGAATCAGTTATCAAAATTAGTTTATCACTTGTTTTAACTTTATATAATAATCTAGTCGCATTATCACTAGTGTGTATCCTGTCACATATTAACTCACTATAAGTATCAGATAAGAACATAGCTCCGACAGCTCCAATGTTTCGATGATGTAGTTTGCTCATTCCATTATATGCATGAGTAAAACACTTTGCACCATTCTTAATAGCTTCTAAAGCTTCTTCTCCAGATGTATTCGAATGTCCTATCGATGCTACTACATCTTTTCGGACCATATGTTTTATAAGTTTATTAGCATTGTTTAATTCCGGCGCAATGGTAACTTGTTTAATTAGTTCACCTGACGCTTGATAGTATTCATCAAATAACTCAATTGAGATATCTTGAATTGCATCTTCTCTTTGTGCTCCTTTATATATAGAGGATATAAATGGTCCCTCTAAATGAACTCCTAGAATTTCAGCTCCTATATTTTGATTAATATTATTATAGTTTCTGATATTTCGTAAAGCCTTGATTATATTCTCTTTTGTCTCTGTCATAGTTGTCGCTAGAAACGAAGTAGTTCCTTCTTTTGGTAGATTTGTGGCAATTTCATTTAATCCTTCATAGTTGCCATCCATAATATCGTGTCCTAAAAGACCGTGGATATGTTGATCTACAAAACCAGGTATTAGGGTTTTACCATTCATATCTTCCCCTTCAACATCACCTTGTCCAATTTCTCTAATCAAAGTATCAAATCTAATAAACCCATTTTCTACTATTCCATCTTCAGTAAATATTCTTAAATTTTTTAGTACTTTCATCGCGGCACCTCCTGCATATCTATTCAAAGATTAACAAACAACTCACTTAGTTGCAAGTGAAAAGAAAACTTGTTATAGTAAGAACGAGGTGATGATATGATAATAGAAATAATAGCAACAACCCTTAAAGAAGCAATAGATATAGAAACAGCTGGTGCTGATAGAATCGAATTAGTATCAGGTATTCTTGAAGGTGGATTAACCCCTTCAATAGGATTAATAGAACTAGTTTGCAATACTGTAAGTATTCCTGTTAATGTAATGGTGAGACCGCATTCAAAATCATTTATTTATGATTCTAAAGACCTTGAAGTTATCTATAAAGATATCTTAGAGATTTCAAAAACAAAGGCAAACGGAATTGTTTTCGGTGCTCTTAATCGGGATAAAACAATAAACTTTCAAGCTTTGAATAAAGTATTAGAGCTTAAGGGAAATTTAAAACTAACATTTCATAGAGCGTTAGATAGTACGGAAAATATCAAAGATGAATTCAAAAAACTAATCACCTATAATATTGATACAATTCTTACTTCAGCTGGAGAGAATAAAGTTATGGAAAACATCCCGTTAATTAATGAATTCTATCATGAAGGAAAAAAAGCTAATGTCACAGTACTCGCAGGTTCTGGACTTAACCCTGATAATGTGCCACAGTTCCTAAAGGAATCAAATGTAGAGGAGATTCATTTAGGTAGTGGTGTAAAATTTGAACGTAATAATCTTAATGAAATTGATCTTGAGTTGCTACGTAATCTTGTTAAATCAGTAAACTAGTTGGAGGTAACTATGAAAATTGGTGTCGTTGGTATTGGTGATATAGCTAGAAAAGCATATCTACCAATCACTACAAGAATAAAAGAAATAGATTTATATATCTATACTCGTAATCTAGATACACAAGTTAGTATTAAACAAGAATATAATGGTGTAGTAATTTGCAATACGCTTGAAGAATTACTTAAATGTGATCTTGATGCAGTCATGATTCATTCTGCTACAGATTCTCATTATCAATTATGTAAGTATTTCTTAGAAAGTCACATTCCTGTTTTTGTAGATAAACCAGTTTCTATGGATTTAAATGAAGTCGAAGAGCTATTTCTTTTAGCTCAAAGTAACAACACTTTGTTTCGAACAGGTTTTAATAGAAGGTACGCACCTACTATTAAAAACGCACACAGCTTTGGTACGCCCCAGGTTATTTTCTATCAGAAGAATCGACATAATTTACCTGGAAGTTTGAAAAGCTATATCTTCGATGATTTTATCCATGTCATTGATACAGTAAGATTCCTAATGCATGAAGAAATAGTTGATTTAAAAGTCAAACATTTATCAAATGAGAAGGGCACATACTCAGTTAATGTATTTATCACCGGAGAAACGGTTTCCTGTAATGCACTTATGTTCCGTGATTCTGGAATAACTGAAGAGAAAATTGATCTTCACTATTCTAATAAAAAAGTAATGATTAATAACTTAGATACTAGTCATCAATGCATTAATAATAAAGAAATACATAATTCGGTTAGCAGCTGGACTACTACTCTTGAGAAAAGAGGATTTACGGATTTAATAAATGAATTCCTCAAAGACTTAAAAAATAGTCCTAAATTTCTTTTAAAAGATAATGATTCATTAGAAACACACCGAATTTGCAATAAAATTTATAATCTAATAACTAGCAAATAAGTAAATAAAAAAAGACAATTAAATTGTCTTTTTATTTTGATTTCTATAATTAGTCCTGAATCCTTAGATAGAATCCATTTGCCTTAAATACATTTTGTGCTTCAATAATAGGGATATTTTTCATTGAACATCCTTTGTTTATCGACATTATTCTTCCTACGCTTTGTAGGAGTCCTGGTTTAAGGATATCCTTAAATCCTAATTCTACCATAATCTCTTTTATTACTGGATAATCCTTAACTATTTGGTATATCGTTGCATCTGCATCGATTTCAATCATTGTCTCACCTGCTTTAGTTTTCTAACTATATTATGCACATAAGATACACTTAGGTATAGTAAAGTACAATAAATTCTAAATAAGTGATTAGCTACTACATATGACTAATTCTCATCATTATTTCAAATTGCCTTTAGATTAGTATATAATAGATATTAAGTACTCAAATGAAAGAGAGGGATTTTATGAGAACATTTAGAGATATAGAGGTAAGAAACACTTTAGCTACAACAAAACAAGATTTCAATGATTTAGGTAATTTCTTAAAAAGAAAGGAATTACTAGATTCTAGAGGTTTATGGTTTGCAGGTTTTGATAACTACAGAAAATCAACAAACAATGCAGTTGCTGAGAATTTGTTTTATGGAAACAAGAAATTAAAGATAGTTTGTATTAATAACAACGAAGTATTCCATTTAAATAATTCGAAGGAAGGACTTAAAGTGAGAGCTATTGGAACGACTGATGAGAAGTTTAAAATGACTTCAATGAGAAATATTCTATATCCTACTGTTAATCTTCACTGTCCTCGTGAGCAATTATTTGAGTTCAAAGTTACTAAAAACAAAGGAATTATTAAGGAATTTAAGAAAGCACTTAAGAATTAAAAACGTTAATGAGATAAAAATAGTAAAAAGAAAGGAATTTCATACTTCTATAGTATGAAATTCCTTTTAGTTATTATGAATTTTTATAGTAAACTTGCTGCTGCTTCATCAAGAATTACTGTTACCGATTTATGAACTCTTAGTATTGAAGCAGGGCATGTATTATTAATCTCATCATTTAACATCTTATGCACTGCATCGGCTTTATCTTGCCCTGAAGCTACTAGTATTATATTCTCGGCGCTCATAATTTCTCTTATTCCAACTGTAATTGCCTGTGTTGGTACTTCTTCAATCGAATCAAAGAATCGAGCGTTACTTTGCCTTGTTTCTTCTTTTAAGTCCACAATATGAGTTACTGAATCAAAAGATGTTCCTGGTTCATTGAACCCGATATGACAATTTGCACCCAGTCCTAAAATTTGAAGATTGAGTGGGTTGTTTATTAGGATGTCATGATATCTTTTACACTCTTGTTCAATATTTTCATTATTGTGAAGGATTAAATCAATGTTTTCTTCACTGAAATCAGCTTTATTAAATATGTTGTTTTTTAAGAAGGCGCTATACTTATTTTTATCATTTTCAGGTAAACCAATATACTCATCTAAATTGAAAACATCTACATTTTCATAAGATCCTTTATTTGTTGAGTAATTGTTTACTATTTCCTTGTAAAGGCCAAGTGGTGAGCTTCCTGTTGCAAAGCCTACTCTAGGTTTTTCTTCAGATTTAACGATTTTATCAAACTCCTTAAAAGCAGTTCTTGATAACTCATCGTAATCTTTTGTTAATATTATTTTCATTTTTACCTCTCAATTACTTAATAATTTTCCCAAGAAGGATGTTCCAAAATTTACCTTCTTGATACCAAAGAAATCTGCGACTGTGGCACCAACATCCGCTAGTGTATCACGATTTCCAATATTAATTCCCTGTATCCCTTTTTTATAGACCAATAGGGGTACATTTTCTCTTGTGTGTTTACTGTGTCCAACTGTAGGATCATTACCATGATCAGCCATAATAATTAGGACATCATTTTCATCAAGTAAGTTTATTATCTGCGGAATATATTCATCGACAACAAGTAATTTACTTGCATATAATTGGGTGTTTTCTGAATGTCCTGCTAGATCTGTTTCTTGAACATTCGAGCAAATAAATCCATGTTTATCATTTCTTATTAATTCTATTGTTTTTGTTAGAACTTCACCTGTAGGAACAATTGAATAAGAATCTCCATTTTCGTTCGCACAGATATCAGCAACTTTACCGACAAATGCGGTTTTACTTAGCTTTTGATCGTATAAAATTGTCTGGATTTGTGTTGTATGATCAACACCATATCCTAGATGTTCCACTTCATATTTTTGAATATATACTTTTGATTTTGGTGCATTCACACCTATATATGTTTCATTCTTTGTTTCAATTGCATTAACCAGGTCTTCTTTCGTAACATTTGCTCCACCAAAGACGATTACCCTAGCTACTTCAACTGAATCTCTGACAATTCTTGCGATTTTTTTTACATCTTGGAAATTAACATAATCAAAAGATGTAGTGACATTATAGACTTGTCCTAAATCTGTTTCTAGGTTATCTCCGATATAAACTTCATCATAAATTGATAATAATGAAACATTATCTTTGGTAATTCGTTTTGTTGGATATCCTTTGTTTTTAAGATTCATTTCCACGATATCAATAACTTCATTAAAAGGCATCTTAAAAGGTTTTTTTGGTTTTGTTCCCATAATTTCTTGGTGACCAAAAAAAGTGTCTCCTCCATAATGTGCTAATTTTGAACTTCCAAAATTGGCAGTGTCAGAAGGTTTCATAGAGCCTGTTGTAGTTCCCATCGCATTTATTAATCCCAGTTTTTCAAGATTGGGAAGATGCACATGAGTTTCTTTCAATATGTGAAGTGCAGTATTTGAACCGATGTCTTGTGGTCTGACAACAGATACATCATCCATTGCTCCAATCCCAAATCCATCTAATACTAAAACAATAATCTTTTTCATGTTATTTTACTCGTCCTTGTGTATCATAAACTCCAACTAAGGTTGGATTTCCACTTCGTAGTCCTTCGACTAATGCAATATCACTTCTTGTAACAAACATTTGTGTTCTATAACACATAAGTACTGGACTTCCTACGCGGAATTTACCATCTAATTGTAGATGATAATCGATACTTTCTGGTGATAATTGATGAGCTTTAGTAACTACAGCATCTGTTGTTACTAAAGCGTTATTTAATTTACCTCGTGCATAGTATCCACCACCATATACAAGTGATTGATTTTCAAACACATGAGATACTTCTGTTAAGTAAACATAACTGATTTTTTCAGCAAAATCACTTGTCGCATTCATCATTGTTGTACCAGATAAAGAATGCCCTGGTTCGATTGTTGTTCCCCCAAGTTCTTTTACTAAAGGCACGTTATAAACACAGTTCGATGAAGGAAGGTTTATTTCTGATACTGTGATTCCCTTTTCCTCTAGTTGTTTTTTTGCCTGTATTAAAGCATCTACATTAGATGTTTTAATGATATCTTCTTGCTCTGGACAATAGATAAATGCAGGGAAAGTTGTTAATCCCACTACAGTAATATTTGATAATGAGTTTACACTACTACTTAGTTCTACTACCTCATCATTAGTTACTCCTGAATATTGTCCATTATATAAGTCTTTTTTTGATGAATAGACTTTTATAAGTACCTTTTGATTTATTCCTAGTTGTTTTGCGTACTTGTTTATTTCAATAGCTTTCTCATAGCTATAAATTGTTATATGTTCTACTCCGTACTCTAGTAATCCTTTTAGTAAGTGTGTAGGCGTTTGGACTAAGTGTCCAGCATGGCTAATTGGAATGTTATTACTCATTAGTGTGATACAATCTTTAAAATCTACAGCGACAGCTCCTTTGAAACCAATCTCTAGTAATTTTTTTGCGATGTATGGATTTCTCCCAAGTTGTTTTAGCATAAAAATTGGGGTAATTTCAGAACCACATGCTTCGATAATTCTTTTACCATTACTTACAACTTGATCGACATCAATAACATATGTATCAGGTAATAAAACTCCTTTTTTATGCATCATTAATGTATATTCAACTAATAACTTATTCTCTTTCATTAGCTTTTTTAAAAACATGAAACCACTCCTCTATGCGTTGTCTATTGCTTCTCCCAAAATCCGTATTATTGTATGGGTTCCAGCTCGATTTGGATTTATTCGTATTGTATTATTTATGGCATTGGAATCATCTTTTAGAAAAGTACCCGATACTCTATAAAACAATGGTGAAAACTCGTATTTTGATTCTGCGCCTACAGGATGTGGTAGAGCTCCTAGTTTTTCTGCTTCAATAAGAACTTGTTTTGCATTGTTCTTCTCTAATTTAATAATTAATACTTTAGATTGAGCATTGGCGATAAAACTTGATTCTACTCCTTGTATGCCTGTTGTTTCTATATATGAATGAACATCTTCTATTACTTCAGCTTGGATTGCCAGTGATACTGGGGCATATACAAATCCGCGTAATACGTCTAAGGCTTCGTGTCCTTGAACTTGACTTCCACCTGAGTAATTCATTTCTTTAATTTTACTAATTATGTTTTGGTTTCCAACGATACATCCAATCCCTTCAGGACCTAGAAGTTTAAATGTTGAAAAGGCAGAAACATCTGCGCCCATTTCACAACCAATTTCTTCAATTTTAAAGACAGCATAGTTATCATCTGTCACAACTGATATGTTCTTATTTGTCTTTTTAATTACTTCAATAACTGATTTCGCTTCGTATTTATCAAATAGTTTTTGTCTTGTTATTTGGACAATTGCAGTATGAATTGTAGGATTGTCTTCAATCACTTTTTTAACTAGCTCTAGATTATTAAAGTCAACAGAAATTAGCTTTGCCCCGATTAATTTTAAGGTGTGTTCTGTAGTTGGATAAATTGGTGCCTCATGAACTAAGACTGTTTTTTCAGTCATACAAAGCTGTGCTAAGGTTTGTCTTATCGCATTTGTCCCTGAACCACGTAAAAGCATTGCCGATTCGGCATTAAATATATTACTAATTACTTTTTCAACTTTACTTGTTGTTAAAGGGATATTCTCTGGCTGTCTAACACCTAGGTCTCCTCGTGAAAGTATGTCATATCCTCTGAACTCATTTAGGATACAATCGATGATTCTAAATTGAACATTTTTTGCATCTTTTAAACTAAGACTTTTTAATGGATATGTTTTCATAAAATTCCTCCTAAAAGGCGATTTGGGTTATGTTTTAACATTGTTTCAATGCTTTGATCAGTAACTCCATATTTCTTTAATAATGGGATAAAATCAGTAAATAGGTAGTTATATCCTATACCATTATTTTTCTTAAAGTGTGATTTACGAGTAATATCTAATGACAATACAACTTGATCAATTCTTCCAATATCTTGAATATGTTTAAGAATTTCAGCACGTACTTCGTCTTTCATATAGTTGATTTTACCGATTGTATCAAAACCAACATTTACTCCTGTTTCAAGAATTTTTACGATATAGTTTTGGTCACCTGATAAATCAACATGTCCGATTATTACTTTGCTTAGATCTACTTCTTTTTCCTGGAAGTAGCTAATTTGTTCCAAAGCATATGTTGCTAATGTTGTATGAGTATAGATGACACAGTTTGTTTTCTTTTGAGCAATTGAAGAAGCATGAAACAGTTTTTCTTCATTAACTGTCATTTCATTTTTGCTTGTTCCTATTTCTCCAATAACCTGTGGTTTTTGAAGAGATGACTCAAATCCATTAACTAACTCTGTGATAAAATCCTGTGCTAGTTCATCAACTGATTTACCAATAAATTCTTGTGATAGGAAAGGATCCTTATAATAACCGGTTGATGTAATTATATTTATCCCTGTCTCTTTTTGAATTTGGATGATGGCATCATCATTTCGGCCCATTTCATGATTTGTAACATCTAAGATATTTCTAACTCCATTTTTGTAGAGATTTTTGAATTCCGAGATAGTGTCTTCAATGTTATCTAAAATGGTATCTGGGTCATTCTTAATTCTTGATAAATCAATTGTTAAATGCTCATGCATCATTGTATAACCGTTGATATTCATATTACTCACCTCTTTGTAATAATAATGTGCAGATATGAACTAAAACCATAATACTTTCGGCTTCATTGAATACCACGTTTGCTTTTTGTGAAGCTTTTTGTAGTATTGCTTCTGCTTCTGTATAGAACCCACTAATCATTAACTGTTCTTTAATGATTTCATTTGATTCTGTTAATTGATTGTTTTTTTCTACTCGATCAAGAGCTATTGCTAAATGGGTAAACATAGAATCAGTATCCATTTCTTCTATGTTTGCTACGAAACTTGTTAAAGTTTCTTCAATTATATATATGTTTTTGACTGTAGTTTCACTAATTACTTCTCTATCTTTTAAAATATTTATCTTTAGTTTTGTTTGGTCTTTCATAATAGCTCCTTAGTAAATCGGTGTTTTTTTCTCCATTATTACATCATTTTGGATTTGAAGAATACTTTCAACTTCAACTTCATCTTGAATAATTCTTCTTGTAAAATGATCATTAGCTTTAATAACAATTACTGTTTCACTAAACTTGGATAACCCTTCAATAAAATCTAGTTCCAAGTAATCGTAATCCAAATGTTTTTCAAGTATTTCATCGAAGTTCCATATCGTTATATCGATATCCCCGTTGTCTAAATATTTTCTTATTAAACTGGCGTTGATATATTTTAATTGAACTTTGACTTTTTTATGTAGTAATTTTGCGATTTCAATTTGGTCTAATGATGTTTCATCGACACCAAGCACTGTATTCTCATCGATAATCCCATTAAAATCTTTTGTTTTTACAAGAATATGTTTTGAAACAAATGATTTTGGTCCAAACGCTTTAACAATCTCTAACTTTCCACCATTTTCAATTGCCTGTTGCGCTGCGGCACGTGATGTAATTACATAATCAACACTGCCCTCAAGTAATCTTGAAAGTCTATTTGTAGAACCCCTCATATACATTAAGTGAAATCGCATTGATTCATTTCCTAAACCACTTAATCCAGATGCAAGGCCTTCATATCTTTTTGAGTAAGGTAGGGGCATACAGCCAACGATATGTCGTTTCCCAATTAAGCTCAAAATGATATTTTTATCAAATCCTGTTAAATAACTACCTTGAGATCCTCTTTTATCTATAGAGATTCCTTCAGTTTCGACTAAGTAATTAATTGCATTTTGAACTGTACCTTGAGATGAATCCAATAACTTCACATAAGCGCGTACAGATTTCATTTTATCTCCGACGTTTAATGCAAATAAATCTTTGACAATCTCTAACACAACTTGTGATGTTTTATTATATTCTAGAACCATAATTCCTCCTTATAGTACAATATTTTGTACTAGTTAATTATATAAGAATATCGTCTATTTATCAAGGTTTGATTGTGAAGTACTTTTTATATAGTTTATTTGAGATCTTGTTCTTTAAGTGTTTTTGTATTTCGAATAAACTACTAATACCTTCTTTGCTTGAGTTTGCGATTAAAACATAGCCACTTGAGAAATCATTTGATGGCACAACTAAGGCTGATGCATTAACCATGTTAGCTACTCTTATAAGGCCTTTTCCTGCTTTTTCTTGGTTTTGTCGCGATACACTATTAAACAACCCAAACACTGAATCACCAAAACCAAAGTAATCAATTGGTCCTTCGTAAGACATAATTACATCATATTGCTCAAGTTTCTTATTCAAATAATCTATATTTTCTTGTCTATCACCAAATATATTTGGATATATCTCTCTATTAATTATAAATTTGTTATTTGTCAGTGAATCACTTAGGATTTTCCCAACATCATCACCTGTTTCTAACAAAATATTATTTTCATTAGGGATTAGAATATTTATATCTTTTACTTGTTCAATTTGAACAAATGTTTCAGTAGCTTTTTGAATTAAATCAATGTCTTTTGAGATAAATCCAAGTGATGGTATAAACGTGATTCCATCTGTTGAACTTTTGGCATACGATTCATCACGAAAGAACAATGGTGAGATAATTCCATATAGGTTTAATGCTAAAGCAGGAGCTAAAACTGAGCCTCCTCCATCAGAACCAAGACCGATATCGTTATAATCTTCTAATACATTTATCGCAGTTCCACTTGAAGAACCTGTCATTAGTTTACCTGTTAGAGGGTTTACTAAATCTATATCTATTGCTCTTCCACCTCGGGCCATTTTATCTAAGGTATGAGGAATAAAACCGCTTTGTTTTAGTTTTGAAAGTACTTCTTCTTTAATGTATTCTGTGTTTTTTATACCCATCAAGTAAAAATCTGATTTATCTTCAACAGCTTTTTTTACTGTCGATGTTACATCATATACTTTTAGGACACTATCCTTTTTACATGATAGTACTTCTGTTCTTTTTAAATATTTATCATAATCATTGTAGTTCATAGAAGCACCTCTTTTAGTGTTTAATAAAAATAAAAGGAGTATTTGCATACTCCTTTATATAGTTTTATGCAGGAACGATCCAAAGTCCTAATAAAGCTAGAACATTCAAGATGATACCTAATGCTATTACTGCGATTGGTCCTACAGCGATACTAACAAGTGGTTTTTTACTTGTTTTATTCAATGTATATAACCCGATAACGAATAGGAATCCGAATTTAGGACTCATTGCGTTTGCAGCAATCATTGAACCAACTAATAATGCAACTTCTAATACAGAGTTCATAGCTGATCTAATATGTTCACCCATGTTTTTAACACCAGCGAACTTGTCTAAGAATTTAGCAGCTCCACTTAATGCAAGTAATTCTACAGAAATCATAACTCCACCTAATACAAATGCTAAGTATGGGTTTCCTGTTAAGATACCAATTGCAAATACAAATGTAACTCCAGCAGGAGCATAAACACCTGTTGCGATAGCTGTTGTAAAGATTAATGGTACAAATCCAATACCTCTAGCAAATGCAGCGATACCAGCTTCTGTCATTTTTCCATCAGCCATTAAGTTTAATGAGATAGGATCTCCAGCAACGATGTTAGCAGCTGTAGCAGCAGCAACTAGTGCTCCCATTCCAACTAACCAAGGCCAGTTTTTCTTAATTCTGTCAACATTTGATGAGAAGATACTTACTAGTTGTTGGTTTGATGTAGTAGTTTCACCAGTTCTGATAGCGAATACAATCATCATAACAACACCTACTAATAATCCAAGTCCTTCAACACTTAAACTAACAGTGCTTCCTGAGATATCGAATGATCCGTATCTGTTTACTAATACCATTGTCGCGAAAATCGCTCCAATTGTGTAAATTCCTTTTTTGTAACCATGTTGTAAAGCCACTGCTAAGGCAGGGAATACTGCGAATGCAACAACAACTGGTTTACCAACACTACCGATATGTGGTAAGAAGTTATAAGGTAAATAACTAAACGCATCAATAATTACGTCTAACCCTAAACTAAGACCAATACCGAATAAACCACCAATTACACCAGAAACTATTAAACCTTTTTTACCTGCTGGTGAAACTGAACCAATTATATCTGTAGCTAATAAGATACAGTGAATTAATATAATTGATTTTCCGATTGAGAATGGTAATCCAAACCCAATTACTAAACCAAATGACAATGCGAAACTTGTAAGCCCAAGAGTCTTTCTGTCAATTTTACCGTTTAAGAAGTTCCCAACGATAGGTCTAAACCCATCATGGAATACGGCAATTTGTTTGTTTGCTAATATCGATGCAAGTGCACCAAGCAAACCGATGATAATAAGTTCCATAAATCGTCCTCCAAATTAGTATTATTTTATAATGAGCGGAAGGATAACAGATAATACATTATCTGCATCTTGCGCTGTGAAACCAAATGCTATTTTCCCTGATTCTACTTCTTCCTTCATTTTCTCATCTGATAGAATTTTACCAGGCATAGATAATGTTACACAATTCTCTAAACCAAGTATAGCTATAGCCATTGCTAATGCTCCCCCACTACCAGTATTACATGCTCCTATATAATAATCATATGTACCTGCTTGCATAGAAAGTGCCGCATCCAAGTCACCTTGAATATCGACAATTGCTTTTTCTCCTGCAAAATCAGTAATGATTTTTTTAATTCTCTCTTTATCTAATTGTCCACCTACAACTATTTTCATCATCTGTTTACGCTTCCCAAATCATAGATTTAGAAATCTCCTTTTTCGTTTTTTTCTTTGTACAACATTTTGTACATTTATATTAACATTTATTCTCAGCTTTGTCAATATTACAAATTATTTTATGGTAAAAAAAACTAACCATAAATTCTAAATATATAAATATATTTACTCAATAATCTAGATTCAATGTTTTTGAATGGAAATCTAGTTCACCTTATTATTTGCATTATGATCCCCATGTATTTTATTGATTTTAGAACTACCACATGGAAATGCCAATACTATAGAAAAAAGGTGCAAATTGTCTTGCACCTTATCCCGAAGATTCTTCTTTTCCTAAAAAGTTCTATGGCTCTTATTAACTTATAGTTCTATATATATAGTTTTGATTTCAAAAGGAGTAAAAGTAATTTCTACTTTATTTTCACAGATTTCTAACTTACTTTGGATCTCACCTACTAGATTTACTTCATAGGCATGTAAAATATCATAATGTGAAGTAAGTGTTGTCTTAGTACGGCAATTTTGTGATTCATAGATTCTCAGTGTTATATAATTATTGGAATTATCCTGTTTTACAACTTCAATTACTATGTTCTCATTCGTCACTTTGAAGAGTGATTCAAAGTGATTATCACTTCTTTTAAGTAGTGGAGTTGTATATAAAGGATAATTCAGTTTGTATGCTTCTTTGATTGTCCCGCCTTCACTATATGTATTAAGATGTGGATAAAGCGAGTAAGTAAATGTATGATTACCTTTATCAATATCTAGACAAGGCCATTGCGATGATTTTAATAATGATAATCCGATAACTGAGTCTTTGATACTATATCCATATTTACTATCATTAATTAAGGAAACTCCATAATTACCATCGGAAAGATCAGCCCATTTTTGAGCTGGGACTTCAAACATAGCATGGTCCCATGAAGTGTTCTCATGGGTTGTTCGTTTGACATTTCCATATTGAATTTCGTATGTTGCGTATTGATTGGAAACAGTTAAAGGGAATAGCGTTCTTAGAAGGGTTTGCTTCTCGTTCCAATCAATCGTCGTTTCAAAATCAATTCGTCTTGTATGAGAATACATTATAATATCTTGTTTAATCAAGGATTTATTGTATTTTCTTGTTTGTCTTAAAACAGTTCTGACTGGTCCATCCTCAATAATAACTGATGATTCTAACTCACTTAACGGATATGATTTATACTTGTAATATTTATTTATGTCCCAAGCATCCCAGTTATGAGGAATATCCTCATATGCGACTAGTTGATTGGCAATCATTCCCTCTTCAATTAGTTCTCTTTGTGCATCTTTATCAAAGATACTAGTGATATATCCTATCGAATCAAATGATAAAACTAAATAATCATTTTCCAGTTTACTAGTTGATTGATGAAGTATATTTGTTCCTGATAGTTCTTTCGATAATTGATACTTAGAAATACCGAAAGGTATTATCGAAGGAACATGAACAATCACTTTATTATCAAAAGTCTCTTGAATAGGATATAGTTTATCCTTGTAACATAATGATTGATATATTGGATTATATTTATTTAAAACTACAATATCATCTCTTGTAAAAGATGTTGTGTTAATTATTTGGATTGTACTATCATCTTCGTTTTGTGAATTAATCGGTGAGATTGTTTTGGTTATTTGTGATTCCATAGTAGAAATGATTTCATTGTATTGAGTAAATGATTCGTCATATACTTCTTTTATACTTGTCCCTGGGATAATATCGTGAAACTGATTTAAGAGAATTACATCCCAAGACTTATTTATCAGTTTATGATTAATTGGATAACTATATAATTTATTAAACAGAACAGAAATAAATTCTAAATCATGAACTAATTGTTCACTTCTTCTATTATATTTCTTACTTTTACTTGAAGTTGTGTATGTTCCTCGATGATATTCTAGATATAATTCACCTCTCCATTTAGGTGTTTTATCGTTATTGGCAACTTTTTTCTCTAATTCAGTGAAATATTCAATTGAGTTTACCTCTTTTACTTGTGGTAAACCAGGTATCCCTTTGATAAGTCTTTGTGAATACTCTAGCATTTCTGAAGTTGGTCCACCACCACCATCACCATGGCCATAAATCATTAAGGTATTGTTGTTGATGAGCTTTTGTTGATACCTAGTGTATGTTCCTTGTACTTGGGAAGGATTTATTGTCCCTTCATAAATTGTTCTATGATCGTTATTGATAACTTTTTCATATTCATTGGTAGTACCAAAATATGTCAATATTTCTGTGCCATCTAATCCTTTCCAATAGAAAGTATCGTATGGCATTTTGTTAGATTCATTCCAACTGATTTTTGTTGTTAAGAAGTATTTGATTCCGATACTTTTTAGAATTTGAGGTAAAGCAGCACTGTATCCAAATACATCAGGAAGCCATAAGATTTTTGAATCAACTGCAAATTCATTTTTAAAGAATGTTTTACCTTTTTGCAGTTGTCTAATTAGTGATTCACCTGAAGGTATATTGCAGTCTGATTCTAACCACATTCCGCCTTCTACTTCCCAGCGACCTTCTTTTACTAGTTCCTTAATCTTTTGATATAGGCTAGGATTATCTTCTTTTACGAACTGATATAGTTGTGGTTGAGAAGACATAAATCTATAGTGCTCGTATTCCTCCATCAATTTAACTACTGTGGAAAAACTACGAACAACTTTTTCCCTTGTTTGTTTCAAAGTCCATAACCAAGCAACATCTATGTGTGTATGTCCTAATAGAGAAACAGTTGATAAAGGATTATGTTTATAGGAATAAACTGCATCCTCAATAATTCTAGAAGCTTCACAAGATGAGTTGATAAGTTTTTCTAGAGATCGAAAATCTAATATATCTACTGCATTATTACAGGTGTTTAGGATTAAGTTGTACTCTGCAGTCTCAGGGTCTAATACTTGCAAAGTTTCTTCTAAGATTGACAAATCAAAATATATTTTTTTAATTTCTTTTTGAATTTTTGAAATATAACATCTTATGTTAACATCATCTTTTTGTGTTCCCGTATAAGCATGAAATGATATTACAAAGTCAAGTCCTAGTTTATTTGTGTCTATTATTACAGTGCGATGATTAGTATCAAAACCTTGAATAGCTTCTCCGTTTATATAAACTAAAAACTGAGGGTTTATTGCGTCCCACCCTTGTTCCTTACCTGTTTCAATTTCAAAAACAATTGAACTACCTAGAAAATCGTCATTTAGGACAACCCTTTTTTGAAACCAATATCGATTAGCGTTGTTTATATAAGTCAAACTATTATAAATAGAGAAGGTGGATACATCTTTATTTGCCTCCTCAAAAGATAAATAGTCGCCTTGTTTATACATCAAGTCATTCAACTCATATTTTTCGGTATATATATTTTTTGACAATTCATTACAAGTTTTCTTTAATCTCTCCAAATAAAAAAACATAATATCCTCCTTTAAGTAGCTAGGTATATTATATTTCTTTTTTGGTATTTATTACATATTCATTCTGGACTATAAATTGTCATTTTTGGACATTATTCTATATTCAAGAGGTGTCATATCGTTCATTCTTTTAAAGAATTTTGAGAAAACAAATGGCGAAGTGAAATCCATATATTCTGAAATCTCCTTCATTTGCAATGAAGTATTACGGATTATTTCACATGCCTTTTCATTTCTTTTAACATCAATTAGTGATTTAAGAGATGTACCTAAACTTTGCTGAACTACTCTTGATGCTTGCTTCTCTGAGAGAAATACATATGAAGCTACTTCCTTAACGCTAATCCTCTTAATTACATTATCTTTAATATAACTGTGCATCTTACTAAAGTGCCCTGTGCTTGTATTCTTTTGGATTCCCATTCTTGCTAGTTTGTAGTTGCTTAGTCTTCTTGATAATATGATTAACATATTGGTAATATTGTTAATGATTATTCTGTTATATCCGCTGTATCCGTTTCCAGCTTCATTCAATGAACCTTCAAACAAAGAAATAAGTTCATGACTGTTATGTAGAACTCTTACTTCGGTATTCGAGAGTATGTTTAATAACTCATACTCTTCAGAATATGAGTTGTTAATTAACTCTAAATCTACGTTCATACTGTACTCAGTATAAGTGTCTTCATTGCCATTTATTTGCTCGTGATAATTCCCTGGAGGTGTTATGTAACAATCACCTTTTTTAACTATAAATGTTTGATTATCTAGTATCACTTTTGAATCACCACTTTGAACAATATGAATTTCAAAAGTTGAATGGAGATGACGTTGAATTCTCCATTGCTTATTTCTGTTCATGATCCTAAACCACAATACTCTTATCTCCATATTATTAATTGGGAAATGAAACTCAATGTTATTCAATTTCTTTGATTGTTCAGTTAAATTCATTTGCATTCACCTCTTTGTATTTGCTGGATACCATTACTTCATTTTATTTCATTTATCGAAAGATTTCAAATATATTTAGCGATTGTCATTATCATACATACGTGTTGTATCAGTTTTCAAGGATAGTTTATAACTTTCTTCTTAGTAAAACTGAAGTTGGTAAATACCAAATACGAAACTTAATTGCAAGTAATCGATAGAAGGAAATAAGGAATATATGACAATCCTTTTGTTTTTATACATTTTTGTGGTCCATTAGATATGGTAAAATGAATATAAGAATAAATAAAAATTAAGGAGGAATATATGTATAAATATCCAGAGGGATTGTATATAGATGTTCGTATTGAAGATAACTTCACAACAAGAATAGTATACAAAAATGGTGAGTTACACGAGCAAAAAGTACGATCTAACAAAGGGGCATTTATTCGCGTTTACGATGGTTTACGTTGGTATTATGCTTCATTAACAGATTTAGGTAAGATTCAAGAGCAAATTGACACACTTGCAAAAATGGCAACACCAAATGAAGATATTGAGAATAATCCTGTTATTAAGTTATACGAAGTACATAATGAGGAATTAATCCAATACAAGGAAAACTCATTAAAGGATATTTCATTATCAGCTAAAGACGAACTTGTTAAAAGAGTTTCTGATTTATGTAAACATGAAACAATCAAGATGACACAGGTATTTTATGTTGAGGATGTAACAATTAAAGAGATTTATACATCTAAAGGTTCAAATATCAAATTTGATAAACAGACTTGTGGTATCGCTATGCGTATGCAATGTGCACATGAAGAAAATAATAATATGTTTGGGTCTTCTACTGCAACGGTATATTTTGATGAGTTAAAAGATAAATTCCCATACTTTGAAGAAGAAGTTAAAAAGAACATTCACTTCATTAAAAACGCTGTGGCTTTCGAACCAGGTGAACACAAAGTTCTTATGAGTCCATTAGCTACTGGGGTATTCACTCACGAAAGTTTCGGTCATAAAAGCGAATCAGATTTTATGGTAGGAGACGAAACAATGCGTAAAGAATGGGTCCTTGGTAAAAAGGTTGGACCATCATTACTAACAATCATTGATGATGGGACATTTGTCGGAAATGGATATGTACCATTTGATGACGAAGGGACAAAAGGTTCAAAAACAAATATCATTACAAACGGTGTCCTAACAGATCGTCTTCATAGTGTGCCTACTGCTGCTGCCTTAGAAGAGAATTTAACAGGGAACGCACGTTCTATCAATTTTGAATATGAACCTATCGTTCGAATGACAACAACGTATATCGAAAAAGGTGATACACCTTTAGATGATATAATCAAATCTATTGATTATGGTGTCTTTATTGATACCATTAAACACGGTTCTGGAATGAGCACATTTACTATCGCTCCTTCTCGTGCATATTTAATCGAAAACGGAAAAATCACCACTCCTATAAAACTATCTGTAATTACTGGTAATGTTTTTGAAACATTGGACTTAGTAGATGCAGTAAGTAAAGAATTTGAATTACTTAGTTTTGTTGGTGGAGGATGTGGAAAAATGGAACAATTTCCACTTCCAGTTGGGTTTGGAGGACCGTATACATTGGTTCGCAAACTCAATGTAATGTAGGAGGTATTAATAATGAAAAAAGAATATATAACAACAATAAGAAAAGAAATATCAATCAAACTACAAGCTTCAGAAATTAATTCACTTCGTGTAAAAGACATCGAACGTAATGCTGTTAGAGTATATAAAGATGGATATATAGGTATATCAGGAGCTATCGGTTCTACTTCTAAAGAAGAACTAACAAATCAAGCAATTGAAAACTTAGCTTCTAAAATTCCTTATCCTCACAAACTAGAAGAAAATAGAAAAGATCATCGTAATCTAACAGATAAAATATATAATGAGCAAGAATTAATGGGACTTGCTGAAAACTTCCTTTCTGAAATCAAGGAAGAAAATGATGACTTCATTTACTCTGAATCATTCAAGGCTATAAAATCAGATATCTCATTATCAAATTCAGAGGGATTAGATTTACGATATCAAGATCAAAGACTTGACATCGGTATAATCGTAAAAGCAAAAAGTAGTCCCAACTTATTTGACACATTCCTTGGTTGGTCTGGTAGAAATATGGACTTTCCTAGATTCATCGAAACGTCAAAAATGCAGTTGACTGCAGAACGTACAAAAGTTGACTTGCCAGAAGGAGAAAAACTACCTGTATTCTTTGCTGATTTAGGTACTGTAGGAGGATTCATCACTAGTCATCTAAGTGGTGAAACGTACGGTAATGGTGCTTCTTTCTTTAAAGACAAGATTGGTAAAAAGATATTTAATGAAAAAGTAAATATGTTCCAAAACAGAGACCCAAAAATAACCCACTCAAGACACTTTGATATGGAAGGTGTTTGTATGGAAAACGATAGAGTTTCATTAATTGAAAATGGTGTACTAAAACGTGTATTCACAGACAAGAAAACAGCTAAAAAGTTCAACTATGAACATACTGGTTCTGCTGCTGGTGGATACGATGACGTACCAACTATAAGTTCAATCCATCTCCGTATTGAGAATGATTCAACTAATATCGTTAAAGCATTAGAAGGCAAAATGGCTATTGTTGTTGTTGCTGCTGCTGGTGGAGAAGTAAATGCTGATGGTAATTATGCTACTCCAGTACAATCAGCTTACTTGTTTGACGGAGAAAAATTTGTTGGAAAACTTCCAGAGTTTAGTATGGAAAATCACATCTACAATATCCTTGGTGAAGACTATATTGGTACATTTGAAGATCCAATGTATCATGGAGAAAACGACCAACTTGTTGGTTGTTATATGAAAATCACTAAATAACCTTTTAGAAAAACACCCTCTACTTGCTGTAGAGGGTGTTTTATTATCCATATACAAAGAGTTTAATCTTGTGTTTTATTAAACTATTCATGATATGAATTATTATAACCGGTTTATCTACAACTATTGTTTTTGGTCATAAATTATTTTATAAAATCAAATTCTTACTAATCCATTATTACCACAAAGAATTCCCATAATAACGTGATGAATCATAATACGTTTATTCATCCTCAAGAAACTTCCAGACAAAACTATAGACTTCATATATATAGAATAAAAACTACTAAAATACTCAAAATTATTATCAAGTGGGAGAGTAAAGAGTTCCTTAGTTGTTGTGGAGTTTTGAGTTTAATTATTCTACGTTATTGCTCATGCTATTTTCAATGTTAGACTTGAAAATCTAATTTAGAAAATAAACTATAATGAATATTAAAGAAATTGCTTGACTACTGTCACTTGTAATATCTAAAACTTAACTTGCTTTATAAATACGCTCAATACTTATCCAAGGCAATAAAGGAATGTAGATATATCATCATTCTTTTATTGTTGACCTTATGTAATAACCATTATTACAAGCGCCTAAAAACGCTTACATCTTAATTATAAAAAACCTATGTACCCTTGGTTTTTTTTTTTACTTAAAGTAAAATACACTTGTAAAAGGCAAAATTAGAGCAATCTAATGACGCAAAACTACAGGACCTTTAAAGGTAGCCAGTTGCCAAAAATAAAATAAGGAGAATCTAAATGAAAAAAATATTTGGTTTAGGTTTACTATTAGTAATAGCATTTTTCTTTAGTGCCGGTGCTACTTTGTCTGCTGAGACAGCTTATGTAGGTGGTCCTAATTATCCATTTGAAGAAGGACAAACTGAATGGTATGAAGAAAATGTTGACTTTGGAGAGAACCTAAATGTATGTGTCAATGGTTTTGAAAGTTTTGGATTCAATATTTGGGCAGGCCAAGACATCTTTGCAGGTACAATTGAAGTATATATAAATGCACAAGGCAATATTGAATTCCATATAGATTTAATAGAAGGAGCATTAGTACAAGAATTTCATATATACATGTATGATGAAGTTTATGAAATACCTTTATCTAGACCAGCACCTGGTTTAGCTCCTTACGTTGTAGAAAATCTATATATGAACGATTTTACCTATGAAATTCCTTTAACTGAACTAGTAGATTACGAGGACTACTATTTTATATTCCATCTAGCTTTGGTTGATGATGATGATCAAGGTACCCCTCCTACTGATGTAGATGGAGAAACTGCTTATGGTGGTGGACCTAACGGCCCTGGTGATGGAGCATGGTTTTACGCAATGGGATTCATTCTAATTCCTTGTGATGAAGAACCTCCCGGACCAGAACCTGAAACAGGAGTTGAAACAGCTTACGCGTACTTCGGTGAAAACAGTTATGAACTGTGGCCATGGGGTTGGTATTCTGATTATCAAGAAGGTATCTTCCCAGTATATGCTGGAGCAGGTCAAAACGATCTAACTAAAGGTACTTTAGTTGGTTATATTGAAGTTGTTGGTTTAGAGGTAACATTTATGCCTTTAGAAGGATTTGAAGCAGTAGGATATCATTACTACATAGGACCTGAAGTTCCTGAAAGAATTCCAGGACACTGGCAAACTATTACCGATGATATTGAGGAAGCCATCTATATGGTATTCCACCTTGAAATTGAAGGTGAGTTCGAAGATGATGGACCTCCACAAGGTCACGGACGTAAAAAATAATACCAAACTGAAATTTGCTTGTAGTCACATTGAAATCACAAAATAATCATAAACAAAACACCTTCTACGATATGTAGAAGGTGTTTTGTATTTAATTATCAAGTGTTATTAAATATACTAGTTACTCTTTTTATTCTGGATTGTCTATTTCCGTTAATAACGTATTGAAGTTTCCATCATCACCTAGAACTACTTCTATTGTAAATGTTCTATATACATCAAAGTCAGGATCACCAAATAGGAAACTAACACTATATAGGAAATCAGGATCGCCAAATAGGAACGTATCATCAAATCCAAAGTCTGGATCGCCAAACAATTCATAACTTGTGATGGTATTTTCATCTAATATATCAGAGGTTCTTGTAGATTCACAAGTAGTTCCATCACCACCTTGAGCAATCATTACACATACTTCTTGATTATCAATTGTTGGATCATTGTATAAATTAATAAAGTCTTCTAATATAGTTCTTAAACTTTCAGTAGGGACTGAATCTCCGTCATCATCAGGGTCAAGTACCAGTGCCATATCAATTCTATTTACTTTTATTTTTACTTTATCTGTTGTTGCAACGTCACCTGTTCTAATTTCATAAAATACATCAAAGAATGAATCAATATTGTAGTTTGATCTTGCTGAAATTCCTGTCATACTTATTGTTGTACCTGAACTTAGGAAGATGCTTCTTTCTACTAAGAATGAAGGATCTAAATTACCACCAAAATAAACATCATCAATTGTATCGTCATCACTATCAGGATCTAAATAATCTGCTAGAAATATTCTAAAGTATTCTTCTACTTCAGATATTGAGTAATAATCCGTTAATACAACACCTGGATTAAGATCTACCCTAGATAATTCAAGTCTGATTGGTTTTAAACTTATTTCCTCGTACTTGTTACCATTATTAGTAACAATCTCAAGTGAAAGGATGAAATATCCCATGTCGTCCTTTGTTAACTCTGAATCATTTAATACATTAACAACTATTATGTTTTCAATATCTAGTTCTCGTAATCTACCAAATTCACTATCCATTTTGTTGTCAAAGTACATATTATTTAATTCTTCAAAAGTGATTGAAGAATCAAAATAGTCTACTAAATACATACGATACATTGAAACAATTTCAGTTTCAATAAATGTTCGATAATCACCTTCAACTTCTGTTCTTCTAACACTTAGTAAAATAACTTCATCTTCTTCAGTTACTGTGAAAGTCATTCTAAGTACATTTACATGTCCATTATGTTCATATTCTATCGTAGCATATATCATTTCATCATCGTCAACATCTGGAGCAATTATATTTACTTTCTTAGCTAAATCAGCTCCTGCTTTGAATCTTCTTCTTGCTTCTTCTATTCCATCACAATCATTATCAACAGCGTTAAACCACATACTGCATAATTGCTCAGTAGGTATATCTCCAGATTCAAAGTGAACCATGAACTTCTCTATTTCCTCGATAATATCTTCCTCATTGAATCCTCTAACTAAGACACCTTCTTCTTTAATCATAAGTCGAAGAATACCGTCTTCTTCAGATACATCAAACGCTATTTTAAGAACTGTGACGTGACCATGATGTTCAAAATTAATTACTGCTGTAACGTCACCAAAATCGTCATCATCGTCATCAACAATATTTACTTTCTTAGATAAGTCAGCTCCTGCTTTAAATTTAACTCGAGCTTTTATTAGACCATCACAATCATTATCCTCCCCGTCATACCACTTAGCACATAATTCCTCATCTGTAATATCAGGGTCGCTGTAGTCTTCAATAAACATATCTATTTCAAGTCTTATTTTAGACTCATCAATTCCTCTTAAAAGAATAGTTTCTTCGGTAATCTCATAAGTAACTACACCTTCTACTAATGTAATTGATAAAGCTATTTTAAGGACAGTAACATGGCCATCAAAGAAAAACTCAATTTTCGCCTCTACTGTGTCATCTTCAACATCACCAATATCAGCGATATTAACGGTTTTTGATAACGCTGCTCCTGCTTTGAATTTCCTTCTAGCATCAATTACTCCATCGCAGTCCTCATCTATTCCGTCAAACCACATACTACAAAAGTCTTCATCTGAAATCATTTCATTTCTAAAATCTTCAATAAACATTTCAAGACCACTATCAATATGCTCTTGTTCAATCACAAAACCTGCAAGATAAGGTTCTAAGAATGTCCAATCATTGATTCGAAGTCTATCATCTTCTAAGACAATTCTTACTTCAAATTCAACTATTTCATTTGTTGCTTCATTTAAAGTTTCGATAGTGTAATAATCACCATCTTTTGTAACTGAAATTGCAACAAAGTTTGCAATATCAGTTGGTATTAGTAAATTTCTATCACTTATACATTCATCTAGTAAGGTTATATTTGTTACTGAGAAGTAATCTTCACAAAATGTTTGATTAGTTTCATCTTCTAGCACAACTAGCAACTCATCAAAATAATCAATCATTGCATCATCTTCTAATTGCTCAAAAACGTCTGCTTGACATAACTCATGTTCAGGATTTTCTCTACATAGTTCCTCTGTCGCTTTTTCTACAACATCATCTGATATTAAATCGCATCCAGCAAGTGCAAAAGAGAAAAGTATTAATCCCATAACCACAAAAAATCTTTTCATCATTTCCTCCTATTTGAAAACATTATAAATACTATCTTAATTTTACTACTTTATTTATAATTCCTCAATTTATATGAATTTATATATATATAAGACTTAGGAAACTGAAAAAAATTATAAATAGTGGAAAGATTTAGTGAATAGCAATTCAATATATTAAGAAGGTAATCAAGAAATGCAAACTTAGAAGTACAGTAAATCTTATGAGGCTTTCAATAAGATGATATATGATGATTTCGAATTACTCAGGACAAAGATGTAAGCATCTACACCACTTATAAGCTAATATCTTATCTAAACAAAAAGACTACAATGTAGTCTTTTTGTTTAGATAAAGCACAATACAGTTCTCTTAATTTTTTAAGAACTATTTCTTTTAAACATTTCGTTTTGTAAGTTAACAAGATCCATCTTTTCAAGATATTTAATTTCGTGTTCAATGCGTCCGGTCTTAATAAATCCCCAAATTCCAAATCCCCAGCAAAACATCAATGTTGGCATGACAATGGCCATCGTAATTCCTACATATGGTTCTTGAACCTCGAGAGCTCTGATTAGGATCATGGAAGTAATAAAAATAGTTGACCCAAAAGCTCCTACAATGAATGCTTTTAGATTTGTTCTATGTCGTTTTTCTTTTAACTCAATCATGTATGATGGTCCACTCAATTTTCCCGGGCTACCAAGGATTAATACATCTAATGAAATATGGAACAGTTTAGCTAAAGCTACAGCATTGTATACGTCAGGCAACGTCTCACCTGATTCCCATTTGCTGATTGTCTGCCTGCTTACATTAAGTAAGCTAGCAACCTCTTCTTGTGATAAGTTACGCTCTTTTCTAAATTTACTGATTCTCTCACCAGTTTTGTGCATCATAGATAACACCTCCTACTTCAATGATATTCTATTACTTCCAATACGACTACCAAGTATGATTTACATTATGTCTGTTTTCGGTTACATTCTTAATTGTCTAACTGTACATTTGCAAATAAATATAAAATGTAGGATATAAATAATTCTTTCTATCATCGTTCTATAATTACATTTTATCATAAGGCAAATAAAAAGGCACCTTCTTGTCAGGAAAGCACCAAATATGCTAAGTAAAATAATCATTCAAGTCATTTTTGATACGGTTCTTCGTCTTTCATTCTAAACGAACTAGTATACCAAACTAGTAAATTTATTCTTCTACAATATGCTCCTTTAGTACCCCATTAAACTTCGGTTTCATTATTAAGTAAACCAATAAAATAAACTTAGTTACTGTTATAAGATTATTTGGTCCAAAATTTATTGTCCCAAAACCGAATCCGCTCTCTCTATTTAAATCCAGGAAATAGTTATATATCTTATTTATAACATAACCATCAATAACAATTAACACACCACCAATTAAAGGCATAGTTAATACAAAAAGAAATAGCTTATCTAATTTATACTTTCTCTCCATAATAAAATAAATAAGTGCCATAGCTATCATTATAAATACAGATACAAGCCCTACTATAGAGTATACCATATAGATATCCCTAGTTCTTATACTAGTACTAAATACCTGCATTTGTGTCAACAGCATAACCAATCTATAAAGACCCAGAATAACTGATATACCCATATACCCTATTGATAGATTCGTTAACACCTTCTTAGCACTAACAAATCCTCTGTTAGATATAAGCACAAACAACAGTACTGCAGATATCAAATCTACAGTTCTAGTGAAGTAACAAAACACTGAAACTATTACTATTACACTTACATACTTTCTTTTCATTAATTCATACATTTATACCTACTCCTATTCCAAAAATAAAAAGCAATCCAAATATGGATTGCTTTTTCCCTTTATTTGTTACTAGAATTATACCATATTTATATACTAACAATACTCAATTTCTTTTTTTTGCTAAATCTACTCCTTGTGTAAATGGACAACTCTGAATGCAAATCCCACAATCCGTTCCTGTTTTAGTCCACATCTTTGAGTATAACCCTTGGTTTCTTATTAACTCATTATGATGTCCTCTTTCAATTATTTCTCCTTTATCTACTACAATTACATCATCACAAAAATTACAGCTATTCATTCGATGTGAAATAAATAATGATGTTTTATTTTGAACGAGTTCACTGAACTTTTCATAGACTTCTGCTTCTGACTGTGGATCTAAGGAAGCAGTTGGTTCATCTAAAATGACAATTGGAGTATCTTTATATAATGCGCGTGATATTGCTAGTTTTTGTGCTTCTTCTCTAGACATTTCAACACCATTTTCCTTAGAACTTTGATAGATGATAGTATCTATACATGTATTGTGATTCAAAAAGTTTTAATGCTAGTTTATTACTATGTTATAATTAATGAGAAGTATTATAATGAATAGCTGTATATAGACAATTAATAACTCAGCAAGGAGAAATAGATAATGAATATACAAATTTTCGGAAGTAATAAATGTTTTGATACAAAGAAAGCAATAAGATATTTTAAGGAAAGACGTATAAAATTTCAATTAATTGATATTCTAGATAAAGGTATAAGTAAAGGTGAATATCGCTCTGTATCTAATGCTGTTGGAGGGATGGATGTTTTAATAAATGAAAAGTCAAAAGATTACCCTATGCTAAATCATTTATTAAAGGATCAAAAAGAACAACTTTTAATTGAAACCCCAAGTATCTTTAATACACCTATTGTGAGAAACGGTAGACAAGCTACAGTTGGTTATAAACCTGAAGTATGGAAGAGTTGGAATTAAGTTTTCAATTTAAGCAAAAAGGTTTAGAAGTGTCCTTATTAGTAACATTACGAATATAAAGCAAAAGAGCGAAAAATCTCGCTCTTTTGCTTTATATTATTATCTTAGACTATTCCTTAAATATCAATTCTATTACTTTGTGTTTACTATTCTACACCGAAAATTTCAGCTTCTAAAATAACATTATGTCCATTGAAGTTGTAATAATAATGGTCTGTATTGTTTATATCACTAGCGTTAGATCCTCCAACAAGTTCAATTGGCAGAAAATATGAGATCTCATTGTGATTAGTAATCGATACTTCTGTAAATATAAATGTTTGTAATACATAACACGGAACACCTTGGTTGAACTCATCAATAATTCTTATCGAATTCATTGTAGGAAATAACATATTAAAGTACAGTTCCCCATTACTGTCATACATAGGAACATAAAATATTCCATTTCCATACTCTGAATCTTATGTAGATTTAACTACTTACACTGAAATTGGTTGGGTATTAGATATTTCAAACTCGAGTCCATCCATATTATCAATTGTGTCTAGATTTGCCAGTTGTTCTCTATCTTTTTGTCTTACAAAAAATTAATATCCAACATGCTGGTAATTTATTCATTATCTCTCTTATACACAATTTCTATAACAAGTATAGCTTGAGCAACACAAAAAAGATTAATCTAAATAAAAAACACTGTCTCCATACATATGGAAACAGTGTTTTACTCTATTCTACTGTAATGCTTATATCACTATTGTAACTAATATCTAATGACTTTAACATAATACAGTTTGATATTGTAATCGTATTTACACCTGAACTGCTTAAGTTGAATGATTCTAGAATTGGTAAATCAACAAGTATCACCTCTGCGATATACGTTGCTGATGATCTTACGAACTCATCAAACTCTGGTAGGTCATTCAATTCCAGTACTGTTATATACCAGTCTTCTATTGTAGAAGAAATATTTAATATCTTAAGATTTGGCAGTTGTGAAAGATTGATTTCATCAATACTAGGATTATCTGACATATCTAAATGTACTAACGAGTTCAATAAAGGAATTGAATCAAACTCAAGTGTGTCAATTTCATTAAATCCTATATTCAATGTTTCTAGTGATACAAAAGATGTTAAGAATGAGTAATCAACAATACCAGGATTATACGATAAATTGATTTCTTTTAGATTTGACATTGTAGAAACATAAGACATTTTTTCTGTATTCAAATTATTAGCAGCAATTGATAATGCTTCTAAATTAGGTGCATTACTTAAGAACCCATAATTATCAACAGCTGTAATTTGATCAAATTTAAAGTCTTTAAGTCCTACCATATTATAGAAGGTAATATCAGTAATTCTTGTGTTTGATAGATTTAATACTTCTAAACTTCTTAATGATCTCATTTCTACGGTGTTAATCATTGTATTTTCATTCAGGATTAGATGTTCTAGACCTGAATTATTTATATATAATGATGTCATTGTAAATTGCTCATTAAATTCAATACTTAGATTAGCTAGTTCATCACAACCATTAATATAAAGGTTTAATAGTTTTGTTTCTATGTTTCTCGTAAGAAACTTAAATCTAGGTAAATTGATTAATCTTAACTCGCGAATTCCATCGACATCGTCAGATCTTACATTTTCGATAATAATTTCCTGTAGTTGCGCAAAGTCTTTAAGTTCTAAGTTGATAATTGTATTACTAGTGAAGTCAATTACTTCTAGTTTAGGGAACTTTGCATTCGTTAAAAATGTGTAATCTTCTAGAGTATCATTGTGAGATAAAATCAGCACTTTAAGTGAAGTCATTGCCGGGATTGAGTTAACTTTATTTAAATCTAAAGCTGAGTTATTCAAATGTAGTTTTTCAATACCTAAAACATTTTGAAGGAAGCTATATGATTCTAACTCGGTGTTACCTTGAAGATTTAGTTCCTTAATAGAACCTATAGATCCGGTAACATTAAATACTCTTAAATCCTTGTAGCTTAAGTCTAAGTTCCTAATACTAAAGCCACCAACAAGTTCAAGGGTATCTATCTTAGAAGTTCCAAAATCGATAGTTGTAACTGAAGGAGTGTTTTCAATATGTACAAGTGATATAACGTTTGTATTATTTGAGTTTATGTGTACTTCCTCAAGATTCTGCAAATCGTTAATAATTAATTCATCAATTTTAATTCCATTAATTGTAATTGATGTTATCCCTGGAATCTTGTCAAATCCTTGTGTTGTCGCAATTTCATCGCCAAAGTGTCCAGTACCGTCACGGTTAATTACGATGTCTCCAGTAAAATCATATGCTTCATTAATTGAAATCTTGTTATCTTCATCAGTGTCTAATATATTTAGCAGGTAATCATAAAGATTACCATCGACTATTCCGTTTTCATTATTTCTAAGAAACGTGTCTAGAACTGTGATTTCAAACTCTTTATCAACTAACACATCACCATCATCAAATGTAGCGGTAAGCTTAATAACTGCATCACTACCTTCAGAACCTGTACATTCATATGTTTCCTTATCAAAATATCTATCTTGTGTTATAGACCATGTTAATTTAACACCATTTGAAAGTTCAGTTGGTAAAAAGTCACCAACTTTGTATGTAGTTTTTATTTCGTCAGTATAGTCATTAGTGATTTCCTCGAGTAAAAGAACTTGTTTCTCCTCTTCTGTCATTCGTTCTCCGCACGAAGTTAACGTGAGAGTAATAATAATTGTTAGAAGTAGTTTTTTAAACATCTGTTGTTCCCCCTAGTCTTTTAGATACCTCATTTAATACATGTTCCTTGTTTTCCCACCAATCATACATATTCAAATATACAAAAGGTACTTGAACTGCGTTTAGATAATTCTTTAAGAAGTAATGATCTTTTTGATATGTATCGTTTAGTTTATTAACAACCAAACTTAATTCTTTATCGCTTGCGGTATTTCTTATTATATAATCCGTAGGTGATCCATGTATTTCTTTTACATTTAACAGTTCAATATCTGGTAATGATAACTGTAAATCATGGCTCACTTCTTTTATTTCTTCAGTAGCAGTTAATCTATTTAAGTAAGTTACACTTCTTGAATAATCATCATTACTAACTATTTTTGCATATTCTAAGTATTTTTTTAGAACTTTAGGACCTTCATTTTTTAAATCGTCAACCTTAAAGTCTACAAGATCAAAAGAAACAAACATAACTAGTTTTCTTTTAGCTCTTGTTACACATACATTTAAACGATTTTCACCAAATTTTTGTGATAACCACCCAAATTGTCTTTGGAATACGCCTTTTTCATCGTAACTATATCCTACTGAAATAATTATAATATCTCTTTCATCACCTTGAACATTTTCGATATTTTTGACAAACAACCCAACATTTTGATGGTCTTCTACTTTTTGACTTGCTTGTTCATATAATTCTTTAAACTCAGGAGATACATTACATTTTTCTTCAATGATATCCTCAATTAAATCTCGTTGTGGGCGATTGAATGTTATAATTCCCACTGTTTCTTTATCATTATTTCTTTTCAGTATTTCATGGAGTTTTTCTACCAAAGCATATGCTTCTACTTTATTTGTCTTATTTTTCCATATCCCATTATCTACCTTAATATATTCGATAGGTTTAACAGTATCATCATACGATTTATAAGGAGGGACAATTAACTCTCGATTATAAAATACATAGTTAGATAAATTGATAAGTTCTTGGTATCTAGAGCGGTAGTGATACTGTAGATTAACAGAAGCTAGTTTTGGTTTCACATAATCTAATAAACTATCATCATCGGTAATCGAATAATCCTCTAAGATATAATCATCATCATTAATACCTTCTAGTCTACCAAAACCAAAGTTTGATGGTCTTAACTGTTTTAAATCCCCTGCTACTACAACTCTTTCGGCTCTATATAATGTAGGAAGTGATTTCTCAAAATACATTTGAGATGCTTCATCAAAAATGGCTAAGTTAAATATGTTACTTTCCATTGGTAGTAATGTACTAACTACGTTTGGCGTTGTTAACCAGATTCGAATTAACTTTATTAATTCGAATCGATATTTCTCGATAAATAAAGAAATCGTCGGTTTTCTCTTTGAGCTAATCGCTTTTACCATAGCTGTATAACGTTTCATCAATTTAACTTCTTCTGATTGCTCAAACAACTCAGTTTCTAATCTTAGTAAGTTGTATCTAATAAGGTCTTCATATGCCTTTTTGAGAAGTTTGTCGCTCCTATCAAATTTACCAAACATTTGCAATTCAGATTTAATATCACTTTTGATTATTCTTATTAAATAATTACCATACAACTTTAATATTTGATTATATGACAATATAAGTTCATTTTTTGCTTGATACTCAATAAAACTATAATAGAAATTTTGAACTGCTTTTTCTTGAGAAGAAAACTCTTCAAATATTTCGTAAAACTTTTCGAAGGCAGTAAAATCTTCATCACAATAATTATTTATTAAGAGGTATTTTTTTAGATTCTTTGTTTGTTTTTTAGAAGCGAACTTTCTTAACTTAAAAGAAAACTGAATGTTAGTAAAAAACTTCTTAATAAAGGTTCTCTCATTTAGTTTTGTACGATATTCATCTCCGATGTTATTCACATCAATAAATTCTGAATAATCTAGCTTACCATTTAAATATGTAATGTGTGTTTTTGTTTCCATTACATTTCTCATGTACTCTAAATCCTCTTTGGATTCATTAAATAAGTATGTAAGTAATCTAAATGTTTCATTATATGTATAATCACCAAAACATTTTCCTATCATTTTTGCTATTGTGGTATAGTGTTTTGATAATTCATCTTTTATCTCTATTTTTTCATATATCGATTGTAGTTCAAGTAGGGTAATACCATATTCTCTTTCCGAATTTAGACTTTTCAAAATTTTCTCATTTTTTCTTATTTCATTGTCTAAACGCAGGATATTATTATTTTCTTTTCTTGAAACATTTACTGCTTTAATTTTCTTTCTTAATAATTCACCAATTTGATTATAGAATGATACTTTATTATTTGGATCATCAATTACTATTGAGTAATCTCTAAGCCTACCTAGTCTTGAATGAATTACATCAATTGCAGCTTTTTTCTCAGCAAGCATAATTACATTATTATCTTTAGAGATTTCATTAGTAATTATCGATACAATAGTTTGGCTTTTACCTGTACCAGGAGGACCTTCTATTATTAGAGATTGTCCAGAATCAACGGCATTAACCACTTGTAACTGCGAGTAATCCAGTTTGTTTATTTGGCTTAAATTCCAGTCTGGATTTAATTCTTTTTCTAGTCTTCCTCTTTCTGTAGTAAAGAGAATATCATATAAACTTTTATTGGTTTTTCGTGCTTGTTTTATAAATTTTACATCTTTGTGAATACTATTTGAGAATGAAGAAAATCTTCCTAAAATCATATAGTTTCTCACTCTATATCCGTAGTCTAAACTAATGGTTGATTTTCCTAATAAAACATTGTGTTTTTTTTCTGTTGAAGGGCTAAGTTTTATTCCATATTTTTCGTATTTATCAATAAGATATTTTTCGAAATCATCAAACTTAATGTTTGTTACATCAATTTCTAAGGATTCAATCTGAACCTCTTTTTTAAGGATAAACTTCATACTTGTAATAATTAAAGTTTCATTTAAAATAACAGTTCGATTATTATCTACTACTATTGTAAAACGACCATTGCCTTTTTCAAGTTTAATTGGGAAATAGGCTAATGGGGCATTTAAATCAAATTTGTCTTCAAAAGTGCTACCTTCGACAAAAGGATATGCGATATATAAGTTATACTCTCCACTTTCGTTTTTCTCACGATTAAGAGCTCTATATAACTTGTTTATCTCTTTGTATTTCTTTTCATCAAAACCGTTTTTATTAGAATTAACTAACTCTACTACTCTTTTTTTCTTATCAAAATATAGTTTCTCAATAATATTAAAGTCATCAATCGCCTCTAAATCAGAGTAGTTCAGACTAGTAGTTCCACCTAAATAGATATTAGGATTCCTTTTACTAATGTTTACTAATCTATTTTCAAGCCTTTCAATAAAATCAACTTCCTTATCATCTAGATCATATAAATCATCAGTAGTACGGTTATCATCAAGTAACCTTAAAAAGTGAGAAGCATATTTTTCAATAAACACTTCTCCTATTCCTCTAATCCCACTAAAATCTTCTACTCTAGTTGGTCGATAAGTGTTAATTTCCATTAAAGAACTATCACTACAAATACTCGACCCTTTGTTTTTTCGTTTTAACTTGTCTCTAAGATTTGTTAATTCTAACAACATTTTCTTATCCATACAAAACCACCTCTTCATATATAGTAAAAAAGTAGCAAGAGAATGTCTCTGGCTACTTGCGTGTTTTACGACTAAAATACCCTTAATAGTTCCTTTAGTACTATTTTACTATAATGCTAATTAATTATAAAGAAGATATTATAGAAATATTTTTAGTAACTATAATCTACCATTTTTAGATATAGCAAACACCCTATAAGGGGTGTTACATTTAGTTACTTACTAACAATAACTATATGCATTACTTCTGAGTTATCAATCCCTAATACTTGATAAATCTTATTTGTCCATTATCATTCATCATATCAACGTCAACAGAACCAAAGAACTGTTTAAGATTATAGACAAAATCTTTCTTAGAATCTTCAGAGTGAACAAAGAAATGAACAAACACTTTATCTCTTAAGTGAGGATTGTCATGTAAGATTGATTTTAATCTAATAAATAAATAATGATCTGACTCACCAAATGAATGTCCTATAAAATATATGTCTAAATTAAATACATCCATATGTTCAAAGTTCTTTTCTTCGAAAGCTTCAATTCTTGAATTATTTGTGGTTATATAGTTTATTGTTTTATAGAATTTAGAGTTAAACTCTGTATTATGTTCATTTAACTCTTTTATTCCAATAATAATATCTTCATTAACCCTATTATGTACATACTTAACATTATCTACTCTTGAAGGAAGTTGTTGAGGTAATTTATATTTATCAACTGTAGAAGTATAGTTGAAACATATAATTTCATCAGCTTCATGTACAACCTTGTCTATTTCCTTGTTAAGTTTTAGTTCAGACCCAATCATAATCATTTCTACAAATTCTATATACTCGTTAAATACTTTTTTGAACTCATGGTAGTCCTTATACAGTTTTTCATCTAACAAATGCTTCCATTTAGTCCAGTATTCCTCTTCTATTGCCAATGGATAATTATTGAACTTTGTAAAGAATAAAAACTTTGACTCACATAACACATTATAGAAGAAGAGCTCATTTGGATTAACATACTTGTCTACATCGAATACTATTAATCCCATCATACTCTCACCAGCTAAACCGTGTCGTATATTCTGTGATATTTCGTCCTTATATTTGAGGATATTTGATATCTCAACTTCAAAATCAATCCATGAAAATTCATCTCTAATTAACTTCTTATCGTAATATTTAATAAAGAAGTTATTTTTATACTCTTCTATTATGCTAGATTCTAGAAAATTTTTTAATGTAGTCTTTAATCCATGATGTAGATCAAATCCATTACCGATTACTGCTAATTTCATAACTTGTCCTCTTTCCTACTGTCTAACCAAATTATACCACATTTGTATATCTAAGCACTAATGACATTATTACAATTTGCATAGTAGGCAATCTCTTACTTTATACTAATTACTATACACTTTTCGAAGTAATTCTAGGTGTCTCTGCAAAGTGTCTCAAAACAAAAAAGAAAACTGAATTTATACAGTCTTCTTTTTTTTATTGTAATAACAATATTATTTGTTTCTTCTATTTCGTTGTTGATTTCTATTTCTAGAATTACTCTTTGTCTCTACTTTTCGATTATCAGAAATTCTTCTTGAAGAAGAGTGTTTCTTATTTTTATTACCTGATGTTTTACTTGATTTACTAGTATTCCTTTTATGTGGTGCTACAACAATTTTAGATGGGTCTAAAGATAGTTTCTTATCCTTTGACATTGGAATTTTCATCTTTATATGCTTTTCTATTTCTTGTAGTAGATTGAATTGATTTGGTGAGCAAAACGCAATTGTAACCCCACCTTGCCCAGCTCTACCTGTTCTCCCAATACGGTGAATATAAGTTTCAGGTACTTCAGGTAAATCATAGTTAATTACATGTGATACTTCATTTACATCAATACCTCTTGCAGCTATATCTGTAGCTACAAGAATTCTGATTTCTTTCTTTTTAAAAGCCTTCAATACTTTTTGTCTGTCACCTTGTGCTTTATCTCCATGAAGTGATGATGATTTTAGACCCTCTGCGTTTAGATCTCTAACGATATCTTCCGCACCATATTTTGTTCTTGAAAAGACTAATACTGCTTTATACTCTTCTTGTTTCAGTAGTTTTATCAATAGTTTTATTTTTGATTTTTTAGAGACATAATAAACTGATTGGGTAATTCTATCTATTGTTTCATCTTCAGGTGAAACTTTGATTCTAACAGGATTTTGTAAAATCTCATTCGCTAAGTTCGTTATTGCTTTAGGTAAGGTAGCAGAGAATAACATTGTTTGTCTTTCTTTTTTAACCATAGAGATGATTTTCTTAACATCATTAATGAATCCCATGTCAAGCATTCTATCTGCTTCATCTAGAACTAAGTAGTCTACATTAGATAAACTTAGTTTTTTTTGTTTGATTAAATCAAGTAGTCTCCCGGGAGTTGCTACTAAGATATCTACTCCACGCTGTAAATCTCTTACTTGTCTTGATTGTTTGATACCACCATAAACTACAGTTGCGTTTACGTTAATATACTTACTATACTCTACAAAATTGTCATATATTTGCAAAGCTAGTTCCCGTGTTGGCGCTAAAACTAAAGCTTTTATAGTCTTCTCTTTTGTATTTTCTTCTAATTTTTCTAAGTAGATTTTTTGCAAGATTGGAATCGCAAAAGCAGCTGTCTTTCCTGTTCCTGTTTGAGCACTACCCATTACATCTTGATTGTTCAGTAATACTGGTATAGATTTTTCTTGTACTGGTGTTGGTATTGTATACTCTTTTATTTTTAGTGCTTTTAGGATTGGTTCAATTATATTTAAATCTTTAAACTCCATTATTTGTGTCTCCTTTATATAAAGATAGTATTTCTAAATTATGAATAACTATCAGCAATTTATTTTTAGTTTGCATTAACAAGGATAACACATGTAATGCAATTATTATAATAAGTAATGAAAAGATACCATTCAGCTGAATAGTATCTAGATATAAAACATTTTGTATTCTTCTTGATTATTTATGATACGTCTCGTTGTAAGGATAGTTAATTGCAACTTATTAATAATTCTATATCATGAATAGTATTGAAGAAACCTATTAAATCAACATTTCTACAGTCCATAATGATGTAGTTTTCTATTTGATATTCATTTCATTCTTTACTTTTAGTATTTGATTTGCCAACATTTCCTTCTGTTGATCAAATATTTCATTATCAAATGAACTTGAATGGATCTTTACTAACTCTTTAAACTCCTCAAAATGTGCTATCTTTGATTTGTGATTCAATGAGATATCATAAATTTGAGAATAAGTGATTTTTTTATAACACTCCTGCTTTGAAAATCTCGATATATCCTCTTTATTGTAATTTGGTCTCAAAATATAAAAATGTAGGTTTTCCAGAGGAATACCTCTCTTTAGTGCATAATTTTGTGTATATTCAAAATATTTATCTAATTGAGATAATTTTTTATCCACTTTATTTATTCCATTTATAGATGATTTCACCTTGTTCTCAATTACGATAATATGATTGTCAACTACAATAAATAAATCTATTCTATTTTCAGTTTCTCTCGCTATTAATTCTGGAGATTTTTCAAATTCTAGTTTGAGTATTTCTTTTGCAAATTTTATCCAAAAATTATAGTCATTATCCAAAAAATACGCTAAGAAATTAGTAATGACATTCTCATCATAATTCTTTCTCAAAACAGATATTAATGATTGAACATTTTTACTATTTGAATTTACCTTTGAGGTTATTTGATCCCAAATTATATTCTTTTTTATTAACTCTACTATCTTATCATAATAACTACTGTTCATTCCTTCTCTTTCAATGTATATTTTCATTGTTTCTGAAGTTCTAGATATAGTTTCACCTTCATCATTATAAGGAAATTCAATTTCCTGGTTCGCTTTAAATATCCTTGAAGTCTTAAATGTAACAAAATATGATATGTTTAACTCACTATCATTATCCCTTACTATATCCATTAAACTAATTCCACCATAGCTTATATTATTTTCTGCAATATACTTTCTTTGGCTTATCGCCAATGCTTTACTAGATTTTATTGTTTCCTTGCTTGCATTTTTTTTTGCGTGCTTTGCTTTTTTGAGTATCTGCTGTTCAACTTTAGCATAGCCAATGATTTGAAGCCTTTTTTGACCTTTTACAGCTCTTACAAAAATAACATATTCTATTCTATCATCCCATTTTTGAGCTATATTACCATATGGATTCGCATATATATAAAAACTTCCATTATCAGATGGGTATATGTTGATAAACTCATGTCCTATATTTGAAGCTGATGAGAGGTATCCACCTGTAAAAAGATTATTAATCAATATTACATCTTTATCTATTTTCATAACTCATTCTCCTTAAATAATTCTTTTCCATCACACTTTCATTCATCTTATTCAAAATAGAATTATTGTGATTTTCATCTCCACAATTACCCATCATTATCGTCAATTCTTGAGTTCAATTTCACCTTTTTTATATTTTCATATTTTATTGGATATACAACTTCTTTTTCACCCATAACTGTTGGAGTCCCAAGTCTAAATTGCGGATAGAAATATTTTATCACGAAATCACTAAGTCCATTTAAATCTATACCATACTCACATTCTGCAGTTCTTCCTTGAATAATAATTCCTCTACTTGATTCATAGAACCAATAAATTTCAGTAACTTTATCAGCTTTTGTCCATCCAACATAATGAACTGTTTCTTCAATTCCATAATATGGCATTCTCTCATTATAGTTTTGGTGTATTCTAAAGAGATTCCCCTTATATTTAACCATTTCTAAAAAGTCTGCTTCAAATTCCGTCTTTTCTCTTTTGCTTTCAAAATCAGTGACATTGATATCTATTAACTCCCATAACAAATCATACTCGATTAATGACTCTTCAGATCTTCTAAATCCACTTTTCGAGTGATTAACCCACCTCTTTAAATCATCACAGATTCTCTCCACTAAAGCAAATGCTTCCTCGCGTTGTTTATTAGTCATCTTCATCTGTCTCTTTTATTTTCGAATACTTATTATCCATTATTGGAAGACTAATATCACGTATAATCTCTCTAAAATTATACATTTGCATCGTTATATCAAGGTTTAATGATCTTACATTCTTTACATGGTCATGTAAATCCTTTTTGAAATTTAGCTCATGCTTATTATAGTATGCATCGATAAATCCTGGGTTATAAATTTTTGAGTGGTTTGCAAACATTTCTTCTGATATTTTACCAATATTGTTTTTTATTGAAGCAATACGCGTATCAGTTATAACTTTATATAACTCATCTAGGTACTCGGTTATCATTAAGTAAGCATTTGTTGCAAATCTCATGTAAAGGTAGGCTTGCTCAAAATCATATATTGAGAAAGATAATTTAACTTCAATCAAATGCAATGAAGCATCAATTTGCTCGTAGTGTTTTTCCAATTCTCTAATACCTTCATCTAAATAGTTTTCTAACTTGGCTTTTTTATCAGTAATTATTAGAAAAACCAAACTTACGAAGAAACCCATAGAGAAGTTCAACAACATATTGCTGAACCAAGATAAAATATTACTACCCCCAAAAGAAAGCAAAAATGACAAAACTAGTGTTACCACAGTTCCAATACTCATACTTTTTATCCAAGTAACAGTAGAAAACTTTCCAGGATATCTCCTTACTATCGAATTCTTATTAAGCGCAAAACCATCATAAAAATATTCTAAATGTTCTTCATAGAGTTTTTTATAATCTCTATCAACATTAAAATCACTCATTTGTTACACACCCTTCATATCAAAGTCTCAAAATCTTTACCTACATGTGAATTACTAATTGAACCTTCTCTCTGAAAATTATTCAACATACATCATCTCTCTAATATTTCAATTTCCTGTTCCATATTTTCAATTAATTGATTTACATTTACACTCTGATTTATTCTTTGTTGATGATTCTTAAATGCAAAGTATTTTTCTAATTTAAATTTTGTAACAGCATCCCAAACTATATTATTACTAAAAAAAGCATGAGTTTGGTTTGTATTATAATCCACAACAGCCATTTTAAACTTAATTAATTTTGCTATATCATTAAGTCTCTTATCAACAGAAAAGAAAAACGGCAAAGTTAACCTAGCTTTTTTGTGTCTTACATTGGTCATATAAATATCTAAAACTCTCAAATGAAAGATATCCCACGAACTATTTCTAATCACATTTAGCATGTTCTTATGGTTTTTTTGAAATTTGCTAAAGAACAATAATTTTGTACCTTTCTTAAAGAATTCAAATGATAATATAAGCTCCGCTATAGGCATTCTGTGTAACTCATTATTACAATATTCTAATAACTCAATAACCTTTTTTTCATAAGATTTGTTTTTAATAGATATGGTGTACATTTTCATTAAGACAACATACACAATTTTGAACCTATCATGAAATATATCTAATCTATGATTTTTTAACATTTTTTTATAAGAAAATGCTAATAGTCTTGTCTGTAAATATGCAGAAATAGTAGCAGTTATCCTGAACTTAGAATGACTAGTATAAAGTACTTTGAAAAAATTGAATGTGCTCCTAAATGAATCCTTTGAAACTGTTCCATCCTTTAAACCATTTTCTAATAAGTAAGGACTAGGATTCATTGCACTGGCAAATTTTCTTTTTTTTGTTATTTCATTTACAACTTGATTTATTTCTTTTGAGTCACTAATTCCTCTTGAATGACGATCTATATAGCTTATTATTTGAGTATCGAGACTTATGTCATATAATGTTCCAAATCTATAATCTTTTTGTACATGAGCCAATGAAACTGAATCAGCATTTAATAAAAACAATGCATCTGATTCAAAATTTGATTGTAATACTCCTTTTGAGAAACTAAAATCTAAATTCATTGGAACTGCCAAGTCATTACTCTCCCCTTTATTCACATAGACAATATCGACATTATTAAATAATCCTATATTCTTAATAAATATATCAATTACGGCATCAAGATTCTTCGCTCTACCCATCTCACTGAATAAAAATCTTCTATAATCGAGAAGACTTGTTTTTCTTATATTATCCATGTTACACCACCTCTAAATTTATTCTATTTATTCTTAAACTATGCTTCAAGTATTCTGTTTAGTAGAAACGAAGTATTTTCCGTATATTTAATTAACTGATTAAAACACCATTGTTTTGATTATATAATGATGTTTTTTTAAAAGGCAACTTGCGTTTTGCTTTGAAAAGTCATATATTTGTTAATACTTTAGCTATTTGGTAATTCTACTTCACTATCTTCTGTAGGTACGATGTAATCAGTATCTGGTTCAATGACATTAATCATATAATCTAATCCAAATTCCAATTCTCCATTAAAGGTAGTATCAGTATAAGAACCTATGTAGATTCCATCTATATTCATTTCAATACTAACTAGTCCATTACTGTCGGCTTTTATTGTGAATGATGTATAAGTAACTTCAAATCCTGATTCGATATTATATATTTCAAATTCATTTACTCCAGTAAAATCAATTCTAACTGAATCATCAATAAATTCTAATAGTTCTAATACTGAAGTAGAATTTAAAACTATACTATAAGTAGTTTCATCTCCATCTACAGATTCTTGAATTAAAGATATATTTGCACTATCGACAAGAAAACTTGGTAAAAATAAATAATACTCATCTACTGAATAATTATCATAAGCTGAAATGAGATTATATGTATTACTAAAAAATCCATCCTCAACTTCGTATACATCACCATTTAAATACATAACACGATATCTTTCATAGTCCACAATATCGCCATCATATAAGTTGTCGTTTTTATAATCGCTATCAACTTCAACTCGATTCCAAAAATATACATCACTACCACTTACCATTCTCATAGTTCTACCTTGAGTAGTTGAATCAATCGAGAGAGAACTTGGATAATCCACATGAGTTTGTACATTATAGTCATATTCAGAATACTCTTGGTTCAAATAATTATTCAAAATAGTATTAATAGATGTTGTAGTTTCTGATATTTCAGAACTAGACATACTTAATCCATCAAAACTAGGGATATTAATAGTAACATTACTACCTACTTCTAAAAATGTTAAATCATAATGGAATGTTAAAGTCGATGCAAGGCTTTCAACTTCAAAATCATATTCATATGATTTAATAAACCCATCCTCAATATTGACATAAGCTGCAAAATCAGTTTCATTTTCTGGTATACCTATGAATTCAGTAATTAATGGATTCCCAATTATTGCTAATACTGTATCCATGATATTACTTGCCCCACCATTGAATTCAATTTCATACTTGCTTCCACTATGATAAATTATGTCAGATATTTGAGTTTCAGTATATTCAAACAATACTTTAGCAAATACAGAATATTCAAAATCAAATTCTGACAATACTGTTTCAGAATCAAAACCTGTCAATTTATTTTCTGTATCATATGAAATGGTAGTTAAACTATTATCCTTCAGGAATGAATGTCTAATTCCATCAAATAAAATTAAACCACTCAATTCTTCATATCTATAATATGGAATAGTGCTTTCTGAATCATACTTTACATTTCCTTCAATGACAGCGCTTGGTCCACCAATACCACCTAATGCTATATCAACACTCAAATTATAATCATATTCGAATTCGCTTGCATCAACTGTGTTTGTTCTAGCATCAAAGAATAAATCTGCATTAGCCATCCATTTTGCATATACAGTTACTTCCTCAGTTATAGCCATTGGCCAAGTTGCAGAAGTGTTAAATTCTGAATCTAAAAACCATCCTACAAAAGCAACTCCATTTTTAGTTGGATCAGATGGTGCATTTACATTAGAATTTTCACTAACATTCAAATCACTAATGATTGTTCCTCCATTAGTATTAAATCTTACAGAATAAGTTTTTGTATCATTAATGTTGTCATCTACTGGTGGAGTATCTGTTGTACCACCACAAGCTGTCAATAAAACAATTAACATTAAAGCTAAAAACATTTTTTTCATTTTAAATCTCCCTTTTATTTTATTTAAAATGTGCATTAAAAAAACGACGCACAACTTCCCTATTTATATTATAACACACTTAATTATAAAAAACAGGTCATATAAGGACCAAAATAAAAAGCCCAAAAGGGCTTTGTTATGACTTTTATATCATATTTGTCAACTATTTGTGATACGGCTCGTCGTTGTTTATTCTAAATGAACTAAATAATTGTTCTAATGAGTTATCGAGTTAGTCTTTTAAGATATGTGAATTAACTATTTTACTATTCTTATTTTGTATTAATTTTAAGATATATTTAGATTTAACTTGTTTAGAAGCTAATGTTTGTTTTATTACAGGTAATTTTAATATAGCTCCTAAGATTGATGCTAAAGCTCTATGTCTAAAATGAGCTTGATTATCAAAGATTAAGTTTTGCAACTTACCTGTTTCAATCGCTTCTAATACAACTCTATGAGCCATATTTACTGGGGTAAATACTTTTTGGTCACGAGGGTTCATTTTAATAGCGTCTGAACCACATACTCTCGCACAAACTCCACAACCAATACAGTTCTCTTCTACAAGTTGTGCTAACATCTTTTTACTATTAGGTAGATTCCTCGAAACCATTGATAAAGCTTCAACAGGACAAACATCAACACACTTTTGGCATCCTTTACAATTATCATCAATAATATTACAAATAAAATTAGATGAGTTAATTGCTTGATAAGGTCCAACTTTTCTTGCGCCTACTAAAGCTTCACAGCAACAACTACAACAGTTACAGATAAAAGCTACTTCATTTTGGACATTATCACCAAATTGAACTAGATTATGTTTCTTAGCTAGTTCTAATAGATCTAAACATTCCTCTTCCTCTACTTGTCTTGCGTAACCATATTTAATTAAAGAAGCTGCTGTTTGATTAAATGTCATACAAATTTCCATTGGAGCATCGCAAGCTTCGCCCACATGCTCTTTTTTATGTCGACAATAACAAGTACCTATCCCAATATGAGTAGCTGTTTTAATCACCTTTGTCGCTCTCTCATAATCAAGAACATGAATCATATGATCTTCAATTGTTTCCTCATGAACATAAGCACGACCAATTGGCGTCGGTAAAGTTAATAAATCAGTAACAAACTCGTCTTCAATATTCATATATTGATAGAATAACTCTCCTAGTAATTTCTGATCAAAATTACCACCAATTCTCATCATTGAGAATTCAAAGAATCCGGCCATTGGTGGTGGTAAAGAAAACGTTTGATTTCCATCACGTTCAACGTCAACTAAAAGAGCTCTTGAAGCAAGTTCATTTAAGACAACACTTGCTTCTGCTTCAGACTTCTTCCACGCCTTTGCTGCAGTCTTTGTAGTAAAGGGCTTAATTGGTAGTAAAGACACTAATTTAGCCTCTTCTTCAGAGAATAATAACTTCAGTATTTCATACAGTGTATCAGAAGGTGGTACACCTTGGGGAAACTTATTTAATCTATCAACTAATTTTTCATATCCACTTCTTGATGTATTATGACCCATAAAAACCTCCGTATATTAGAATAACTACTATTAGTTTTATTATACTATAAAAAGGAAAAAGCCCAAAAAGGGCTTTTTCTATTGTTATAAATTTCACTTCTTACTACTTCTTTGATAAAAAGGTAACCCATATATATAACCAATAAAAATACAGAATGATAGCCATACAATAACATATACAAGATGATTAAACTCTAAGATCATTCCAAATACTGGTGTATTTGTAGCTGGTCCTAACATATAAAACATATTTGATTCACTTGGATTATTAACTATATATGAAATTAACCCAAATAGTAATGCCATAGGTAAAGTCCAAATAATATAAGTATAGAAATCCTTCTTTTTAAGCTTAAAGTCAAAAACTCTAAACATATATATCGAACTAACTATGATTAAGATATGTCTTAAAAAGAACTGATAGAAATAATATCTTGTAGGTCCTTCTAAAATATTAGGAAAAAGCAGAGTTGATATTGCGCCCCATCCCCAGAAGAACGTTAGTACTACTAATGTTCTATTTTTAGTCATTAAAGACAAAGCTCCAAAGATTATAGCCCATCCACAAGTTGCTTCTGGTAAATATCTATACCACTTAAACCCATTATCATAACTATGCTTAAAAATAGTTATTTGACTAAATAACATAAACAAGGCAAATAAATAACGTAAAACAACCTCATATTTCTTATCTCTAAGTTTTGGAGATAAGAAATAAAACCCAAAAATTAATAAAAAACATACAACGACAGTTATATAATGCTCTAATGATAATAAAGTAAATTCTGATTCAGTGTTATAAGCAACTCTTTCAAAAAACTCTCCCATATAATCCTCCGTTATCCCTACATAATAATCTTATCACTAGTTTTTTTAACACACAAGTATTGTATAGAAAAAGACAGTCTTTTATTATATTATTTTCTAAATAAGGAGGTAAACAATAGTACTTTACTAGTATTATAAATAAGATACTTATAATATTAATACTTCGTATGCTATAATTAAATGACAATTACAAAAAAAGAGGACTAGAGATATGAAAAAACTACATAAAAGTATTCTTGCAAAAGTAATAATAATTGGACTCATCATGTATCTTATATTTGAGATGATTCTCTTTAGTTTAACTTCATTTAATCGCCAAAGTTCAATCAATGTTCTTTACCAAAAATCTTATACTGTTCAAACCCAAATAGAGAATATCTTTCAAAGCACAATAACTATATCTGATGGTTACTTGTCTTATATGACTAGTAATCTCGACGCTTCTAAAGAAGACTCAGAGACATTTTTAGATCATATCCTTTCTTATGATGATCATTATGTTAAGAATATTGCGATGATTGAAGGTACGACAATTATATATAACTATCCCCATGAAGAAAACCAATCAACAATCGGGATTGATTTAAGTACTATTGAAGGACAAAGAGAGGATATCCTCTTTGTTAAAAATAATTTAGAACCATTATTTGTAGGTCCTGTTGATTTAGTCCAAGGTGGGAAAGCCTTTATCTTACGAATACCAATATTGGACGGAGACCAATATTGGGGACAACTAGCAACAGTTATTGATGCTGATTTATTTATTCAAACAATAGAGAATGAAGTAGATATAAACAATGTTAATATGAGAATCTTTTATGATGATTCGGATACTGACATCCTCTTAACTGGAGACATAATAGAAGATAACTCCGTCTCAACAATATACAGTAATAAATATATCACTTGGAATTTAGAAGTTTCAGCAGATAGTGCACCATCTAATATAACAACAGATTGGATAGCTAGAATTGCAAGTATCTTCGTAATTATCATAATTAGTTACTTCTACTACCGTAGTCTCTTATTAAATAAGAAGATACTACATAACGCAAAACATGATTCCTTAACTGGAGATTATAATAGAGCTAAGTTTATTAGCGACTACAATGATAACCTGTTTAAAGGTATGTTAATTGCCTTTACCGATGTTAATAAGTTTAAAATCTTAAATGATACCTTAGGTCATTCATTTGGTGACTGGTGTTTAATCCAACTATCTGGAAAGTTTAATGCTTTAGAAAATGTAAGACCATACCGTATTAGTGGTGACGAGTTCATTTTAGTTTCGACTAAGCCCATGAGTCTTAACGAGTTCAAAAAATTAATGCCTTCAACCGTTTTTAGTTTCTATAATGAAGAGTTAAAACAAGAAGTTGATATTGAAATATCACTTGGTGTTCTCGAAACTCTAATTGATACAATCAATTTAGAATCAATTCTGATGTACTTAGATTATGCGATGTATGATGCTAAAAAAGAAAACAAAGGATTAACTATTGTAAACAAAGAATTAATGGATACTTATGATGAAACTAAAATCATAGAGCAACAACTAATTGAAGATGTAAGAAAAAACAAACTAATACCATATTACCAACCAATTATTAACTTAGAAACAGGTAAACTAGATGGATTTGAAGTATTATCAAGATGGCTTTATAATGATGAAATACGTTCTGCTGCTATGTTTATTAGTGTTATAAAGAAAGTAAAATATGTTGATCTTTTAGATCGAAACCTATTTGATAAACTGCAAGATGAGTATTCCGAACTAATCTTAGAATGTGAGCAAATAAAAGATATGACATTTGCAATCAACTTATCTGCAGAAACACTAATGATTTTTGAGAAAAGTAATAAGCGATTTGATGATTTTGTTAAAAACAGAGTTATCCCAATCGAAAAATCTATCTTCGAGATTTCTGAAGATATAAATCTAGGGGTTATATCTATTGAAACTTTACGATATATTCAATCCAAAGGATTTGCAATATCAGTTGATGATTTTGGAGCTGGTGTTTCCAAACTATCAGATGTATTATCTGGTGAACTGAAGACAATTAAAACCGATAAATCATTACTACCTTCAAAAAAAGCAAACGATAAAAAAATTGCTGGATTCTATACTATTATAAAAGCGATTAGAGCTTCAGGTAGTACCATTTGTGTAGAGGGTGTCGAAACCGTTTCGCAATTAGAAATGTCTGCTGATGCTGGTTGTAGATTAGCTCAAGGATATCTATTCAGTAAACCAATCCCAAAAGATCAAGTTGTTGAATACATTAAAAACTTTGATTACTCAAAATATCAAAAATAGTTATAAAAAAAAGACTAATTATAATCGTAATTAGTCTTTTTATTTTGCATTATATATTAATAATTATGAGTCTTACCCTTAAACAACTTGGTTAACCTCTTCTCGCCTAATGAGAACATCTCATTAACTTTTATCACTTTATTATCATCTGTGATAATTTCTCCAGATAATGTTCCGAAAGCTAGAGTATAATCAATCTTTAACCCCATATTCTTTTTCTCATTAAAACAGTTCCTTTGGACAAAGACAAGATTCACTTTACTATCTTTATCGGTGATTAACCAATTAAATCCTTCTCTATTAAACTCGACAGAAGGTAATTGGTGATATTCTCCATTTAACCAATACCCATTTTCATTTATTTTCTCAGGTTCTTCGTTCTTATAGAAAGATGTTAGATTAATCCCAAACTTTGATTCTTTGTTATCAACCACAATGTCACCCATACAAGTAACCCAGTCATAACCAGAACTAAGAGGGTAATACCCTCTGTGATCATCTAGAATCGTTACATCACTTTTATCAAGGCTATGTTTCTTTCCTTTAAAATCTATATATCCTGTAGGTACTAAAAGATCTTTCTCGGTATAAACGATATGGTTATCTGTCATCGGGACAGATACAACAGATGGTTCAGCAATTCTTTTAAAAGATAAAGCAAACTCTATATCATTGTCTAACTTGTTACCATATCCTTCTAAATATAACTCTCCATTATTTAAATTATTAGTAATCTTCACAAATGTATCTTTAGTTTTTCTTGATGAAACACTCATCCCCTCTAAAAAGGGTGCTACATTAGCTTTTGTTCCAATTAAAGACATCGAAGAGTAATCATGTAAGATATTCTCTTTAATCTCATAGACAAAGAATAATGTCCTATTCATGACACCAAACTTAAAGACTGCACAAATCATAAAGATATCAGCAGCAAGCACTTCCACTGCTTGCCATTCAGTTAATAGATTTCTATTAATTAATTTCTTTAGGATTGGTCTTTTTTTATTTAGAAGATTAAATTCCTTAAAGTATTCTTTAAAAACACCTCTTTGTAATTCACCTTGCTCATTTATTAAACTCTTAGGTGTTGATTTAACTTCTCTTATTGTCGTTCCCATAATAACTCCTCTTACTTTAAGAATCTTTTTATTAGTTTCTTCTTCACAGGAGAATAAGGTGCATACCTCACTGGTAAATCAAACCATGTTCTTTTCTTTAAAATGCTTTTATAATGTGAAAATGTTTCAAAGCTTTTTGCTCCGTGGTATGAACCCATACCACTTTCACCAACACCACCAAAAGGTAGATATTCACTAGCGATATGCATAACTGTATCATTGATGCATCCCCCACCAAATTGACATTCACTAAGGACACGTTTTTCAATGTGTGCGTTCTCTGTAAAAAGATATAGGGCAAGCGGTTTTGGACGGGAACCGATGAAGTCGATAACTTCATCAATTTCAGTATAAGAAATAATTGGTAAGATCGGTCCAAAGATTTCTTCTTTCATCACAAGACTACTCATTTCAACAGAATCTAATAAAGTTGGCGCGATTCGTAAATTCTCTTCATCAATCGTTCCCCCAACAATACTTGTTCCATCATTTAAGTAATTTTTTAGTCTATTAAAATGTCTTTGATTAATAATTGAACCATAAATTGAAGATTCTAGGGGTTTCTCCCCGTAGAATTCAATAATATTCTTGTTCATTTCAGAAATAAACTCTTCTTTGATATCTTTATGGACATATAAGTAATCAGGAGCAATACATGTTTGTCCTGAGTTTAAGTACTTTCCAAAAGTAATCCTTTTAGCTGCGACTTGAATATTAACATTCTTATCAACAATAACTGGACTTTTTCCACCAAGTTCTAAACTAATTGGAGTTAGATGTTTGCTAGCTTTTTCCATAACAATCTTTCCAACATTAGTACTACCTGTAAAAAAGATATAATCGAATTTCTGATCAAGTAATTCCTGGTTTGTTTCAACGCCACCTTGAATGACTTTTACATACTTTTCTTCAAAAGTATCTAAAATCATTTCTTCAATAACTTTAGAAGTATTAATACTAAATTCACTTGGTTTAATAATCGCTGTATTACCTGCAGTTAAAGCACCAATTAATGGACTTAATGTTAGATTAACTGGATAGTTCCATGGACTAATAATTAAGACGACACCAAATGGTTCAGCATATCTAAAACTACTACCTGGAAAATCAGTAACCGCTGTTCTAACTCGTTTAGGTTTCATTAGTTTTTTAAGACGTTTCTCATTATAAGTTAACTCTTTTAAAACAACTCCAATTTCTGTCATATAGCTTTCGTGTTCGTTCTTACCTAAATCTAGTTTTAATGATTCTAATAACTGTGGTTCATATTTATTAATTGCTAAACGCAATTTATTTAAGTTTTCTTTACGAAACTTATATTCTAAAGTCTCATGACTTTTGAAGTAAGTTCTACTGTTCTTTACTATCTGTTTTATATTCATGTGTAGTTCCTTTTATGATTTATTTTTTTAGATGAACTTCTCAGTTCCGATGTAACTTAGTTTTTCAGCACAATAAAATGTTAAGTAGTAATATAAATCATTATCAGGTGCTACAAATACGGTTCTACTAGATTCAATCATTTTTTCATTTTGCTTTAGTTTTAATACTTTAGCAATTTTTGCATCTGCAGGTTTAATCACAAAGTCCATATTCATTTTCGATACCCCGATTTTTTTAACATCAAACATATAATGAGAGATTGGTTGAGTAAAATCATAATCAGCGAATATCTCTAATGCTACTGATGAAAATCTAAACATCTCGATAGCTAATGGTTTACCTTCTAAAATTCTTAGTCTAGTCACAAGTAGAGCTTTAGAACCAAGTTCTAAACCTGTTTCTTCTGCACATTCTTTATCTACTATAAACTCTTTTTGTTCTAAAAGTTTACTCTCAATTTTTAAACCTCTCATTTTAATGAAGTAAGTTAAACTAACAAAAGGTTCAAGTGATACTCCTACTTCATTTTGGGTAACAAAAGTCCCAACACCTTTTTTGATATAAACATATCCTTCATCAATAATTAACTTCATCGCATCTCTAATTGTTCCGCGACCAACATTATATGTTTCCATAAGTTTTAACTCTGATGGAATCTTTTGATTTTCTTGCCAATTACCAGTTCTTATCTTTTTAATAATGTCATTTTTAATTTGAATATAAGCTGGTTTTGCTGGTTTAATATTCATAATAATCTCCTTTGTTTAATCAAGTAAAGTCCCTTGATTAAGTAAACCTTTAGGTTCAATTATACCTTTGATTTTTCTCATTGAATTAATATCTTCTTCTTTTAACATCAATTTAAGTAATTCTTTTTTTAATTTACCTATACCATGTTCCGCAGTAACACTACCACCACAACTAGTTATATAGTTTGCCCAGTTAATAATAACTTTTTTTGAATCTACGAGTTTTCGATAAGTGTTAGGTAGTAAATTAACATGAAGATGATTATCTCCTATATGGCCAAATATTACACTTGAAACATCAAGTTCTTCAATATCTTTTTGATACATAAGTAATGTGTTTAATAATTGATCGTTAGGAACAGACATATCAGTTCCTAACTTGTTTAAACGACTATCGATCTGTTTATTGCTCGCTATTAAAATATTAACACATTCCGGTACAGCGTGTCTAAATAATTTCAGTTTTTCAAAGTCAGAAGATTCTATCCCTAACCATTGATGTTTTTCATTAATACCATACTCATTCATATCTTCTAAAATATCCATTAGTAATTCATCAAGTTCATCACTCGAATCTAGATGAAATTCTAAGTACAAACTACCATAAAATTCATCTTGGATAATCGGTAGTTTTTTTAAAGCTTGATTCACTTCTCTAAATCTATTAAGTAGTTTCAAACTATTACTATCAAAGTATTCTATAGCGGCAATACCGCTATTAAATAACTTTGATTCATTGTTTCTTAGTTTATCAACAAACTTTGCAAGCTCATTCTCCTCATTTAGGAATAACATTACTCCTGCCTGTACTTTCGGTTCTTCTATTAGTATTAATTCTATTTCTGTAATAACCCCGAAAATACCTTCACCACCAATGATAAGATCGATTAAATCCATATTATCATCATAGTATAACCCTGCGACATCTTTAATATCTTGATTCTGTGCTTGCCATTTCGGTAGAGATGAACCATCTAACTTCAATATATGTTCTAAATCACTGTATTTATATTTTCCTCTTTCAATGTTCAACTTCATTGTAGGAGTAACTAAAGTTAATCCTTGAATGTACTTTCTTATAGAACCATATTTATAAGAACAAGCACCTGATGCGTCACATGCCACCATACCACCAATTGAAGCTAAGGTTTCGGTTGGATCTGTAGGAAACATAAATGAACTATCTTTGATGAATTTATTATATCCCTTTATAGATTCCTCATCAAAATTACTAATATCTATCTTCTTTGATTTCAGAAAATGATTAAGATCTTTAAGTAGTAATCCTGATTGAACTTTAATAATATACTTTTCTAACTCTGTATTATAGTTCATTCCTAATATATTGTTCATTTCTGATAAGTTTATTACAACACCATTTAACGGTACCGCTCCACCACAAATACCAGTAAGAGCACCTTGAATAGTAATTGGTGTGTTGTTCTTGTAACAGTTACTCAAAACTTCTTCTATTTCATTTGTATTATGACAAAAATAAATCTTATCAGCATTACCAATTAGTTGCGATTCATCTTTTAGATAATCGCAACCCGGTTTAATATCATTAATTACTCTCATTAATATTCAACCCCTTTGCGATAATTTTCTTATAATCTCCAATAATACCATAATCAGCATAACTAAATATTCTAGCATTTTTATCATTGTTTATGGCAATTATCTTTTTAGACCCAATAATTCCATTCAGTAATGGAGCTGCGCCCGATACACCAATTGTTATACAAAGGCTTGGCGAGATGATATGCCCTGTTTGGCCAATCATTAGGTTCATAGGTAACCACCCTGAATCAATGATTTTTTTAGTACCACAAACTGTAGCTCCAATCTTCTTACCATAATTGATTATTTCAGTAACGTTTTCTTTATTACCAACACCAAAACCGCAAACAATAACAAAATCAGCATCTTCTAGATTTGTGTTTTGTGATTCTAAATACTCTTTACTTATATATTTATCTTTAACATGAATTTTGTAATTAACATATTCAACTTTTACAGGAATTACATTTCCAAAATTTAATAATTTTAGCTTTTGATATCTAAAACTAAGAACTGAACAATCTTTCAAAGTATAATGAGAAATTACATTTCCACTATACTCTGGTTTTAATAATGACAATTCATTTTTACTTTCCGAATACTCTAATCCCACACAATCGATAAAACTAGCAAGTTTTAATCGTTCTCCGAGTAATGGAACTAATTCCTCATCTAGGTTTCCTAGTGCCAAAATCAAGTTCCCAATGCTATGGTTATTTGAGTAATGGTCAACCAATTTTACATACTTCTCTTTTTCATTATCTCCTATAATATTATTATAGACTTTTATTGTGATTTCTTTAGGTAACATAATCATATCTATATATGTATTTTCATCTACAAATAGTAGTTCTATTTGTAGATTCTTATTCTCTAATTTAAGTAGTTTGTTAACTATATCAATTGTTTCTTCTGATAGTTTTGAATTAATTAATTTTCCTAAGATAGTGAATTTCATTTGCTATCACCTATCTCTCGGTATTTAGTGATTAGTTCGTCTAATTGTGTTTCAACTTTACTATCTATTTCATCTTCTAGGTAAATACATTTCTTTACAGGTTTTTCAATTGTGATTTTTTCAAAATTATATCGGTTTTCTAATTCAGTTAATAATGATTCATATTCTTTAATTTTAATAGTTTCTTTGTTAGCTCTCATCATATCTCTAAGTGTTGCCATTCTTAAGAACTTATCAGCTGAAGGGATCGATGTAATTACAAATGGAGCTTTAGTTATAATTCTTTCAATACCACTTTTAAGTAGTCTTGAAATATGAAATTGATTATCAATATATTCAATTTCAAAGACATTAGTAAAACAAGACCAATGTAGCTTTTCAGCTAGTATTTGGCCTGTTTGTCCATAGTTGTTAATATCTGATTGTTTACCACAAAATATTATATCTATCGATTCATCTTCTTTTACTGATTCATAAATGAGTGTAGCATTATCATTTGGATTATTTATCTTGTTGATATCAATATCAATTCTTATAACTTCATCAACACCAATTGCTAGTGCTTTTTTAAGAATTGATTCAGTAGATTTATTACCAATAGTTAATGCCTGAGTCATGATATTTAAATATTTATCTTTCAGCTGCAACATCATTTCTAAACTTGCTTCATCGTATGAATTCATAATTCTATTGGCGTAGTGGATATCCACGCTTTTGCATGATTCATCCACTACCCAATCATTTTCTAAAACTATATCAAGATCATATACTTGTTTTATACAACTAACAATTTTCATACATAACCTCTTTCCAGGTAATTAATCTTGAGGAAGTAAAACTCCTTGATTCATAATACCTTTAGGATCGAATGCTTTTTTAAGTTTTTCTAACATTGTAAATGATGAACCTAACTCTTGTTTCATCCATTTAGTTCTATAACGTCCAACCCCGTGGTGATGACAGATTGAACCATTGTATTTTAGAGTCGTTTCTAAGACTATTCCAAATAACTGGTCATATGTTTTTTGTGCTGCTTCAACAGTTGGTGCACACATTGCTCCAAACATGAAATAAACGTTGGTACCTTGTTGGTAACTATGAGATGAATGACCTGACATTTGTACTAAATGTGGTACTTCATTTTTAGCTCTTTCAATTACTTCTTCGTAAATCTTCCCAATATCAGACCACATTGCAGAAATTTCACAAGTATCAGCAACTGCACCTTGTTTTGCATAAACATCTAAGTGATCACAAATATCATTTCTATGAGCTAACCATAACTCTAATGGTTTACTACCTAGTTGACGAGCATTTTCTCTTAAGCATACTTCTTTAACTTTGTTTCCTTCTAATTCAGCAAATCCTTTTGGACCTTCAGAGATAAATAGTAATACACTTTCTCCTTCTTGAACGAATGGACCGTAGCTTTCTTTAGCTTCTGTATAATCATGAAGTCTAGTTACAGCTGGTTTCCAACCATCTTGTAGTAATTCTCTTATAATGTCTAAACCTGTTTGGAAACTATTAATAGTGAATGCTTGCATTACTCTTTCAGCTGGCATTTTAAATATTTTAACAGTTACTTCAGTAATAACTCCAAACGCACCTTCAGACCCAAGCCAGATATGTCTTAAATCTGGACCTGTTGATTTACGAGGATTATTTTTAATATGAGTTAATTCACCGTTAGGTAATACTCCTTCAATCCCAACAAGCATATCTTCAATCCCACCATACAATGTTGAGAATTGTCCAATACTTCTAGTAGCTACTAAACCACCCATTTGCGCTAATGGTAATGATTGTGGATAATGTCCTGTTGTATATCCTTTTGCAGTTAAAGTGTCTTCTAATACTTGTAAAGGTACTCCTGATTCAACTGTAACTGTAAAGTTTTCTTCATTTATTTCAATAATTTTATTCATTTCACTTAAATCAACAACAACACTATGTTTAGGTGTTTCTAAACCTAAACATACACCAGAACCTCCGGTTCTTGGAATACTTATAATATCATTTTCATTGATGAATTCCATGATTTTCATTGCTTCTTCTTTATTATGAATCTTTAAAATACATTGCGCTAGATTTTCTGATTTCCAACCAAATACTTTTTGAACCATTCTTAAACCAGTAATATCTGTTGCATACTCTTGTAAGATCTCTTCGTTTTGAATTACTCTATCTTTTCCTAATACTTCTTCAAAATAATTAATTATTGAACCTTTATCCATTATTGTATTCTCCTTCTATTATGAAATTGTTCTGGTTGCGATAATATCAACACCAGTATTATTAATATTTTTAACTATAACATCGCCTCTTTTAATAGGGCAAGGTACTGATACTTTGTACAACTCTTTAACAATTGCTTTTAGTTTATCTTTTGGTACTTCTCCGGTACTTATGACAGGAACTCTTCTAATACTTCCGTTTACTGTTTTTAAAGTAGTAGTGAGAATTCTCACAGGGTGAGAATATTCATTAATACCAAAGTTTAATCCTCGTTTACATTGGTTTCCAGATACAGTAATTTCACCGTCTTTTTCTTCGACACTTAAATTACAACTAACTGGGCAAACGATACAAGTGAATTTTTTCATAATTACACCTCGTTTACATGAACAAGAATTGGTGTGTTGTTGATTAGTTGTTCAGTTTTAATTTTCTCAACAATCATTTCTGGAGGTAAGACAACACGATGTCTTTTCTTATGAATAACTTCGTTGTTTACTACTCCGGAAACTTGAACTTTTTCTTGTTTGTTTTTAACTCTAAAATAAATTGATAATGAATCATCTAGGTTTGCTTTGTTTACTCTTTGTGGTACAACAAAGCTAACATTTTCTCCGGCGTTTAATTCAATATATTCTTTGCTTGTAGCTAATTCATTACGAATATATTTAGCTGCCCCTCTACCTGCTATTTCACCAGTAAGAGAAACAAAATCAACAAGATCAAATACTGTAACGACATTACCAGCAGCAAAGACACCATCAACTGAAGTCATAAATTGATCATCAACAACTGGTCCTTTAGTACGGGGATCAATTTCAATATCAATTTGGGTTGATAATTCATTTTCAGGAATTAATCCAACTGCTAGAACTAATAGATCACATTCGATATATTCTTCAGTTCCTTTAATGACATTTCTATTTTCATCTACTTTAGCAACGGTAACACCTTCAAGTTTGGTATTACCATGAATGTTAATTACTGTCGTTGAAAGATGAAGTGGTATATCATAATCAACTAAGCATTGTGCGATATTCCTTGTTAATCCTCCTGGGGAAGACATTAATTCATAAACACCTTTTACATCTATACCTTCTAAAGTCATTCTTCTAGCCATGATTAAACCAATATCACCACTACCAAGTATAACTGCTTTTTTACCTGGTAAATATCCTTCAATATTGATAAATCTTTGAACAGTACCAGCAGTTAAAACTCCACTTGGTCTTGTCCCCCATAAGAATACTTGATGTCTTGTTCTTTCTCTACAACCCATCGCTAAGATAATTGTCTTAGCTTTAATTTCCATCATACCTTCTATTTCATTCATAGCGTAAACACTTTTATCTTTTGTGATTTCTAAAACAATTGTGTCGTAAGCAATGACAATATCTGTCTTTTCTACTTCTTGAATAAAGTTATCGGCATATTCACAACCTGACAATTGTTTTCCAAATCGGTGTAATCCAAAACCATCATGGATACACTGTTGGAGGATTCCACCTAAAGAGGTATCTCTCTCGATTATCATAATATCTTTTACGCCTTCGTTTTTAGCTTCTAGTGCTGCTGCTAATCCAGCAGGACCACCACCAATAACGACGACATCGAAATTTTTAATTTTCATAGTTTCCTCCTTACCCTCTACTATCTTTAGTTAAGATTTTAGAGTCGCCACCTTTTAATGTTACTTCCGTCATCGGAATATTTAATTCACGAGATATTATTTCTAATACTTTAGGTCCACAGAAACCACCTTGGCATCGACCCATCCCCGCTCTACTTCTTCGTTTAACTGCATCGACAGAAGTCGCAGGTATTGCTGCATTACATGCATCAATTATTTCTCCTTCTGTGATTGATTCACAACGACATATAATTCGTCCATATTTAGGATTTTGCTCAATTAGTTTATCTTGTTCCTTATGTGAGTAATCTCTAAATTTAGGAGTGTTTGTTCTAACAGATGTATAATCAGATTTAGTTTTAGTTCCTCGATTATGTTTTAAATAGATTTTCTCAACTCTTTCCGCAATTGCTGGTGCGGAAGCTAAACCAGGAGATTGAATTCCTGAAACATGAATGAATCCTTTAACTTTTTTTGATGCTTCAATTATAAAATCTTCTTTATAATCAGCAGCTCTTAAACCTGAGAAAATTGTTATTATTTCATTGGCTTTAACTTCATCAGTAACACCACTACCTAAACTGAGAATGAATTCTAAATCAGTTTGGTAAACTGCTTTATCTTCTTTATCAGAAATCTCTACAGCAGTTGGTCCCCATAATAAGTTACCTTCAGGTGTAACACTAGCTCCTCCACCTTTACTGTTTGAATTAGATTTTTTGTTTGTAACTGAACCTGATGGTCTTCTGATAAAACCTTTACGGTTTTTATCTAAGATCGCAATAGCTCCACGACGGGCATGAATTGTATAGAATTTATCATTAACCATTTCAGCAATATCATCAGCATAAACGCCAGCAGCGTTTATGACAGTTTTACAACTGATTACTTCATTGTTTGTGATAACTTTAGTTACCTCACTATTATCTACTTCAATATCAAGAACTCTTGTATTCATTTTAAATTCTACACCATTATCAATAGCGTTTTCTGATAAGGCATAACAGACTTGGAATGGTTCAACAATTCCCATTGTTGTCATCCATAACCCGCCAAGAGGTTTTCCTTTAATATTTGGTTCTAATTCATGAACTTCTTCACCAGTTAACCATTTAAGTCCAGGCACTTTCATCATTTGTCTAATTGGTTTATAGAAATATCCTAAACCAGTTCTTTTCATAAGTTTTAAGAAACTGAATTTCTTATGATTTTTCTCATCATAATAAACAATTAGCGAACCCGGTCTTTTTAAATCAAAATCTAATTGATTTGACAGTTTTGTATATAGGTAATTTCCACGAAGATTCAATTTAGCTTTTAATGTTCCTGGTGTTGCTAGAAAACCAGGATGAATATTACCATTATTTGCTTTTGAAGTTTCATCACTAATATCACTATTTTTTTCTATTACTTTAATATCAATATCGTATTTGCTTAATTCACGAGCAATTGCGCAACCAGATACACCAGCACCAATAATTACTACGTCACAAGATTCTGTTTTACCAGATTTCTTAGTTTCTAAGATCTCATTAGTATAATCTTTTTTTACTATAACAGTATCTTTAGCAGTAATATTGTTTACTAAGTTTTTCACACCTTTAACTTTAGCGACAATGTGTCCAATATCAACTAGCTCTTGCCAAACATCAACAGTTCCTGTCAATGTTATGATTTTTTTATCTGAAATAGTAAATTCAATGTTGAATTTATCCCATTCCCTGTGTAAAGCAAAACATTTTTGTACTCGTTTATCTATCTTCATAGTTTCACCCTCTAGTTTCTTAAGTCCATCATCTTATCATATACTGGTTGTAATCTTTGATAAGTAAGTTTGTAGATTTCTTTATATAGTGTTTCATATTTTTTCGCAATTTCTTTATTTGGATAATATGTTTTTGTTTCCTGAACCATATGTTCAGCAGCTTCTTTTACATCGTTATATTCACCAAGATGAATATAACCAATCATTGAAGCTCCTAAACCTGTTGTTTCGTGTGTTTGAACAACATATACTTCTTTATTCAATATATCAGCAATTAATTGACTAAGGATTATGCTTTTAGAACCACCACCAGATAAACCAACTTTTTTGATTTTCACTTTGGTTTTCTTTTCAATCGCTAAGATTCCTTCTTTAATTGAATATCCTAATCCTTCAACTAATGCACGGTACATATGGATTCTTGTATGAACATCATTTAAGCCAATCAATGTTCCGGTAGCTGCTGGATGACGTGGATCACTCATCCAGAATGTTTGCATTAGCAATCCATCCGAACCTGGAGGTACTAGGTTTAGTTTTTCATTTAGAACTTTCTCAATACTTACGTTTTTATCTTTAGATTCTTTTTTCTCTAATTCAGCAAATTCATCAACGAACCAGCTAATTAACCAGAATCCTCTAGTAATTCCTAATTCAGGATTGTACTTACCTTCTATAGCTGCTGGGTAAACTGTTCCATACTTATATAAAGGCATAAAAGTATCTGTCGTTGTTTGAACTGTAACCATTGAAGCGAGTGAAACACTTACTGTTGATTCATCGAAACAACCGATACCAATTGTTTCACAAGCTTTATCAGCACCTGATGCTATAACAGGAATACCTGCAGGTAAATTTAATAATTTGGCACTTTCATTTGTTAAATCACCGATTTTTTCACCAGGTTGAACTAATTCAAATAAATGTTCCTTCTTAACAGAGAATATTTTACCTTCAATGTCTTTTGAATTTGCCCAATCAAGTCTTTTATTAGAAAAAGGTATATACCCCGGAGCTGAAGTAATACAATCACGGAATAAACCTGTAAGCTTGAAATTAAGATAAGTTGATAAGAATAATAACTTATGTACTTTTTTGTATATTTCCGGTTCATTTTCTTGAACCCAGTGATATGGACATTTACGATTGTAACCATCTAACATGTCCCATACTTTAGCTAACTTATAAAGTCTTTTTTGCATATTGCCAATATTCACATTATTTTTTGTTTTTCTTTGATCCATCCAACTAATAGCATTTTTAAGTGGCTTCCCATCTTTATCCACAAAAACACTAACACTTCTTTGTGAAGCAATCGTGATTGCTACTACATTCTTCATTACTTCTGGTTTATTTTCCCAAAATTGTTTTACAGACTTAACAAAACTATCCCAAAAAATGTCTGCATTCATTTCAACAAAACCATCACCATTTGTTTCGTATTTAGGATACTTAACCTGTTCAATTCCTAGTAATTTCCCTTTTTTGTCAAAGATAACACTTCTAACACTCTGCGTGCCACAATCAAGAACTAATACATTTCCTTTACCCACAATTTACCTCCTGTAATTATATTGTATAGACGTTCGAACGTCTGTATGTCCTATACTCATTCTATATACTAAACTAGTAGATGTCAATACTTCATAGGAATTATTTGTAAATGCTTACAATTTAGCAATAAAAAGTAAAAAAAAAGTAAGTAAACACGGATGTGTTACTAACTTTTAATTTAACTATTTTTTTACTACAATATAGATATAATACATCCAGGGAATTAACCCAACATGTAACACATCATTAGCTGAGAACCATATTGAGTAATCATCATATAATAGTTCACCTAAACCACTATAGAAATACGCAAAATATAGTATATTTATTAACAACATAATTAACCAAACGTTGATTAATCCTTTGTCAGTTTCATTTTTACTACGTTTATTCCCCTTAACATTAATAACCATAAAGGAAATGAAGTATGGTAAGAAGAATAGCAAGAACCATTCATAGGTAATTAACAACTGGATTTCAAAGACTATTCCTAATACAAGTGAAATTGTATATCCAATAAACCCAATGAATATGATTTTTGTATAAAGGTTTAACTTATCAACACAAATTGATTTCTTAGCTACTGCATAACCCATCAAAGTGATACTTAGTGCGGTAACATATAAATAACTAAGTTCAAACCAACTAGTAAACAAACATAATTCTTGGTTATCGCATTTTAACATATAACCTAAACCTTGATAACTTGTTCCTGCTAAAACGGTTCCTATCCCCCAGAGAATAAGCGAGATACCCCAGTACTTCTTATATGATTCTTCTAACTTTGTTAGTTTAATACCAAAGAAGATAGTAATGGCACCTAATAAGTAAACAATAAATGTTGAAGAAGGAACGATAATAATTAAATTCCCAATTTCAACATATGGTTTTGCCGACAGTAACTCCATCGGAGTTATGCTTGGTGATAGTAATATTCCTACAGGAAATGCAATCATCAATAATATAATAAAAATACTTCCAAATATTAATAAATATTTTTGATTCTTCATATAGAAACTCCTCTTAAACCCTATTTTTTGATTAATATGTTTTTCCTAGTTTTTCAGCTTCTTGATCTTTTTTTCTACCAATACTAATTCCTAAAACTAAACCAATTGGTATCCCGACACCAATAAATGCCGGAGAAATAGCAGTAAATCCAGCACCGATAGCAACACCTATTGCAATCCCCATACCGGTATATTGTTCTTCTATTTGGCCTTTATAAGTATAATCATATACAGTTTTTACATTATTTCTTAAGACATTAAGTGATTTTAAATATGCTTTTGGTTTAACTTCTTCATTACTGCTTAACTCTCGTAGTAATTCATATGTAGTTTTAATTAATTGATCGATATCTTGATCAGATTTTTCCTCTAATTTTTTACACAATCTACTAAATAGATCAGTCTGTAGTTTCTTTTGCTTCTTTTCATCAAAATTATGTGATATTGATTCAATTGTTGAACTGTAATTATTCATGTTTTATTCCTCTCTTAGTTACTAAGTTATAGTTATTATACCACATTATATATACATTTAGAAAAAGCAGGGTAAACCCTGCTTTATTTGGCTGTATAACCTCTTTTTTTAATACCTTCCCACGATTTGATTCTGTTGTATAGTTGTGGTGGTAAAAGTGATGCTTTTGATATTTCTTTACTAGGTATTTCATTATTCATTAGTTTCTGAACAACATCTTTGTCAGCAATCGCAATCATTCCAAGAGCTACTAAATCATAACCAAGACTTAGAGCTTCATCAACATCTTCGTTTGATTCAATACTTCCCGCCCCGATTAAAGGAACACGTTTATTGATTACTTTAACTAGTTTTGTAACGATTGGTTCTAAATCATAAGTATTTCTTACTGATGTTTGTTTGTAGTTACTTAGTGAAACATGTAAGTAATCAATATCTTTAGAAGCTAATTCATCAATCAATAAAACTGTATGATTTAGGGTTATCCCTGGTGTTTCTAATTCTTCTGGTGAGAATCTATAACCAACAATAAATTCTTTTTCGTTTAGTTCCTTTTTTAACGCTAAGATTCTATCAACTAGTTTTAACGGAAATGTTAGTCTTTTCTCTAAACTTCCCCCAAACTCATCAGTTCTTTTATTACTATGAGGACTAAAGAATTGTTGGACTAAATATGTATTAGCTCCGTGGATTTCAACACCATCAAAACCAGCTTTAATAGCTAATCTAGTTGCATTACAAAATTCATCAATCACATCATAGACTTCACTAGTCTTTAACGCTCTAGGTTGAACAGTATAATCTCTTTTAGCTTTAACAGCTGAAGCGGAAACGATATCTTGGTTCGGATATAAATCTGGTTGATTCATTCTTCCCCCGTGATGGATTTGTAAGATAGCTAGTGCTCCTTCTTTTTTAATTGAAGTGGCTAATCTTTTCATCGATTCTAAGTATCTTCCATCTCTTATCGAGATTTGGTTAGTAAATGCTTGAGCATTTTTACTTACTGCAGTTGCAGCAGTAATAACCATACCTATATTTTTACTTCTTGAATTATAATATATCTCTTCTTCATTAGATAAAGTTAAGTCATCATTACTTGAATAAGTTGTCATTGGTGCTAAAGCAATTTTATTCCTTACTTTTTTTCCATGAGGAAAGGTAAACTCCTTAAATATTTTGTTCATGTAAATCACCTCATATTTATTATAGCATTTAGTGACTATTTAGAAGAAATATAAGCAATAAAAAAATCCTTTTTCAAGGATTTTTTAACTTATTACATTTACAACTCTTGATATGATTAACTGATTACCATCCATATCGATAATTGTATAATTTATTGTGTATATTCCTCGAAATGAAGTATTAACATTACTTGTAACAGAAACAATAAAGTCTAATTCATTAGAATCATTAAAGACTAAACCTTTATCAATATGAAAACTATTAAGTTTCACAGTATCTAGTCCTGGTTTTAATTCAATGTTAAAGTTAGGTGCTTCTAAAACTTTAACAACTCTTTTACAAACGTATGTTGTGTCCTTATAAGTATAGTTGTATGTAAGAGTTTGATCACCAATTAATGTATTATCAAAAGCTCCTGATAATTCCATTTGGAAATCTTCTTCATTGATTGTGATTGAACAACCACTGTCAACCCATGTTTCATTTTCAGAAATGATATCATTCCCGGCATTTAAAGTCATTGTATATTCAACGGTTGAGTCACATGCTGCTAAAGTTAAGATAAGGAGAATTGATAATAGTAATTTTTTCATATTTTTCTCCTTCTTTCTTCAGGTAAGATCGCGACTGTGTCAGTGTATTTACTGATGATAAAAACATATCTTCTAAAAGTATAAGTCACTTCATCAATTGTTGTTTCTAATAATATTTCATAAGTACCTGGTTGGTTATTGAGTATATCACTCATATTTGTGATCTCTAGCGTTTCATCATTATAAGTACAAACAGGATAAGTAATTGGTTCTCCTGTTGTATAAGTTGTTTTAGTGTCATTACAAGTAAAATCTACTTTCGTATATGAATTGTCAACGACATTGACAATTCTTTTAGCTCTGATGTAGTTTCCAGATTCATCGATTACTTTATAATAAACTTCATAGTTACCAACTGTTTGATTATCTAATTCTGAAGTAATTTCAATTGTTAGATCAGTATCATAGTTATCACTAACAAATACTCCAGCATCTATCCAAGTTTCACCGATATTAATTGTATCAACGCCAGCGTTGATATTAGCACTTGGTTTTGTTGTATCTACAACGCTTACTGTTCTTGTTTTGGTTTCGATAAGAACACCTTCATCGTCTCTCAATGTATAAGTAATTATATAATCACCTAAAGTATAAATATCAACAGTTCCTTCAACAGTTACATTATCCTGAAAATCAGGATCAGTAACTGTGAAACCTGGTTCATAGAAATATGTTTCATATTCTAAAGTCATTTGTGGTGTTCCGTTTAATTTGATTTCGGGGATATCTTGTGCTTGAAAGAATACAGTAAAAGTTATATAACCATCATGTTCAACAATGTTAGTTATTTTTAACTCAATTTCATCTCCGGCACTATCAAATAATAAAATGTCAGTTCCGACACCAATTTCATCATATAAATTATCATCAGATAACGCTGCAATATACGGTTCACCGTCAACGTCAGAATAAGGATCTTCTAGAGCGAACTCGATTGGGAAAGTTGTATCTTCCATATCAGGTCGATAGACCCATACTTCTTCTACAGCTTCATTATTACTGTAGTAACCTCCAGTGTTCCCTTCATCAAAGAAGTCTTCATCTACCTTATAAACGATTAACCCTGAATCAGGCAAAGTAGATTCATATTGTCCTACAAGATCACGGTATTCAAGATAGATATATTCATGCGAATACCCAAGAGGTATTCGGTAAATATTATCCGGTGAATCTTGGAGTGGATAAAGGGTATATTCTCCTGAAGTTGTAATCTCAGTTACCTCAGGAATCCAGTCCCCGTACATATATTTCATATACCCAAGCATATGCGAAGGTACTGTACCTATAGTTGCCATTAGTCCCCATTCACCGATAGGATCTATCCAATCGAAATCATTGTAGTGATATAAATCAGGAGCACTAATTAAATGAAATGTTTCATGTGCTAAAACAGCGACATCTACTTGATAACCATAACTAGTATCATATCCTAATAATTCAAATGTATAATCCCAAACATTTTTACCGTTTATAGTCGGGGCATCTTCACTATAACCTGAATATGAATAATCATAGTATGTATAAAGATTCCATTTATGGGGCCATAATAGATTGTTCCAACCATTATCGTCACCACTTATCATAAATGTAATCGAATCAATATCACCATCATTGTTGACGTCTAAATCAATCGTGTCATCGATAAAGTTATTCTCTTCAACCCAGTCGACAGCATTTTTAAGTAATGTGTGTTCTCTAAATTCAGCTTCGTCTTTATTCTGAAAACCATTTGTGTTTTCAGATTCATCATACGGTTGATAATAAGAACGAGGATTAGCATCAACAAAATAAACAATTTCAGTATGAGTAAACACACTGTCAATTGTTAATACATCATAAGATACTTCTAAAAAGTAATCTCGTAAACTTATCGTATCTACACCATTGAACATATCATAGTAATAATCATAATCATATGGTGCGGTATAAGTTGTCTCGTCACTAAACTTAATAAAAATAACGACATTTGTAAACGCATCAAATTGGTTAATTGGAGTATATGATGAGTATTCAACATTGTCGGCATTAACTTCGGTGTTTGATACAAACAGAGAAGCTAATATTAAAGCTAATAAAATAAACCCTTTTTTCATAGTTTCACCTCTTATATGTAATTTCCTAGTTGTTGTATATATTTTTAATCAAATCTTCTATTCTTTCCATAATGAATCTTCATCATGATCTACTTCTAAATGTCTACAATTGTGTTTTAGATTTGTATAGAAATCATCACGATTAACCGGGCTTATATAAGTTGTCCCTTTTAGTTTCCCTTTATTATGTTCTAAAATCTCAATTCTTTCACTACTCATCGCAGCACTACTAAGAAAGTTTTTACACTTTCTAATTGATTTTATGTTTTCATATTTTATTCTAAATTTGAAAAAGTAGAATTTAATAATTAGTTCTTGTTCTGCTAGTTCATATGAAGCACTAAATAATGGTAGGATAAAGACTGCCATTAAAAATGTACTTAAAGCTAAAATCCACATTTCTTCTGCAGGTGCAAAGAAGTACATTGGGACAAACATTAAAATACATCCCCATAATAAGATTCTTATCCATAAATCAGTTTTAATTTTATATTTCATCAAATCACTCCTTATAGCTTCCGTTTAAGTATTTACACATTTCATATAAGACAAACTGATGTCTTATATCAGTAAAGTTATAAGTTATCTCTTCATAATCAAAACTGAAGCTATGTCTCATTGTGTTTACTGGGTACTTAATTTTTGATAGTAAGAATGTTACTTCTTTTTCATCATTTGTTAATGTTAAAACTTTATCTTTATAACTCACAAGGTATTTACCTAGTGACTTATTCTTCAGTTTTTTAGTATCGACAATATTTAAGGTAACATCAAATGAGAATTCACTATTAACAGCATCTTCAATATGTTTATACATTTCATGGGTATAATCGACTAAGTTATCGTGGGTATTTCCTTCAATAAATTCGTATTCATTGATTGTTCCAATCACACCACAGGTAGTACATATGATATCATGTCCTTTACCGTAAACTGTTAAGATTCCTCCGCATTTATTGCAGCGATAGACAAGTCTTTCAATCCCTTCAGCACGGCTCTCTCTTTCAAAATCAATCATTTTTTCTCTTTGGAAATCATAGTCGTTGTTATAAATACCTTTTTCAACAATATCATTAACTTCTTCTTCTGATAATGTTTCTAAATCCTCTTTTTTAATGAGAAGTTTAGTTTCGGTATATACGACACCTTTCTTACTAAAGAAATCAGCCCAACGTGGTTGCGAAACATAACCACCTTGTTGTTTAATTAAGATAACATCAACTTTAGCTCTTTTTAAGAGTTTCCCTGTTGATTTATAGATATCTAAAGTTTCACCGTAAAAGGTGTTATCACCTTCCGGGAATAAACCAACAGCATAACCTTGTTTTAAAGAATTAAAGATTCTTTTAGTTGCACTATAGTCCATTTTACCAACACGTTTTTTAATTGCTCGTGCTAGATGGGTCATACCAATCTTTTTCGCAAAATCAAGAAAGGCAATTTCTGTTGCGACAAATCTAATATACTTTCTAACATTGTTCATTACGACAAAGCTATCCCAAGTATTAAAATGATTAGATATTAGGATGAATGGTTCACGGTCTTTTTTTATAATTTCACCTTCGTGAAAAACATCTATCTCTCTTTTCATTAAGAAGATAACTATTGGTCTTATAAGAAAAATAACGAAATCACTAAATACATCACGGGGATGTCTTTTCATATGAGGTACCTCTATTCTTCGAGAATTTTTACTGCCTCTTTGATTGTGTTATCAAAGTCAAATAAATCTACTTCTAACCAGTTTATGTCAAACTGGTTATTAAAGAATGTGAATTGTTTTTTAGCTAAGTTACGACTTTTTTGTTTGATTTTATCGATTGCTTCGTCAAGCGTTACTTTCTTATCAAAGTAACTATATAATTCTTTATAACCAATGGCACTAACACTGTTTCCATTAATACCTTTATCATATAAAGTCTTAACTTCTTTGATTAAACCTTTTTTAATCATCTTATCAACTCGTTTATTAATTCTTTGATAGAGTAATTCTCTTTCTAAGGTTAAACCAATAATTTTAAAGTCATACATCTTTTCATCTTTAGAAGTGTTTTCAGAAACTTTATTAGAATCACTTCTCGAGATTGCCTGAAGAACTCTTTTACGATTATTAGGATGAATATTTTTAGAAGCTTTGAAGTCTTTTTCTTCTAATATCTTATGAACTTCTTCGTTAGATAATTCTTGATATTTTAATTCTAAAGTATTATCTCTTTTCGTATCTTCAAAATTATAATTATATAAAACACTTTTAATATATAATCCTGTCCCACCAACAATTAGTGGTATTTTATGATTATCTTCAAGTTCTTTAATCTTTCCTCTAACAAGCTTTTGGAATAAAGCAACACTAAAGTCCTCTGTAGGCTCTAAAATATCTATCAAGTGATGAGGGATACCCTTCATCTCTTTTTCTGATATTTTAGCGCTACCTATACTTAATTCCTTATAAACTTGAACACTATCCCCACTAATTATTTCGGTATTAAAATGTTCTGCTAAGGCAATTGATAGTTTAGTTTTACCAATTCCTGTCGGTCCGACGATAACGTATATCATTACATTATCCTTTTAAACAGTTTTTCAATTTCTGTTTGGGTAAATTTAATAATTACAGGTCTGCCGTGAGGGCAAGTATATGGGTTTACTGTTTTTTCTAAATCAGCAAGTAGTTTTTCAATTTCATTTTTATTAATGAATTTGTTAGCTTTTATACTGTGTTTACAAGATAGGCTTTTTGCGAGTGAATCTCTGATTTCACCAATTGTGACATCTTTACCTTCTAAAACATATCTAACAATTTCTTCAGTATAGATTCTTTCAAATGTTTCAGGGAACCATGTTGGTACTTTTAAGATATCAACACCCATATAATCATTTACGATCAGTTCTAACCCAAGAGGTTTAAACACTTCTAGATTATCTTCTAGAGCTAACACTTCTTGATTAGATAAATTTAAAGTGATTGGAATAAGTAATTCTGTAGAAATCACTTCAACAGTACTCATACGGTTGTAGTAATTCTCATATCTTACTCGTTCAGCAGCAGCGTGCTGATCGACAAGATATAGGCCTTCTTCATTCTGGGCAATTAAGTATGTCCCGAGATATTGTCCGATATATTCTAACCTTGGTAAACTAGGTCTTTTTATTTCTTTTACTTCTAATTTTTCTTCAACAAGTTTCTCTTCAATAACTAGTTCATTGTGAATATCTTTCTCTTTTTTCTTTTCAACTAGATTGTTGATATAGTTTACAAAATCTTCTTTTACAAGACTTGGTTGTTTGTCTTTTGATTTAAATTTAAGATCCTCATATTTATATGTTTTTTCTGTCTTATCTTCTTGTCGTAAATCTAATGATTCATTTACAAATACTTGTTTAGGTGCTTCTTCTTTAATCTCTGGGATTAGAGATAAAGTTTTTAATGTATCATTGATAGTTGTTTTAATTAACGATAACAACATTCTTTCTTCTGTGAACTTAACTTCTAATTTTTGTGGATGAACATTTACATCTATTAGAAGGGGATCTAAAGTAATATTTAGAAATACGATTGGATATTTACCAATTGGTAAATATGTTCTAAAACCTTCAGTTACTGCGTTGATTACTTTATTGTTTTTAATCATACGGTTATTAGCAATAACGGTGATATGTGTTCTTGAAGAACGAGAGAAGATTGGTTTTGTTAGATAACCATTGATTTCAAAGTATTGGTTCTTATTTTCAAACTTAACCATATTCTTGATGATATCAATATTGTATATATTAGATAGTACTTTTAAGTATTCAGAACTACCATTAGATTTAAATAGTTGTTTATTATTATTTGATAAAGTAAAACTAATCTCTGGATGAGAAAGAGCTATTTTGTTGATGTAATCAACGATATAGCTTAATTCAGTATTAGTTGCTTTTAAATGTTTTAAACGAGCTGGGGTATTATAAAATAAGTATCTAACAGCAATACTTGTTCCTTTTCTTGGAGCATATTCTCCGCTTTCTTTTAATTCACCTTTTAGGTAAAAGATACGGTGGCCAAGTTCACCTTCGCTACTAATAATTTCTAAATGGGAAACACTAGCAATACTTGGTAAAGCTTCTCCTCTAAAACCTAAACTATTGATATGGAATAAATCATTAGCGGTTTTGATTTTAGAAGTGGCATGTCTTTTGACAGCCATTTTCATATCTTCTAAACTCATACCGTCACCGTCATCAACAATTTTAATTTCGTTTAGACCATATTCTTGTAGTTCAATGCGAATGTTTGCACTATTCGCATCAATTGAGTTTTCTACTAGTTCTTTTACGACACTAGCCATATTTTCAACAACTTCACCAGCAGCGATTAAATTGCTTAAGTTATCATCTAATTGTATAATCTTTCCCATCGTAATACCTTCTTTCTCTAGATATAATTATATAATATATTTATTTATTAATCTATATGAATGTCAAATAAACATAAGATATTCACATTTTTTTGCTAGAATATAATTAGAGGACCATATGGAGGTGTTTTTGTGGATATCTTAGTCATCATTTTAGTTGCTATTGGTTTTAGTGTTTGGACGATTCGTCCACTATATAATTTCTTTGCGAAGAATAAGTATATTTTATTAGATCAAAAGAAATATACTGTAGTAAATCAAGTTAAAGCAGGATTACCTGCTGTAGCGTTTTATTTACTTCTTTTAGGTTTTGTTTTAGTTCCCGCTAGAGTTAATGAGATAATCAACTCTGGGACAACATTGGCTATTGTTATTTTAGAGGTTATTTTAATCTTTGTTTTAACAAGGATTGATAAGTATCAAACTAAGTATGAAGTCACTGCAAATGAAATCACATTTAGGAAGAAACTAATATCTTGGAAAACAAGATATACTGTTAATTATAAAAAGACTTGGTTTTTAGTACTTCACAAACCACGATTTATTATAAAATCTAATGTCACTAAGATAACTATTCCTGTTTTATCTAAGAACATTAGTAAGTTTGTAGATGAACTCTACAAACACGATCACATGAATGGTGATTTAGTTAATGAGATAATTGAAAATGCTCGGTTATACTATATTAAGAACCCAAAATTACAGAAGCAACTAAATAAAACTGTATAATTATTTAAAATCAAATCCCCTTTTATTGTATAATTGTGGTATAACCATAATTGAAGGGGCTTTTTTTATGGCTATTATCAAAAAAGAGAGAAACAAGAATAAAAGAGGTGAACTGTTATGGAAGAGATGAACAAAAGAAAAGAGAAATGGGATTTTTATAGAAGCGTTGGTTGGGTATTAACTGTTGTTGGTGGTATTGCAGCTTATGGTGGAGGAAAAGGCGGAGCTTTTGGTGTCGCCATTGTTGGGATAATTATGTTTGTTCCGGGAGCGATAATCCTTTACTACAGTAAAAAGAAAGTAAGAGAAATAAGCAATGAGTTTAAAACAACATATGTTAAGAAGGAAATTGAGAAAAGAATACCAAATTCAATATTTAGAATTAATGAGGGAATTAGTTCTGATGTTGTATCTTCTTCTCATCTAGTTAAATTACATGATAGATACACTACAGAAGATTTACTTATAGGTAAAATTGAAAATGTCGATTTTAGATGTGCAGATGTTCACGTTGTCGATATCCAAAGTAGTGGAAAAAGCACTAGAAGGGTAACGACCTTTCAAGGAAGATTTTATGAGTTTGAATTCTATAAGCAATTCAAATCTAATGTATTCCTCCTTCAACCTGGACAATACAGACCATTCTCATCGTTTACGAAAGTTAAATTGGAATCTATGAAGTTTAATTCTGAGTTCAAGGTATATACTGATAACGAACATGATGTCTTTTACTTATTAACTCCTCACTTGATGGAGAAATTACTTGTTCTTGATAGAAAGTACCAAGATAAAATCGGTTTTTCTTTTAGGAATAGTAAACTGTATATTGCGATCGACAATAGAATTGATACATTTGATGTTATGCATATGGGTGATATTACTCAAAAACATATAAATGATGCAATTAAGGAAATAGAAAACATTATGGAATTTGTTGAGTTTTTGAGTCTAACAAGTACCTTGTTTATTGAAAATGAATAATAAAAAAAACACCGGATGGTGTTTTTTTATTTGTTGTAGTCTTCTTCTAGTAATCCATAAACATAGATATCAATATACTCACTACCAATGAAGTGAGCTTTTCTTTTAATACCTTCATTAATAAATCCTAGTTTTGTCATGATTTTATGAGAAGGAACGTTTATTTCATAAACTTCTCCTTCGATTCGTTTAATACCTCTTCTAAATAAACCTTCTAGATAGATTCTTAAAGCTTCTTCAGCATAACCATGTCCTCGTTCTTCACCAAGGGCAAATCGTAACCAGACCATTTCTTTTGTTTCATCCATATAATCGATTCTTATATAACCGATTGGTTGGTCGTCAAGAAGAATCATTTTGTATTCACTAAATTCTGTTTCTAGTGTTTTTTCAATGTCATCTTGTTGAGCTGAAATAGTTGTTTCATAGTCTGGACCTAGAGCCATTTGTTGAAGATATGAGTCATTTTTCCACTGATAAATAATAATCGAATCTTCTGTAGTTACATCACGTAATGTAATCATAAAATCACCTCTTATAATTTATTTAGATACAACCTATCTGTATGTTTATTTTATCATACTATTTAAAGAGAGCCAAGTATTCACTATAACCTCTTTGTTCTAACTCTGATAATGGAACGAATTCAAGACTAGCTCCATTTATACAGTATCTTAAACTACCATTAGGTCCATCAGGAAAAACATGTCCTAGATGAGAGTCAGCATCTTTACTTCTTATCTCAGTTCTAATCATACCATGTGTTTTATCTTTAATTTCTTTTACTACCTCTTCTTTTACTGGTCTCGTAAAAGAAGGCCACCCACAATGAGCATCAAATTTATCATTTGATGAGAAGAGGACTTCTTTAGAGACGATATCAATATAAATACCTTCTCTTGTTTCTTTATCGTATTCACTAGTAAAAGGTCTTTCTGTCGCATTTTCTTGGGTCACTTTATATTGTATATCATTAAGTTTACTTATATTATCTTGATATTTATTCATGTCATCACCTCAGTAATAGTATAATTCATTTCTCCCAGATATACTGCTTGTTTACTTCACTATTTAACAAGTACTGTGATACTTGGGATAAACTCAAACTGATCAAAGGGGTATAAAGGTTTTCTAATATATTTATACTCTATATTTAATAAGTCTTGGTTTACAGCTCCGTTTGATAATGCCATAATCCAATCTTTAGCACCATTGCTTAAATCTGGTTCTAAGTATCCCATTTTCACTACAATTATGTCATACTCAGAGAACTCATTAATCCCAGCAATTCTATACGCATTCAGTGTCCCGTATTGATATCTGTTTTCTGTGACTATAACTTCAATATTATCAATCCCAATAATTGCGCATTTACCAGCTATTCCACCGTTGAAAAATCGTAACACTTTTGCCTTAATCTTTAGTGGTTCAGCAAACTCAGGATCAACATTACCTCCTAATGATAGTTTTACTTCTTCACCTATTTTGTATTTATATACCGAATCAATTACCTTTCTATCAAAAATAGATGAAAACAAAATACGTTTAGTTATATTTTGCGTATTACATATCTCAAGAAATTTACGGAGCATTATGTTTAAGTCACCTGAGCCACCTGCCCCAGGATTATCTCCTGTGTCAGATATAAAATAGGGAGTAATCTCTGATGATAATGCAATTTTAATTGCATCATCAGGAGATGAGGTAGGTCCGACAAATTTAAAATCATCTTTGATTTGCCAAAAATACTCTGATAGCTTTCTAATTTCATTTCTAACAGTTGATTCATCTTTTCCTGTCACTACGATTGAAGCATGACACCTTTCTTGATCTGCCCAAGGAAATCCCATCCATATCGCAGCATCAATAATTCTTTCATTCAAACATACTTCTTCTATTTTTTTATATAAAGTCTTACCTGGTTCTACTTCAGTTGAAGTTTTTTCTCCAGGTAATAATATTGGCATATCAATCTTCGCCTTAACTAATTTATCGTCACTACGATTAAGCACTAGCAGCAGATTCTCAAAAGCTCTTTGCCTTGTTTCATTTGTATCAATGTGCGGGGCAGTTCTATAACATGTCAGTAGATCAGATGCTTTAAAGAGTTTATCAGAAACATTACCGTGTAAATCCATGGTTGTGGAGATTATAACCTCAGGACCAACTATTTCTCTAATTGTATGGGCAAGTTCACCTTCAACATCTATCATCCCTTGGACACTCATCGCCCCATGAACATCAAGTAAAACACCGTGGATTTCTCCTTTAGACATTTCGCTGATTAATAGTGTAGTAAACTCATTTAACCATTCACCATAAAACTCCTTACATACATATCCTCCAGGGATAGCTCTAGCATTAATTAGCGGTACAAGTTCACAATTATATATCTTATTATTAAACCATGGATAAGACTCAAGTAACTCATTACCTTTTTTTATTCTAAAATCACTTCTACTAGAAATATATGAGGTAAATGTTGTTGATTCGATATGTATTCCACCAACAACTATTCGGTATTTCTTAGAACTCTCATTATTCTTAAGCATAACTTGCACCTTCTTGTCATATTATTGATATGTAAAATTACTGTATTTCATTCTAAATTTTACCATATAAAAAGAAGTCAGTAAATGACTTCTAAGTTGTCTAAATATATTGGAGACGTATAATTCATCTATTCTTTATAATCAATTGTGAAAAACCCCCAAAACCCAACTGCAGTTAGAATCATTCCTGGATAGATAATCCATGAACCATCTTTAATAAACCATGCTGATGTGAATATTACTCCACCCAAAAATAAGAATCCATATAAAACTAGTTTTTTCACTTACACCATCTCCTTCTTTACTATTTTACCATATAAAAAGAAGTGAGTATATGACTTCTATATTCTAATGCTGTTGGATAACTAAGACACAAATTCATTTCTCATTTTTAATGTAGTTATAAAATTATAACTTTTGGTATGACGTTAAACTTACTGAATAGATATTAAGGTTTCCCGCTGTATTTATATCTGTGTTCAAAATGTTTTTGTTTACAGTTCCGTCGGATAATGCCATAATCCAACCTTTTGAACTCCAAATAATAACTTCCTTCATTACTTCAACTCTATATAGTATGTAGCGTTGAATATTTCTCCTTTTTGTAATATATTGATTCCTTTTTTTGTTACTAATTGCTTATCATGAAATGAAAAATCTGCAATTCCATGCCATGGTTCTAAACAAATAAATGGTGCATTTTCATTATCTATTAGTTTTGTCCATAGTCCTAAGAATGGAAAGTTATTACAATGTATTGATACTGATTTAGTATCATCTCTTAGTGTAATGTAATCGATGTTATCTACTACTATAGCATCTTTAGTAAATGTGGTGTTATCGATTTCAATACTATCATACTTGATATTAGCTGTTATATCTTGAACATAAGGTGTTCCTTCTAATAGATATTGATTTGTTACTTTGTTGATATCAATATACGATCCGTTTAAGAAGTTAAATGCAGGATGTGCACCGATTTGAAAGTACATCTCTTTATCATTGGTGTTTTCTACTTTCCAAGTAACTACTATTCTATTATCAATTACTTCGTATCCAATAAAGAGGTTAAAAGTAAATGGATATCTTTGTAATGAGGTTTCGTTCTCTCTTAGTAGAAATAATACTTTGTTATCAGATGATTCTAATAATTCAAACTGCATGTCTCTCGCAAACCCGTGTTGAGTCAGTTTATATGTTTTATCTTCGTATATATATTCATCATCTAATAATCTACCAACAATAGGAAAAAGCACTGGACTATTTCGCTTCCAGTATTCTGGATCTCCTTGCCATAAATATTCTATGTCATTATACTGAATGCTTTTTAACTCCGCACCAAAAGCATCAATTTCTACTTCTAAAGTCTTATTCTTAAGTGTTATATTCATCGTCAAATCTCCTTAGTCAAGTTATTATATAATACCATTCTATCACTAAAAAAAGAAACCGATTAAGGTTTCTTTTAACTTAATGATTAATCCTGGTTTCGATTCTACTTTTTTCCATTATCTCATGGCAATGTTGGAGACCTAAAATGCCTATAAACGCTATATATTTAATCAACTTGATTTTAATTATACTAAACGTTTGAATGTATGATTTGATACCAAACATACTATATGTAGTTATTGTATAAAAAAAGAGGTACAGACCTCTTAGATTATTTCATATTCAATATTTTGTCTCTAATTATCTCAGAGTGACAAGACTGTGGTGCACACCAACAAAACAATTCTATATTCCCTAAATCGTCATGAAGTTTCTTAATTCTATTTAGCTCAGCCATGATTTCAGGAGTTTTTGCTTTAATATGATTTTCAATCCATTCTTTGTACTGTAAAATCACTTTGTCTCTTTTTGAATCTTCTTCAAGTATATAAGGATTCCCTAAAACTGTTTCCCTATCCACCCTTACTTGCCAAGTCTCTTTTGGCATTTCAAAATGCATGTTTTTTATTGTTATCATTTTATCCTCCTGTGTTATATTTTACTACAAATAGACACAATGCACAACGGTCACACAAAGCAAAATAGAAAATAATAATAGTAATAAAAAGAAGCCCAAATTGGCTTCTTTACTTTATTTAATGGCAGGGACGGAGAGGATTGAACTCCCGTAAACTGTGTTGGAGACCTAAAATGCATTATTTTGAGTTATCTTTTGTAAGCAAAAGTGGCGCTTTGACTAAATATATTGGATATGAACCAAAGAATAAAACAACAGTAACAAGAAATGGGAAAATTCTAAAAAACGAGAGTAACATAATAAATAATACAAAAAGTATATAGAGAGTTCTCACATTGGTTCTAATCTTGTATTCACTCTTACACACAGAACATATATACATTTCGGAATAGCTACCTTTATGCATACTTCTTAATCTTTTCCAAAAACTTATTGGTTTATATCCGCAAACATTGCACTGAAACATCCTCATGTCATCACCTCTTCTATGATACATTATAGCACAAAATGAACCCTACGAATAAACTAAATATATACGGTCCAAAATACCATTGTGCATCCTTTTTAGGTAAATGAAAAAATAACCAAACATCTTAACAACTTAGTTATCATATGTTTTAATGGCAGGGCGGAAAGGATCGAACTCCCATAGACCCTGTTGGAGACCTATAATGCATCTTCTAACCAAGAAGATACACATAAAAAAAGCCCTAGAGGGCTTTTCGTCTTTTTACATCTACTGCACTTCCGAACAAAAACAAACTTGCAAGAATCATAATAGCCCCAGGCCAAAAAATAATTGTTGCATCACCAAACTGAGGATGCATTATAGTTATAACAACCATCCAAGTGCAAATGCAAATCACACCAGCTAAGAATAGTGTACATCCTATTAATAATTTATTCATAAAATCATCTCCCTCATGTTATTTTACCATATAAAAAGAAGCCAGTAAATGACTTCTATTATTGTGTTATCGGTGTTATAGACCTAAAAATGCATAATAGACATACGAATTTCCTATCATTTCTCAATTAAAAATCACATTTTAGATTTAATTGATGAATAATGGTATACTATCCAAAATTCCATGAATTACTGCAGCATAAGTAAATCCAATAAACCATAGACATGCAATAATTGATACAGTCCAATCCTTAATGGAAAAATTCCCAAAATTCTCAAAAACATGAAATTTACTAGTTCTAGCTATATAAATAACATTCCATAAGAATGCACTATAAATCATCAAAGTTGTTGTATTGCTCATGAGTTTAGATATAAACCAATGTTCGTATGGTACAGAAGTGTAAGTTCCGTGATTAGCCATATAGTATTTCCCTACTTCTAAGCTTCCTGAAATATCAGAATTATGAATAGGTACTCCACCTAAATCGAAATTCATATTTAATGAGTAGATAGAACTCAAGAGAGCAAGTATCGTAAAGAAAATTCTAACGTGCTCTAATATACTTGGATTTTCAATGTAACTCCATTGTCTTAAATAGAAGTAGCGAACACTCAATACTAAAGAAACAATTGTAATGGTAATTGTATAAATCAAGCTGAAAGTATCATTAAACCGAAAGTATATATACCATAACCCAACAATGAGAATAAGATAATGTATTGGTCTTACTTTACTAATCATATGTAATCACCCTTTCCTTCTCAATAATTATAACATAAACAAGAAGCCAATTAATGACATCTTTTCGTGGTCCAAATTACCGTTGTGCATCATTTTAAAGTGAATAAAAAAAACTAAACCTCTAAATGGCTTAGTTATTTTATATTTTAATGGCAGGGCGGAGAGGATTGAACTCCCGTAGACGGTGTTGGAGACCTATAATGCAATTATTTTACTCTTCTTTATCTTGATTATTTCCACTTTTTTCGAATTCTAGTCTTTCTAAATATTTATACTCGTTACTAAAATTATAGCTTTTCACAAAAAATGTTACTGCAATAGCGAATAAAATTCCAAATAAACTAACCAATCCTGCAGCAATAATTCCCATTGGTGGATCGGGAATGCCAATTGATTCTAGGATAATTAAAGGAACTATAAATAATATTGATGCTACTATAGCAAAAATTCTACCATATAAATTGAATTTATCTCTTTTTTGCTTCATTTCTGACATCAAGTTTGTTGAACTATACATTGAATGTGTTTTTCCTAATAATAGCTCATCAATTGATACTCTAAATATCTTTGATAATCCAATTAAATTATAAGCATCTGGTAACACTTCTTGATTTTCCCATTTACTAATTGTTTGACGACTTACATTTAGCAATTCTGCTAAATCTTCTTGACTTAAATTTCTATTTTTACGTAAACTCGAAATCCTATTTCCTGTTTTGGCAATCATCATTGCACCTCCTTATGCTTCTATTGTATATACATTACTGGTACAGCGCTACCAACATATATTAGAATTAGTGTAAATGATTGTTTACATCAATAGTTTACTACAATCAAGTTATATACACAAAGACCTATGTTGAAAATCAATAATATCTAAATATAAAAAGAAGCCAGTAAATGGCTTCAATATATCTAAACGGTGTTGGAGACCTAAAATGCATTTAATCTATACTCTTTTGCTCTTTTACCTGAGATTTTAATAGCAAAGCTGAACCCTTAGCTAAAAGGCCAACCACAATAAAAGGCACAGACACATTCCATGTTATAGTATGAAATCTCCAAGCCTCGTAAGAGATAACAGTATATGTTCCATGACTATTTGCGTAGTATAAACCTACCTCATAATCCTCTATAAGTTCTTGTGCCGAATCTAAATTTGCAGGAACCCCAGGTATTGGGTAAATTGCATTTCTTAGAATAAATCCTAATACAACCAAGACAATACTAACTATGAAAACTATATTCAAAACTCTTTTTAATCTATCCATACTATATCATCTCCATCTTTTATATTTTACCATATAAAAAGAAGCCAGTAAATGACTTCCATATTGTCCTATAGGTGTTGGAGACATAAAATGCATTGTTTAATGTGGTGATACAAAATATGTAACCAATGCTAAATATGGTAGAGCAACTAACGTCAACACGTCTGTTATAATCATCACTAACTTAGTATTTTTAGATTTAAATATGCGATCTATGAGTCTAGCTAAGCTATACAAACATATTAAGAATAATGCATAAAACAATATGAACTCGTATCTTGGATAACTGCCGTAGTATCTGAATAGTCCAAATTGAGAATTAAGAATATAACCTGCAAGAATATTTATAGGTATATACATTATCAATAAAATACTAGGATACAAATATGTCTCGTATCCAACTCTAGAATATTTGACATTCACATAGAAAAATGAACCTACAATGATAATAAAATATAATCCCCATACATAAGGTGCAAAATTCGTTTGAATATCTTCTATCATTAAAATACCTATTAGCAATCCAACAACAAAAGATGCAATTAACAAAATCAAAATATCCTTCTTCATAGCATCAACTCCTCTCATCAATTATATCAAAATAACATCAGAAAATATAAAGCAAAATACCTTTGTGCATCTTTTTCAGGTATATAAAAAAGATAACTAAACTTTTAAATGGCTTAGTTATTATGTAATTTAATGGCAGGAGCGGAGAGGATCGAACTCCCGTAGACGGTGTTGGAAACCTAAAATGCAATAATAATTTGCACATTTATAACAAAACCTCCATAAGCTTCTTACACTTGTGATGATTTAAAATAAGTTTCTTGTTTAAAAGATTGACAGACGACTAGTTGAATTCGTCAAATAAAAAAGCAAAGATTATCTTAATCTTCGCTTTTTGTTTGATTTACGATAAATAATATGAATTGCTACACATAGTCCAAGTAACAATATACTTATAAAAAAGGAATATATATCTTTCTGAATTACATAATAAAATCCTTCAGATAAATAATCTTTAAAAACTTCTAAAAACATCACAAATCCTATTGTGCCAGTTGCGAGTTGAGATAGAAAAAACAACACATGTCTCATAAAATGCTACCTCCTATCCCTTCTTACTTTATTCCAAATACTATAGTTATTATACTATGAAAAATGAAGATAATAAAAAACTATAACAAAACATAGCTTTAATAGACTATATTTTATTTATGATTTTACTCAGTAAGTTTAGTGCTTCAAGTGGTGTTAGTTCATCAATATCAACATCTTTTAGGATTTCAACTAATTCATTTGTTACTTCAGGTTTTTCTTCTTCTACTTCATAATCATCGAAGTTGAAAAGATTAATTGAAGTATCATCAGAAAGTTGTTGATGTGATTTTTCTAGATCAGCTAAGATTAATTTTGAACGCTCAATTAATCCTTTTGGTAAATCTGCTAAACTAGCAACATTGATACCGTATGATTTATCGGTAGGTCCTTCTTTTACTTTATGTAAGAAGATGATTTTCCCGTTTTGGTCTTTTGCGCTAACATGAACATTACGTAGTTTAGATAATGATTTATCTAAATCAGTTAGTTCATGGTAATGAGTACTAAAGAAAGTTTTACATTTAATCTTTTCATGGATATATTCTATGATGGCTTGAGCTAAAGCCATACCATCATAAGTCGCAGTCCCTCGACCCATTTCATCAAAAAGAATCAGAGAGTTTTCTGTAGCGTTTTTAATTGCGTTATTAGCGTCTAACATTTCAACCATAAAAGTTGATTTACCGCTCACTAAATCATCAGCTGCACCGATTCTTGTGAAGATGGAATCAAAGACTGGAATCTCGGCACTTCTTGCTGGAACAAAACTCCCAATTTGCGCTAAGATAGTTGTTAAAGCCATCTGTCTCATATAAGTTGATTTACCACTCATATTAGGTCCAGTGATTAATAATATATCAGTATGAGTATCTAAGATAATATCGTTAGGTACAAAAACTTCATCAGTTAGTACTTTTTCAACAACAGGATGTCTTGAATCAATAATCTTGATTGTATTATCATCAACTAATATCGGACGACTTAAGTTTAAGTCTTCACTAATAATTGATAAGCTAATTAGCATATCAATTTCACTTAACAAATTAGCGTTTTTTTGAATAACACTTATATGTGTACGAGCAATATCTCTTACTTCAATAAATAACTCATATTCTAAAGCAACACTTTTCTCTTCTGAAGTTAAGATAATTGTCTCTTTTTGTTTTAGTTCTGGGGTGATATATCTTTCACTATTTGATAGTGTTTGTTTTCTTGTATATCCGTATTCATCTAAAACATTTGAAACTTGTCCTTTAGGTATTTCAATATAATAACCAAAGACACGGTTATAACCGATTTTTAGTTTCTTAATACCGGTTCTTTCACGTTCTTGTTCTGCGAGTTCTTTAAGCCATTCTTTTATGTTTAATGCAGCGTTCTTGATTTCATCAAGTTCGCTGTTGTAACCTTCTTTAATGATTTTACCTTCTTTGATAGTTAAAGGTGGTTCATTATCAATGGAAACATCAAGTAAGTTGTAGAAAACTTTTAAGGCATCTAATGAATTAGCCAAGTAATCAGTATGAGAATTATTTAAAGAAAGTAGTTTCTCTTTTAGTTCAGGAACAATACTTAAACTTCTTCTTAGTTGAACTAAGTCTTTAGCATTAGTATTACCATAACTAATTCTTCCGACAATTCTTTCTAAATCATAGACATTCTTAAGTAAGTCTTTAATTTCTTGTTTGATGATGAATTCTTTATTTAAGATATCGATTGTATCGTATCTAGTTTCTAAGACATCTTTATTAACTAAAGGTCGTAGGATTTGTTTTTTTAGATAACGTGAACCCATTGCGGTTTCACATTTGTCAATCAACCAAAATAAACTACCAATGCGGTTATTTTGTCTTAAGGTCTCTGTTAATTCTAGATTTCTAACAGTATTAGAATCCATTCTTAAATAAGAACTCGCTTCTAAAATAACAACTTGTTTTAGATGCATTAGTTCTCTTTTTTGGGTTCTAATTATATAGTTTAATAACCTTCTAAAAGTTTTCTTTTCTTCTTTTGAAGGTAATTCTTTAAATAGGTTATTAAAGACATCAGGAGAATCATATTCATTGTTGATTGAAACTACGACACCTTCAGCTTTAATATATTTTTCTAAATGAGTTTCATCAAAGAAATTGGAAATAATAATTTCTTTTGGTGAAATCTGCAGTAATTCATTGATTAAGATATTTAGATCTTTAGGTAAGATAATTGAATAAGTATCCCCTGTTGATAAGTCTAAATAACTTATTGTGTAGTTATTAGCATTTATACCTATTGCGGCTATATAGTTAATCTCTTCACTTTTACTTTCAATATAAGTCCCTGGTGTGATTAATCTAACAACATCCCTTTTTACGATCCCTTTAGCATCTTTAGGATCTTGGACTTGTTCACAAATAGCTACTTTATATCCTTTGTTGATTAATCTCTCAATATAGGCTTCTGCTGCGTGGTGTGGTACACCGCACATTGGAACTTTTTCTTTAGTTCCAGCATCTCGTGCTGTCAACTGTATTTCTAATTCTCTAGAAGCTAGAAATGCATCTGTAAAGAACATTTCATAGAAGTCTCCTAGACGAAAAAAGACTATAGCATCGTTATAGTCTTCCTTAATTGTTAAATATTGACGCATCATAGGCGTATATTGTGATTTATCGATTACTTCCATGAAGCACCTACCTTATGATTAAATAATACCGAAGTGATATAATCCATATCCCGTACCGGCTAATACAGCGATAACGATGATAGCGATAAATATCGTTTTCATATTTTTCTTACGTTTGTCTGCAACTTTACTTGTGATTTCTTGGAACTTAATATTATATAAATACTCTTCAATATTCATACCAGCGAACACTTTTAAGCTATTAGTATATTTTGGAGCTGCTTCTTTAGGCATTTTAATTAAGATATAGTCGATCATATCGCTTTTCTTTAGTTCAATAGAAACATTAACTTTACGACGTTTCGCATATCTTTCAATTTCTAAAATTGATTTCTTAGAGATTTCTTGACGTTTCTCGTCATCAAAATTCAATTTTAGAGAAACTATATCAATTAATTGTTTCTTGTTGATACGACGAGGGATTTCCACATTGAATTTTTTACCTAAATCTCTAATTTCAGATAGTGTAGTAGCGTTTGTTAATACTTCTTGTGCTTCTTCAATTAGACAACCATCAAAGTAACCATCTGGTTCGAAGTAAACTTTGTGGAACTCTTCAACCATACTTTCATATGATTCTTGTGGTTCTCTTGCATACTTAAGAGTTAAGTTTTGTAGTTTAACAAACTCTAAGTTATTAATTCCTAGTTCAGTACGATTTCTTATAATAATGTCCCAGAAATCTTTTTTATATTCTGTAACATTAATTGGTAATTGATATCCTGAAGCTAGTCTTTCTAGTTGGAAAATTGTAAATTTATCAAACCACTTTAAACGGAATCGCATTTCATCACTGAATTTATTTGAACTTTCACCTTCAGCTATTGCTGGAGCTATGTTCTTTCTAATCAATGCTTTATGCATGTAGTTTGGTAAGTATATTTCTTTATTTAAAAGATACTTAACGATTTCATTAGCAGGTATAACTGTGAAATCTTGTACTAATTTAGTGATTTTTACTTTTTTCGAATATAAATAAATAAAATCTTCTGCTTTTTTTGTTCTAGCCATTCATCTCACTCCTTGTACAAATGTTCTTAAAATAATTATAATATACTTCTTGTGGTAAATCAATAGGAAATTGCTTTTCAAAGCCATTTCCCCTCAATTAGATAACATTAATATTTGCAACTAGTCAAAATCCTTAGATATTTCTTGTTCAATAATTGACTTTATCATTGCTAAATCACTATTAATTTCATCAAGCAAGTCTAAGTATTCTTCTAGTATAGGATAATCCTTTACAATTTGTAATTGAGCTTCATATTTTTCCTTAGAAAGAGTGTAGTTCTTATCTTTTCTATATTCCTTATTAACCATTGTTTTTTGCAGTTCTAATAACTTATTATAATCTTGTCCAATTGACTTGTTATGGTCAATGATATCTTCCAATTCCTTAAATCTAATAATATGATCGTCTTCTTTAATTAAACTTACTAATTCACTTAACTTATTCAACGATTTCACCAAACATAGACCATGTTTTCGATTCAGTAACTAGAACTTTTACGATAGTTCCTATTAGTTCTTCAGGACCTGCAAAATTGACAAGTTTATTATTTTCTGTATAACCAGCAAGAACAGTATCTTTGCTCTTAGATAAACCATCTACAAGAACTTTTACAACTTTGCCTTCAAAACGTTTTGTTCCAACTAGATATCCATCATTTACAATATCCATTAATCTATTTAGACGATCTTTCTTTTCTTCATAAGTTATTTCATCTTCATATTTTGCTGCAGGAGTTCCTTCTCGTTTTGAATAGATAAATGTATAAGCTCCTTCAAATTTACATGTTTTGACCAATTCTAAGGTATCTTGAAATTGGTCTTCTGTCTCTCCAGGGAACCCAACTATAATATCTGTAGTCAACGAAGCATTAGGTACATACTTATATATCCAATTTACTAATTGAATATATGATTCTTTGGTATATTTACGATTCATTCTCTTAAGTACATCATTGTTACCAGATTGAACAGGAAGATGAATATAAGGCATTAGATTTCCACCTTTAGCTAAAATCTTTACTGTTTCTTCATCGAAATCTTTAGGGTGTGATGTTGTGAATCTAACGCGTTCTATAGCCATTTGGTGAAGATCGTCAAGTAAATTTTTAAAGCGATAATCCAAATCGGTAAAGTCATTACCATAGCTATTTACGTTTTGTCCTAGAAGAGTAATCTCTTTATACCCCTCATTTATTAGTGTTTGAACTTCACTTAAAATATGTTCAGGTAATCTACTTCTTTCTTTTCCTCTTGTGTACGGTACAATGCAATAAGTACAGAACTCATCACAACCATACATAATGTTTACCCATGCTTTTCGAGAATTCTCTCTAATTCGAGGAAGATTCTCTACAACGCTACCTTCTTGGCTATAAACTTCTATAACTCTCTCTTTTGAAAGAATAACAGTCTCTAGGTACTCAGGTAATTTGTATATATTATGAGTTCCAAAGACCAAGTCTACATGTGGTATTTTCTCTAATATTCGATTTACAACTTTCTCCTCTTGTGGCATACACCCACAGATTCCAAGTATTAAATCAGGGTTATTTCTTTTAAATTGCTTAAGTCTACCTAGCTCACCAAAAACTCTATTTTCAGCGTTTTCACGGACAGCGCATGTGTTAAGAAGTATTAAGTCAGCATCTTCTAGCTTTTCACTTTCAGTGAAGTCTAAAGCTCGTAAAATACCTTCGATTTTTTCAGTATCTGCTTCATTCGCTTGACACCCAAATGTCTCTATCTTGTATGTCTTGTTTTTCCCAAATCCCTTAATATTGAAATAGTCATCAAAATTAATGACTTCAGTTTCCTTTTCTTTTCTTTTTCGTGCATCTTTTATTGATGGTTTCACGAAATATTTTGAATAATTTTTTGCCATAATTCATCACCTTAATTTATTTTAGTATATTCTTAATCAAATAGATAATCAAAATGAGTAAGAAACCTTACTCATATATGTTAATTGATTTTATTTTATTGGTTACTGTATCGATAAACACTGCATTGAATTGCAATGGTCCTTCTTTTTCTTCAACAACGCGGCCTCTTAAGCCTGTTATAAACTTATTAACTTGTGTTTCAACATCAGCGCCTAGGATACCATATTTAGCTCCTGTCATTCCAATATCAGTTATATACATTGTTCCGTTTGGGAAAGTCATAGCGTCTGCTGTTGGTACATGAGTATGTGTTCCAACTACTGCAGTAACTCTTCCATCTAAATAATGAGCTAATGCGATTTTCTCACTTGTTGCTTCCGCATGGAAATCAACAAAGATATGTTCTGATGTAATATGTTCTAATATTTGGTCCACTATTTTAAATGGGTTATCAAGTGGATCCCCCATAAATACGCGCCCCATCAAGTTTATCACTGTTACTTCTTCATCATTAAACTTAATTGTTTTATACCCATTACCAGGTACAGATTCATCATAATTAGCTGGTCTAATTATATTTGAACCTTCAATAAACTCAAATAATTGCTTATTTCTAAATGTATGGTTACCCATTGTTACTACACTAATACCTTGTTTCATTAAATCTTTATAAATCTTCTCTGATATTCCAAAACCTTTATCGATGTTTTCACCATTCAGGAAAATTAAGTTTGGTTTGTATTCTTCCTTTAATTTAGGTAAATACTTAGCCAAAGCCTTTTGTCCTAAAGTTCCAAAAACATCACCTATAAATAAAACTCGCATATTTTCAACTCTTTTCTAGGAGATCAAAGTAACCTTTTCTAGAAAGTATTCTTTCATAATTCCAGAATTGATTATTTTTAATCATATCTTTAATCTCAGGCATTGTTTTATATGCCACGTCTCTTACTTCTACTTTATCAAGTTTTAGCTCTTTAATCAAGATTTCCTCTTTAACAATATACAAATCAGTGATGAAGTTTGCAATACCATCCTCACAGTAATATCTTGTTAAAAGCTCAAATTGATTTGCTTTTAATCTAATTCCTAATTCTTCTTCAGTTTCTTTAATCGCAGTTTTTATTGAGTCATCCCCAGATACTGCTGCACCACCAGTTGCGGCCCATTGATAAGGTATTCTATCAGTTAGTTTATTTCGTTGTTGAATAAGGTATTTACCATCCCTAGTTTTAATCCAAATATGTACAACTAAATGATATTCACCCTTTTCATTGGACGTCCCTCGTTCCATTTTATGTTCTAATAAATTGAAATTTTCATCATATAAATCAAATATTTCCATTAGAGACCTCCTTATGTTCACGCTAGATAATTTTATCATAATTTTTCTTGTTTATCAATTGTAATGAGTGTAATAAAAAAAGCAGATTTTCATCTGCTTTTTAGTTTATTCCTCGTCTTCTAATCCAAGTAGTCTTCTTGGGTTAAAATGAATCTCTTTAATACCAAATAAAGCGACTAAGCACATTGTAAAGAACATTAAACCATATCCTTGAATTAAGTGGTATGTTACACTAGTTCCACCATCTAAAGCATAGAATCTAATTGTATCCTCACCATAAGCCATATAGTCTTCGTTTACAGCAAAGTTTTCTGCAAGGAAGATAGCTTCTCGTTCTAATTTGCCTTCGTCATCATAGATATAAACTTTTCCGAATTTATCGCCGTTAACGTATTCAATATGACCAACTAAGTAGTAATGTCCATCAATGAAGTAAAACTCATTGATTCTAAAAAGTTTTGGCATTTCAATCGAATTTTGAAGTGCTGCTCTATCATTGATATATTCTTCTTGATCTGCTAAGTAAAGAATTACTTCACCATCATCAGCAGGATTTATCTTATTAGGATTTCTACTAACATAGACAGTATTATAAGTAAATAATAAATGTCCATTATGATAAGCTAGATTATCATAATTATATCCTTGAACATCATTCATAAATGATTCTGGTGTCGCTAAGAAAACACGTGAATACTTAAAGTTTAGTAAATCAGTCTCTTTTGATAGAACTGTATAATCTTCAATTCCTGAAGAAGACATCAACTCTAACCCTCCAGTAGAATCTTCATAAATATACCCGTTTGATTCAAAGTAGTAAACATCATTGCTATCTAAATGAATTTTTTGAGTTGGTTCTTGAACATAGTACCCATTAACAAATTCAAAGTCATCATCTATTAACTCATATAAATCAATTATAACTGGGCTATTAATGTTTTCTTTGTTAGCAAATAGTCTATCATTCATTGTATAAACAATTTCGTACTCATTAGCAACTGACATTTGTTCTACTAAATCATCGTTGTAGAACGTAATATTTTCATCATCTACGACAATAATATAATCATCATAGAAGATAACATCTCCCGTTACTCCTTCTTCAAATTCTTTAACTGGATCATCTAAGGTCTCATAGATAATTCTAAATGAGAATTCCCCACGATAAAAACTAATATAGTTAAATGATCTTGTAAATGGGAAACTTAGAATAATTAGGAATACTCCTAAACCAATTATAGCTATTCTTTTCATTTTAATAATAAATCGTTTTTCAATATAACGCTTAATAACAATCAATGTTAACATTATCGGCATAACCACTGCGAATGATAATGGGATAATATTTATTTGTGTTAACAAGGTTACAGTATAGAAAAGAATTGCAACAAAGAAACCATTTAGTACCATATTAAAAGTATCAGGCATTTTAATTCTTTGAATTTCTTTTTCTATAAATAAATAAGTTACTACAGATAAAACTGTTAACACTAAAAATACTATTGCCACAACAAGTGAGATAGCTTTACTGAATGCTGTAAAACTTAATAAAGTTGAAGCTATTAGCATAATAGAAAATACATATAGATAATTTAGTGAGTTAATCATCCATAAAGAATGTTCACATTTTGTTACTTTTTTGTAATGTCCACATGTCAAACTCTTATAAATAAAATACGATAAGAATATAACTACATTAGACATTATCAATAAGTAATTAATTTGGTACAATAACTCAAATTGATATCCAATAAAAAATGTCAGGGCTCCTAAAACAAGAAATGCTAAGATGGCCTCAATATAAAGTATTACTGGCTTTCTACCAATCTTTTTCTTATCAAGGATTACCTGTTCGTAATTACGGATATATCCTTTCAATCTTTTCATAATTTCCTCCTTAAGTAATTCAAACTCTAATTGAATAAAAAAATGAAGCTTTCCTCTTTCAAAAATAAAAATACCCTTTACATTCAACGGGGGAGCCTTATTTTTAAAAACTTCATCAGTGTTTATCTAACTTTATTATAACATTTTTGTATTTAACTTGTACAGTTATAGGACAAAAAAGACAAAATTGTAGTTAAGTGCTTAGTTGCTTTCTTTTGAAGGTGTTTTTTCCATTTTATAGTATGTTTGAAACAATAAAAAAAAAGAGTTGAAATTTCAACTCTTTTATTTTGCGATATCTTGTGCTCTTGTTTCTCTAATAACAGTAACTTTAATAGTACCTGGATATGAAAGTTCTTCTTCAATCTGTTCTTTAATGTCACGAGCAATTTTATATGCCATTGCATCATCTACTTTGGTAGGTTCTACAATAACTCTTACTTCACGACCAGCTTGAATTGCATAAGCACTTTCTACACCATTAACATTAGTAGAAATACTTTCTAGTTGTTCTAAACGTTTAATGTAGTTATCTAAGCTTTCACTTCTAGCACCTGGTCTTGCAGCGCTTAACGCGTCTGCAGCAGCTACTAATACTGCGATAACAGTTTCAGCTTCTTTTTCACCATGATGTGATGCGATAGCATCAACAACAGCTCTTGGCTCTTTGTGTCTATTAGCAATATTAATACCAATTTCAACATGTGAACCTTCAACTTCATGATCGACAGCTTTACCGATATCATGTAGTAACCCAGCACGTTTAGCTAAGACTTCGTCTTCGCCAATTTCAGCTGCTAATTTACCAGCTAAGAAGGCACATTCAATTGAATGTCTTAAAACGTTTTGTCCATAACTTGTACGGAAGTGTAATCTTCCTAATAGTTTTACTAGATCAGGATGAATTCTACCAATACCTACTTCAAATACAGCTTCTTCACCTTTATCTCTTATAAAGCGATCAACTTCGCTTCTTGTTTTCTCAACGACTTCTTCTATACGACCTGGATGGATACGTCCATCAGATACTAAAGATTCGATTGTTCTTTTAGCTATCTCTCTTCTAATTGGATCAAATCCACTTAGAACTACTGCTTCTGGAGTATCATCAATAATTAGATCTACACCAGTTAATGCTTCTATTGTTCGAATGTTTCTTCCTTCACGACCAATAATACGACCTTTCATTTCATCGTTAGGTAATGAAACAACACTTACTGTTCTTTCACTAGTAACTTCTTGGGCATATTTTTGAATTGCGTCAGAAATTAAATGTTTAGCTTTCTTATCAACTTCAAGTTTTGCTTTTTCTTCTTCCTCTTTAATGTAGCTTGCGATTTCTATTGCCATTTCGTCTTCTACTCGTTTAAATATTAAATCCCTAGCTTGGTCTAAAGAGAATCTTGCAATTTCTAATAGTTTTTCATTTTGTACGTCAATTAATTTGTCCAGTCTGATATTTTTATCATCTAGTGATTGTTTCTTACGCTCAATATTTTCTTCTTTTTTATCCAAATTAGACTCTCTTTTATCTAAATTTGAACTACGACGGTCAAGAGTTTGTTCACGTTGTATAAGTTTGTTATCTTGTACTTCGGCTTCTCTTTTTCGCTCTTTGATTTGTTTTTCAAAGTCCAGTTTTAAATTATGAATGTCTTGTTTAGTTTCAAGCAAAGTTTGTTTCTTATTTTTTTCCGCTTGTTTTTGTGCGTTTTCAATCATTAGATCAGCTTTTTGTCGAGATTTCAATAAACCTCTATCACCAATATAAATACTCAAAATAAATCCAATAAATGTACCTATTAAGATAATACCAAGACCGGAAATTATTAATACTACTGTATCTGGCATTTAACCATCTCCGTTCTTATTCAATTTTATAATTATTTACTAATATTATTAACATAACTTTAATTATGAGTAGAAACTAATTTTTAACTATCTAATTATAACAACCCACCCTATGAAAAGTCAATGAATATAACATTTATTTCATATTTTTTTACATAATAAAACAACCAACTAAAGATTGGTTGTTCATTTTTTTAAAATTGATCTCTATGTCCTTCTCTAATGACGTGAAAATCTCCAGTATTTACGTTTAAATCGTAAATACTAAAATTATCTTTGATATCGAAACCATCAGTTCTTTGAGCAAAATTAATGGAAGAACTTCCTTGTTCTTTACTTTCCACTCTATGGAATACATGTGGTGGCCATGTTAACACGGCGGGTTGATCACAAACTAATTCTCCATTCATAAATATCTTATTATTTGTCACAACAAAGTTCTCTACTTTACCATGTTCCTTACTGTACAGGTCAATATGTCTAATCCCACTAAGCACTAATAAGTTATCACTTTGGTATGGATGCATATACCAAGGTCGTTCGACATTTTTAATAGAACCCGGACTTACTGCATTTGAAATATGGATTACTCTATCTACTCCACTTAAATCTTTTATAAATTCATCAGGAACTGCGTCAAAGAAAACTCCTTCAGTTCTTCGTAATTTCTTCAAATCTACAATTTTACATAACCCTTTGATTTCCTCAAACTTCTTCATAATAATCTCCTTATCCAAAAGCTAAATTATAAAATACTCTTATATAATACTATTAGTTATTTTAAAATGAAAGCGTTTTACTCACTGAAAATTCAAAACAATAAAAAAGGGCATATTAAATGCCCAATTTTGCTCTTACTTTAGTTTCCAAATCAATTTTCACAGATTCATTTTCTTCTAGATATGCTTTAACATTCTCACGACCTTGGCCAATCTTGTTACCCTCGTAACTAAACCAACTTCCTGATTTTTGTAAAATTTCTTCTTCAACAGCGATATCAATAATTTCACCAGTTTTACTTACACCTTTACCGTAAACAATATCTACGACTAAAGTTTTAAATGGTGGAGCTACTTTATTTTTTACAACTTTAACTTTTGTTTTATTTCCGACAATATCTGTCCCGATTTTAATTTGCTCACTTCTTCTAATTTCTAAACGAACACTAGCATAGAATTTTAATGCACGTCCACCAGGAGTAACTTCGGGGTTACCAAACATAACTCCTACTTTCTCACGGATTTGATTAATAAAGATTGCGATACATTGTGATTTACTAATAACACCACTTAATTTACGCATAGCTTGCGACATCAATCTTGCTTGAAGTCCAACATGGCTAGCTCCCATATCTCCTCTTATCTCAGCTTCTGGTACTAAAGCAGCAACACTATCAATAACAACCATATCAATTGCACCACTTCTAATTAAAGCTTCAGTAATTTCTAAAGCTTGTTCCCCTGTATCAGGTTGTGAAAGAATTAGATTATCAACATCAACACCTAAGCTTTTAGCATATGTTGGGTCCAAAGCATGTTCAGCATCAATAAACGCTGCATATCCTCCAGCTTTTTGGGCTTCAGCAATCGCATGTAATGCGAATGTTGTTTTCCCTGAACTTTCAGGTCCATAAACTTCGATGATTCTTCCTTTAGGATATCCACCGATACCTAAAGCTTTATCTAACAAGATACTCCCACTACTAATAACTTCTAATCCTTGGTTTAAATCTTCATTACCAAGTACCATAACACTACCTTTACCGTGTTGTTTCTCAATTTCTTTTATCGCAGTATCTAATGCCTTCTTACGATCGATTTTAGCCATAAAGTGACCTCCTTAGTTTGCTATAAATATAATACTTATATAATATCGAATTTACTTAAATTGATTTCATAATTATTTCTTTATTTTTAACAAAGTAATCAACACCACTAACAATAGTTAGTACTGTTCCTAAATATACAATATATAATCCTATAGTAGTAAAGACACTAGCTAATGGGAATAATAACATAATTATTAAGCCTACCATTGTGCTAGCTGTTTTATATTTCCCTAGATTACTAGCAGCAATAACTTTACCATCACCAACAGCAACTAATCTGATTCCTGTAACAATAAATTCTCTACTTAAGATAACAATTGTAACCCAGATAGGAATATGTCCTAATGCATTTAAAATAATAAGTGCAGCCATAACAATTAGCTTATCTGCTAAAGGATCTATAAATTTCCCAAAGACAGTAACTAGATTTCTACTTCTTGCGATATAACCATCAAGAAAATCAGTTAGTGACGCTACGATAAATATCGGAGCTAAGAAATATGCAAATAAATCATTATTAAGTTCTACATACAAATAATAAAACACTACTAAAACTGGTACTAATAACACTCTAAACATACTTATTTTATTTGGTAAATTCATAATAACACCTCAAAGAAAATTATATCATATGTATCCCTAATCTACAACGATTTTATCTTACCATGTTATAAAAAAATCTGGAGTTATTCCTCCAGATTTTTACTAGTATTTCCATTAATTCTAATATTTCTACCAACAATAAGTATCAAGATAAATCCTAAAACCAACATCGCAGCACTAAAGTCAAATGCATATAGTGGTTTTACTTTGTATAACCATCCACCAAGTAATGGTCCTGCAACTAACCCAACTGCGAAAAATGATTGTCTAACACCCATTACTGTCCCTAAATTATTATCATTGGCATGAGTTGATATATAATGTTGCTCTAGAGGCGTATAAATTGCTTTTAAAACGACATAAAGCATAAATCCAGTATATAAGGCTATCATAATATCTTCTTGTCTAAATACGATAAAAATGATGATTGCGCTCAGTGCCTGAATAATAATCATAATTGGAAAATCCTTCTTTAGTCTTGCGACAAACGGTACAAGTACAATTGTCGCAATTAGTGAAATAATTCCAGTTAAACCTACAAAGTCACCAATATTTTTAGGAGATAACCCAGTATCGTTCATATATACTTCAATAAACTTACTAATCGTAATTGTCCCTAAACTTATAAACGTTAAACTAATCATAAATACTACTAAGTTTTTATTTAATTTAGATATCGCTTTAAAGCCTTCTATGATATTAGGTTTTTTTGCACGATCTTCTTTAGCAACTTTCTTACTTTTTCCAATTAATATGAATATATAACAAGCATGAACAACATTTGCAATAGCTTGAATTAAGAATATATTTCTATAGTCATTAGTATTTAATAAACTAATAAGGAAATCGACACTAACTAATTGTCCTGCAAACCAGTATCCAGCACTTGAACCTAAAACAAATAAAGCTTGATACCATCCTAAATATATTTTTCTTCTGTCTAAAGGACTATGTTCAATTAAGTGAGACATTATTAATGTAATACTCGCACTAACTCCAAATCCACTAATAAAACGATATAAAATCATAATATTGCGATCATTCGCAAACGCAAACATATATTGTCCAAAACTATAAACTAATAAACCAAAGAAGATATACAATCTTTTATAGCCTTTATCCCCTAAGTATCCCCAAAAAGGAGCTCCAACTAATAAACCAAAACTCATAGCCGCAAAGAAATAACCGAAATACTCACTCGGTATCCCTCTGTCACTCACTAAAGCAGGAGTAACAGGATGTCCTAAATTGTGGATAAACCCTTGCATAAAATAGATTATAAACATAAAAACTACAACTTTTGGTGTAGTACTTACAAACTTGATTCCATTTTGTAGTTCAGTCCTTAAATTCTTCATTTTATACACTCATTTCTAAATACTTCTAAATTATACCAGTGTCACCCTCTTTAAACAATTACTTTGAACTAAAAACGTCTAATTTATTAAATGTGAAAAACGGCAAATAAAAAAGCATCAAAAATTGATGCTTAAAAAGTCAATATGAACATCGATAATCTATCATTAAAAATCTATTAATTGTATAGATAAACACCCTAACTAATATTGATTAGTTCTTCAATATCATCATTTTTAATCTTTCTAAAAATAACCAAGTAATATATTATAGCAATAACCGCTAATACACTCGTCGTAATCAAAGTTACGGTATCATATCTATTACTGACACTACCAAGAGCAAACATAACTTGTCCAAAGAAATTGTATAATGCATGTAAAAGCATAGATAACCATATATTCTTGGTTTTAAGGAATACTACTGCCCACATCATTCCCATTAAGAATGAATAACCTATTTGGAGTAAAGTATTTCCTAAACTAGCTCCAACAAACAGATTTAATAAGTGTACTAACCCAAATATAGCTGAAGATAAAACAACTGCATATAACATCCCTTTTTTGGTTTTAGGTAGTGCTTGTAATAGGACAATTAGAATCATCGATCTAAACACTATCTCTTCAAAAAATCCAGTACTTAAAGAATCTATTAGGAACAGGTATATTGTATATTCAGGTTCTATTAATGTAGTTCTTGAGTTAAGATATGCACTAATTGGAAAGTTATTGAGCGCAATGATTACCCCAGGAATAATTACTAATAACGTTCGACCTAATGGTTTATTCCACATATATAGTTTTTTATAACCATAATAACTCATAACAATTATAAAGATTATCCCCCCTAGAAAACGGGAAATAGAACTTACCGTCATATCATTAGCTAATTGATTGTTAAAGATAGTCAAATCAAAAATTTCTAGTGATAAAATCACAAGAAACATTCCGAAGATAAGAATTGATAACTTTCTATTTTTTATGATACTTTTTTCCATAAAGAACACGCTCTTTCCTAAATATATATTACCATATATCAAAAATAAAAGATGCTAGATTTTAGCATCTTTTTTTCGTCTAATGATTAAATATATTCCAAAACCAATCATAAATACACTAATAAATTGTGATGGTGTTGGGAAAACTTTATATTCTGTTGTAAATAATGTAAAGACAGAACCTCTGTCATCACCACGGATAAATTCAATTAAGATTCTCCAAATCCCATAACCAATTAAATATGTTTCAATTTCAAATGTTTTGAATTTACTAATTCTATCTAACCCAATAAATAATGTGAATAAGAAAAACGCTTCAAACAATTGCGTTGGATAAACAGTTTCTCCTGGAAATACTTGACTGGCATGACCATGAGGAAAAATAACTCCGAGGAACGAATCAGTCGGGATTCCGAAACAACAACCTGCAAGGAAACAACCAATCCTACCAAATGCATGAGCTAATACCACTCCAACAATAACCGTATTCATTATCTTTCTAAGGTCTTTAATACCTTCTTTATAGAAGTACTTCATTAAAATCAAGAAAGTTGATAAACCACCAATTAATCCACCTAAGAAAGTAACTGAACCAAATGTAAGTTCTCCTTCTTTAATCGAATGCCATATACCATCTAGCAAGAAAGAAAAGATTAGCGCAAAAACCAAACTTATAGATATTAAAATAATTAATCTATTAGTCGCAGATCTTGAAAATCCATCAGTTTTTTCAAACCTATTTATGATATAAATAAACATTGCGATTATACCAATCGCAAGTAATACATCATATAGGGGAATACTGTATTTAAATATCTCAGGTAATAAAAATGGATACATCAAATCACTCCTCTTAAACAATTATATCATATAAAAGATATTAAATAAGTCTAAAAACCAAATTAATTTCTTAATTATTTAGCGCTACAAATAAGCTTTTTACATATTTTTTGGTTTCATTGGCTGTTTATATTATAATAGGATTATAGAGTATGAAATTTACAATGAGGACGTGTTTACGATGAAGAGAAAATTCATAATTATTTTTTTACTAATTTTAGTTTCATTTCTTTCGTCATGCACAAATAACAATAACGATCCTGACAATCCGGTAAATGATGATTTAATTCATCCACCTGTTAATAAATATGAAGAGGATATCATGGTGAATGAAATCATCTATCCTCACGATGAAGTTGTTAATGTTAATATCGATATCGATCCAAGTACCTATCAAGAGTTACTAGATAATGCTTTAGATGAAGAATACTATTTATGTGATATTACCTACAATGGTTTCACTCTATCAAATGTAGCAATTAGAACTAAAGGTCATTCTAGTTTACGAGATGTTGTTGAAAATGAGGGAGATAGATTTAGTTATAATATTGATTTAAATTACTATGAAGATCAAGACTTATTTGGAATTGATAAACTCATTCTAAATAACTTATATAAAGATCCAACAATGATGGTTGAATACATTACATATGAAGCATTGAATTCAATAGGCACCGTTTCATCAAGAACAACATTTGTTGCCTTGAGTATCAATAATGAGTATTACGGGCTTTACTTATCTGTTGAACATGTAAGTAATGAATTCTTAGAGCATAATTTTGATAATTCAGATGGTGAATTATACAAACCAGATAATGGTACAGGAGCCAATTTAGACTATTTAGGTAGTACGATAAACTATACTGCATTAAAGGACAAAAACAATGATAACTCTTCGATTGAAGAAGTATTAGAATTACTAAGAAGACTAAAATCAGGTGAAGATGTAAATGAAATATTTAATGCTGTTAGTTACTTAAAATATTTAGCAGTATCAACATATACTGTTAACCTTGATTCTTATCAAGGTAGTATTTATCACAACTATTACTTATATAATAATAAAGGTGTCTTTGAATGGATTGCATGGGATTTAAATATGGCATTCAATGGTTTCCCTTTACTTCCACTCACTGATGATGAGGCGGTTTCCTTCATCATCGACGAACCAACGATTGGGGGAATAAGTAATTACACATTAACTGATACACTTCTCGATGATGAAGAAAATATGATATTATATCATTCATATCTTCAAGATTTAGTAGATAACTATTTTGATTATGAAACATTTGTTTATCATATTCTTGATGTAAAAAGTATGATTGATGAATATGTAACTACTGATGAAAATAGATTTTATACATTAGAAGAATATGAAGATTCAATTAATAGTTCTATTAATTCATCTTACTCTTTATTCCAGTTTGTTAGTTATCGAACTCTAAATATTAAAGCACAGCTTTTTGGAGAAATATCAAGTACAAATTATGGACGAGGAAATATCCCGATTTCCACAATATCAGGACCGGGTAACCGATAAAAAAATGATTACAAAATGAAGATAAGATGCTAGTAACACATAATTAACATGTGTCCCTAGCATCTTTTTGTATCCAAAAGAATAAAATGGAACAAAAAAAAAGTCCTAATTGGACTTTTAGATGTGTTGTTTAATTATTGTTATATGTTTTTCGTTTTCAACATGTGATAGAATCCATGAAGTTAATTCGGTAAGTAAATGTTTGATTTCTTTTGTATATTCTACAACATTATTAATCGGGTTTTGAGCTCTGAAAAGTTCAAATTTAAGGATATCTTCTAAGTCATCGCCGCTTTTATAAACTTCTAGCGGTTCTAAAGATTCTTCAAAACCTGTTAAAATTCGTTCCCAGTCTGAGCTAGTTATTTTGATTTTCTTTTTAATTCCATACTCTCTGTACTTATCCCAGATTAGACCTTCAACATATGAAAACTCTACTGCTTTTATATGAATAGAACTATTATCTCTTCGTCCTTTTCCTGCTTGAATTAGTACATAATCTGATGTCTTCACTAAATCATTCTTATCCTGAAATAAGAAATCTAGCTTGCTTGTATTATCCATCTGAACCTCTTTCTAGTCTTATGACCTTCATAAGTCGATATGCAGATTCTCATAATACAAAACTTACATTCTAATCATGTGGTTTAATTATACTCTATAAATCCCCTCATTGATACAAACTTAGAAAACTATTCATTTGCTTCTTTCTTATATTAAATTATTAGGTACATAATTGGGGTGTTTATCTAATTACGATACAAACTATAGTTAATTAAACCATAAAAAAGACTATTGTTTAGCCATCAACTAATTTATGATAACATTAAGTTAGAAAGTGGTGAGATAAATGAGAGTATTACTTACTGGACCTTGTGGTTCTGTGGGAATTCAAACATTGTCAGAATTAGTGAAGAAAAAAGAGAAACTCGAAATTGTCATTTTCGAGAAGCAATCTGAATTATCTGAACAAACACTTGAACCATTTATTGATTTAGTTGAACTACATTTTGGTGATCTTAGAGATGTTAATTCACTCGATCAAGCTACCAAAAATATTGATTTTGTAATTCATACAGCTGCCATAATACCTCCACTAGCAGATCATAATACAGAACTTGCTTATGATGTAAATGTGTGTGGAACAAAAAATCTTTTGTCGAAAATAAAAGAGTATTCACCAAAAGCATTTTTCCTTTACACTTCTAGTGTAAGTGTCTATGGTGATAGACTCTTACATGATGGCATTAAAATAGGTGATGAACTAAACCCAAGCGTTGGTGATTATTATGCCCATACTAAAATTGAAGCAGAGCAATTAGTTATTAACTCAGGGTTGGATTATTCAATATTCAGATTAACTGGAGTTATGGGTCCTAGACCTGGTGATGATCCAAAGAGAATAGAACCACTAATGTTCCATATGCCATTAGATACTAAACTAGAACTCGTTACAACAAGAGATTGTGGTTATGCTCTTGTCGAAGCAATTAAGCATCAAAATATCTTAAATAAAAATATCTACAATCTTGCTGGTGGTAAAAAATGCCAAGTGATTTATCGTGATTTCATTAAACATTCGTTTAGTATATCGGGGATTAATCTTGATAAATTCCCTAAAAATACATTTGCTGAGCAAAATTTTCATTGTGCATATTATGAAGACTCTTATATCTTAAATGATATTCTTCATTTCCAAAGAGATACTTTGGAAAGTTATTATGATTGGATTTACAAGAAACCTAATCCACTCCAAAAAGCAATCGTTAAACTCTTTCAAAAGGCGGTAATTAAATCAATCGCAAAAAGCTCAGATGTATTAAACGCTGTGAAAAACAATGATAAGGAATTGATAAAACGATTTCTAAAAATGAAATTTAAAAAAGAGGTAATCATTTGATTGATTACCTCTTTTATTTATTTTAATATAATGCTTTTATTCTTTCTCTAGTAACTTCGTTTGATAAGAAATTATCAAAATCACCTTCATAAGTATATGAACCTGTCTTTCCAATTTCAACAACTTTATTAGCTACTGTAGCAAGTAATGAGTGATCATGTGAAGCTAATAGTAATGAACCTTTATATTCTTTTAAACCAGTATTTACTGATTGAATAGCTTCTAAGTCTAAATGGTTTGTTGGTTGATCAATAAGTAAAGTGTTTGCTTCTGAAAGCATTAATCTACTAAACATACATCTCATTTTTTCTCCACCACTTAGTACTTTAACTTTTTTCATTGGCTCGTCACCACTGAATAGCATTCTCCCTAAGAAACCTCTTAAATAAGATTCAGCTGGTTCTTTAGAATATTGTCTTAACCATTCAACAAGGTTATTATTATTATCCATAAAGAATTCATTGTTATCTGCTGGTAAGTTTGCTTTTTCAACAGTTTGTCCCCATTTGATAGTTCCACTATCCGGTTCAACGTCTCCTGCTAACACTTTAAGTAACATTGTTTTAGCTAAATCATTTTTACCAGTTATTGCAACTTTGTCATCTCTATTAACAACAAAAGATACATTCTCAAAAACTTTTTCACCTTTAAATGATACTGATAGGTCATCAACATATAAAACATCTTTACCAAGATTTCTTGCAATATCGAAACCGATATAAGGATATCTTCTACTTGAAGGAACAATTTCATCTAGATTAATCTTTTCTAAAGATTTCTTTCTTGAAGTAGCTTGTGAAGACTTAGATGCATTTGCACTAAATCTTGCGATAAAGTCTTTTAATGCCTTAATCTTTTCTTCTTTTTTCTTATTTGAATCCATCATTAATCTTTGGGCTAATTGTGAAGATTCTCTCCAAAAATCATAATTACCTGGATATAGTTTTACTTTTGCATAATCAATGTCAACTGTATGAGTACATACTTTATTTAAGAAATGTCTATCATGTGAAACAGTAATTACTGTTTTATCATAGTTTAATAAAAAGTTTTCTAACCACATAATTGCTTTAAAGTCTAAATGGTTGGTAGGCTCATCTAATAATAAAATATCAGGATTACCAAATAAAGCTTGAGCTAATAATACTTTTACTTTATCTTTACCAAGTACTTCACTCATCTTTTTACCAAATATGTTTTGAGGAACCCCTAAACCATTCAATAGTTTTTCTGAATCAAACTCGGCATTCCATCCATTAAGTTCTGCGAACTCAACTTCAAGTTCTGCTAACTCAATTCCATCATCATCAGTAAACGGATCTTTAGCATATAATACTTCTTTTGCCATCATAATATCAAACAATTGTTTATGACCCATAATAACTGTTTCTATTACACTATATTCGTCATATTCAAAATGATCCTGTTTTAAAACAGCCATTCTGTTTCCTTTTTCTATAAACACATTTCCACTAGTAGAATCTTTTTCACCTGAAAGTACTTTTAAGAATGTAGATTTTCCAGCTCCATTTGCTCCAATAACACCATAACAGTTACCTGGAAGAAACTTGATATTCACATCTTCAAAAATCTTTTTATCGGGAAAAATTAAATCTAAATTTGATACTGTAATCATATAATCAACTCCTAAACCTTGAATATATTACCATATCAAACAATAATTACAAGAAAAAAGAAACCTTGATAACACTTTCTTTCATTTTTTGGAATATTTTCACAAAGGAAACTTGATATTTTATGGTAATCCTAATTAACTACAATACAAAAAAAAAGAGTTACAAACTCTTTTTTTCTTTATAGTGCTGATTCGATTACTTCTCTAACTTTGTTTGATAAATCCTGAGTATTCATTCCTTTGAATTCATCAAATGGTAAAGGTTTATGAATTACCACTTTAATTTTTTTAGCGAATGGCCATTTTATAATATTGAAGTTATTTGCCTTTACAATTGTTACAGGGACTAATGGAGCTTTACTTTTCAATGCAACTTTGAATGAACCTGGTTTAAAATCAATTAAACTCCCGATTTCTCTAGTTCTAGTTCCCTCGGGAAATATAACCATTGTTGAACCGTTTTTAACATTCTTAATAACTTGAATAATTGCTTCAGCGCCTTTTCTTGAATTCTCTCGATCAAGACTTACACATCCAAGAGCTGGAGTCCATTTTCCAATACCAAATAATCTAGTTACTATTTTCTTTGCCAAAAATGCAACAGGATAACCCCTGAGATTACACATTAAGACGGGGATATCCATCATTGAAGTGTGATTGGAGTAAATTGAAAATCCGGGATCTTTTGGTAGATTTTCTCGACCAATTACTTTAACACGTGTATTACTAACATGTAATGGCACAGCCATAAATTGGTTAGCTAAAGCGTGCATTAATTTAGAATTAATTGGTTTTCTTTTTGCAACCAATAGATAGAATCCTTCAATATATACAAGAGCAAAAATCAAAGCGATTACTGTCCCGATAATTATACTTAAAATTATAACTAATGGATTATTAACAACATTATCAACTTTATAATCAAATTGATATACTCCAAAAACTGCTACTACTATATTTACTACTATTAATGATAAAGTTAACATATATACACCTTCGGTTATCTTTCTTTTCTGTGTTTTATTACTTTAATACAGTATTTCTCCATACCTCTTCTTTAAACCCAACTAAGACGAAATTATCATCTATTAAGATAGGTCTCTTTACCATCATACCATCTTTAGATAATATATGTATAAGTTCTTCTGAACCTAAAGTTTTTAATAAGTCTTTTATTCCTTGTTCTCTATACAATTTACCACTGGTATTAAAAAACTTCTTAATTTCTAATCCAGATTTCTCGTACCACGCTTTTAACTCTTCATATTGGGGATTCTCTTCTTTGATATCTCTTAGATCAAAAATTATATTATTATCATTCAGCCATTTTTTAGCTTTATTACTGGTTGAACATTTAGGATAGCCAATAAACAACATATTTTCACCTTCTTCATTTTTTTACTCCATTAATCATTATAACATAACTTTCAATAACCTTATATTGGTATTTAAGTTCCAACAAAATATAAAGTTACTATCAATTGTACAGCAAAAAAAACGAGTGGAAATCACTCGTTTTGATTTAGTTATTATAAGCTAACTCTAATTCCTCACAAACAACTTCTACTTCATCTTCCTTAATATCCTTGATAAGCATTGCTACTACAAGTCCTGCAATAGCAGCTCCCATCGCAATCATAAATGTCATGTTATATGAAGAACTTTCTCTTTTAATAATTGGTCCAATAAGTGCAGCAATCCCATAAGCTTGGAATATCAAGCTATAATTTGCACTAAAGAACTTCCCACCAAATAATCTACCAACAATTGTTGGTACTAAAGACAAGAAAGACCCATATCCAAGTACAATTCCTAATATTGCTAATAAGAATAACGGATAGCTAAGTGGTACAAATGCTAAAATAGCTAATGCAATAATTGTTATGAAGTACATTGTTCTATATACTTTTAAGGCACCAATTTTATCTGCAATTATACCCGAAGACAGACGAGCACCTGCATTAAACAATGCGATTAGTCCTACAATACCAGCAGCTTGTCCATACTCTAAACCAACAAAATCAGTACCGATATCTTTAGCTAAACCAATAATTAGTAATCCTGGCATTAATGCCAGCAAATCACTTAATAGTAATTTATAGAAATTCGTAGTCTTTAACATATCTTTTGTTGTATGATCCCAGTTTTGAACTTTACATGCTTTTGTAACAGGAATCTCTTTTTCAGGTACATCAAGTAACAATGCTCCACCAATAGTCATAACTCCATAAATAACAGCTAATGTTAAAAATACACTTGAAACTAATTCATTAGTATATAAAGCATCACCTATGTCAAACATATTTCCAATTAAAATCTTAAAAACGAAACCACCAATTGCGAAACTCGCTGTTGCTACTCCAGTAACAAGTCCTTTTCTATTAGGGAACCATTTTACTAATGTAGATAATGGACACACATAGACAAATCCTACTCCAGCTCCTGCAATTACACCATAAGTTATATATAACATTAAAGGATCTGTTGCAAATGATGATAATAAAATACCACTTGTATATAATAACCCTCCCATTAAAGTTGTGAATCTAGGTCCAATCTTTAATTGTAGTCTACCTGATAATATTGTTGCTAATGCGAAAGATAACAATGAAACTGAATAAGTAATTACTACTACATCTTTCGATACCCCAAATGCTTCCGAAATCGGTTCGTTAAACAAACTCCAAGCATATAAAGCTCCAATAGCTACCTGCACCATTATAGCGGCAAAAGATACTATCCATTTGTTTCTAATTCTATAGTTCATGTTGTCACTCCTTATTTTTGTGTACAGGCTAAATTATATTGAATAATGTAAGCATTTACAATATAAAAAAATACTGTTTATTATTTTTTTAATTTACTTTGAATGCAAACTAAAAAAACGAATAGTTTGGTGATATAGTTTACTCACTAATAGAAAAATAAAAAAGCCCAAAAGGGCTTTGTTATTGAGTTATACTATATCTGCTTATTTTATTTCTTTTACTCGACCAACAATTCCGTCCTCAAGCATTACTTTTATTCCATGAGGATGATTTTGTGAGTTTGTTAATATTCTTGATACAACACCTTCTGTAAGTTCTCCAGATCTTTGGTTATGTTTTTCAACAACTAATACTGTTGAACCTATTTTAATGTTGCTTCGTTTTTTTCCGTCCATTGTCATTCTCCTCTTCTTATAGAAAAGAGACATCCGAAGACATCTCCATAAATTAGGACCCGTACGTGTGCTGGAAACACACTGGATACTAAATCTACTCTAGGACCCGAAACGGGTTAGATGGCCCATATGCTAAGACGGCAATCAAAGCATACTTTAAATCCTAGTGCTTAGTAATATTATCATATTATAAAATTTTGTCAAATAATATATTACATATTATAAGTTTTATTCCCACAAAAAGACATTTGATAAATAATCTTTTAATTCTTTTGTTTGTGGATTATCAAGAATTGCGACGTCACCTTGTTCAATGATTCTACCGTCTTGCATGAAGATAATATAATCTGCTGCTTTTTTTGCAAACAGGATTTCATGAGTTACAATTACAAAATTCATATGCTCTTCTCGTAGTTTAAGGATTGTTTGTAGTACCTCTTGAGTTAATACGGGATCAAGAGCACTTGTTGGTTCATCTAAGAACATCACTTCAGGGTTCAAGGCTAGTGAACGAACGATACTTACACGTTGAGATTGTCCTCCTGAAAGTTGTTTTGGATATTTATGAATATGTTCTTGAAGATCAAATTTAGTAAGTAATTCTAAGGCTGTTTTTTCAGCATCTTCAATAACTATGTTATGAACTTTTTCTAAGATTATTGTGATATTTCTTAATACTGTTAAATGAGGAAATAATGTGTGTGATTGAAAAACAAATCCAATCTTCTTATAATACTCATCTTTATTTGTATCTTCTAAATGATGGTCGTTGACACATATTTTACCTTGTTCTGGTATTTCAATTAAAGATAGTAATCTTAATAATGTTGATTTTCCAGCACCTGAAGCACCAATTAATGCAATACCACTACGATCTTTAATATCAATATTAATATTGTTTAGAATTAATTTATCATCATATGATTTAAATAATTTATCAACTTTTAATCTCATACTCCGTACCTTCTTTCAAACCATCGTGCTAGTCTCAATAGAGGGATGGTTATAATTAAGTATAAGAAGAACATAAGGACATATCCTTCCATGATGGCAAGTGAAGATAAACTAGCTCTTTTTATTTCTGCATATAATTCATTTACTAGCATTACATGAAGTAATGTTGATGATTTAATAACATAACTAAAGTTACCAATAAGCGGTGGGATTATCACTTTAATTAATTGAGGTAATATGATGTATCGGTATTTTTGATATGTTGTAAAACCAAATACTTGCATTGCTTGGTACTGGGTATGATCAATTGTTTTGATTGCCCCTTCAAATGCATTTTTCATATAAGGTCCCATATAAATACTAATAGCTATAATCCCAACTATAATTGGTTCTACACCATTACCAAATTCAAAGATTTGACGAAACGGAGCAAAGATGAAGAAATACATAAATGTCAAAAATACAACTAAAGGTATTCCCATAATTACTTCGTTATAAATTGTAGACAAGTGTTTCAGATAACTATTTTTACTATTAATCGCTAAATATAAAACAAAACCAATTATTACACTTAAGATTAATGAAACAACACTAATCAAAATTGTTAGTAAGAATCCATTGAAGATCAATTGTGATTTTTCAGAAAGACGAGAAAGATCAAAATTATTCCTACCTGGATATAAATAAATGAATAACGCAAGAAAAGCCCCATAGGTTAACAGGGCTAATATGTATGTCATTCTATTTTTATTCTTCTTATTCACCTAAGTAAATCTCTAAACCTTTACCAGGAATGTCTGCGGCGATATCCGCATCATACTTTAGAGCTAAACGATCGAATACACCATTCACTTCTAACCCAGCAATAAATTCATTTAAATCTTCCAGTAATCCGTCATCGCGTCCTTCTTTTACTGCCATACCAATTGGTGAGTAATCTACAGCTTCCCATAATAGACTTGTTGTATCAGGATTCACATTATTGATAGCTGCTGCTGTTGATGCACTAATAATAAATGCATCAGCTGCACCGGTAATAATTGAAGCAGCTGCAGCTTCTGTATCAAGTACTTCATTGATTACAGGATTAGTTGCTTCTACAGTTGGAATTGTTAAACTGATAGTTGAAGCAGTTCCAACAAAGCTAGCTCCATCTACTGCAAATAGTTGTGCTTTAGTTGTTACATTATTATCTGTTGCAAATGTTTTATTCATTACGGTAATCAATGGATAAAAGAAATAAGGTTCACTAAAGTCAACACTATCTTCTCTATCCGCAGTAATTGTCATTGAAGCTAAAATAACATCTATTTGTCCAGAATCTACTGCAGGAATTAAGTTAGAGAAATCCATATCGATGATTTTTATATCTCTTCCTAAGTATTCACCTAATTCTTCTGCTAGACCTACACTTATTCCATAAGGGTCCCCATTTGCATCTACATCTTCAAATGGTGGCCAATTTAAATCCATACCAATTACTAATACGTTGCTTTGTATTTTACATGCCGATAATGATAACGTAAATATCACTAACATAATTGCTAAAATAATCTTTTTCATAGTATTCACTCCTCTTATATATTTATTATAAATAAGTATTAGTTTATAAACAAACAATATGGTTATTTAATTGTGTCTTCAAACACTTCATATTATTGGCAATGTTTCCTAACTAATTGTCTAAATCATGACCTTTGAAATTATTTAGTAGTTTAGCTAGTAAAGACTTTAAAACCAGTTTCTCATCCAATGAAAAGTCCTTGTATTGAATATTATATAGTCCTTTTGAAATTTTAAACATACCTGGCAAAAAAGCTTTACCTTTTTCGGTTAATCTCACTAGTTTATTTCGTTTATCTTCTTGATCAACACTTAAAAAGAGGTAACCGTATTTTTCTAATTTCCGTACTAGAGTTGTCATTGTTTGCGGAGTTTTCCCAACTCTTCTACTTAGTTCTCTATAATTCATTTTCTCTTTGTTTTGAAAATTGATTAAGATATTTCCGTGTGATAAAGAAAAGTCATTAACCCCACTTTTATTTAACTCAGTTAAAATATAATTACTCATTTCGGTATTAATTTTGGAAATCACATTCATTAGATCATCCATATAATCCTCCAATAGTTCGACGTCGTACTAATATTACTACGGTATCGTACTAATGTCAAAGGAAATAAAAAAAGAGCAAAAAAGCTCTTTTTTATTCTACTTCTAAATCAACGTTATGATATACTTCTTGAACATCTTCAACTTCGTTAACCATGTCCATAAATTTATCGAATTGTTTTCTTGTTTCTTCATCAATTTTTATTGAATCAATTGGATACCAACCTTGTTCAGTATCAACGATTTCAGCACCTGCTTCTTCTAAAGTTGATTGGATTTTAGTTAATTCATATCCATCAGCTTCAACTTCAACAACGCCTTCTTCTTCAGATAAGTCTAAGACATCTAAATCAGCCATTAGTAATGTTTCTAAGACTTCTTCTTCGTCCAAACCTTTAACATTGATATAACTTAAATGTTTATATCCATGTTCTACACATCCACTAACACCAAGATTACCATTTGATTTAGTAAAACAATTTTTAACTTCACTTACTGTTCTATTTACATTATCTGTTAGAGTATCAACAATAAATGAAACACCATTAGGTCCAAATCCTTCATAACGAATTGGTGTATAATCTTCACCAATTCCTTTTTCAGCTTTTTGAACATTACGTTTAATTACGTCTGTTGGTACTTGATCTTTTTTAGCCTTATCAATTAAATGTTTTAATGCTAAGTTTGCATCTGGATTAGATCCACCTTGTTTAGCACTCATGTAGATTTCTTTACCATATCTTGAATATAATCTACTTTTCTTTAACATTGTTTTAGCCATTGCGGCTTTTCTCACTTCAAACTTACGTCCCATAATTTCACCTACTATAAAATTTTTGTCCTATATCATTATATATTAAGATATTTTATTTATCAATATTTACTAAAGATGTTTTGTCTTTTTCTAGTAATACTAGTCCTTGTTTATATAGAGAACCTAAAGCTCTTTTAAAGGCGCTTTTACTCATATGGAAGACAATACTAATATCATCACTACTTGATTTATCTGTATATTCCATAACCCCATCATTCTCTTCTAAATACTTCTTAATGATTAGTGCATCAGCACTAATGATAATTTCTTTTTGCTTATTGATAGTTCCACTATATTGGTAATTCCCTTTATCTATTGAAACTTTTATTGTTTCTTTTTCACCTAAACGGTATTCTTTTCTCATATGTTTAAAGTAGACGTAAATACTATGTCCTTCTTCTGTAAAGAAGATGTTACCTTCTTCAGTTTTATAGACATTGAACGCTACATATTCTTTTCCTACTTCTAAGTCTTCTGTCGCTTTTAGATATTTGTTGATATCAAATCTAGGGACAAATTTAGCAGTTAATTGGTTTTTAGAAACTCTTAATCTGACAAATAATCTATCGCCTTTTTGCGGCCATTCATTTCTAATAAATGGCAAATCATCTCTTGATAGTAATAAGTCTTTGATTAATCCCATATTCAGGAATATCCCTAAACGGTGGTTAACGTCAACAACATCTAAAAACCCTGGATTATCTAAATCTACTATTGGTTTTGTCATTGTCGCTGTTATTCTTTTTTGATTATCATAATAAAGGAAAACTTCAACGTTTTCTCCATCTTCTAATTCTCTTGTTATTTGTTTCTTATGAAGGAATATTTCTGTTTCTTCATTACCTAACATATATGCAAATTCTGTTTCTCTTAAGACTGTTAGAGTATTATAATCACCCATAATTAAATTCATAGAAATCACCACCTATTAAAAGTATAGCAAATATTTCGCTTTTATTACAATAACATGTAAAAATAGTTAATACAATCATATTGTTAATTATTGAGAAAACAGTTTATTAGTTCTATAATAGATATTAGGAAGTGATTACAATGAATAATAACTTCAAAAATAAATATTATTATATTTTTAAACGTTATTTTATGTATTTAATTGCATACAGTGTTGCGGGGTTTATTTTAGAAAGAATCATTAATATGATCTTTTTAGGTGATTGGTATGACAATAGCGTCTTAATTGGCCCCTATCAACCGTTATATGGTTTTGGACTATTATTAACTATTATCTTTTTTGAGAATGTATACCGTAAAATAAAGGGGATTAAGGACATTTATAAAGAGATCATCTTTATTGCTGTTGCTATTTTAGCTACAGGACTTGTAGAAGCTATTACTGGATTTGGTTTTGAGTATTTATATGGTATCCACTTATGGGACTACAGTGATACATTCCCTTGTAGTATTCAGTATGTTTGTATTTATCCAACAACAATTTTTGGGATATTAAGTTATCTGGTCATAAAATATATTCATCCTTTAATTTCTCGTCATATCGAGAGGGTTAGTAATGTTTTATTCTATACTATATTTGTAATATTCATAACAGATATAATTTTCACATTAATTACTTTAGCAAACTAAGAAAGATATGGTAATATACATATTGGTGATAACATGAGAATAATGGTAGATGCGGACGCATGTCCTGTAAAAGAAATAATTATTAAACTAGCAAAAAAGTATGAACTTGAAGTTCATATGTTTTTTGATAATTCTCACGTTTATAAAGATGGTTATAGTACTGTCTATATCCTTGATAAAGGAGCAGACAGTGTTGATTATGCTTTGATTAATAAATCGTTTAAAGGTGATATTGTCGTTACGCAGGATTACGGTGTAGCTACTATGGCACTTAGTAAACGCGCTTATCCTATTAATCAAAATGGATTGATTTATAACGATGATAATATTATGTCATTACTAACCCAAAGAGCTACTAATCAAAAACTTAGAAAGCATAAGAAAATGAAAGGTCCGAGGAAAAGAACGAAGGAAATGGACATAAAGTTTGAACAAAGCTTATATTTATTAATTAATAGTAAATTATAGTTGCTTTTTTGTTTTTGTTTTGATACAATTACTATGCTTGTTAAATGGAGGTGACATAAATGGCTAATATTAAAGGACAAATGAAACGTAATCTAACAAATGAAAAACGAAGATTAAGAAACGCAAGTTTAAAATCTAGTTTAAAAACTGCATTAAAAAATGTTGAAACTGCAATAGCTGAAAATAACAAAGAAGCTGCTACAGTTGCATTGGCTGACGCATTCAAGAGATTAGATAAATCTGTAACAAAAGGTATCAATCATAAGAACTATGTCGCTAGACAAAAATCAAGACTTGCTAAATCAGTAGGTACGTTATAACAATAAAATAAAAAGACAATTTAAATTGTCTTTTTTTATTTACCTAAAATGAATAATTCTAAACCGATTTTTTTATCGATTTGGCCAGTTTTAATTTTATAGTCCATATCTTCCAATGTCTTTAGATACTTTATAACTAAATCAGTACTTACTCCACGAGCATTTTTCATTATATAGTATGCTCTACCACTGGTAGCGTTAAAGTATTTAGCTATTGCTGCTTTATCTCTACCTTCTTTAATTAGTAATTTAGTATGAAGGATTTCACGGTATTTAGTAGCTAAGATTCCTAGTATTCTTAATGGATCTTCACTATGCATTATAAGGTCATTATAAACTTCCAATGCTTTACCACGATTATTATCTAACAGCAAATTAGTTATCTCGTAAACGTTGTCTTCAACGTTCTTCGTGGTAACTCTTTTTATTATATCTATATCTACTTTACGTGTTCCTTCTGCGTATAAGATTAGTTTTTGTGTTTCATTTACTAATACTTCTGTGTTATTTTCTACTCTTTTTAGCAGTTCATTTACCGCTTCTGGGTCGATTGCTATATTGTTCTTACCTAATTGTCTTTTAATCCAACTTCTAGTATCTTGATCTTTTAATGGTTTACAATCTTCAACAGTACTATGAGATTTTAAGAATTTAGTAATTGCTTTACGTTCATCTAATTTATCATAAGGTGCATGAATTATAAACAGAGTATCACTAACAGGCGACTCCAAGTATCGATTGAATGCATCCATATTGTGTTTAATTTCTTTTCTTGGTTTTTTTTGATTACTCAAAAAGTAGGCATTTTTAATAATAACAGCCTTTTTGTCTGACATAAAAGGGATCGTAGATGCATCATTTATTGCATCTTCTATATTTCTCTCTTCCATATCATAAGACGTTACATTAAAATCATCAATATGATGTTTTGCTATTAATTTATTTGTCTTTGATTTGATGATATAAGAATCATTCCCAAAGAATAAAAAAACACTATCGTTCATAGGTTTCACCTCATTAAATATTATAGCATAATAACCTATGGCTTGTTATAGTTTTTTCTCTCAAAACCAAATAAATATTCAACTTCAATTGTACCATGCAAATCGGTTCTGTGTACTGTTATATTCCTTTTCTCATAACGATTAATAACAAAGAAATCAGGATGTTCAAATTTATTGTATCTATAAACCATAATAAATACTTCTTCAGGTTTTACTAAATCAAGAAATTCAATAGAACTACTCGTACTTGAACCATGGTGAGCGACTTTCAAATAATCTACATTTATATTATATAAATCTATGAACTCCAATTCTCTTTCCTTTTCGGCATCTCCGGTAAACAAGTAATGTCTATCATCTATAAAAACACTGATGACTATAGAGTTATTATTCTCATTTTGATTTAGACCTGATAAATCATATGCAAACAAGTCAATCGAACCACACGTTAAAGACCTACCTGAGTACATTTCAATATTGTTTGGAGTGATTATATTTTTCACTCTAAAATTGTCAATAATGTCTTGCATTTCTCCATAGTGATCACTATGGAAGTGCGAAATAATTAAATAGTCTAAAGTCTTAATATTATTGTTATACAGATAATTAACAACAGAATCGTATTGATCCCTCTCACCAGTGTCGATTAAAATGTTACATCGATTAAAATTATCAGTTATGACTGTAGCATCTCCTCTTACATCTAAGAAGGCAACTTTCTTCTCAAAATGAAATAGATTTGAATTCATAAACAATAAACTAAAAAAACTAAGTAATACCAAAAACTTGATTCTATGCCTTTTATGAGTGAAATATTGCATATAGGAAACAACGATTATATAGTAAATCATAACTTCCCAAATTGAAATAAAAGTTCCTTTTAGGATAAAATTATCAATATTCGTTGAATATGAAATCAACGCATTGTACGCTTTAATAAAGACATTTAGTAGCGAGTCAAACAATGGAAAAATGAATGTTATATATGATAATGGTAAAAGTATATATGTCATACCTATTAAGAAGAATATGTTAAATATCAGAGTAAACAAGTTAATTTGATGATTTAGCGACAATATTATGGGAATTGTACTCAAAAATGATATAAATCCGACTGTAAAAAATAATTTTACTCCTGAAAAATTTCGTAATATATCCAAACTCATCAAGAGAAAAAAAGTTACAAGAAACGAAAGTACAAAACCAGGATTCATAAAATAGTAAGGATTTAGAAATATGAGCAAAATGAAAACAAATGAAAGAATATCAATATTACTTAACTTCATTTTCATTTTTTCATTCAAGATCAATAACACAAATACCAACGATGCTCGTACCACACTTGGTGTGAACGAAGTAACTATCATATAAAGCAACAACAAAATCGTAATAAATACATCTGATTTACCTTGCGAGAATCTCATTGACTTCATTATCTTTCTAAGCACCAATACTAGTATTCCTACATGAAGTCCACTAACAGCAAATAGGTGACTAATTCCCAAGTAGTTTATATCCTCTCTAAGATACTGGTCAAATTCACTTTTATCAGCTAAAACAAATGTTTTTACATAGCTTTTTGATAAAGGTATATTACTATCTATATAATTCGCTAAGTTAAAACTAATAACACCTATATTGAATCTATGATCCAAGTATTCATAATCATCAGCAAATAACTGGTACTTTATTCCTTTTGATAGTAGATATTCCTTATAATTGAAGTTTCCAGGGACAGTTTGCTCATTCGGGATTAGAAGTTCGCCCTTAACACCATATATGTCACCAGGTCGCATTTCAGCTTTATCACTCAAGTATATGTTGACTAATTGTCCATCAACCTTTCCAATAAATGATGTGAAATCATCTCCTTGCTTTACCTCTATAACTTCCACTACAAGTTGAGCACTATTTTCTAATCGATACCTTCCATGATAACTGTATATAGCAACGAATACAACAGACACTACAAGTATGGATAATAGAATGTCTTTATGGTTATTATAGACGTAAATGGCATAGAATACAGCTAGCACACTATACCAATAGTTACTTATAATCAGTATTGTTATAACTAATGAAATCCCAATGTAAACAATCCTATATCTATACGGTAATAAGTGTTTTAATCTCATTAAATGTTGCTTCTCCAATACCAGGTACATTCATTATATCTTCTATACTATTAAATGAGCTAATATTGTCACGATAGTCAATGATACTTTGAGCTGTAGACGGTCCTATTCCTGGTAGTGTTTCTAAGGTGCTTTTTGATGCAGTATTTAGATTGACTACGCCATTACTATTTTCATTATTAACATAGATATTTCCTGTGTAATCCTCACTAATATTAGGTATGTAAATATACATTTCATCATACAATAAAACACTTTGATTCACCACTGCATGATCAGCTTCCTCTGTAAAACCACCTGATAGGTTGATTAATTGGAATAATCTGGTTCCAGCCTCTACCTTATATACTCCAGGGTTTAATACAGAACCTTTAATATCGATATATATGTACGACTTATTTACTACCTGTTCATTTTCGGTGATTGGGACAATTATATTTGGTTCCTTTTCGAAATCGAGTGATAATACAACCGATATTAATACAATCACAACAACTGCAATATAGATATAATATTTCTTAATAAACTCTTTCATTTATACCACCTCAAATATATAGTACTAATGTAAGTGTGTTATTACTTTCAATTTTACCCATTGAGTGGTAAAATATAGTAGAAAATTAGTATAGGAAGTGTTTTATGAGTAAATCAATTCGAGAAATCAAAAAAGAATCTAAAACACGTGTGAACAATCACTTTGGAGATGCCTTCATAATAGTATTTGTTCCATTTTTCATCATGAATGCTATTAATATACTTCTTGGCCAAATAACAAAGTTTCTACCTGACATAGTTGAGTTTTACGCCGACTTCACTATAGAGATGTTATTCAATATATTCGCTACTTATCTCGCTTTCAAACTCCTAATACAACACGTTAGAGGTAAAAACGATTTAACTTTCAATAATTTCTTTCATTTAGATAAAGGTTTTTATAACTTCATATTCTTAAGAGTTATAGTTGCTTTAATATTTGTAGTTGCTCTTATTCCTGTTTTCCCTGTGATACGAGAACTATTTACTCAAGTATCTATTATGGTTGATCCCCATGCAATAAGGGTTTATTTAACTAATTCAGATATCATACCGAGATTTATCCAATCAATTAGGTTGTCTGCTTTACTAATTGTAATATTTTGGTTATTTACAATCAGACTACAAATGGTACCCTTTATAATAATAGATAAGAAAATTAGTCTTTTCGATGCATTTGAGTTAAGTTTTAAAATAACTAGAGGTAATTATTTTAAAATTCTCATTTTCCCATTCACCTATATCTTATGGTTATTACTTATTTTCACATTTGTTGGTACATTCTATGTAATACCACTTATCGTTGTTGGATATGGATATTTGTATTTAAATTTGATGGATACTTACGAAGCAAAACAATAAATAAAAGGACGAAAGTCCTTTTTTATTTTATACTGATTGTATATAAAAAAGAATTATCTTTTTTTACATAAAAGGATAATTCTTTCATCTGTTTTTCGCTTCTTTTGAATGAATAGATTGGCTTTATTAAGCAGTTCTTTATATTTTTTAAGTGGAAAAGTAGTTTGAAAATGTGTTTCAGTTATCTTTCCAAATTTCAGGGAATGCTTAATTTGATTTGGTACATTTGTTTTAGCTACATGCCATTCAAGTAAATCGTCTTCAAGTAAAATGTCTTCTTTGTAATTATGCACTTTATTCATATGTTGTGGTGTTAAGAAATCAAATGCAAAAATACTATTATCGTTCATTGCTGAACTAATGTTTTCGAATGCTCGTAATGTCTCTTGCTCATTAGATAAGTAGTTCACAACGTCACTTGTCATAGTAAATACATCATAAGACATATTAATTGGATCAAGGATATTGTGAATATACAGATTTAAGTGTACTCCTGCGATAACTGCGTTATTATAGGCTCTTTCAAGCATTGGTGAAGAGATATCTGTCCCAGTTACTGTGAAGTTGTTTTCAGCTAATTTAATTGCTAATGGTGCAGTTCCAGTACCTATGTCAATTGCAGTTCCTTCAGTATAGTATTTAGTTATCATTTCATAGTAGATATCGTTTAATTCATAATCAACGAATTGATCATAATATGAAGCGAATTTTTCATAAATCATTTTATTTCATTCATCTCAACTTTTCTAATTTCAACAAGCATTTTCTCTAAATCATAGTATTCTCTTTCTTCTTTGGTAAAGACATTAACTACGATATCTTTTGTATCAATTAAAACCCATGAATTTGAGTTCTTCCCTTCAACTCTTGGATGTGGGAAGTTGTGTTTAGCTAAATCATCTGTGATATGGCTAATAGCTGCTTGAAGTTGACGATCACTTGTTGCACTTGAAATAACTAAATAATCAAAAAATGGTGATTTCTCTCTCATATCGTATATTTCAATATCGCTTAAGTTAACACTTTCTAATGCTTCAACAACTACTTCAATTTTTTTCATACTTTTCCTCCTAATATGTTGTAATAAAAGTCTCTAGCTAAGTAGGCACTTTTGGGAACTTGTCCCCCTGTATTTTCATAAAAGATAATTGAATCATCAATTGCTGTATAGACAGCTAAATCAATATTTTCAAATGCAATCTCTCGTACTTTAACACAAGAATCGTAAGTTCTATTTGGTTCTATATAATCACTGATAAAGATGATTTTCTCATACATTGTCATATCTTTTCTTCCAATAGTATGATATTTAATTGCATCTAAAACATCTGTATCTTTGATATTATACACTTCTTTAGCGACAACATATGCACTAAATGCATGCAATATGTGTTCGTTGAACTCCTTTACTATTTCATCAGCATTATCAAAATGCTCATGAATAAGTTCGATGTTCTTTTCTTTTGGATAATACTTTGTAATATCATGAAGTAATGCAGCTGTTTCTAGTTTTTCAAGATCCAGATGATGAATCTCACCTAGTTTAACTGCGGTATCTCTAACACCTAAAACATGTTTTAGGCGGTTAGGTTTATTTTTATATACGGTTTGTATTTCACTCAGTAAATCCTTACTTGTCATATAAGAGCCTCCCTGATATAAGGGGTTAAAGCTTTATGAACATAGACTTTAACTGTGACATTTCCTTTCACAGTTATAAAACCTAGACCTGGAATTACAATATCTGATTTATATCTTGGATTAACGTTAAATGTATGTGGTACCAATTCATCTGTTTCGTTTTCAAAAACAGGCTTTAATAAATCACCAAGATGATTTTTCTGTAGTTCATCAGCTTTTTCTAACTTTGTTCTATGAATATTTAAAGCTTGACTAAAGTAGCATACGAATGGCGTTTTCTCACCTTTTATATAATCAACACGAGCCAGTCCACCAAAGAATAAAGTTTGATTTGATTCTATTTGATAAACTCTCGTTTTAATTTCTTTTTTAGGGGTAATAATTTTTACTGCATTTTGATCAATATAATGCGTAATTTGATTATGATTGATGATACCCGGTGTGTCAATTATGTGGTTATCACCAATTGGTATCTTAATTACATCAAGAGTAGTTCCTGCGGTTTGACTAACAGTAATAATGTCCTTTGGTGCATCAGCATACGCTTTTAATATTGTATTAATAAATGTTGATTTACCAACATTTGTTGCACCTACTATATAGATATCTCTATCTTCTGCATATTCCATTATTTCATTAATAATTTTATCAATATTTTTATATTTCAAGGCACTCATTAAGAAAATATCCAGTGGTTTTAAGTTATTGTCACTAACTATCTTTCTTAAGTGGTGTAACAATTTTGCTTCCTTAATACTTTTAGGTAACAAATCAGTTTTATTAGCAATAATAATTAAATCATTATTATTTGTTAATTTAGCTATTTGAGGAATCATCGAACCTTCAATATCAAAGATATCAATTATCTTTACAACAAGTGAATTACTATTACCTATTTCACTTATAATATGATAAAAATCTTCTTCAGTAATCTCTGTAGGGATAATCTCATTATAGTTTTTCAATCTAAAACAACGACGACATACAATGTCTTCGGATTCTTCAGTTAATTTGCTTTTAGGGACGTATCCAGCTTGTTTTTGATTCTCTGTTTGGATAACACTCCCGCAGCCAATGCAGCGTAATTCTTCCATATTATTTCCTCAAATCTAGTTTTAAGTCGTTATATTTATTTGGGTAATGCTTTTTAATTTTTCCTAACATTCTTTGCTCGGTTTTTCGGTTTATTTTGGTATACCATTTCTCTGTTTTCTTTTTTAATGGATTTACTAAAACGCTATAAACGTTAACACGATTAGCTGCCCATATATCTGTCATTAATTGATCTCCAACTAAGATAGTTCGATCTAAGTCTTTAACAATAGCACTACTAATTGCTTTGTTTATACCAACTAGTAAAGGTTTTCTTGCGTTGGCAAACCCTTTAATATTAGTTTTTTCGGTAAACTTATCAACACGACTTGGGATATTATTAGAAATTAAGATTAGTTCAAATCCAATTTCTTGTAGTTCTTTAAACTTTAGATTAATTTCATTTGTCGGTAGTTGCTCATCATATGAAATCAATGTATTATCTAAATCACTAAGGATTGTTCGATACCCTTTTTTATATAAACCTTTAAAATCTATCTCAAAAAATGAATTATGAAATTCACTTGGAATAAATCTTTTAGTTTTTAGAAATAAATGCAACATTTTTATACCTCCATCAATTAATCTTATTATACTAAAATGTTATCTAGTTGTCTAAGTTTAATTAGCGTCTTGGTTTGATTAAACAATGTTTATCAAACCCAATTAAATCTTCTCTTTTAGCTAATTTTAAAGCTTTAAGTACTAAATTGTAGTTTTTAGGATTACGAAATTGAATTAAAGCTCTTTGCATTGCCTTATCTTCTTTGGATCTTGGAATATAAACAGGTTCCATTGTTCTTGGATCCAAACCTGTATAATACATACATGTTGATAAAGTACCCGGAGTTGGGTAGAAGTCTTGGACTTGTTCAGGATAATAACCTAAACCTTTGATATAAAGAGCTAGTTCCACTGCATCTTTAATTGTACTACCAGGGTGGCTAGACATTAAGTAAGGTACTAAAAACTGATTTTTGTCATATTTCTTGTTGATTTCATAGTATCTTTTTACAAACTTATCATAAAGTTCTCTTTTTGGTTTGTTCATTTTTTCTAATACATCGTCACTAATGTGTTCTGGAGCCACTTTCAGTTGCCCAGAAATATGATGTTTCACTAACTCATGAAAGAATGTTTCATCTTTATCATACAACAAGTAATCATATCTTATTCCACTTCTAACAAAGACTTTTTTAACTTTGTCTAAGCTACGAACTTCTCTTAAGATTTCTAAATAATTATTGTGAGTAACTTTTAATAACGGACAAGGTTTATCTTCTAAACATTGCTTATCTAAACAGATACCTTTAGTTTTTTGTTTATTACAAGCTACATCATAGAAGTTAGCTGTAGGACCTCCGATGTCATGGATATATCCTTTGAAATCCTCATAATTAGTAATGATTCTAGCTTCATTAACTATCGATTCTTTTGAACGTGATTGAATAATTCTTCCTTGATGATAAGTTAAAGCACAGAAACTACATCCTCCGTAACAACCTCTATTAGCAATAATCGAGAATTTCACTTCATTTATCGCTGGGATGTGACCAAGTTTTTTATAAACCGGGTGATAATCTCTTTCATATGGGAGATTATATATGGCATCCATTTCATCTTTTGTTAATGGATGATTTGGGGGATTCTGAACTACATTATGATTACGATATCTTTCAAGTAATGGTTTTGCACTAATGTGGTCAACATTTTGATATTTAATATTGAAACTTTTAGCATAGACTTTTTTACTGTTCAAAATCTCATCGTAAGATGGTAATTCAATTGCATCTTCAGGAATATATTGTGGATTCTTTGTTCTAAAAACAGTACCTTTAATAAAGATAATATCTTTAATATCCAAACCACTATTTAGGTAATCAGCGACTTCAATGATACTTAATTCACTCATCCCATAAATTAGCAAGTCTGCTTTACTGTCAATAAGAATACTTTTTCTAACTTTATTACTCCAGTAATCGTAGTGCGCCATTCTTCTTAAAGAAGCTTCAATACCACCAATAATAATTGCACTATCTGGGAACAATTCTCGTACTGTAGAAGAATATTTAATTGTTGCGTAGTCAGGTCTTAGACCCATCTCTCCGTTAGGACTATATTGATCTTTAGTACGACGTCTTTTCGCAACTGAATAATGATTTACCATAGAATCAATATTACCACTAGACACTAAGAAACCAAGTCGTGGAGTTCCTAATTTTTTAAACTCCTCTTTATCATTCATATTTGGTTGAGCGATAATCCCAACTGAATATCCATACGACTCTAATAGTCTTGAAATTATGGCGATACCAAAAGAGGGATGATCGATATAAGCATCACCACTAATTAAGATAAAATCTAATTGTTCAATATTTCTTTCTAATAAGTCTTCTTTTGATATTGGTAAAAACATAATATCACCTATATATTCTTTTTAATTCAAATCTTAATTGCTTAAAATTTGGACATATTTTCTCTAACAATTGGTAGTACTTACTACTGTGATTTTGATGTATTAAATGAGCTATTTCGTGTAAATAGACATACTCTATATACTTCAGTTCATATTTGATTAAATGTAAGTTCAAATTTATGGTTTTCTTTGTAGCATTACAACTACCATGTCTGGTATTTGTATATCGTGTTTTATATTTAATATTAGATAAATCGATGTATTTATTATTCTGATATTTGCTATGAAGATAATAAATTACATCCATCATTTTCATTTTATAGAATTGTTTAATAACTTCATCTTTGATATCAGTGGTCGGTAAATCAATAGTGTTCTTTTCTTCATCTATTTGAATCACTTCCACATCATTCAATACTACTTTGTAATTCTCACCTAGTAATTTGAATAATGAATCATCTTCATCAATTGACTTTGTTGAATTTTTAAGTTTATTGATAAACCTAAAACTGTTTTCCTTGATATATTTAACCGCATCTCTTTCACTTTGATATTTAGATAGATTAATTTGGATATAACCTTCTCTTTTGAAGTAAAAGTATGTGTTCTTGTTCTTCTTTTTGGCTATTTTGTAGGGTATTTCAGTATTTAGCAATGATATATACTTCATTATAACTCCTTGATTAACTCTCGTAATACTACACTAGCTTTGATACTTGCTTCTTCAACAAATTTATCAAAGTCTTCACCTTGAGTTTCATCATCTAATACGTCACTTATTGATCTATATATTATAAATGGTATTTTGTATATAGAAGCAGTATGTGCTATCGCACAAGCTTCCATTTCAATTGCTAGAATATCATTATAAAGTTCATTAACTTTTGCGATAGTTTCTTTAGATGTTACAAATTGGTCACCTGATGCAACTTTACCTAAATGATATGCAATATTTGCATTTTCTAGAACTTTTATTGTTTTAGATATAAGTGTTTTGTCTGCTTTAAAAGTAGCATCCATTCCTGGTACTTGTCCATGAACATATCTACTACCAAAAGAAGTTACATCAACATCGTGATATAGTACTTCGGTTGAAATTACTATATCTTTATGAGTAACACCATTCTGTCCTCCAGCAACTCCAATATTAATAACGTAATCAACATCATATTCTTCTAGTAATTTGGAAGTTGTTATTGCTGCATTTACTTTACCAATTCCCGCTAAAACAATCACGACTTGCTTACCTTCAATCGTTCCAGTATAAAATGTTCTTATACCTCTCGCTTCTTCAGTTAGATTTGTGACTTCCTTTTTAATGGTTTCTAGTTCAATATCCATTGCTCCGATAATACCAATCATAATTAGCCTCCTAAAATGAAAATAAGAATGTAAAATACACTCTTATTTAACGTCAACTATTTTTACTTTTACTTCTCTTCCTGTTTCTGTTTTCACAGTAACAGTTTTACCTTTTTTGCTTCCGATAATTCCCTTACCGATTGGTGATTCATTTGAGATCTTATTATTTAGAGGATCCGCTTCTAAAGAACCAACTATAGTGTATTCTTGTTCTTCGAACTCACCAACTTTAATTACTACTGTTTTACCAATATTAACCTTATTAGTATGATCTTCTTTAATGATTTCGTAATCTTTTAAAATTCCTTCAATCTCTTTAATTCTAGCTTCAATTTGTGCTTGTTCATCACGAGCTGCATCATAATCTGCATTCTCTGATAAATCTCCTTGAGCACGTGCATCTTTTAAAGCTTCTAAGTTTCTTGCTCTGTCTTCTGTTTTAAGTCTTTCAATTTCATTTTGTAAATCTAAAAGACCCTGTTTGGTTAATTTATACGTTTTTTCCATAGTTTACCTCCACTACAATATGTTATTATACTATATTTTCATTTGAAATGATAGATTTTATTTTGGTGATAATTAAATCAACTGCGACATCATGATGTTTATCATTTGGGATAATTACATCAGCATATCTTTTGGTCGGTTTAACGAATGCAAAGTGCATAGGTTTAACAGTGTTTAAGTACTGTTTAATAACACTTTCCATAGTTCTCCCACGTGATTCCATATCACGAATTAAACGTCTTATGAATCTTAAATCATCATCGGCTTCAACGAATAACTTAATATCACATAAGTCTCTTATTCTATCATCTTCTAGAATAAGAATTCCTTCTAATATGATGATTTCTGTTGGTTTGATTACTTCTGTTTTATTACTTCTTGTATGATTTTCAAAATCATATAAAGGTTTAACAATATCATTACCTCTAACCAATTTTAAAATATGTTTAAACATTAAATCATTATCTAAACTGAACGGGTGATCATAATTTGCTTTAACACGTTCCTCCATAGACATTTCTGATTGGTCTTTGTAGTAATCGTCATGCTTAATAACAGTTACATTTTCTTTTTCAAAACTAGCAACAATTTTATCAGTAACTGTTGTCTTTCCTGAGGCACTCCCTCCGGCAACTGCGATGATAACTGGTTTTTTCATATTCTCACCTTTTCTTTAACAAAAGGAGTTAAAAACTCCTTGTTGTTTAGTCTTGTTGTAATTCCTAAATATATTATATATTAATATTATTTTTTTGCAAGTAATCTAGGGTTTAATTTTGCGAATCATATCATATTTTGAAACTTTGAAAGGAATAAATATTTTCAAGATTTGTTTTGGATGTCTTGCGGCATCTAAAACTTTATCCTCTTCATCCTTTATTTCTTCAACTTTAAATTTTAATGGTTCAATATTAGGACTAAAAACTTCTACTTCATCACCTGGCACAAAGTAGTTCCTTTGCTCAATTGTAGCGATAAAATTTTCCTCATCAAAGTCTCTGACTAAGCCAATAAACTCCTGAGTTGGGATTTCGCTTCGCATATTATACAATTGCTCATTTATGGTCGTCATACCTTCCATAAAGCCATGAGAGGTTAACCGATTTTCTGCTTTTTTAATTTCCATTAAGTATTTTGGCAAATCAATTTCGTGTTCTTCACATATACTATCGATCAGTCTTCTATATGTGCTAACGACTGTAGCAATATAATGAATTGATTTCATGCGTCCTTCAATTTTTAGTGAATCCACCCCAATATCAATTAAATCTGAAATATGTTTTACGGTTTGCAAGTCTTTAGAACTCATTGAGAATGCCATATCATCATTAAGTTTTTCTTCCCCGTCATATAGATCATAATTCCAACGACATGAATGAGCACAACCACCTCTATTAGCATCACGATCTGTCATATTATTAGACAAAGTACAACGACCGGAATAAGATACACACATTCCACCGTGAATAAACACTTCTAAATCGCATTTTGTATTTTCTCTTAATTCTTTGATTTCTTCTTTATCGAGTTCACGGGCTAAAACAACACGTTTTACGCCTTCCTCATACCAAAAATTAACACTTTCATAATTTGTTAGTGACGTTTGAGTTGAGATATGAACTTCTAAATCAGTATGTTCCTTAGCTGTTTCAATGATAACCGGTGAAGCACAAATAATTGCATCGACACCTACTTTTTCTAATTCTTTGAGATAATCTACTAAACCGTCAATATTGTCATTGTGAGGGAGAATATTAGTCGTTACATAGATTTTCCTATTGTACTTATGAGCAAAATCACAAGCTTCTTTTATATCTTTAATTTCAAAGTTCGAAGCTCGAGCTCTTAAACTGAACTTTTTACCACCAATAAATACAGCATCTGCGCCATATATTATAGCTATTTTTAATTTTTCTAAGTTACCAGCAGGCGCTAGTAATTCTGGTTTTTTCATATATAGGCCTCCTAGTATTTATCATAGACAGTTTTTTTGTATAAAAACCCACTGTCATGATTTTCTTTGTATTTATTGCTTATTTCTTTGGCTATTTCTTGGCTATTTCCTTTTAGGATATCTGAATAGTTTTTTGTCGTTTCTAATAGGTAATCCATGTCTTTAAAAATTCCATCAATAATAAACAAATCTAGTGATTTACTTAGTTCGTTTATTTCGTTGTATGATTCCATTGGTTTTTCTCTAAAAATGTGAGTACCATGTTCATCTTGGAAGACAGGATATGCTTCATCTCTAAGTTCTTCAATTAATCGTAGATTACGGTTTTTTACATAATCTTTTGATTCCTCATTATTAAATTTAAAGAAATTAGAAATAAGTGGTCTTCTTGAATGAAACATATTTAGGTGTCCATGTCCGACTAAACCAATATCTATATTTCGGTCTATACCAATTTCATTGATATCATGTAAGGTAATCTCTTTTGAAATAATAATTCCCTTGATACGTTTTCTAGTCCAAAAAGTTTTATCGTAGAAATTAGTATTTAGTGTTTCAGGGTTATAAATTAGCAAGTGCTCTAATTGCTTCTTTTTAGCTATATTATATAAACCTAAATCACCGAAGATAATTCCATCAACATTCAACTCTTTAATTATGTCTAAAAATTCTAGAATGTCAGTGATATCACTATTGTGTATAATTAAGTTCATTGAGATAATTATCTCTTTATTCAAAGATTTAATTATTTCATTAGCTTGTTTGATTTCAAATTCACTGAAAGAAGTAACTAAGCGATTAGCATATTTATCATTTCCTAAAATGAAAACATCAGCACCTTTGTTAGCTAACTTATTAATGTTATTTGTGTGAAACGGCGTTACTGCTAATTTCATACGTATCAATCCTTTTTTATACTCAAACTCATACCATCACCAAGGTGATATATATATGTGTCAAAATCGTCTTGTTCAACAACAAACTTATTAAATCTATCGATTTTAGCAACTAGTTGTTTTAAATTACGTTCTCTTATTTCTGCAACTACTAGTTCATGAAAAAGTAAATTATCAGTAATAATTACTCCGTTTTTAGTCAAGTTCTTTTTGTATTTATCAAAGAACTTAATGCTTTGTGCTTTTGCGGCATCGATAAAGATTAGATCATACGAACCAAGAGTTGATTCATCTACTTCTAAAGCATCATTGAAAATCTGGGTAATTCTATTTTCTAGATTATTATCAAAAATATTTTCTTTAGCAATGTTAAACATACCTTCATCTCGTTCGATGGTGGTAATTTCTACATCATTATTTAAAGCCATATTAATCGAACTATAACCTATTGCGGTTCCTATTTCTAGAATGGTTTTAATTCCTTTTAATTTAATGACTTGGTTGATAAATTTAATTCCTTCTTCATTAATAACTGGGACATTAAATTCTTCAGCATAACTTCTTAAAGAAACTAATACAGGATTAGTTTCTTTTTTATTGATGTTATTTAAGTATGCCTTAGGCACTTTTTACTCTTCTTCCGTAAATGAATCTAAGATATCTTGAATCATTTGGAATTCATCTTCAGAAGTAATTTCAGTTAAAGAACCTTCACCTTCATTTTCCTCTTCGTAAATAGCCGCCATTACCTCTTCATCTTCATTAGGTAATTTATAGATTACATATTTTTTTCCTGTATCAGGACTATCAAATGTAAGTATTATTTCATATTCTGTGTTGTTTCCGTTTTCGTCTGTGACGATAATTGTTTTCTCGTTCATATTTATTCCTCCTTATTTTAAACTGTCTAAATATCCTTGAAGGATAATTACAGCAGCCATAGCATCAATTGATTGCTTTCTTTTCTTTCTTTTTAATTTCTGATCTATCATCATATTCGAAGCCATTTTGGAAGTTAGTCTTTCGTCCCATAAGATGACTTTTATATTGATATTTTCTAAAATACTATCTTTAAAGGTCCGACAAGTCTTTGCTTGAATACCTTCAGTACCATCCATGTTTTTTGGTAGTCCTAATACTATTGTATCAATTTTGTGCTCATTTACTAAGGATAGTGTGTATTTTAATGCATTATCAAAGTCTTTATCCTCAAATTTTAATGTTTCGATTGGTCTAGCTAACCAGTTTAAATCATCGCTTACAGCAATCCCTAAAGACCTATCTCCTAAATCTAGTCCTAGTTTTTTCACATTATCAACTCTTTCACTTTTAGAAGTGCTTCTTCAATTTTAGAAGTATCTTTCCCACCAGCTTGAGCCATATCAGGACGGCCTCCACCGTTACCGCCTGTAACAATAGCAGCTGCTTTTGCGATATTACCAGCATGGATTTCTTTGTTTGCACTTTTAGCAATGAATGTTACTTTGTTGTTTGAAACGTTTGCGATAAAGACAAAACCATTTGGTAGTTTATCTAATAACCTATCCGCAAGTGGTTTCAAACTATTCTTATCTACACCTTCAACTCGTATTACTAGTTTATTATCAACTGCAGTTTTTAACATATCATCTAAATTTGATAGTGTTTGACTTCGAAGAGCTTCTTTGTATTCTTTATCTAACTCTCTTGCTTTATCTCCGAGCAATTGGAATTCTATACGTTTATTAATAATGTCTTGATAACTACCAATAATTTCTTCGTTTCTTGTAAAATTAAATGATAATTTAATTCCTTTTATATTAGCATCACTTAGGATTTTATTAACTTTATCCATAAGCTTATCCATTTCTTTATGGAACCCAGTAAATTGATTTTTAATGTTTTCTACAGCATTATTAGCATGACCGCTAATACGGTAAATACCACTACCTTTACTTTCAATACTAGCAATAGCAAATCTTTCGATTAGACCGGTATTACTAACATGAGTTCCACCACATAAATCGATAGTGTAATCCATATTAACAACACGCACTTTGTCAGCATATTTTTCACCAAATTCAGCGATTGCCCCCATTTGTTTTGCTTTTTCTATTGTCTGTTCTGTAACGTTTACTTTAATGTTTTTGTTTATTTTATCGTTTACGATTTTTTCTACTTTTAGCAATGTTTCATCATCTAAATTATCATAGTTATTAAAATCAAATCGCATAGCTTCGCTTGAAACATTAGAACCTTGTTGGGAAACATGTTCGCCGATTACTTCACGTAATGCTGCAAATAATAAATGAGTAGCACTATGATTGTACATTGTCATGTTACGATTATCTTTATCAACGATAGCTGAAATGATATCCCCATCGCTCAAATCATTATCTTTAATAACATGTAATGATTGTCCATTTGGTAGTTTTTGAACATCTTCAACAATAAATACTTTGTCACCATGTTTGATGCTTCCTTTATCGGCAACTTGTCCACCACTTTCAGCATAGAATGGTGTTTTTTCCAAAACAACACCTTCAGGGAAACTTTTTAGAACATAGGTAGATTCTTCTAATGTACTATAACCTGTGAAAGAATCTTGTTCTTTAAATTCAATGAACGCTTCGTTTTGGCTTTTCATAGAAACTAAACTTTTACGTGCGCTACGAGCACGTTCTTTTTGTTTCTCCATCTCCCTTTTAAATCCTTCAGTATCAACTGTGAAGTCATGTTCTTCAGCCATTTCTACTGTTAATTCTAACGGGAATCCATATGTATCGTATAGTGTAAATGCTTGTTTTCCTGATAAAACATTTTTATCGTTAGTTTCAATAATTTCTTCCAATTTCTTTTCACCTTGAACCAATGTTTCAAAGAACTTCTCTTCTTCAATTCTAATTAGTTTTGTGACTAGTTCCTCGGTTGTTTCAAGGTATGTATAGAACTCACTCATAGCTTTTATAATTGTTGGTACAAGTGTATATAAGAATGGTTTATTTATTCCTAAAGATTTACCATGTTTAATAGCTCTTCTTAATAGTCTTCTTAAAACATATCCTCTACCTTCATTTGAAAGAACTGCTCCATCACTAACTGCAAATACAACTGTACGTAAATGATCACTTATTACTTTATATGACATTTGTCCGTCATATTTTTCATTAGATAATTTTTCAATATCTTTAATGATAGTCATAAAAGTATCTGTCTCAAAATTGGTTTCAGCTTCTTGTAAAACACAAGCCATTCTTTCAAGACCCATACCGGTATCAATATTTTTATTTGGTAGTTCTTTATAGTCTTTTCGTTCTACTCCTGGTTTAGAATTAAACTGCGAGAACACGATATTCCAGATTTCAATAAATCGCTCATTCTCGATATCATCTCTTATAACGTCTGTCGTTAAATCACCAAACTCTTCTCCGCGATCAAAGAAGATTTCTGTGCAAGGTCCACATGGTCCTTCCCCTATCTCCCAGAAGTTATAATTAGTTTTAATAATATGTGCCGGATTTATACCTTCTTTTACCCAAGCTTGTAATGTTTCTTCATCAGTTGGATAAACTGTCATATATAATAAGTCTTTATCAAAACCGTAATATTTATCGCTAGTTAATAGTTCGAAAGCCCAAGGAATTATTTCATCTCTAAAATAATCACCAATACTAAAGTTACCTAGCATTTCAAAGAATGTATGATGACGTGCTGTTTTACCAACATTGTCAATATCATTAGTACGAATACATTTTTGAGCATTAACAATACGAGGATTTTTTGGAATCACACTTCCATCAAAGTATTTCTTTAATGGTGCAACACCAGCATTTATCCATAGTAAAGTCGGATCATTATTAGGAATTAAGCTTGCACTTTCCTCGATATTATGACCTTTGTCAGCAAAGAATTTTAACCAGATATTTCTAATTTCATTTGTTGTTAAATATTTCATATTTTCACTCCTTTAAAATAAAAAAAAGTCCGTCCTAAATAAAGGACGAACTTATTATAATCCGTGGTACCACCTTAGTTTCTATATAATATAGACACTTGATATCTTTAACGCAGATTATACGGGTATAATTAGTACCTCTTTAAAAAGTAGCTTCAGTAAATTATCATCTTAGTTTTCAGCAATCACTAAGTCTCTTTTAATGAATCATTTACTTACTCGTCTTCTATCATCGATTTCAAATTTATTATATAACTTTTGTCATATTTATGCAACTAATATATCAACTAAGCAATTTTTTTGTTTATCTTTTGTCCTACTACAATTCCTGCTATTACTATTGTCCCGAAGATTAGTAACCAAAGGACTTGAACTCCGCCTAATTCGCCTGATTCATAAAGGGTTATAAGTGTCATTCCAAATGGTAAACAGAAAATCAGCATCAAAAGTCTAGATATCAGTGTTACATATAAATATCTACCAAAAGAAACATTAGATAATCCCATCGAGTAATTAATCAAATATGCTGGACTTAGAGGAATCATCATCGAAAGGATATGGAGAATGGGATGGGTGTTTTCAATCCAATCTAAATATCTCATTACCTTTTTATATTTCTTAGGATTTATTTTGTCTTTAGAAGAGAAATAACGTAAGAATAAAAAGATTGTTATCGTCGCTGCAGTAGTCCCAATATATGTGAACAATATACCAAAAATTATTCCATAACTAAGGATATTAAATGATAACATCAAAAATAACGGAGCGATTGGAACAATTGTTTCAACATAGGGTAATCCTATGGCGGCAATAATACCTAAACTAGAATACAGTTCCTTTACGCTTTCAATAAACTCAATTAAATCTTGTACTGTAATTTCAATTGCAAGTAAATTTATCATGATTGATTACCACCTTATAAGCATGTCATATTTTAAAACCATCCTTAATAAATTATAGCATAGGAAATAAAAAAAGGCACCTCTATAAAAATATAGAGTGCCTTTTTTCTATTTCATCCAAGATTCGTCAGTTGGGTCTTGTTTCCATTTATCTAGTTTTGCTAAATCTTCTTCTTTGATGTAATCTTTTTCTAGAGCTACTTGTTTTAAAACATCATAATTACTTATTGTATGATACTCAGTATTATTTTCTTTAAATACTTTAGTAGCTTTTTTAAGATTATAGCTAAAAATTGCTACAACTCCTAATACTTCAAACTCTGCGGCTTTTAATGCATTAACAACTTTTACACAACTTCCACCGGTTGAAATTAAATCCTCAATAACAACAACTTTTGCCCCTTTTATTATTTTCCCTTCAATCGCATTACCTCGACCATGATCTTTACTTGAACTTCTTACATAACCCATAGGCAATGCAAGTAATTCAGATACTAAAGCAGCATGAGCAATTCCTGCTGTTGATGTACCCATAATGTATTCACATTGTGGGTATTTCTCTTTTACTTTTTCAGCAAGCGCAAATTCAATTATGTGTCTTGTTTTAGGATAAGACAACGTTAATCTATTATCACAATAGATTGGAGATTTAATTCCACTTGCCCAAGTAAATGGATCGTTAGGACGTAGGAATACAGCATTAATTTTCAATAATTCTTTAGCAATTATTTTTTCCATTATAAGAACTCCTTCAAACATTTTTCGTAAGCTTCTACAGGATTATCTGCTTTTGTGATACTTCTACCAACAACGATATAAGTACTCCCCAATTCTTTAGCTAATGCTGGAGTTGAAACACGGACTTGATCATCAGCATTATTACTACTAAATCTTATTCCTGGTGTCACACTTATTAATCCTAGTTCATTCATAATTGGTGCTTCTAAAGGTGAACATACTACACCAACTAATCCTGCTTTTTTAGTGTTTTTAGCATAGTGTTTAATAGTTTCATTCATTGGTGTATTTATTAATAGTTCATCTTTTAATGCTTCATCACTTGTTGAAGTAAGTTGTGTTACTGCTATCAAGATTGTACTACTACCAACTTCATCAATTGCTTTTTTAGCGTACTCCATCATTTTAACTCCACCACTTGCGTGGATGTTTGTTAATTCGACATCTAGTAAGGCAATATTTTTCATTGCTTTATAAACAGTTGTTGGAATATCGTGTAGTTTTAAATCTAAAAATATTTTATAACCTTTTTGTTTAAGTTCTTTAATTAATAATGGACCTTCTTTATAAAAGAGTTCCATTCCAATTTTTAGGAAAGGTCTTTTGTTTGGCATTTTATTTAAGAAACTGTTTAATTCCTCTTTATCTTTAAAATCACATGCGATAATTACATTTTTCATTTATGGCTCCATCCTATTATATCTTTTAGATTATTTATTTTTAGTTCCTTCATTACTTTGGGTAATTCTTCAATGATCTTTAGTGATGCATATGGATCAATTAAATTTGCTGTTCCAACTTGAACTGCTGTCGCACCTGCCATCATCATTTCAATGACGTCATACGCATTCATAATCCCACCCATTCCTATGATTGGAATACTGACAGTTTTATAAACTTCATGAACCATTTTTAATGCTACAGGTTTTATTGCAGGTCCGCTAAAACCTCCGTAAGTATTCGCTAAAACTGGTTTACCAGTTTTTAAGTTAATACGCATACCTACAAGGGTATTTATCATACTAATAGCATCGGCACCAGCATCTTCAACTGCTTTTGCAATTACTTTTATATCAGTAACATTTGGTGAGAGTTTTACATAGAGTGGTAAATCAGTAATTTCTTTTACTGCTTTTGTTAAATCATATGCTACTTTTGGGTCTGTCCCAAATGTCATTCCACCTTGTTTTACATTTGGACAACTAATATTTAGTTCTATTGCACCGACAATATCTGAAGTACTTATGATTTTACATGCTTCTAAGTATTCTTCTTTTGTGCTACCGCCGATATTAGCTATTACTTTCTTATTATAGACTTTTTTTAGTTTCTCTAACTCTATACCTAATACATCATTAACTCCCGGGTTTTGAAGACCGATAGCATTTAACATTCCGGCATAACTCTCAGCAATTCTTGGGGTAGGATTACCAAATTTTGAATTTAGAGTTGTTCCTTTGAAAGAAAAACTTCCTAAAACATTTATATCGTAAAATTCTGCAAATTCATAACCAAATCCAAATGTTCCAGAAGCTGGAATAATTGGATTATCCAGTTCTAAGCCTGGCAAGGTTGTTTTTAGATTTATCATATTATATATACCTCTTTTGATTCTAATACTGGACCTTCTTTACAGATTCTTTTATAAGAATCAATTGTTTTATGAGTACAACCCATACAAGCTCCAAAGCCACAACCCATTCTTTCTTCAAATGATAATTGTCCTTCATATCCTTCTTTTACTAATGCATGAAGCATTGGTTCAGGTCCACATGAATAATAATAATCAAATTCAATGTCTAGTTGCTTGATAACATCAACAACATTTCCTTTATAACCATAACTACCATCCATAGTGGCAATATATGTATTTTCGGCTAGTGCGTTAAAGACACTCTCTTTAAAGACATCATACTGGTTATTAAATCCTAATACTGCGTCAAATTTAATATTATTTTTCTTTAGTTCTAAGGCTACCCCAATTAGTGGTGGCACTCCTACTCCGCCACCTATTAAAAGAACTTTTTCATGTTCTTTTAATACTGTAAATCCATTACCTAGAGGTGATAGGATATCTAATACATCAAGGAATTTTTTCTTTGATAGACGATCCGTTCCTTCACCAAATACTTTATATATAATCGTTATTTCATTTTCCTTATATTTAGAAATGCTAATTGGTCTTCTTAGAAACGCTTGATATGAATCATCTATTTTAATGTTTAAGAATTGTCCTGGATTCGTAATCTTTTCAGTATTTCCAAATAATCTCATTTCATATGTTTTGTAGGCGATTAAAGTGTTACTTAATACTTTATAGTTACTCATAGAATACACCTTCTTCATAAACTATTTTTCCATCTACGATTGTCATAAGAGGCCAACCTTTACATACCCATTTATCAAATGGTGTGTTTTTCCCTTTTGATACAAAATCGTTTTTATTAATTTCTTTTTCTGTGTGGAGATCAATAATTGTTATATCAGCAACTCTTCCTTCTAGTAATTTCCCATATCCTAAATTTAGTCTTTTTGCTGGATTATAACTAAACCATTTAACAATATCATGCAATGAAGCTATTCCTGATTCAACAAAATTGGTATAAATTAATGGAAATGCTGTTTCTAAACCAACTATTCCAAAAGGTGCTTCTTTTAATCCTTTTTGTTTTTCATCTTCTGTATGAGGGGCGTGGTCTGTTGAAATCATATCGATTGTTCCATCTAGTAACCCACTTATTAGTGCGTATTTATCTTTTAGTTCTCGAACCGGAGGATTCATTTTTGTATTACCATCTAGAACATCATTTTCAGTTAAGAGCAGATGGTGAGGGGTTACTTCACAAGTAACATTAACTCCTCTTTTTTTTGCATCTCTAACAATTCTTACGCCTTCTTTTGTAGATATGTGACAAACATGATATTTAGCTTTTGTTTCTTCAGCTATCAAAGTATCACGAGCTATTTGGATTGATTCACTTAAGGAAGTGATACCATCCCAACCTTCTCGTACTGCCTTATTTCCTTTATGAACATATCCTCCAAAGAGGATTTCTTCATCTTCGCAGTGTGCGGCGATTAACGTTTCATGGAGATGTGCTAGATGCATAGCGTCATACATTTGTCTTGTTGATTGGATTCCATATCCATCATTTGAAAAACCACAAACTTTGTTTTTCATTTGATCCATATCAACAAGGGGACTGAAGTTATTTTGTCCTTCTGTTATTGTTGCGTATGGTAATACCTTTATTAATGCTTTTTCATTAATAAGGTCTAGAATATGGTTTAGTGTTTTAATATTATCAGGAGCTGGTTTTGTATTCGGCATAGCGCAAACTAGACTATATCCACCTTTAGCTGCTGCTTTTGTTCCTGTTAATATTGTTTCTTTATTCTCATATCCAGGTTCCCTTAAATGAACATGCATATCGATAAGCCCTGGTGAAATAAATAAGTTTTCACAATCTATTATTTTATGATTATCTTCAAGGATGTCTTCATCAATTCTACTGATGATATCACCTTCAATTAAGATATCTTTTCTTTCTAATTCTTTTTTAATTAATACTTGTCCGTTTTTTAATAGTATTCCCATTATTTTATGATTTCTACTTTATCTTGTCCCTTTAAGTCTGTGACTGTTACTTTGACAAGTTCATCACTTGATGTAGGAATGTTCTTTCCAATAAAATTAGCTCTAATTGGTAACTGACGATGACCTCTATCTACTAATACAGCAAGTTCAATTTTACTTGGTCTTCCAAGATCGATAATAGCATCCATCGCTGCTCGTACTGTTCTTCCTGTGTATAGAACATCATCAACAAGTATTACGATTTTATCTGTTAGGTCTGATTTGACATATTCTTTGTTTATTGATTTAGGGATATCACTTTCAATATCATCACGATATGGGGTGATATCGATCTCGTATGTTTCTAAGTTAACCCCTTCAATCTTCAAAATGTTTTCTTGAATTATTGAAGCGATGATAACACCTTTTTTTCTTATTCCCAATAATACAACATTATTTAGTTGTTCATTTTGTTCAATGATTTCATAAGCTAATCGTCGTAAAGTTCTTTTCATTGTTTCATTATCAATAATGATTTTACTCATAATCAAACACCCACTTTAGGACAGCCATTCTTGTGTAAACACCATTTGTCATTTGTTTAAAGATTCTCGATTTATAGCATTCAACTACGTCATCATCTATTTCGGTTTTTCGGTTAAATGGTGCTGGATGCATGATGATTGCATGGTCTTTCATTTTAGCAACCTTGTCCATTGTTAAACCATAATCAGCTAGATACTCTTCTTTTGATAACTGGATTTCATAACCATGTCGTTCGTACTGAACACGTAATAACATAATTATATCCATTTCTTCGATTGCCTGATTAAATTCTATGTGTTCCCCGCTACCATCATCAAATTCTTTAGGTCCAGTAATATAAACTTTCATACCGAGACGTTCCATTACTTTGATGTTTGTGTGAGCTACTCGGGAATGTCTAATATCACCAACAATTGCAATTTTTAGATCTTTAAATTTACCGTATTCTTCATAAATTGTCATTAAGTCTAACAAACTTTGTGTTGGGTGATTCCCTGTTCCGTCTCCACCATTCATTAATGGTACATTGATACCATCTAGTTGTTTGAAGTAATTGTTTTGGGGATGTCTTATTACCATTGAATCAAATCCTAGTGCTTCAAATGTTCTAATTGTGTCATAAAGGCTTTCCCCTTTTTTTACGCTTGATGAAGCCGCATTAAAGTTTGTGTCAATCATACCTAGGTTTTGTTCTGCTGCAATAAAACTGTAATGTGTTCTTGTTGAGTTTTCAAAGAATAAGTTTACTACTTTTTTTCCTTGTAATTCCTTGTAGTCTTTACCGTTTTTAAATTCAACGGCTGATTCTATAATTTCTGTAATGTCTAAAACTGATAATTCTTCTAACGAAAATAGATTTTTCATAAATCCTCCTTATGATATAAAAAAATTCTTCCAGTTCTAGACCAGAAGAATTTATAAAAGTTAGATTTATGTTCTTGTAAAAAAGCAATTTCCTCGGAAATCAAACATAAACTTTTACACGCCTCTCTGGACTAGTTTAAAAAGTCACTTTTATTGTAATTTATATATTTCCTTTTTACAATAGATATTTAAAATTAATTGGAATTAATCTTCCATAAATGAGTATGGGGTAATTCCCTCTTCTAAATTTTCACCCAAAGTTTCAAAAGGAATGGTTGGATCTTTAATATACTTTTCAGTTTTCTTTGTTATTATTGGTGCTTTTTCTAAAATCTTGTTTGCAATTAGATCTTTTAAGACACTTTGTCGTTCTGCTTCTATTCTTTCAACACCATAGCGGAATGCATTCAAATCTCCCATAAGAATGAGTTTCTGTTTTGCACGAGTTACACCTGTATAAATTAGTTTACGCTTAAGCATGATAGAATAACTTCTAAATAACGGCATAATTACTACTTTGTATTCGCTACCTTGTGATTTATGGATGCTCATAGCAAATGCGTGTTTAAGATTTATTAAATCTCCTTTTTTATAAGCAACCTCGATTCCGAAGAAATCGACTATCAAAATCTCTTCACTTGTAATCCCAATAACAATCCCTTGATCACCATTCATAATTTGGTCTTCAATTTGATTTGTTAGTTGTATTACTTTATCACCTATTCTAAATTCTCTATCACCATGAACGATCGCTTTTTCAGTATTTTGGTTAAATTCTTTTTGAATCAATCTATTTACACTATCAATTCCTGTACTACCGCGATACATCGGAATTAATATTTGAATATCTTCGTAGAGATCATATCCTTGATTAATCAGATAGTTAATACTACTGATTAATCTAGTTTGAAAGTGTATGGATTTTTCTTCAACAAACATTCTATCCTCATAGACATTTAAAATGTCCCCAGGTATTGATTCAGTGTTTATACTATGGGCTAACGCAATAATATTAGAATCGTTAGCTTGACGGTGAATTGTTTTTAATCTTGTATAATCAATCATATCACTATCGATTAAATCTTTTAAGATTTGTCCTGGTCCAACACTTGGCAATTGATCCTCATCACCAACAATGATAAGTTTTGTTTCCTTAGGAATTGCTTGTAATAACTGTGAAGCTAAAAATACATCAATCATTGATGCTTCATCAACGATGATTACTTGTGCATCAACTAAGTTATCTTTATTATGAATAAACTTACCGTCATATGAATAACCTAAGAAACGATGAATCGTTTCAGCGTGGAGACTAGTTGTTTCATTCATTCTTTTAGCAGCTCTACCTGTTGGGGCAATAAGTTTTACTTCAAATAAAGTATTATTGTACTCAATCGGTATTTGATGATATTTAGCGTAAACAAAGACTAAACCTTTAATAACTGTAGTTTTCCCTGTACCTGGACCTCCAGTTAAAATAAAGATATTTGCTTTTAAAGCTCTTAGAATTGATTTCTTTTGTAAATTAGTATATTCAATATCATGAATTCCTTCATATAGTTTAATTAACTCTAATACTTTGTTTTCGTCTATCTCTTCTTGTTCATAATTACTTAATTCCTTAATTTTTTCTGTAATATTTTGCTCTGCATAATTTATTGTTTTTAGTTTAATAATGTTATCTTCAATAGTAAAGAATCCATCATCTACTAATTCATCAATATATTCTTTAATCGTTGATTCTTGAACTAACTCTTTTGTTTTGTTAAGTGCTTTGATTAAATATTCTAGTAATTGATCATAATATAAGAACGTATGACCATAATTAATCCCCATTAAATTATATAGGAAAATAATCATTGCTTTTATTCTTAACGGATCATCATCTTTGAATCCTAACTTCTTAGCAATTTGATCTGCTCTTTCAAATCCAATACCTTCAATATCGTATATTAGTTGGTACGGATTACTCTCGATAATCGCAATTGTTTCGTTTTGATAAAACTTATATATCTTGATTGCCATTTTTGGAGTGATTCCGTATCCATACAACTTGATTAAAGTATTCTCTGCGGCTTTATTTTCTACAAGTCCATCGTAGATAACATCAATTAGTTTATCTGATAACTTGGGAACTCCATTTAAAACTGCTTTGTCTTCAATTACCATTTTGATAAGGTTAGCACCAAGTTTAGTTACTATGTTTTGAGCCGTCTTTATCCCGACTCCCTTAAATAAATCACTTGCTAGATATTCAATTAACCCTGGAATTGAAGTGTCGCTTAACTTTTCAAAATTGTTGACCACATATTGCATTCCATAGCGATTATGTTCTTTGAATTCTCCAAAGAATTTTATTTCTTCTCCGCGCATCGGTTGGGGAAAATATCCAGTGACTGTGACATAATCAAAATCATCATAAGCAAAAAGTCCCATTTTTTCAGTGGCATCAGTTACTTTGATTTTAATAATTGTGTATGAATTATCATCATTATGATAGATAATTGCTTTTACTTTTCCTTGTATAAAGTCCATTTAAATCACCTACCTAATTATAGCATAATTTCACTTCAAATTAGTTGATAAATAACATTAAATTATTACCTATAAAAAAATAGTAACGACCAATCTAAGTCGTTACTATCAATTACTATTATGTAAGTATCATTATTGAATTATTGCTTCACCATATACAAATGCGGTGTTCATAAATTTTGATGAATTTATTACCTTAAATCCATTAGCAAGAAGTGAAGATTCGTAGTCTCTGTTTAGATTACAACCTGAAGCAATCCTTCTCCATGCGGGATTAACAAAATTAAATAAACCTTTATAGCCCTTTTTCTCAGGCAAGATATGCTCAATGAACATAATTGTTCCTGTCGGTTTAAGAACTCGTTTTAGTTCTTGGATTCCTTTATTTACATCAGAGACACTGCAAAATACCAAAGTGTGAATAATATAATCAAAAGAATTGTCTAAGAAAGGTAATTCTTCAACATTGACTTCTATTAGTTCTATACCAGTAGAAGCAATTTGTCTAATCTTCTTACTTAGTTTTTTATCAGTCATAGTGAGTTTATCAACGGCATCAAAGTTATAGTATTTTATATTAACTCCTGTACCTGAACCTATTTCTAATATGGTTCCCTTAGCTTTTGGAATTAATTCTTTTCTAGCTTTTATGATGCCACTTTTTTCTAAGGGTATCATGAATAGATCATATAATGAAATCATTTTGCCACCCCTATTATAATATTTAAATCATCTTCATCATAATTTGACAAGGATTAAACTTGTCAAAAATATCATCATTTTGATAGAAATCAATGAAGTTCATTTTAAGATAGAAATTTCTAGTTTGTAAGTACTCTTTGTTTTGCACTTTTTCTGCAAGAGTGAGAACCATTAAGTACTTATAGTTCTTATTTCTTGCGTACTTATTTACGTATTCTTGTAGAAGAGTTCCTATTCCTTGATTATGATATTTCTTTAGTATTCCAAGAACATACATTTCAAGCACATCCTTATTCTCTTCTCGTAAAGAATAAAAACCAATAGCTTCATCATTATTATACGCAGCTATAAATGGGTACTTAATTACATTAGATACATACTCTTTTGTCGATTCTTCTATCCCAAACCATTCAGGTAAATTCAAAAGAATTTTCGATGCAATTTTCTGTTTCTCATCATTATTCTCAATAACTTTTATATTCATATATTTTCCTTTACTATCTCATAAATCTTTCTATATCATCTACTTCTTTAATAATATCATCACTTAAGTTAATGCATCCATTCTTAGTAACTAACACATCATCTTCAATGCGGATTCCAATTTCCTCTTCTTTAATATATAGACCTGGTTCAATAGTAAGTACCATACCTTCTTGAATAGTTACTCCGTATTGTCCAACATCATGAACGTCTAAACCTAAGAAATGACCAATGCTGTGATAATAATATTTAGAAATTTCTTCGTCTTCTATAATTAATTCGATTCTTTTGCATTCAGTGATTAAGATGTTTTTCGCAAAATCATTTAACTCTTTCCAGGTTAAGCCTGGTTTCACAAAATTGATCGTTTCTTTGTTTGTTTTTAAGACGATTTCATACAACTCTTTTTGGCGATCTGAGAATTCTCCGCTACTAGGAAAAGTACGGGAAATATCAGCACTATACTCATCCCATTCAGCACCTAAATCACAAAGAATAAGTGAGTTCTTTTCAATTCTTTGATTGTTGTCTTCATAATGAAGAATTGTCGCATTTTTACCTGAAGCTAAAATTGTATCAAACCCAACTTTTCTAGTTCCGTTCAAGGTTATTTCATGCATAAAATCTGCTTCAACTTGGTTTTCGTAGTAACGATGTTCAACTTCCTTCATCATTCTCTTAATACCTTCGTTAGTGATTCTAATGGCTTTTTTAAGATCATCTATTTCATATTTATTTTTAAACATTCTTAAATAACTTGTATGTTCATTAAGATTCTTTACTTGTAATTCTGGGTACTTATCAATGAACTTTTTATATTCTTTATAAGCTAAAGGGTCGTGTTTAGTTGAAGGTCTAAACATATCTAAGTACATTACATTTGGTGGTAATATATTGTTTCCTCTAGTATAGGTCATAATTTTGTTTACGAATTTCTCTAGAACTGGATTAAACATTATGTTTTTAATGTCTATCTCAGAAACCGTACTTGCCTCTTCTTTGGAGATTTTTTCTCCAACCCATTGTTTCATGAATTTAGTTGTTTCATCAATAAATAAGAAAGATTTACTTTCTTTCTTTGTTTTTATTAACATCAATGTACAATTTGATTCTTTAACTCCTGTTAGATAGAAAAAGTTCTTAGAAACTAGGAATGGATAAAACTGATCAGTTGTACGGTGTGGTGCGTTTCCGCTATGAAGTAGTAATACACTGTCTTCGTCTAATTGTTCAAATAATCTATTTCTATTTATTAAAAATGGATTCATAATGTTCACCTCTTCTAAATTATACCATATTTAAATAAAAAAAAGACTTCCAAGGAAGTCTTTTTAGTTGTTATTTCAAGCTAGAAGCTAAATGAGCAATAGTACGAACCATTTGAGCAGTATAACTCATTTCGTTATCATACCATGTTACTACTTTAACCATTTGTTTTCCGTCTACTTCCATTACTTTAGTTAATTGTGAATCAAATAATGAACCGTATTCGATTCCAATTGTATCTGATGATACGATTGGATCTTCAGTGTAACCTAAAGTTTCGTTTGAAGCAGCTTTCATTGCAGCGTTTACTTCTTCAACTGTAACGTTTTTAGCTAATTCAACAGTTAAATCTACACAACTACCTGTAGGAGTTGGAACACGTAATGCATAACCATCAAGTTTTCCGTTTAACTCAGGTAATACTTTACCAACAGCAACAGCAGCACCTGTACTTGTAGGTACGATGTTTTCTGCAGCAGCACGTCCACGACGTGAGTTAATTCCTTTAGGATGTGGAGCATCTAAAGTGTTTTGAGCGTTAGTATAAGCATGAACTGTAGTCATGAATCCTTTTACTAATCCAAAACTATCATTTAATACTTTTACAACTGGAGCTAAACAGTTAGTAGTACATGAAGCACCACTTACTACAGTTTCAGTTCCGTCTAAGATTTCATGGTTAACATTGTAAACAATAGTTTTCATGTCACCTTTTGCTGGAGCTGAGATTACTACTTTTTGAGCTCCTGCTTTAATGTGTTTTTCGGCACCTTCTAAAGAAGTAAAGAATCCAGTACATTCTAATACTACTTCTACACCAAGTTTACCCCAAGGTAATAATTCAGGATCTCTTTGTGCATAAACTTTGACAGGATTCCCGTCAACTACGATTGAATCTCCATCAACTGAAATACTATCACTTTTGTATTTCCCTTGTGCTGTATCATATTTAAGTAAGTAAGCAAGTGTTTCTGCGTCTGTTAAATCGTTTAATGCAACGATTTCAAAATCAGGATTTTCGTTCATTAGTCTAAATGCTAAACGACCAATACGTCCGAATCCATTAATAGCAACTTTAATAGCCATAATAATTCCTCCAAATATTTTATTTTTAATATCAAGTATATTATAAATGTTTTAATTTGAAATTACAACTAATAAGGGCTCTAGTAAAAACGCTTTCTTACATTCGCACATTATTTCAGGGATAAAACATAAAAAAAAGTAGGTGCTTTAAAAGCAACCTACTTAATTTATTAAAATTTAATTACTCAGGTCTATCAACTTGAGCTGTTGAGAAATCTACTCCACCTAATACTGAACGTCCCCAACCAGTTACGTAAGATTTTACTAACCATTGGTCGTTATAGTGATAGATAGGGATTACTGGCATATCTGCCATGAATAATGCATGTGCATCGTATAAAGCAGAGAAGTGAGCTGCAGCTGTAGTAGCTGAAGACGCTTCTAATAATTTTGCTTCAAATGCAGCATTATCATAATCAGGATCATTGTATGCGTTACCTTGTGTAAAGATACCAATCATACCAGAAGGATCCATAAAGTCAGTTAACCAACCACCACGTGCCATATCGAAGTTACCAGCAGTTCTAGTAGCTTGGAATAAGCTCCATGCTTCATTAGCTAAGTTAATGTCAAATCCTAAGTTTTCTGACCACATACCTTGAATTAATACAGCAACAGTTTCATGTCCGTCTGAAGTATTATAACGGTATTCTTTTGTTCCTAATTCAGCTTGCAATTCAGCAACTGTCATATCTAAATCAGCTGCAGCTGCAGCAAAGTAATCAACAGCAATTGCATATGAACCATCATCAGTTACGATATCAGAATCATTTTTTGCAGTATCATAGAAATCTGCTCCAGTATCATCTTGGAAACCAGGAGGGATAAATCCACCAGCAGGTACTTGTCCAGCACCTAAAGCTGCTGTAATTTCATCACGATCAATTGATAAAGCTAAAGCTTGACGTAAATTATCATTACAGAATATTTCATTATCTCTATCACCGATGTCTCTATTTCCACCGTCTTCACAACCAGAAAGGTTGAAGTTGATGTAATAAGTTCCTAATGATGCGAAAATATGGAATTCTTCAGAAGTAGCGATTAAGCCAGGAATTTCTGCAGTTGGTACACTAGGAATAATATCTAATTCACCAGCATAGTATTTTGCATAAGCAGTTGTAGCTAAATCAATAAATTCAGCTTCAATTACATCAATACCAACATTTTCTGCGTTCCAATATTCTTCATTTTTTGTTAATTGTAGGCTTTCTCCAATTTTATAATCAGTTAAAACGAAAGGACCGTTACTAACTGCTAATTCAGGATTTTTTGCCCATGCACCTTCACCATCTGTAGTTGCACCAACTGGTACAGGTAAGAAGTGATAGAATGACATTAATGATACAAACCAGTTAGTAGGAGCGATTAATTTAACTTCTAATTTAGCTCCACCGTCTAATGATTTGATTCCAACAGCTGCAGCTAAAGTATCTAATCTAGCATCAAATTCAGCATCAGTTTCAAGTTTGATATCATCAGTATCGTCGTCAGGTGTATCATTATCATCGATGTCTTGTACAGCACTACTATATGCGTCTGAACCAACAACATTTGTATAATGCCATATCCATGAATATTCACTTGCACTACGAGGATCCATACCACGTAACCATGAACGTACAAAGTCGTCTGCGTCTAATTCTGTTCCGTCAGACCATTTTGCATCTTCACGAATTGTGAAAGTTACTGTCATACCATCTGCTGTAGTAACCCATTCAGTTGCCATACCTGGGAATACTTCACCATTTTTTTCTCTAACTAGACCTTCAAAGGTATTGTTAATAACATCTCCACCATCACTAGCACCATTTAGACCTGGGTCTAATGTTCTAGGGTCAGCACCGATGTTCCAGTTTAGCACTACTCCTTCTCCATCGCCAGTACATGCGCTAAGAGTTACCACTAAGAAGAATGCAACAAATAAAACTAATAATTTTTTCATAAAACTCCTCCATCTTTTTATTTAATAACATAGTTTCCTATGGTTATTACAATTTATTTATTTCTTTTACTAAGTGACAAGCCACATATCGACTTGGTTTCACTTCTTCAATAACTGGGTCTTTTTGGAAACAGATATCTTTTGCATAACGACAACGCGATGCAAATCGACAACCCGGTTTTGGATTTACTGGTGATGGAACATCTCCTTCTAAGATGATTCTATCACTATTTCTATTTGCTTCAGGATCTGGTAATGGAATTGATGATAATAGTGACTTAGTATAAGGATGTAAAGGTTCAGCATATAATGGGTCACTTTCAGCAACTTCCATTAATTTACCTAAATACATAACACCAATACGGCTACTAATATACTTAACCATTGATAAATCATGAGCAATAAACAAGTAAGTTAATCCTAATTTATTTTGTAAGTCTTCTAACATGTTTACAACTTGCGCTTGAATTGAAACGTCAAGTGCACTAATTGGTTCATCGCAAATAATTAACTTTGGATCAACTGCAAGTGCTCTAGCGATTCCGATTCTTTGACGTTGTCCACCACTAAATTCATGAGGATAACGAGACGCATGTTCACGTTTTAACCCTACTGTTTCCAATAACGAATAAACTCTTTCACTGATTGCGTCACCTTCAAGTAATTTATGTGTTTTAATACCTTCAGCGACAATTTCAGAAACAGTCATTCTTGGATTAAGTGACGCATATGGATCTTGGAAAATCATTTGAATGTCACCAGGATCATGAGTTGCTTCTTTAGATAGATGTTTTGCATCTCTCAATTTAACTTTTAACTCAGATATTATTTCATTCATTTCATTTCGTAATTCATCTTGGGCACTTTTATCTTCCGTTGCCTTAATTCTACTTTTAAAATCTTTTGAAACTTCTTTTATTTCCTCTTTGATGTCACCAAATCCCATACTGATCAACTTATCTTCAAAATAAACAGAACCTGCAGTATTTTTATATAAGTTGATGATTGTACGCCCAGTTGTAGATTTCCCACAACCAGATTCTCCAACTAATCCAAATGTTTCACCTTTGAATATATGGAAATCAATGCCATCAACAGCATGAACTTTTTTCTCGTTTCCACCAAAGAAATCACGACTTAATAGAAAGTGTTTCTTTAAATTCTTAACACGTAATAATACTTCTTTTTCAGCCATTATTCAGCACCCCCACTTTTAGTAAATCCTTTAACTACAGGAGCATTCGGATCTTGTAACCAACAAGCAGAAACTTGTGTGTCACTGATTTTGTATAATGGAGCCGCTTCTTGTAAACAAACTTCCATAGCATGTTCACAACGAGGGCTGAATGGACAACCTTTTGGAGGACTTAGTAAGTCCGGTGGTGATCCATCAATTGGCACTAATCTTTCTTTTTGTCCAACGATATCTTTTGGAATTGATTGATGTAATCCTTTTGTATATGGATGTTGTGCATTATAGAAAATTTCTTCAACTGTTCCTTTTTCCATAACCATTCCACCGTACATTACCACTACATCTTGACAAATCTCAGCAATTACTCCTAAATCATGAGTAATAAAGATTATTGAAGTTCCAAGATTTTTTTGGATATCTTTTAGTAAATCCAGAATTTGTGCTTGGATTGTAACGTCTAAAGCAGTCGTTGGTTCATCTGCAATTAATAGTTTTGGTTCACAAGATAACGCCATAGCTATTAATGCACGTTGTCTCATCCCACCACTAAATTGATGCGGATATTGGCCAATTCTTTCTTCAGGTTCTGGAATACCCACTAAAGTTAAATAATTGATTGCTCTATCAAATGCTTCTTGCTTGTTAAAAGGACGTGTAATTCCTTTTTCAATATCTTCAAGCTCTTTAGCTTTTTTGCTTTCATTTGTGATTAATTTTGCTTCTTCTAAAGCTTGTTCTTTTGGTATTTTCATATGGCGTCTAATAACTTCAACCATTTGATTTTCAATTGTATAAACTGGGTTTAAAGATGTCATCGGATCTTGGAAGATCATTGAAATTTCTGAACCTCTTAATTCTTGCATTTCAGATTCTGATAATGTTGTTAAATCGACACCATCAAAGATTACTTCACCATTTTTGATTTTACCTGGTGATTCAATTAAGCGGATAATTGATAAACTTGTTACACTTTTACCACTACCACTTTCTCCTACGATTCCTAAAACTCCACCTTTGTTAAGTCCATAAGTTACACCACGTACCGCTTTAACTTCACCTAAATGAGTAAAGAATGATGTTTCTAAATTGTTTAATTGTAGTATTTTTTCACTCATATTCTTCACCTAACCTTTTCTTAACCTTGGATCTAATGCATCACGTAAACCATCCCCAACAAAGTTGAACGATAACATCATAAACGCGATAACGACTGATGGTACCACTAGTTGGTATAGATAACTTTGGAATACTTGCGCTCCATCGTTAGCTAAAGCACCTAAAGATGCTGCAGGTTCATTAATACCAAGACCAATGAAACTTAAGAATGCTTCGGTGAATACTGCAGATGGAATCATCATAGTTAATGTAACGATGATAGGACCAAGTGCATTCGGTACTAAGTGTCTACTAATTATATTTTTATGGCTAACTCCAATTGTTCTTGCAGCTAAAACATATTCTTGCTCTTTTAAACCTAACATTTGTGCTCTAACTAGACGAGCCATACCTACCCAGTAGATTGATACTAATGCTATGATAATAGTTCCTAGTCCACTTTCACCGAATACCGGATTTAAGATATTCTCTTCAAACGGACTATCTCTAAGAACAACCATTAATAGAATTACATATAGTAATAAAGGAATTGAGTTAATTATATCAACTATCCTCATCATAATATTGTCTGTACTACCTCCAACATATCCAGAAATACTACCGTAAATTACACCAATTAATAAGTTAATAACTGCGGCTATTACAGCAATTTGTAATGAAACACCAATACCATATAATACTCTGGCAAATAAATCTCTACCAAATGCATCGGTACCAAGTAAGAATGTTGTATTCCATACCTTCTCTGTCGGTTGTTGAATTTCTTCCCCATGATATATAAAGCTATAGTCGATTCCGACGTGAGCCTTTGTAGGGTCTGTTGAATATGAATAATCAGCGGTAACTTGATCTATTTCAATACCATTTTCATCAAATAATCTAAATATTTGAGTTCTAGTAGCGACATCAAAATCAGTTGCTGATTTCTCAAATCTTTTAATTAATTCTCCACTATCACTAACTTGAATTAATTCAAAAGTACCTGATAAATAAATATTTAAATCATCCGTCAATTCATAAATTTCAAATTGAGGGGGTATATTTTTGTATTCTAAGTTTTGTTGCTTATAAGAATGCGGGTTAACCAATGGTCCAACAACAGCTAACAAAATTACAATAAATGTACCGAACATTCCTAATATTGATAATTTATTTTTCCTTAATCTTCTCCACACATCTTGCCAATAAGTTAGGCTTTTTCTTGTCTGTTCTTTGTCTAGTTTTGCATCACTAGAAACTTTATTAAAGTTCTTATTCATATTCTATTACCTCCCCATCTTAATTCTTGGATCAATAACTGAATATAAAATGTCTACCAAGAAGACCATGAATATATAGAAAGCCGCATAGAATATTGTAACACCAATAACTAAAGTGTAATCTTGCGAGTTTATAGATTGTGTGAAATACTTCCCAATTCCTGGGATATTAAATACCTGTTCAACTACAAATGATCCTGTCATTAAAGCTGCAATCATTGGACCTATATATGTCACAACAGGAATTAAACCATTTTTTAATGCATGTTTGAATATTACTTTAAATTCACTTAAACCATTTGCCCTAGCAGTTCTAATATAATCTTGTCTTAATACCTCTAACATACTAGATCTAGTCAACCTAGCTACAAATGATAAAGAGTATCCAGATAAGGCTACAACAGGTCCGATATAAGACACTGGGAACTTATCTAAACTTCCTACAGGAATCCAATCAATGTACTGCGCTATAATAATAAATATAGATCCTATAACAAAGGATGGAACAGTTACTCCAATTGTTGCCATAAGCATAACACCATAATCAATATAGGTATTAGACTTCAATGCGGAAATCACCCCTAAAGGTATCCCCAATAAAACAATGAATACTACAGCCAGACCTCCAACTTTCGCTGTACTAGGAATCCCTGCTGCCAGCAATTGATTTACTGAATAAGCTGGATTTCTAAATGACGGTCCTAAATCTCCTCTTAACAAATTCCCCATATACATGAAATATTGCTCATGTAGAGGTAAGTTGAGACCATACGCCTCTTCGAGTCTTTCTCTAGTTGCATCAGGTAAGGGTTTTTCTCTGGCGAAAGGTCCACCAGGAATTGCTCTTAACATGAAGAAAACTATTGTAATAACAATTATTAACGTTATTATCGAGGAAAGAATCTTCTTTAAGTAATAACTCTTCATAATCCTCCATCTCTTTTCTGAAAATGACTTATTTTCAAATAAAGTAGTAAATATTATTTTTAAGAAAAAATGAAGACTGCATAAAAAATAGAACTTTCCCCGTATTGAGTAATTTGCCATCTTTACAAAATCTTCATTTATTTTAAATATTTTACTTATGTAGATTATACTTTGTTTAGAAGGTTATGTCAACATTTCAAACACGATGGTATCGCTTACAAAATAATGAAAAGGTTCTCATAGTTAAAAAATGCAATAAATTATAATAACTATAAAATATGGTTTTATGCTATAATAAAGCCAAGGAGTGATATAATGAAACGAATACTAGTAATTATTTTACCTTTTTTCCTATTACTTCTATCATTGATTTCATCAATGATAGCTTATAATTATTCTACACAACTCGAGGAAAGTTTCTTATACGCTAATAACACACCAGAAAAGCCACAGTTTACTGGTACTTATTATTCAATAGTAGGAAATCTACCAGATGATGCCGTTCTATTTCAAACTACATTGGTTGACGATGGTTATGAATTGGTTATCCTTAATTCAAGTGATGAAGTACTAGAAAAAATTCTATTTACAATCGCAGTTGACGGAGAAACCGACCCTACCATAGTTACCGAATCACAGACTAATGTAGTACCCGGGGAATTAGATGGTTATTTATTTGATTTAGAACTGGAAGACTCAAAATCATATACAATAAATGTCATAGTTATCGAGAATAATACTGATACCGATGAAATTGATCTTGCATTTTTCAATTTAGAGAATCACTTGTACAATAGCCAGGATCTATGGGAAGGTATAAGTACAACAACATTTATCTTTGCATTACTAGCAGGGTTTACAGTTCTAGGAATATTTGTTACAAAAAAAAGAGAGGTCTAGACCTCTCTTTTGTTTTGATTTATGCTACTTGTACTCCTGCTCGTTCTTTTTCTTGTAACTCTTTGAAGTAAATATCTAAAGCATGTTTATAATCACAATCATTACCCTTATCACATGTAGTACACATGATAATTTCACGTAATCTTCTTGGAATGAATGTTCGTATTTCATCTTCATTATATCCTACTTGCATTTTCTTCTCTTCAATAATAATTGGTCTTCGTAAAACACTTGGATTAGCAATAATAAAGTTAGTTAATGCGCTCATACTCATATCTTCAATATCTAAATTTTGCTCTTGGAATACTTTTGATCTTGTTGAAATAATATCTTCAAAACCATTATCAGTATTTTTCAACATCATTATGATGTCATCTCTTGTAAGTTTAATATTAAATATATTTTTTTCACGGTAATCTATACGATGATTATCAAACCATTTTTTTGCTTTTCGGCAGGATGAGCAGCTTGGAGTTGTATAGATAGTAATCATTCGCGTCACCTCTTCTTTATAAATTTTATAATATAGTTAGTTCGCACTTTAATTATAACATAATTTGTTTAACTTGCAACATAAAATTTTGGCACAAAAAATGCTACAATTTTTAAAATAATGTCATAACGCTTTATACTTCAGTTTACTTATAATATAATGATAACATTATTAGGAGGTAATATAATATGAAATGGGATTTAACTAAACTATACAAAACTTTAAAAGAATGGGAAAAAGCTTTGGGAAAAGTCGAAGAAACGATTGAAAAACTAGGATCTTTCCAAGGTAAATTAGATAAGTTTGAATCGTTCAAAGAGTACTACACTTTACAAAAGGAACTGGGTATTGATTTTATAAAAGTATATCAATATGCTGCCTTAACAAGTGATTTGAACAAGAAGAATACTGAGAACGCAGCACGTGTTCAAAGAATGGCATTATTAGCTAGTAAATTAGGACAAGTAACAGCCTTCGAATCACCTGAATTATTAACTATTGGTCAGGAAGTAATTAATTCATTCATTCAAAAAGATGAAACATTAAAAGAATATAAGTTCTCTCTAGAAAAATTATTTAGATTACAAGAGCATGTATTAGATGCAAAAAGTGAAACAATTCTTGCCAATTATAGTCAACTATCAGGTCAAGGAAGCGAAGTTTATACTGCTTTAAGTGTTGCTGACAAAGTCGACAAAGAAGTTACTTTAACTTCTGGAGAAACTGTTTTAATTACTAGTGGTAATTACCGTAGTTTTCTCGCTGATTTGGAATCTCCGAAAGACCGTGAAATAGTATTCAAATCTATCTTCAGTCAGTACAAGGATAAAAAGAATGCTTATGCACAGATTTACAATACGATCTTACAAGCTAATATCGCTTCAATGAAAAACAGAAAATACTCTAGTTCTTTAGAATCTTATTTATTTAGAAATAACATTCCTTTAGATGTATATCATAACCTTGTAGCGGTTGCTAAAGAGAACACTGCTCCAATTAAAAGATACTATCAAATGAGAAAAGAATTCTTAGGACTTGAGAAACATCATACATATGATCGTTTCATTCCTCTCGCTTCGGGTAATTCTAAATTCACATACGAAGAAGCAAAAGACTTATTCTTTAAGTCAATTGCTCATTTAGATGAAGAGTTCCAAAGCAAGGCAAAAACAGCTTTAGAAGACGGTTATGTTGACGTTTATGAACACGAAGGTAAACAAACTGGTGCATATAGTTGGGGTGCAATTAATGAACATCCTTATATATTATTAAATTATGATGATACCTTAAATAATGTATTTACTGTAGCTCATGAAGCAGGACATTCAATGCACTCAATGTTTAGTGCTGAAAGCCAACCAGTTGCTACACAAAATTATACAATCTTTGTCGCTGAAATAGCTTCTACTTTTAATGAACATAATCTATTAGACTACTTCATTAAAAACAGTGATGCTTCAAAAGAAGATAAAATTCAATTATTACAACAATCAGTCGATGATATTTTAGGTACATTCTACCGTCAAACATTGTTTGCTGCATATGAATTAAAAGCACACGAACTAGCAGAACAAGGAACACCAATTACTTATGAAACACTTTCGGGTATTATGGTTGATTTATATAAAGAGTTTTATGATATTGATATTACTGAAGAAGATGGAAAAGAATTTGTTTGGGCATATATCCCTCATTTATTCTATACACCATTCTATGTTTACCAATACGCAACAAGTTTCGCGGCTTCATTAAAACTTTATGAGATGGTCCAAGAAGATAAATCAAACATTAAAAACCATATCGGATTACTTCGTTCTGGTGGAAATGATTATCCTGTAAATCAAGTTAAAAAAGCTGGTGTAGATTTAACTACAAAAGAACCTTTCAAAGCTGTAGTAAATAGATTAAACAAACTACTAGACGAATTAGAGGTTGCATTAAAAGAATAATTATTGTATTATATAATCAATAAAACGATGACTAGAATTAGTACTTATAACCTTGTTTATATAGAGAGTTTAGAATGGTGGAATCTAAGCAAAACAAATTTAAGGAATGGATCTACGAGCGATACTAATCATATCCGTAACTCTGCGTTAAAGAGCTAAGTGTCTATAATTTTTTATAGAAACCAAGGTGGTACCACGGATTATATAAGTTCGTCCTTATTTTAGGACGGACTTTTTTTTATTTTAAGGAGGAAATATCATGAAAAGAATATTATCAGGAATCCAACCAACAGGTTCATTAAATATCGGAACCTATTTAGGAAGTGTTAAAAACTTCGTAAAATTACAAGATAAATTACCAGATTATGAGTTCTTTATCTTTATCGCAGATTTACATGCGATTACTGTTTATAAGGATAAACAAGTTTTAAGAAAACTAATTAAAGAATTAGCTGCCCTTTACATAGCTTGTGGATTAGATCCTGAAAGAGTAAACCTATTTATTCAATCAGAAGTCCCAGCCCACTCGCAAATGGCATATCTTTTCCAATGCAACTCGTACATGGGGGAGTTAGAAAGAATGACTCAATTCAAAGACAAAGCACGCAAACAGGAAAAAGGCGTTACTGTAGGATTATTTTCATATCCAACTTTAATGGCTGCTGATATCTTGATTTATGATCCTGATTTTGTACCAGTTGGAAAAGATCAGAAACAACATCTAGAATTAACAAGAGATATTGCTGTTAGAATGAACAATAAATATAATGATATTTTCACAGTTCCTGAGCCGCTAATAGCGGAAATAGGAGCCAAGATTAATTCATTGTCTAATCCAACAGCTAAAATGAGTAAGTCTGATGATAATGAAAAATCAAGAATCAATTTGTTAGATCCGGAAAATATCATTAAAAAAAGAATCAAAAGTGCAATCACTGATTCTATGGGTACTGTTAAATATGATCCAGAAAACAGACCTGGTATTTCTAACTTACTAACGATTTATTCAGTTATCACTAATATGCCTTTTAATGATATAGAAGACAAATACGAAGGTAAGGGTTATAAAGAGTTTAAAGAAGATCTAGGTGCAATCGTTTTTCAAGAACTAAAACCTATTCAAGAAAGATACAATGAGTTAATCAATTCAAAAGAATTAGACTTAATTTTAGACAAAGGTAGAGATAGAGCAATTCAAGTAACTGAAAGAAAACTAGCAAAAACAATGGACCGTATTGGTTTAGGAAGAAAACGAAAATAAAACGGAGGACAACCATGCCAAACTCTAATGATTTCGCAAGATTCATTGATGAATTAAGGGATTCAAGAAATATATCACGAGAAGACTTTGTAGAAAACATAATCTCATTAAGACAATACTACCGTTTCATTAAAGGTGAATCTTCATTAAGAAGTGAAACACTAAATGCATTAATGTCGAGGTTAGATTTCAACACAATACATGCTTACGAATCATTTCGCAAGAAACAAGATAAGGATTATGCAGATTTAATAAAAATATATAAATTAATACACATGGATGAGTATAATAAAGCCAGTGTTGAATTCAAGTCCTTAGAATTATCTTCAGTTATGTCAAAATATAACATGCAACTACTAGAATTTATAGAAATAAAACTTGATCTACATTTTGACAAAATAACGATTAATCAAGCTGTCGATGAAATACTAGAATTAATGGACTACGAAGATATATTCAAGAAAGACTCATTATCATTTATCGAATTGTCTTGTATTATGTTTGTCCAAGACCACCTAATTAAAAAAGGTGATTATAGAATCGCTAGTTACTGTTACGACATATTAAACAAGCAAAATGATGAACAATTCTCTGAGTTCAAAAACTATCTATTACCTTTTCAATTAAGTGCAATAAAAGGATTAGGTAAAATTGGTAAAAATGAGGAATCTTTAAAGCTCACAATGAAAGTTATTGAAGAATACGAAATTTACCATCCACTTAATTTCTTGATTTCAATATATTATTTAAAAGCTTTGAATCAAAGAGAACTATTCAAAAATGATAGTTATTTAGATTCTTTAACAAAATTATACTCTCTACTGAATATAGTAACAAATCAATCACTCATCAAGGAAACAAAAAAATTAATTAAAGATATTTTTGATGTTAGCGAAACTGATCTAATAATCTATAAGACAATTAAAAAGTAGAAGCCATTAAGCTTCTACTTTTTAATTCTCGAATTTAAACATAAACTCTTTTAATAATCTTTGCGTTTTATGATGTGAATCAACATTAATAACCCATCTATTCTCTTCTATCGCATTTATATTTTCTTCATACCATTCATTAAGTTTATTAATCATGATTTTGATCATTTCAAAATCTTCTGATTTCATTGCTGATTTCAGTTTATTTAAATAACTTACAACATATGGATCGCATGAGTATTGCTTTATCGTTCCCAACATCCCATCATACTCAATCGTTAACTCTTGAAGTGCACTCATAATTTTCCTCCTTAAACTTCTTGGAAATTTGGCATAATAAAAAACAAAAAATAGTAACCCGTTTTCATTTTTTGTTAGTAATACTTTATATTGTCTCTTTTAAATCAGTTATTTATATAGTAAAATGTAATTTAGTAGATAGACTAATATACTGGTAAAGGTAAATGTTCAGTAGGTATTTTATCGTAATCACTTGGTACTGGAATATCAGATGCCGCGATTACCCCACTTGCTGTACTAAAAATAAACCCTAATGCTACTAAAAATGCTAAAACTTTTTTCATAATAAATCAACTCCTTGACTGTATTTTATATTTTTTTACAATAAATGAAAAGTTCATATATGACCCATAAAAGGGGGGTGTCCATAAAATGTCAGAAAACACTAGAGATTTCGGTTTGTTTATAGATGGTTTACGACTTGATAGAAACATATCAAGGGAAGACCTAATTGATGGTATAATTTCTTTAAGCCAATACAAAAGATATTTACGTGGAGCTACCTCAATCCCTAATTCAGTCCTTCTTTTGTTAGCAGATAGACTTAAATTGAGCATTAGTTCTTTGCATCATGTATTTGAAACAAAACAAAATAAGCAACTCCAAAAACTAACTAATATTTATACTCTTATACGACAATTGAGATATCAAGATGCATACAATAAAGCAGTAATACTAAGAGATGATGTTTTTATATCAACCTATAATAAATCGTTTTTTGATTTTTGCTTCGTTTGCATCCAACACAATCTTCAAATGGTTTCTGATATACATGCTTTAGAGCTATATTCAATTATGGTGGATTACCCCAATTGTGTAAAAAATGAAACCTATAATTGGATAGAGATTAATATATTAATGGAGATAGTTAAAGTTTCTTCAATAATGGATAACTATGAGCCATCTATTCACATGTACCAAATTATAACTTCATCTCAATTTAAATACATTTCATCAGGTGATAGTTTGTTTATTCCAACAGTTTTATCTACCTTAGCTCCAATACTAGGCAGACAGCAAAAATTTGAAGAAGTTGTAAACATTGCTAAAGAAGGTATAGAATATTGTAAAAAATATCAAACTTCCGGAGCTCTTGCAACACTATATTTAACTAAATCATTTGCTTTGAAAGATTTAAGTAGACTGGATGAGGCTAAAGAAAGTGGTAAAAAAGCATTAATGCAAGTTTACATTGAAGATAATCCAGCAAAATTCTCACAATTCAAAGATCTCTTAATTAATAGATTAGACTTGACTTCAGAAGATTTACGATTCATATAAAAATAAAAAAAGCGCTAAACAGCGCTTTTTATTTTTAGGCTTGCTGCTTCTTTTTGTATATATTGTATATAGTCTGCAAGACATAGTACAACACAACAAGAAGCATACCAATTATACTCATTATTAACATATATTGGTTAAGTACTTCAGAGTTAATCTCTTGCACAATAAATACAAGAACATAACCCCCCAAAACATACCGTGGAATTCTTCCTAACATCCCTGCTAACATGTACTTTTTAAAGTCCATGCGCGAAATACCTGCTAAAAATACTACTATTGTATATGGTATCGGTGTAAAAGCTCCAAGAGCTACCGCCAAAATTCCCCATTTATCAAAAAGTTTTTTTGCTTTTTCAAGTACTTCCTCGCTAGCAAAGAATCGTAAAACTGGATAACCAATTTTCATTCCCACAAAATATCCAAAGGCTGAAGCAATTACATTAAAGACAACAACATTGAGTAAATATAGATACCACGTATCAACATTAAGTTGAATTAACGGGTAATATATAACCTCAATTGGCGGAATTATTAGTAACACCTCAAAAAATGTATAAAGAGCTAAACCAATATGGTCTAATTCTTCTAGAAAGTTAATAATCGGATTCAGGAAATCGAAGAATCCTGTAACGTTATCAACAAGTAAATATATCATATTATCACTCTTCTATTAGTTATTTAATTCTTGAAAGAATTTTGTTATTTGCTTGATAGCCTCATTCTCATCTTCACCGTTAGCTCTAATGACAACAAGAGAACCTCTTGTTACTCCTAAACTTAGTACACCCATAATTGATTTCAAATCAACAGTACTACCTTTATATAATAAATCTAAATCTGCACTAAAATCATTTGCTAATTGAACCAATTTCGTAGCAGGACGCGCATGTATCCCTTGTTCATTTGTTACAACAAATTCACGTTCCATATATTTCACTACCCTTCTATAAATTGTTTTATTTGCTTATAGATATTTTCATTCAATTCATTGTCTCCATCAAAGTAAAACTTCACTTTATTTCCAACAATACTAATCCCCTTTGCTCCTTTTTCAAGAAGTAGATCGGTATTAAATAAAGTTACATCATTAAAATTGATCACAATCTTATTTCTTATAAAATCAATACCTACAATATTTTTCTTATTTAGTAATTCTAAAATGGTAGGTAATTCATATTGCTTCTTTTCAACTTTACTCCTATTTAATAATACGACAGATACAACAACCGCTACAATAGCTACTACTGCGATTATAATATAATGATATAATTCCATTTTTTCCACCTCGTGCATAATTCTAACATATATTAATTCAAAATAAAATATAAATAAGTTATAATAAGAGAAGGAATATAATGGAAAAAGGTGAATTAATATGAAGGTAGTTGTAGCAGTTAATAAAAAGGAAATCATTGATAATTTTTTAGTACGTGGAAAAGTTTTCGTCATAGGACAAGAAATAGATTATGAGATTGAATTTGATGGATTAGACAATGATTGTACATTGTTTACAGCATATATTGATGAAATTCCTGTTGGCGCTGCTAGATTATATAAGAATAAAGTAGGACGTGTAGCAACGCTAGTTAAATATAGGAAACAAGGTGTTGCATCAGAACTGATGAGTTTCATTGAAGAACATGCTAAAGAAATAGGTTTAACAGAATTAATTTTAAATGCCCAATTATATGTTAAAGACTTTTATGAACATCTCGGATATATACCTGTTGGTGATATATTTCAAGAAGCTGAGATAGATCACATTAAAATGAAAAAGGAGCTATAGTATGACTTTGGAAGATCATAAGAAACTAGGAATCAGTTACTTTAACAAGACCTGGGATTATTTAAACAAAAAGAATCGAAATAATGAAGACGATTTAAAGATGATTCATTATGTACACGCTTCAAGATTTCATTGGCAAATGAGCGGTGCTCCTATTCTAAATATCGTTAGGGGCGATTGGCAAGTTTCAAGAGTGTATTCAGTGCTTAAAATGGGTGAAAGTGCTCTGATACATGCTAAGGCTTGTTATAAGCAAACAATAGAAAATAACATTGGCGATTTTGATCTTGTATTTGCCTATGAATCGATGGCTCATGCATATCAAATTCTACATGATTTAGACAATATGAACAAGTATCTAGAACTGGGATATAATGCAATTGACCAGGTTGAAAAGGATGAGGATAAGGAATATTGTAAAAGCGAATTAGATAACATAAAAAAATAACGTTCAAATTGAACGTTATTTTTATAATGTATTAATAATTAAGATTGTTGCTAGACTAAAGTAAACACTTAAAGCTAAGATATCTACTATCATTGTAACAAATGGTCCACTTGCCACTGCTGGATCAATTTTAAGCGAATTGATAATGATTGGAATCAATGCTCCACTTAATGTTGATACAGTTAAGCTTACTATAATTGATAAACTAACAACTTGCGTTATTTTAAATGCTTCAGAACTTCCGTTCAATAATAAGAATCCGTAAGTTACAAAGAACAATATCGCTCCAATAATAAGTCCATTTAATAACCCAGTTCCTACTTCTCTTATAAGATGTTTTCTTATATCTGCTCTATCCTCAAACTCATCACTATTTAGCCCTCTTACTGTAACTGCTAAACTTTGTGTACCTGTATTACCTGCCATCCCTAATATCATCGGCATGAATAAAGCAATCGTTGGAACTATGGCTAAGGTTGATTCAAATTGAGCGATAATTGTTGAAGTAAAGAAACTTAATATCATTAAAACTAAAAGCCATGGTAAACGTTTCTTAACACTCATCCAGATTGTTTCATTATCAGTATCAATCTCTACATCACTAATTGCAGCTAAACGAGAGTAATCTTCATTAGCTTCATCTTCAATTACATCAATAATATCATCAATTGTGATAATCCCGATCATGCGATTTAGATTATCGACAACAGGCAATGATGTAAAATCATAATCTTTGAAGATGACAGCAACATCTTCTTGATCGAGTGATGTTGGAACTGAAATAATACGTGTATTCATAATATCTTTTATAAACTGACCTTTCCTTGCAAGGATCATTTCACGAAGTGATAATGTCCCAACCAAAGTATTCTTTGTGTCAGTTACATATATAGTGTTAATTGTTTCAGCATCTACCGCTTGTTTTAATAGTTTTTTCATTCCTGATTCAACTGAATCTTTAATACTTATTTCAATATATTCAGTTGTCATTATTGATCCAGCAGTATCTTCTTTGTGTTGGAATAAAGAACTAATATTTTCACGATGTTCTTCATCCATCATTTTTAGATATCCAGCTCGGTCTTCTTCTTTAAATGCTAACATAACATCAACTGCATCATCTGTATCAAGGTCTTGAATAATATTAACAATATATCTAGGTTTCATTTCCTCAAAAAGACGTAATGCATCATCAATTTCCAAGTAACTGATTATTTCGGAGATATCATTACCCTTAAATACTCGATAAAATTTAATTCTTTCTTCTACTGTCATTTCCAGTAAAGCTTCACTAACTTCATAAGGGTGATACTCTAATACTTGTTTGTAAATTTCTTCTTTTGTTTTAGTATTAATCAACTCAATAATCTCTTTTACGAACTCGTTGTCCATATTATTCACCTCCTTTTACACTGCCTATATTCTATCATAATACCATTTTTTTATCTATCAATATAAGCTCGTATCACGTTTTTTCATCTGTTTTCATAATGTTATTGAAAATTTTTCATAATAAGAATATAATTTATTAAGAGAGAAGGTGTATCATGGAAAAAATCTATGAAGCAATAATCGAAATACCTATGGGAACAAAGAACAAATATGAGATTGATAAGAAAAATGATCGCATTAAATTAGATAGAGTATTATATAGTCCAATGACTTACCCTGCTGAATACGGGTTCTTAGAGTTTACATTAGCAGAGGATAATGATCCTCTTGATATATTAGTTTTAGCATCTTCAAAAACATTCCCTGGATGTGTTGTTGACGCAAGAGTAGTTGGATACCTAGACATGGTAGATAATGGTGAACCAGACCAAAAAATAATCGGTGTAGTTGATTCTGATCCACGTTTCTCACATGTTAATGAGATTGGTGATATTCAAGTTCATACAAGACGTGAAATTAAACATTTCTTTAAAACATATAAGGATTTACAACAAAATAAAACGGTTGAAGTTTATGATTTCCATGACAAAATTGATGCATTAGAGTTGATTTTGGAATGCAAAAAGCGTTATATTGACAACAAGAAAAAATAAAGGAGTTTCACATGGCTAACAATGTAAACGTATCATTCAATGATAAACACGAAGGTATATTAAAAGTAGAAAATTATGAAACAAAACTAAGCTACAAAGGAGAAGGTATGGCACCTTATGAATTATTCTTAGGTGGATATGCATCTTGCTTACACGCAACTTTCATAGGAATTATGAGAAAACGTAAATTAACATTTACTGAAGTAACTTATGATGTAAATAGTTATAAACGTGATGAGGTACCAACTATTATCAACAAACTTGTTACTAATGTTGTTATTACAGGTGCAGATGAGGCAAAACAAAAACAAATTATTAAATCAATGGATCAAGCAGAAAAATATTGTAGCATTAGCTATACAATTGCAAATTTAGATGCTGAAACAGAATTAAATATTACATTCAAATAAAAAGAGGAAAATTCCTCTTTTTTTTAGTTTTTTCGATTCCATAAAGAAGTAAATAAAAAAGACCTATTTCTAGGTCTTTTATCAACAACTTGGAGCAGGTGATGGGAATCGAACCCACGTCATCAGCTTGGAAGGCTGAGGTAATAGCCGTTATACCACACCTGCATGTATGTAAATAGTATAATATCATAGACTAATATATCTGTCAATTATACTAGTTGTTGTTTTGAGATCATCTTTTTAAAAAAGAATCACTACACCGACATAAAAAATGGAGCGGGTGATGGGAATCGAACCCACGTCATCAGCTTGGAAGGCTGAGGTAATAGCCGTTATACCACACCCGCATTTCAAAGTCAGCATTAGTATAATATCATAAAGAAACGTACAAGTCAATACACTTAAAGGGATTTCTTATAATTTTTTAACCGCTCGTAATTTCGCACTATGAGCACGATTATTTACTTTTAGTTCTTCTTCAGTAGGAAGGATAACCTTACGGTGTAATAATTCGAAATCAGGTTTAACATCTGGTGTTATTGGAATATGTTTAGGAATATTTAAAACACTCTTTTCTCTCATCAATGTTTTTGCGATTCTATCCTCTAATGAATGGAAAGTTATTACAACAATTCTACCTTCAGAATTTAGTAAATCAAAAGCCTGTGATAACGACTTTTCAAAGACTTGAAGTTCATCATTCACAGCTATTCTTAAAGCTTGAAAAGTTTTCTTAGCCGGATGTCCTTTTTTACTTAATAATTTTTGTGGTAAAGCACTCTTAATTACTTTTACTAATTCAAATGTAGTGTTGATAGGTTTTTCTTCTCTAACTTGTTCAATCTTTCTTGCGATATATTTTGCTTGGTTTTCCTCGCCATAACGATTTAAGATATTCTTAATATCATGAAAAGAGAATTCATTTACTATCTTTCCTGCGGTTAACTCACGAGATTGATCCATACGCATATCAAGTGGAGCATCATAATTATAACTAAAACCACGTTCCGGAATATCAAATTGGAAAGATGAAACCCCAAGGTCATATAAAATACCATCAACTTTTTCAATTCCTAACTTATTAAGTTCCTCAGTTATATTAACGAAGTTACTTTTTATTATTGTGAAGTTCTTATTTAATGTATCTAATTTTTCCTTTGCTCTTGCTATAGCATAATCATCTTGATCAAAGCAATATAGATGACCTTTATCTAATCTCTTAAGGATTTCAAAAGAATGTCCTCCACCACCCAGGGTACAGTCCACATAAATTCCATCTTTATTAATATTAAGATAATCAAGTGATTCATTTAGTAATACACTAACATGTTTATACATACAATCGCCTCCGGCTAAATTATTTTATCATATCCTTAAAAAATTGTAAAAGAAAAACGCTGAAATCAGCGTTTTCTTTCGAAATTTAGTCTTCGATTACTTCGTCTTCTTTTGCAACAAGAACGACTCTTCCAGCATAATGTCCACATTCTTTACAAACTCTGTGTGCTAGTTTCATTTCTCCACAATTTGGACAAACTACCATACCAGGTACACTTAATCTTAAATGAGAACGGCGTTTTCTTTTAGCTGTTTTAGAGGTTCTTCTAAACGGTACTGCCATTTAGTCATCTCCTATGATTGTAATTTTTTTAGACTTGCGAATGCGTTCTGCTTTTCTTCTTCTTCAAACTCAGTGTTTTCGAAGTCGATTTTATCGTGAGCTTGCTCACTAACAACGCGCATTGGCTTATCCAACAATATATTAGACCATATTATCGGTAATAAGTCAATAGTTATTCCGTCAATTACATTCGAATCAGTATCTTTGTATGTTGTAAAGACCTCTTCTACGCTTAAATCAACAGGATATTCCACTTCGTCTAGGGTAATTGCACATGGTAAAACAAGTGTACATTTAATATCTAGGTAGAAAATAAACTCTTCCCCATCATAGATTTCAAAATCACCAGTCACTTCCACTTGATTAATCCTAATAATATCAGTATTTGATATTAACTCCGATAAATCAATCGTTTCATTGATCTGATTATCAATATTCTCTAATTTCATCAATTCATGAGTTGTCCATTTCATGTCCACTCACCTCCTGTGCGATACAAATTATACTTTTATTATACTAAAAAGTCAATTATAAGGTATAATTTAATTGGTGATATTATGAAAACAGTTGGGATTATAGTCGAGTACAATCCATTACATAATGGACACGTTTACCACATTGAAGAAACAAAGCGATTAAGCAAAGCTGATCGTTTAGTTTGTGTGATGAGTGGGAACTTCACTCAAAGAGGTGAACCAGCGATAATTGACAAATTCACAAGAACTAAATGGGCTTTAAATAATGGGGTTGATTTGGTTATTGAGTTACCTTTTGTGTTCACAGTCCAAAACGCTGATATTTTCGCTTCTACAAGCGTTAGTATCCTAAACCACTTATGTGTCGATGAAATATACTTTGGTAGTGAGACGGGCGATATCGACGAATTACACCATTTAGGTAATATTTTAGAAAGCACTGAGTTTAACATGTTAATCAAGAAGTATTCAAAAGATGGGAATAGTTATCCAACAAGTAGTGATTTAGCTATGAAAGATTTATATCCTAACAACTCTTATGATCTTCCTAACAATATACTAGGTATCCAGTATATATTAGCTGGTAAGAAACTTAATTCTAAAATAGTTTTTAAAACAATCAAAAGAATAAGTACAAATTATTTTGATGAAGAAGATAAAAATTCCACGATTCAAAGTGCTACAACTATTAGAAAGTTAGTTAACAATGAAAATGACATAGTTAATTATGTTCCAAAAGATGTCTATGAAACTCTTACCACAAGAAAACCAGTAGGTTATGAAGATTTCTATTTACCTATCAGGCATATCTTTAGTTCTTCTACTAGTGAAGATTTACATCAAATATTCAATATCACAGAGGGTATAGAGAACCGATTTTTAAAGATAAATTCTTTCAACAATGTTAGTGAATTTATTCATAAATCTCTAACTAGAAGATACACTAATTCTAAAATCAAAAGAGCACTCGCTCATATTTTGTGTAATGTAAAAAAACATGAGATTACATCATTTGAAATTCCTTACATTAGAGTCTTAGGAATGAACAAAAAAGGTCAAGCTTTTCTTAATGAAATAAAGCATGATTTAGAGATACCTTTAATCGTCAAAGTTAAAGAGGGAATACACCCGTATTTAGATATCGAGATCAGAGTTTCTAAGGTCTATAGTATCGGGAGTGATGAGGCAATCTTTAGAGGTGAATTTATGCAACCAATAAAATAGTATTTTGGTTGCTTTTTTTTATGAAAGTATTATAATAAATTTTGGGTGATATTATGATGACAAAAGAACAAGTAATAGAAAGAGTTTTAGATTTAAAAGATCCATCAAGTGATAAAACACTTAGAGATTCAAATGGTGTTAAGCATTTAGCAATAGATGAAGAGAAAAAAACAGTAACTATGGTTATTGGTCTTGATAAAGACGATGATGAATTCAAAAGAAATATGACTAGAGATTTAGCACGTTTGTTAAAAATAGAATTAGGATTCACAGGTATTAAAACTGAATACCAATTAAACAAACTATCAACTAGTATTTTATCTAGAGAAGTACGTTATGTCGGTGTAGCTAGTGGTAAGGGTGGTGTAGGGAAATCTACAGTAACTGCTAACTTGGCTTATGCTTTAAAACGTTTAGGTAAAAATGTTGGTATTATTGATGCAGATATTTACGGAAGTAGTATTCCTACAATATTAGATATGGAAATAACTCCACCAAAAGGAACAAAAGATGAGAAAATTATTCCTTATAATGTTGATGGTATTGAATTAATTTCTACTGAATTCTTTTTAACTCCAGACAAACCTTTAATGTGGCGTGGACCAATGTTAGGAAAAATGTTAAATCATTTCTTCTATGATGTAATCTGGGATGATAACATTGAATATATTCTTGTAGATCTTCCACCAGGGACTGGTGATGTAGCTCTAGATATTCAAAAATTAATTCCATCATGCAAAATGTTAATCGTTACAACTCCACATCCTAGTGCTTCACACATCGCTGTTAAAGCAGGATTTGCAGCTGAGCAATTAGAACATGAAATATTAGGTATCGTTGAAAATATGAGTTACTTCAGACACAAAGGTGAAGATGTACAAATCTTTGGTTCAGGTGGCGGAAAAATCGTTGCTGACAAACTAAAAACTCGCGTTTTATCTAGTATTCCTATTGGCCAACCAAAAAATAGTTTAAGTATTTTTGGAGCTGATGAAGAAATCGGTATAGACTACTTAGGTTTAGCAAACAAAATAGTTAAAGCATATTAAATAAAAAGCTTATCAATCGTGATTGATAAGCTTTTTTTTATGTAGTTAATAATTCTGGTTCGATCATTCTGTTTAAATATCTTTGGTTACTAACAAACAAGATAATACTCAAGATTCCTGCAAGTACGTCTGCTACTGCAAATGTAATCCATAATCCGTCCAGTCCATAGAGATTAGTAAAAATGAATACAAGTGGTAGGAAGAATAAAAACTGTCTTGAAAGACTTACAAGTAATGCTTTGATTGGATAACCCATTGCTTGATAAACACTACCCATAACTACTTGGAAACTAACAAACATAAATCCTAATGATAAGATTCTAAATCCTCTAGCTCCAGTACTGATAAAGAACTCGCTATGATCTTTACTAAAAATCATAAACATTTGTGGTGCAAATACTTGAATCAAGATTAATGCAATTGTGAAATATACAAAGACAAATAATGTAGCATCATTAATAGTTTCTCTAATCCGTTTAAACTTCTTAGCTCCGTAATTAAATCCAACAATTGGGGCTAAACCTTGGACAACACCAAAACTTGGTAAGAACAAGAAATTTATCAATCTATTCATTACTCCGTATATGGATATATATATAGCAGGATCTCCGCTTACTGATTCATCGATAAGTATAAAGATGATTATTGATAAGATACTTCCTAAACTATTTCTAACAAATGTCGGTAGGCCAATAACTACAACATCTTTTAAAACTTTTAAATTTATTAGAAATGGATTTATTAAATTTATTTCTAAAATACTCTTTTTACTCAAACTATTGAAGAACAAGAAAGTAAAAGATGAGAACTGCGAAATAACTGTAGCGATAGCGGCACCTTTAACCCCTAGACCTAATCCCCAATCATAGATAAAAATAGGATCTAAGATGATGTTTAATCCGGCACCCATAATAAAACCAAACATTGCAAGATTAGCCCGACCTTCGGCACGAGCAAAGTTATTTAAAACCATTGATAAAGTTAGTGGTACTAGTCCAATTAAGATTACTGAAAGATAATCTTTGGCAAAACCAATATTTGAATCACTTGCTCTAAAAAAGACAAGCATTTCATCTAAAAATAAATATCCAAAAAGTGAAACTAACAATGCTAAAACAATTCCTACTCTCAAAGATGTATTAATTGTATGTTTCATTGTTTCTGTATCACCACGACCATATGCACGGCTGAACACACTAGCTCCACCAATACCAATCATTAATCCTACTGCATAAAGAATCATTTGAACAGGGAAAGCATATGCTAAAGCACCAATAGCAATTTCTCCTGCTCCTTGAGCAACAAAAATTGTATCAACTAAATTGTATAATGCATTAACTCCCATTCCTACTATCGCAGGAATGCTTAATTTTATTAATAGTTTTCTTATGTTCGTGTTACCGAGTAAATCACTGTTTTCGTTCATAGAAACACTCCATTCTCTAGTATTCTATGCCAATATAAAAGTTAATACAAGGGAAAATCATTAATATAAAATTCTTCTTACTTTATTTAACTCTTTCTGGTATTTATTGTAGTAACTTATTGCCTCTTTATATCTAGAATTCTCAACACAAATGTCCATTACTTCATTAGTATATATACTCAAATAATCATAATCGTCTATCTTTATTGAAAAAGGAATGGCAATATCTCTTAAATATTCTTTTTGATTCTGCTTATCTTTTTGGGTTAGAAAATGATAATGTATCTTATTTCTTAATTCACTTTTCTTTGGTTTATATTCTCTTACTATATCTTTAATGTTCTCGATTGTTTCAAAATCTTCTTCAGCTTTACATATTTTTAATAGTAGAATCATTTTCTTTAAATAGTATTCAGAGTTTCTTGAAATATTCTTTAAGTAAAATGATGCATCTTTATAGTTATTTAGATAATATAACGTCTCAGCTTTGATGATATAGAAAAGGTCTTTTATTTCACTTGAGAGCTCTTTTACTTTGATTGTATTTAATAGTCTCATTGCTTTCTTCGGATTCTCCATAGTTAAAAACAATGCTTTATGTAATGCAAGAATCATTATCCTCTTTACATTATGATATCTATTAAATATTGTCATAGCATTATGATAATCATCACTTGAACTATTCTTTATTAGAAACCTTTGTTTTACATAATAAGATAGTTCATTGAATAGTGAATCAAGTAAATCATTGTTTGCTCTTATCTTACTGTTTAAAAGAATGAGTTCCAAAGCTACTTTATATTTTTCATTTTGAATAAAATATAGTGCGCTAAAATATAAATAGACTTTCACTTCAAGATTACTCATATTATTCACTACATGTTCTAGCATCATCACGTATTGGTCTTCATCAACAAGATTAAAATAAACTGTGTATCCTAACTTACAAAGATTAATAACAACATTGTGATTAATATCCTTCACTTCGTCATAGATATTAATCATTACTTCATCATCCATATAGAAGAATGCTTTTAAAGTACTATCAATATATTCCTTATCTTTTATACTTTTACTATAAACATCATCTTCAATGTCCAAGCGGTCCATAATCTCCTTAACATAAAAATCATTTGGTACAATCTGGTTATTTTCAATTTTAGATAAATAACTGATACTACATATTCCATTACTTATCTCATCTTGAGTAACGTTTAATTCCTTTCTTTTTCTTTTAATAAAGCTTCCGATATCAGTAAAATCACTTTTGAACTTATCTAGTTCAACTCTTTTATTGATTCTATTCTTTAAACTTGTAACTTTCATAAAGTCACCACCTCTTATTCAATTTTAAAGGAATTTTAGAGACTTATGTTTAACATCAACTTGATAAAATATCCATACTCTTTAACTTGTGGTAAATTTAGCACAAAGGTGCCAATATGTGTATTATTATTGGATTTATTTGAAAATAATCTAATTAAAATCAATTCTGTTCTGACAAATGTGACATAGACATTTTTGACACTTATCCAAAAACTGAACCAAACCATAAAAAAAAAGCCAATTTTAATTGGCTTTTAAATGTTTGGATAGCGACATAAATCTTTTAGAGTACAATTTGCACATTTAGGATTCCTTGCAGTACAGTGGTATCTTCCAAAGAAAATCATTTTGTGATGAGTGTCAGACCATTTGTTTTTTGGTATTTTACGCATCAATTTCTCTTCTACTTTTCTTACATTATCTTTAAGGTATGCGAGTTTTAGTCTTTTAGAAACACGATCTACATGAGTATCTACAGCAATTCTAGGTACATCATACCATACACTTAAAACAACATTTGCTGTTTTCCTTCCAACTCCTGGTAGACTTTCTAGTTTTTCCTGGCTTGAAGGCACTTCACTATTATATTCTCTTTTGAGCTTTTCACACATTAGTTTCAAGTTTTTAGCCTTATTTTTATAAAGTCCAATTCGTCTTAAGTCATTTTGCAATTCTTCCAACGGTGTATTAATATAATCCTCAATTGATTGATACTTGTTAAAAAGAGAATCAGTTAACAAGTTAACTGATTTATCTGTAGTTTGAGCACTAAGCATAACTGCTATTAATAATTCTAAGCCATTTGTGTGATTAAGTTCACACTTGGCATCAGGAAACATTTCATCAAATGTAGTTAGAATTATATCTATTCTGTCCATATTTTCTTTAGATTCCTAATTAAAGTTGTTTGATTATATTTAGTCTGAGGTGTTTGATCATCTTTACTTAATAATATCTTATCAACATATCTAGTTGAAAGCTTACGAGCTTTTGAAGCTTCAAATAATGCTCCCTTAATCTCTTCAAATGAATAATTGTCTTCACTTAACCATTTAGTTATTGTTTGAATATCTAAAACACTTAGTGGTTTACGGAATTCAGTTTCAAATAATGTAACAAGTCGTGATTCTATGTTTTTGTTTTGATCGCTTGATTCCATGATTTTCTCTTCGAAATCGGCTTTGATGATTTGTTCGATGACAAGATCGAGGTTGAAACTCTCTGTTTCTTTTCCGTTACCGTTAGAAATTAACTCCATTTTTATTAACCCTTTATCCATTAAGTTATTTAATCTCTTGTTTGCGGTTTGCGAAGAAATGCTTAGCATTTCAGATAGTTTTTTTGGATGAATAAATGTGATTTGACGATCTAGTAAATATTTAAGTTTGATGATAATGACAGCGTCAACTTCATCAAGACCAATTTTGTAATAATTATTCAGAACTAATTCAGAAAAATCAATGATATTTCTTTTGATATATGATTTGATGTCTTTAACGTCCATTCCTTCACCTCTCTTGGAGTTATATTATAGCACAAAAAAAGTGAAAAAAGAGATTATTTTTCAATAAAAATATTTTACTGTATTGACCCTGTTTTTTGGCTTTGTAGCATTGTTTTCCACATAGTTATCCACAATGTAAAGTGTGGTGATTTGTCAAGTCTTTTTTCAAGAAATATGGTCTATGTAATTAACGATTTATGTAAAGAATATTAATAAAGCATTATTTGACTATTTACAATCTAATATTTTGTGTTAATTTTAATAGAATTATTATCCTTGTAGTCAACAGAATTCACATATATTTTTATCAATAGTTAGTGGGGATAAGTAATTCCCCTGTTTGGGCATTTCTATTCTCTTACATATAATTCATCGCGTATTCAATAACTAAACAGTTCATTCATAAATTTCATTTACATTTCGACCATTAGATATTAGAAAACTTTTATTTATGTTTTTTCTAATTTTTGATATATCGCTTGTTCTGATTATCTTAAAACAAAAGACAATGATTTTACATCATTGTCTTATTTTAAAATTTCATTGATCTTATGGCTAGTTTTTTTAGAGCCATTTCTGCGGCATTTTGTTCTGCCTCTTTTTTTGTTCTCCCTTTTCCTTCGCCCATAAGTATCTGATCCATATAAACACGGGTTACAAATGTCTTACTATGTGAAGGTCCAATTTCATCAACAATACGGTATTCTAAAGTTCTTTTATCTGATTGAACTAACTCCTGTAAGTATGATTTGTAATCAACGAAATTATCTTCTCCATCTGTTTCGACAATTGGGACAACAATTTTATCAAATATTTTATAACATTCTGTTATTCCTTTATCCATATATACAGCACCGATAAGAGCTTCAAAAGCATCCGCTTGTAAAGCTACTCTGTTTCTACCACCAGATTTTTCTTCACCTTTACCTAATAGTAAATATTTATTTAATTCACACGCTTTGGCATATTCTACTAAAGCAGATTCACATACATTTTTAGCTCTTGTTTTAGTTAGATTTCCTTCATTAAATTTAGGATACTTCTCAAAGAGGTATTTTCCCATCATAACATCAAGAACAGCATCGCCCATGAACTCTAATCTTTCGTTTGATTCACAGTGATTCTCATTAGCATAACTAGAATGAGTTAACGCAGTTTTAAGTAATTGTTTGTCTGAAAAATCCAGTTTAAAATATTGTTCCAGTTTTTCCATTATTCAACCATCTCTTCGATGTGAGTTTTAACTTTATTTAAGACATCTTTACGACAAATAAGCGCAGCTTGTCTGATTCCATTATAGAATCCATTCGCTCTACTTGAACCTTGTGCTTTTACTACAACACCTTTAAGACCATATATCATCGCGCCACCGATTTCTTCAGCACTCATAGCTTTTTTAAAACTTTTAAGATTCCTAGCACTAAATAGCAATCCTATTTTACCAAGAATACCTTTTTTAAGTTTTTGCTTTAACAATTTACCCATACCTTTTGCGGTACCTTCTACTGTCTTCATAACTATATTTGCGGTAAACCCGTCACTGATTAAGATATCACATGGTGGATCTAATACTTCTTTAGGTTCAACGTTTCCTACAAAGTCTAAGAGTGAGTCGTTTTTAAATAGTTCAAATGCTTCTTTATCCAATTGTCTTCCTTTACCAGGTTCAGTTCCGATATTGATTAAACCAATTTTCGGTTCTTTCACACCTAAAACATCTTGTGCATAAACATGTGCAAAGTAAGCTTGATTTAACATATATTCAGGTTTAATTTCAATGTTTCCACCAGCATCTAATAGAATAGTACTTCCGCCGTTAATAGTTGGGATTAATGGTGCAATAGCTGTTCGTTTCATTTGTTTCATACGACCAACTAAAATATGGGCACCTGCGATTAAAGCTTGCGTTGCTCCACTTGAAACAACTCCATCATTGTCACCACTTCTTACACTAGATAATGCTAGAGCCATTGAACTTTTTCGATTATTTCTAATTGCTCTAATCGGGTCTTTTTCACCCATATCAATTGTCCCTTCACTAGGTACAACTTTGATTCTTTCTGTGTTTGTTAAATATTTATATATTGCTTTTTCATCACCATAAAGGGTTATTTCAATATCATCAATGTTTTTGATAGCAAGCATTGCACCTTCTACTTGTTCTTTAGGAGCAAAGTCACCACCCATTGCGTCTACTGCGATTTTAATCATGATATCACCTCTCGATTATTAATTATAACACATTAATCTAAATTAGATTTTTTTAATACAGATTTTAGGTATTTAAATATTAGTTGAAATTGTTTTTGATAATAACTGTCTTTATTATCAAGAATTTCTAGGGCATCATTTTTGGCAATTTCAAGAATGTGGGCATCTCTGACGATGTCGGCTTCTTTGAATTTTATATCACCACTTTGACGAGCACCAAAGAACTCTCCTGGTCCTCTTAATCTAAGATCTTCTTCACTGAGTTTAAATCCATCATCTGTTTTCTCCATAATTTCCAGTCTTTCTTTTACTTCTTCATTATCTTTATGGATTAATAAACAGTAACTTTTAAGATTACTTCTACCAATTCTTCCTCGTAATTGATGAAGTTGTGATAAACCAAAACGATCACTATCCATTACCACCATCAAGGTTGCATTTGGATTATCTACTCCCACTTCAATTACTGTTGTACTAACTAATATATTTATCTTATTGGCATTAAACATATCAATTACAGTTTCTTTGTCTTCCTGTTTAATTTTAGAATGCATCATCCCAACACTGAATTCCTTAAACCTTTTATTCAATGTGCTGAATACTTTTTGAGCATTGGATAAATCTAATTTCTCACTCTCTAAAATTAAAGGAGTTACAACATAAACTTGATGACCTTTATTCAGTTCATCCTCAATTATCATATGAACAAGATTCATTTCACTATTCCTAAATAATTTAGTATCTACTTTTTTTCTATTAGCAGGTTTTTCTCTGATTGTTGATATATCCATATCACCAAATAATGAAATAGCTAATGTCCTTGGAATAGGTGTTGCACTCATATATAGAATATCAGGATTAAATCCTTTTTCTCGTAATTTTTGACGTTGTTTAACACCGAAACGGTGTTGTTCATCGGTTATTACATAACCCAAATTGTTATATCTTACATCAGTGCTAAATAGAGCATGGGTACCGATGATTAGTACTTGAGAATTATTTTTAATAATCTCCAGTCTTTCTTTTCTTTGTTCGCGGGATATTTTACCACTAAGGAATACAATCTCGTATTTAGCATCTTTAAAGTAATTGGAGAAGGTTTTATAGTGCTGTCTTGCGAGAATTTCCGTCGGTGCCATCAATGCAACTTGGAACCCAGCATTCAAAACTGTAAGAATTGTGATTGCCGCTACTACTGTTTTACCACTACCAGTATCACCCTGAAGTAATCTATTCATTACATAAGGTGATTTGATGTCTTTTATGATTTCATTTGTCACTTTCTTTTGAGCGTTTGTTAATTCAAAAGGAAGAGTTTTGATAAATTGTCTTATGAAATTAATATCATATTTTTTAGATAAAGACTTTTTTGTTTTATTTCTTAATCTAATATATTGCATCTTAAATTGGAACTTAAATAGTTCTTCATATTTAATTCTTCTAGAAATTTTTTCTAAATCTTTCTTTGTTATTGGATTATGAACTAGTTTAAGTAGTTCGCTGTATGTAATTAGTTTATATTTCTTTCTTAATGATTCTGGAAGATCATCTTCAATTAAATATCCATATTCGATTATTGATAGTTTAACTATTTTATTAAACTGGGCATCGCCAACCCCATCAACATTGTAAATCGGTTCAATTTCATTTTTGAAATTTCTCTTTAGTTTTAATGTTGTGGCAGTGAAGGTGTTCTTAATTCTATCAATTGTCCCTGTTAGAACTATATCTTCTCCAATATCTAATATATTCTTTAGGTATTCTCTATTGAATATAGCAACGGAGAATGGTCTATTTTCAATTATTACCTTAAACGCTAACTTAGTGAAGTTCTTTCTTATATATGCGACTGTAGGTACACTAGTGACTTTTCCTTCTAATGTTACACGTATATTGTCAGCTGCATCAGATAAAGTTGTAAGGTGATAGATTTCATAACGAGATGGGAATTTATTAATCAAATCAAAACAATCATAAATTTCATTACGATTTAGTTTATCTTTCAGTTTTGGTCCAATACCTTTAATTGTTAATAACATACTCATAAAATCACCTTTTATTCCTTAAATATTATAACAAATTTAGAGGATAAAGACAAAAAGAAAAGTAGTTCATCTGAACTACTTATTTATTTGAATGACTTTTCGGTATTCACTTTTTTGAATAGTCTATTCCAATAGAAAACAAATTTTCGCTTTTTTCGACATTTAAATGAGATTAAACCATTCTTTGGAGTGAAAATTTTACTATGTTTGGCATAAACGTTTTGCTTGTTGTATAGGACATTAAGTCCATTTATTTGACGATAATTATACCAAGTTTCATATAACTCCATAATCGGATAATTAATATCTACTTCTTTTGTACTAAATTGTTGTTTTTGGACTGCTTCATTATGGCAAAGTAAGAAAAACTTATTAGCAAATATCTTATCAACCATTTTTATACTAACTTGCCCTTTATTTACAAGGTAATTAAGGATGATAAAGAACATTATATAATTTCCCATATTACTAATTTCGTCTTTTGAAAAATCAATTTTTAGCTTTCTGTTTTTCTTTAACAACTCATAACTTATCATGATTCGTTCATCTGAGTTGAACTTATCATTTAGTTCGAACAAGAACTCTGCTTTCTTTATTCTACTGTCTTTATACAGTTGATAGATAATTGCGATAAACCCTAATAAAGCTGTTGCAATCGTTACTTTGTTACTAACCTCTTTAGATGCAAAAGTAGCTGAATATAATACTACTGCAATAACAATTACGATAAACAATATCTTAAATATTGAACTTCTTCTAAACATATCTCCACTTCCCTTCATGAATAAATTATACCATAAATAAAAAAAAGGACCGAAGTCCTTTTTATTTTTTATTCTACTGCTAAAATGTATGAATAGATGTTTTGATTTCCTTCAATAACTTCTATTTCTACATCTGGGTAATGTGTATCAACTGATAACATTAATTTTTCTAGTTCTTTTTCATCTACATTATTCCCGTAAATAACAGTAACTATTTCACTATCTTCGTCAACTAACGTTTCCATTAATTTACAAACTGCAGATAATCTATCTTCTGTTGAAGAAATGATTTCTCCGTTAGCAATACCCATCCATTGGTCTTTTTTAATTTCAACACCTTTGTATTCAGTATCTCTAACTGCATATGTTACTTCTCCAGTTTTTACATTTTTAATTAAGTCTTCCATTTCAGCGATATTCACTTCTAACTCTTGGTTAGCATCAAACATTGTTAATGATGCATATCCTTGAGCAATCGTTTTAGCTGGTAAAACAGAAACACTTCTTTCTTCCATATATTTTGCAGCATGTTGTGCTGATAAAAGTACGTTCCCATTATTTGGAATAATGATTACGTGATCACAGTTTAAGTTTTCAACTGCATTGATGAAATCTTCTGTTGATGGGTTCATTGTTTGTCCACCATCAATAACACAAGATACACCCATTTCTTTAAATGTATTTTGTAATCCCTCACCGTTTACTACAGTGATGATTCCGTATTTTGTTTTTGGTTTTTCGTAATGTGCATGTTCATGCCCACAGTCATGTCCATCTTGTTCTGCATGAAGTAATGTTTCACTGTGTTGTAATGTCATATTTTCAATTTTTAGTGTCGCAAAGTTACCATATTGTTGTCCGAAGTTTAAAACGTCTCCTGGAGTTTGAGTATGGATATGTACTTTACAAATTTCTTCATCTGCAACTACAACTAAACTATCTCCAAAACGTGAAATACGTTTTGTGAATTTTTCTTTATTGAATTTATCTCCATCTTTAAGTTGAACGATAAATTCTGTACAATAACCAAAGTCTTCTCCGCCATCATACATTCCAATTTCTTGAGCAACACTTGGTACAGTAGCAAATTTAGAATCTTCTAAAATTTCACCCTCAAGTGCCAAAATCATTCCATCAATAATTACATTAAATCCAGCTCCACCTGAATCAATTACTCCAGCGTCTTTTAACACTTGTAATAAATCTGGTGTTCTGTCTAATGATTCATAAGCTTCTTTTACATAAACATTCATAATGTCTAGTAATCCTGTTTCTTCATTTACATCATTTACTGCTTTGTCAGCAGCTTCTCTAGCTACTGTAAGAATTGTACCTTCTACTGGATTAATTACGGCACTATATGCTTGTTTAACCCCTTGAACAAATCCTTCAGTAAACTCTGAAACAGTTGCAGTAGTTTTACCTTTAAATACTTTGGCAAATCCACTAAATAGTTGAGATAAAATTACTCCACTATTTCCCCTAGCTCCCATTAAGAGTCCTCTTGATAATACTTTTGCTACTTTTTCTACACTTTCATTTTCTAATGCACTAATTGCTTTAACACCGCTCATCATAGTTGATTGCATGTTACTTCCAGTGTCACCATCAGGTACTGGAAATACGTTTAACTCGTTAATTCTTTGATGATCATTTCTTAAGGCAATAGTACCGTTAGTAATTAAAAGTTTCATTAAATTACCATCAATTACAGTTGGGTTCATATTTATTCCTCCAATATATTTTATACATAATTGTTTTATTTTCGCTATAACTTGTGTTATTTTATCACAATTATAATTTAAATGCAAACGGAAAGTCTTTTTCAGTAGTGAAGCCGAAAACATATGATTACAGGCTCATACTTTGAATATCAAAGCATAGCGTATTTTAAAACACATATCCTTATATATATATTAGAAGATACTTTTTTAAAAATAAATATATTTTTTGCTTGATTTTTAATTCAAGTATGATACAATTATTTATGCTTGAAATCAAGCAATATACGATTGGAGGTATATACTATGGCAAGAGAATGTTATGCAACAAAGAAAAAAGGTATGAGTGGTAACAACCGTTCACACGGAATGAATGCAACTAAGAGAAGATGGAAAGCTAACCTTCAAAAAGTAAGAATCGTTGAAGAAGACGGAACAATCAAAAAAGTATTAGTATCTACTAGAGCTTTAAAAAGCGGTCTAGTAAAAAGAGCATAAGCAAACTTCTTAAAGTCGCTTAGCGACTTTTTTTATGTAATAAATCTCCCTTTCTTTTAAAAAGACGAATAAAAAGCACTCAAAATTGAGTGCTTTTTTCGTATTAAAATACCCTTAAAAGACATCTTTTTTGATGCCTTTATATGGGGTATCGAAATGTTATTACTAACTATTGGTTATTGTATTTAACTTGCACTTTGACAAGTTTTGCTTGAATATCCTCAAATTTAAAAAATTCTTTTATCGTTTCTTCATCAACTGAGTATCCATCTATTATTAATTGAATTACTGATTTAGCTACAAATATTTCGCGATTACGAGGTTTTTTGTAGAATTCTTCGAATGGTACTTCCATGTCTTGGTTTATACCTTGCATCATTGTTTTATAGATACCATTATTTGGCCCTAAAACATCTTTTACTCTTAAAATAGATTCAATTGCATCTGCTACTTCATTAATATTGATTTTTTTATTCATTCTTTTTCTGAACTCTCCTGCATTTAGTATTTGATCAACAGTTACTTCTAAGATATCACTAAGTTCCATTAAGATACTAGTGTCTGGGAGTGTTGATCCAGTCTCCCACTTACTCACAGCTTGGAAACTAATACTTAGCTTCTCTGCGATTTCTTTTTGTGTTAAATGCATTTCGATACGTTTTCTTTTTATATACTTTCCAATCTCGATTGTATTCATTTTATTACCTCCTACATCAATATTATATAACTATTTGGCAAATTCAACAATAACTAGATATTTGAATTAATTCTATTTTCAGTTGAATAATAAAAAAAGAACAGATTTCACTGTTCTTTTTGATGTACAACAAGAAGTAATCCTTCTTTAAAACTTACTGTCCCTTTTCCTTTATTACTTATACAGATAGGATCATCAACAGTTAAACTGTAATTATTTAACTCATATTCAAATCCATGTAATGTCAGACCCTCTACATCTTCTAATGCAAAGAAGGAAATATATTTATAGGTATTATTTATTTCATATGTGTTTGGATCTAGGATATACATAACTTCATTCTCAGAAACAATCTTAATGTCACCTAGTTTTAGAAGCATTATATTAGCTATTGTGTGGTCCATACGTCTTCCTAAACCACCATATATCGTTATGTCATCAAATCCTCTTATAAGAGCTTCTTCAACCGCTAAGAATGTATCAGTTCGGTCTTTTTTTATTGGGTATTCTTTTATCTCTTTAGCATATTTTTTGATTTTCTCAAACTCATAAGGAGTTACACTATCAAAATCACCGAGAGCTAAATCAAATTTTACTTCATTTTTACTTAAAATATAAGCGCCAATATCAGCACCAATTGTAAATGTTTCATCGACAGTGAATATTTCCTTTAAATCATAGTTATTCGGTCCAGTTACAATATTACACTTCATAGTAAACTATTGATTCTCTCTTCAGGGTTTTCACTGTTAAAAACATAACTACCAGCAACTAATACGTCTGCACCAACCTCTTTACACATATTACCTGTAGTTTCATTGATACCACCATCTACAACAATTAGTAGTTCCGGATTCCATAGTTTTCTTAACTCACTCAGTTCACTTATTTTATCTAGAGCATTAGGCATGAACTTTTGACCTCCAAAACCTGGTTCAACACTCATTACAAGCACCTGGTCAATAAGTGGAATTAGTTCACGAATACTATTAACACTAGTATTTGGTTTAATTGATATACCAACTGAGACATTTAATTCTCGTAGTTTATCGATTAGTCCATATGGATCTTCAACTGCCTCAATATGGAAAGTGATTCTATCACTACCTGCCTTGACAAACTCAGGAGCATATTTTTCAGGATCTGAAATCATTAAATGGGTATCTAACACTTGTTTTGTATATTCTCTTAATCCTTTTATAACAACTGGACCAATTGAAATATTTGGTACAAAATGGCCATCCATTACATCAACATGTAACCATTTGGCACTACTAACTTTCTTAAAAGATTTTTCTAAGTTACCGAAGTCAGCACTTAGTATTGATGGAGCTACTATCATAAAATCACCTCTAGTATTTTATCTTTTGATTTTTTATTTCATCATGAATTATTTTGTAATTAAAATATCGTGAAGGTAGAATATTACCATTTTCTACTTCTTCTTTTACTTTACATTTTGGTTCGTTAATATGTGTACAACCTCTAAACTTACATTGATTTGATAGTTCAAAGAAGTCAACGAAGTTTATTGGTACATTATCGATGTCTATATCGAAGAAATCCAACTTAGAGAATCCTGGTGTATCCGCAACTAATCCTCCAAGGACTGGAAGCAACTCACTATGTCTCGTAGTATGCTTTCCTCTTCCGAGAGCTTTTGATATCTCATTTGTCTCTAAATTAAAGTTTGGATTGAGCGCATTTAATAGACTACTTTTCCCAGCACCTGTTTGACCAGCAAAAACACTGATTTTACCGTCAAATAAATGATATAAATTTTCAATATTCTCTTTGGTTTTAGAGCTTAGATAAACAACTTTGTAGTAGTTTTCATAATAACTTATCTTCTTTCTCAAGATAATATATTCATCTTTACTTAATAAATCTATTTTTGTAACAACAATAACAGGAGTTATATCCTCATTTTCAATAAGCATTAAGAACCTATCTAACAGATTAAAACTAAAGTTAGGTTCTTTGGCGCTATTAATTAGAATAGCTTGATCTATATTACATACAGGTGGTCTTTCTAGATTATTCTTTCTTTTTTTAATATCTTTAATAAAGTCTTCATCATATAATACTCTATCCCCTACTTTAGGTGATTTATTGATATGACGAAACTTCCCACGAGCTTTTAGCTCGTAAGTATTGTTTTCATTATCTAGCACAGTGTATAACCCACCGATAAGTTTAATAATCAGGCCTTCTTTCAAAGCACCACTCCTTTGTGTTTATTAGTGTATATATTATACCATATTTATTTATTATTAGTAACAAAAGCTAACTTTACCTATTCTCTGGTAATTTATAGTGATTTTAACTAACAAAAGCCCAAGGATAAACCTTGGACTTTTGTTTTTCATTTTTCTTTTAAGTTGAGTATGTGCTATTTAACTACATATTGTATGTAGTCGTAAATATTCGGTATTATTTCATTTCCTTCGATATCATAGATTCCGTAATAACCACCATTTATAGCGAAGATGATTCCATTATCTATATCTACAGATAAAATATCATATTGCAGTGGCATAATTAATTCTCCAAAGGGATCAATTAACCCGCATTTGAGATCATTTTTGACTATAATATAACCATCTCCAACTATGTAGATGTGATCATAAGTTTCATCAAACAGAGGTTCTCCCTCACTATCTATAAGAATATATTTCCCATCAACTTCGAATAGATAGTTACCTTCAGCTGTATGCGCTACAATATCATCATACTCGTATGTACCTAATAAGTTATCAAGGCTATCATATAGTTTTAGATTAAGTCCATATTCTAAGTAACTGATTACTTCTTCGTCGTCATCATAGAAATACCTTGTCAAGATTCCTTCTTCATTCACAATTGCTACATTGTACCCATCTTTGGAAACCAGATAGTGCGTATCCCCCAAGTTTATTAAATAATTATAAGTTATTGGTAAAATAGCATCTCCATTTATGTTGATAAACCCGGATTCTAGAGTTCCTGTCCAAACTAGAGCGTATCCATCTATGAATGGTATTGTCTGATAGAATGATTGTCTAAACAATAGTTCACCATCAAATCCATAGTAATAGTAATCAATATCTAACCCTATTACATAGATAGAATCTTCAAAAATCGAAATCGCCGATTTGTCTTCTATAATTATTTCTCCACTTGAATTAATAAGTGATTCAACTCCATCATCATTTATTACAGCGACTCCATATATGAAATTACCAGCATTATCGACATTTTCAGCTAAGAGTAAATTATCATTTAGATCGACATAATTCCTTGTATTATCAGAGAAGACAACAACAAAGAATCCACCTTGTATATCAGTAACACTTTTATAAACACAAGAAACTATAGTTGAGCCAGTAGTATCAATCACACCTTTTGAATTCGCATTAGAAGTTAACTGCACTCTCGCATAACCATCTCTAAAAACAGAAGCACTATAAAACTCCGGTGTTGGTAATATATTACCAAAAGCATCAACATACAGATACCTACCAGCACCTAGTTTGACAACTCCGTAACCTTCATTCATCGAGCTTACTTCTTCATATATCATTGGGACAACAACAGTATTCGTTGTGTCAACATAGCCACTTGAGGTATCGTCTGAATAGTCTAATTTAGCAGAAAATATTCCTTCACTATAAAAATATATTTGATAATAGTGATTTGGTATGACAACATTAAAATTGGAATCAAGTACTCCCATATTACTAGCATTTGGCACACTAGAATCTCTAGTATAATAAAATCCATTATTATTGTACTCAAGCGTACTATAAACAGCAGGCAATATCTCTACTCCATCCATATCAATTAGGCCATAGAATCCAGATGTATTTTCCACCATAGCATGACCCAAGCTATTGTATGTAAAGATATATGTGTAAGCACCAGTTAACATGTTTCCATCGTAATCCGCTAAGAAGTACTCTTCATCTTTGTATAAAGACATTCTACCAATTGCTGGTAAATAAATAGATTCGTAAATACAAGGTATAACCTCATTACCTAGATTGTCAACGATACCAAGCTCATCTTCAGAGTTTTGAACAATGAGTAAATCATCGTTAAGTTCGCCTATGAATACATATTCTTGCTCAATAATCAATTCGAGTGTCATTTTGTCATATAGACCACAATCTCCATCAGTACACACAAACAGACCAAAATCTTCAAACTCGTGATATGTTGAATTTACTATCGTAGTTTCATTTTCAATATTATGAATAACTGTGTTAAGAGAATTAACTACTAGGAACAACAATTCTTCCTCAACAGTAACAGTTTCATATTCTGCTTCAATAATGATATTGAATTCATTATCTAAAACACCTTGTTTTTGGTTTTCAGAAAAGATGTAGTATTCGTCATCGTTTATCATATATGAATCACCAATGATAGATTCACATTCAAATACTAGATTATATTCATCATCATAAATATATGTTCCATCATTAATCATTGTTTTAACATATCCATTATCTAAAAAACTGATTTGACGATGAATAAGCGGAAGCAAAGTTTCTCCTTGTTCATTGATGATTCCTTGGCTGAATGTCCCGTAACTAACAAAGGCAATCCCATCCATAAATAGTGAACCACTTGAGAATTGAAAATCAATTACAACTTCACCATTAGTATCAACATACCCATATTTAGTTCCATTAGATGCAATAGCTAGTCCATTATCACCATACATATTAATAGTGTACTCAGATTGAAAATACTGATTTGTTTCAGAATTATAAAAGAAGAACATACCATCTTTTTGCAATCTAACTATCCCTGCACCAAAGTAAAAAATATCGTCATATTCTAATGGTACAATTACATTTTGATCTTCATCGACAATTCCGTACATATTATTAGCACTTACAATATAAAAATCATCTGGAAGAGCAAAAATGTCTCCACCAGTAACTTCGACTGTTTTTGTAATACTCGCATAATATCCATCAGCATTACTTGCAGTATATTCAATCTCGTAAACGCCAAATGTATCATATACTATTTCACTATCATCGATTGTTAAAGCAGGTGTAATATCTCCGAATTTAGGATCTTCTACTCTGATACCTTCTAATAAATCAGGTATCTCTTCACCTAGAATATAAGTTATATTAACAGCACCAAGTATTACCGGATGTGGATTAGCAACTGTCACACTCTCAACAACACTTAAAACAATCGTTTCTTCATAGATTCTTTCTTCATCCAATTCAATATAGAAGACAATGTTATAGTCTCCTATAATATTCATGTTAACACTTGAAGTATCGACTTTTAGGAGTTGTTCTGTAACCTCTCCTTCAATTGCTACTCCTTCTAGTAAGTTTGGTAGAGCACTACCAACTTCTACTTGTATATTTTCATTTCCCGTAATACTAAAATCAGTGTTCCCCGTACAACCACTAACTAAAACAACAATAAAAAACATTACTACTATTAATAGTTTCTTCATTCTTTACCCTCCTAAGGAAAAATAAAAGCGCAACTAAACTAATAGCTGCGCTCTTGTGCTTGTATTCTATCCTAATTATAACATATTACATTTAACGAGTTTAGAACTTTTTTTATTACTTATCTAAAATCTTTTTCATTCTATCTTCTTGAAGATTGTATTTTACTCTTTCTTCAACATATTGTTTAATCATTTTACTTCTCTCAGCATTTATAAGATGAGACATTTTATTTGCTTTCTCAAGGTGCTTCTTGAACTCCGAAACAAACATCTCCATATCATCACTTACTTCATTTGGCACTCTGTCATACTTCATTACTTTGATTAGTTTTCTTTCGTCAATATCGACAGTCAGTAATTTACCAAGTGATGTATCTTTTTCAAACTTAATTCTTAAAACATCACTAGATCCTGTATAAAACAGAGTTAGTTTTAGTTTAAAGTCATTTTCTTGGAATTGATGTTTATCATAGGAAACATCTACTTCTTCAAGTAGATACTTTTTCTCTAGTTCTTTAATTACTTGTTCTGTCTTAACACCTGAATCAACCAACTTGTTTACCTCATTGATTACATAATAATCTCTTTTGCTTTGAAAAGGATCATATACTTTAGAGTTATGAACAATTATACTAGACTCTTTCTTAATCTCACTAAATAATTTTAAACTGATTGTGTTACCTTTAAATTCCATAAGATCACTCCTTACATTCTTATTATACCAAATTACTAGGAACAAATAAAAGAATGAGATTGATTATGAAATGATGGCTCCTTTAGGTCTTAAGTTATTGTTCTAAACATAAACCCAACTACTTTTTGGTAGTTGGGTTTGATTATATTTTGCTTATTTCAAGAAGAAATCATTTCGATATTCTAATGTTAATAATTCATTTCCTTCTAAATCCTGCAATCCAACGATTGAAATATTTTCTAAGAAATCAGGAAGCTCAGTTCCAACATTTAGAGCTATCTCCTCTTTTCCTGCAATCCTAGGATATCTCTATTTGCGTCATCACACCCGACTAATAAAAAAAGACATAATACTCTAGGCATTATGTCATATCATTTAAAGAAATGAATAAGCGATTCCATACTCTTTTCATAAAGTAATTGAAAAATAAGTATAATTTACTCTATTTTAGATATCTCTTCCATGAATTTAATATATCTGTCTTAACTATTCACTTTAGGTACATTTAAGTAAAGTTTGAAGAGTGCTGTCCTTTATAAATTGCGAAATATAAATGGAAATCTTTATTAATTAGATGTATTATAAATATAGAGAGAGAAATTATGAGGGGAATTCGAACTTACTTACTGGTCAGATTTTAGATAATAATCTAAGACCTTTTTATTTGCTTTTATAAATCGAATAACTACCTCACACAAATTATGGAGGGGTAAACAATGAAAAAAATTGGTATTATGGTTTTAAGTTTTTTTGTTTTGTTAGGTTTGTCAGGTTGCGATTTACTCGGTGGAGAAGGTATTGGAAATGATTCACAAGAATTGGGCTCTGAATACAAAGAAGTGGTTATTAGTAATGGTATTGGGAAAAGTGTGAATGCAATCACTAATAAGTATATCGAGACTCTATCAGGAGCAGTACCTGTATTCGATGCTGCTAAGCTAAGTGAACTCACAATTGTAAAGACACCAATGCAAACACAAAATGCAGAGAGTTTTTACAGTTCTACAATAGCTGAATTTACAGATTCAAGTTCTTCTTCTATTCAAAAGAAAATAGGTGCTTCAGGGGCATACAAGATGTTTACGGCAAGTGCATCACAGTTTAAGGAATTCAGCACTTCATTAACATATACCTCAAGTACCCAAGAAATGTATTATACATTACAACAAAATATTGTTGGAAACAGAATTGAGATTGAAGGATACAGAGACTTAAGAACTTTTGAAAATTCATTGTCAGATGAGTTTCTAAGAGATATAGAAGCTCTTAAAACCGGAACAATGACACCGGAGCAATTTATTAACATTTATGGTACTCACGTGGTTGTATCTGGGTATTTCGGTGGAAGACTTAGTTGCTATTTTTATATGGTAACAAATGATTCTTCTTATAACCAAACATCTAGTTCATCAGTGGAAAGAGCACTTTCAGCAGGGATAAAAGGTATAGTAAGTGGTGACGCATCATCATCTATATCAAGCAGTGTATCTTCAGCAATCGGTACACAAAATGTTGAAACACATTTTACAGCACAAGGTGTTGGTGGCTCATTCCATAGTTTAGGTGATTTAGATAATTTTTCTGCAAATTATCCAACTTGGGCAGAATCCTTTAATGAAAATGAAAATTATTCTGTATTAGTAGATATACCTGAAAATGGTTTGGTATCAATATGGGATTTATTCCCAGTGGAGTACGAAGCACAAAAAACTGCAGTATATGACGCTTTTATTAATGAAGCATCAAATACCTACAATTCTTTTATTGACAGTTTCCTACGAGCTACTGACGATGGCAATATTATCGATTTCGGTGGTGGAGAAGGTACTTCTGCATCTCCATACATCATTTCAAGCGAAACACATCTATCCAATATTGGTAACTTCTTACAAGCAAACACGTACTTCAAACTTGTAAGTGATATTAGTATTACTAATTGGACTCCAATTGGGTCATATAAAGAGAGTGGTTCTGCTGTACCAGCAAATCCTTTCAAGGGACATTTTGATGGAGGTGGACATACCATAACATACAGCATTGATGTAGACTTTGGATCAAGTGATAGCACGAGTACATACTACAATCTTGGATTGTTCGGAGCGACCGATGGTGCAACAATTAAAAATCTAAATGTTTCAAATACAATTTTAAGTAAAAACAGTGAAGGAGTTGCAGGATATCTATTTGTTAACGGAATCTATTACAATGTTGGTGGTATCGCAGGATACACCAAGGATACTATAATAGAAAACTGTAACAGCAGTGGTGAAACCACTATTTTACTGAGAAAATTCAACCCATTTATAAATGTATATGGAATGTTACAACTAGGAGGAATAGCAGGTTATTCAACTAACACTAACATTTCGGACTGTTCAAACTCTAGTACAATATATGGTGCAAGTTTCCATAGCAATGTTGGTGGAATTATTGGACACAAGAAAAGTTCTACGATTATAAACTGTACAAATTCTGGTGCAATTGCAAATAAACTTATGCTTGGCACTTATGGTGGATATTCTGGTAACTTACATGGATACGAGGATTAAATTAACCATTTGAGAATCAATACTTAGTCATTAAAAAAGAGAGACTCTTGATGAGTTTCTCTTTTCTTTTTTATTCACTGTCATAATATTATTTTATATTTGATTCCTACTTGTAAAATCTTTATTAAGATCCTTATCCCAGTTATCATCAATCTTTGAATTCATACGGTAATTACTTACTGTCTTACTTAGTTCTTTATAGTGTTTTTCAACTCCCTTATGATCAGCATGGTAATTCACAGAACGTTCTCTTCTTATCCCGAATTTTTCCCCTTCTTTGGCCGCATCGATATTCGCCCCTAAAAAGATAAATTCCCAGTTATAAATATCAGTTTGTTTTTTGATCAAAGTTCTAATATCTCTGTATGTGAATTCTTTTGAAGCATTCTCATGCCCATCAGTAGTAATAACTACTAATGTGTTCTTAGGAACTTCACTTTCATCTAATCTTTCATGTTGTCTTTTAATCTTAAGAATAGTTTTACCAACAGCATCTAGTAAAGCAGTCATCCCCCTCGGATAATATTCTTTACTTGTTAATGGATTTACATTCTCGATATTTTCATGTTTGTTAATCATATCATATCGATCATCAAATAACACAGTTGTTAGATATGCTTCCCCATCTTCTTTTCTTTGTTTCTCAATTAATGCATTGAATCCCCCAATAGTATCTTCCTCAAGTCCGCCCATACTCCCACTTCTATCTAATATAAATACTATCTCAGTAATGTTTTTTTTCATATCACTCACTCCTTTTCTGATTTCATTATATGATAATAAAGCATAAAAAAGGTCGCCCTGAAAGCGACATTTTATTTTATATTATAGTGGATTCTTACCATACTCGTGAAGAACTAGATTAATCTCAATTATGTTATAAATTCTTTTCTCAATGAAAAACTTAATCATTAAATCAAACTCAATGCTTTCTGTTAAGGAATAACCTGCTCTATCTAGTAAATCCTCAGTTTCATCTAAATCTAGTCCTAATGCAAGACACAACGCTATTGCAGTTGTTTTCTTTGGTTGATAGCACTTATCTGACCTAATCTTAGAAAACAGTTTCCTGCTCATATTTGCTTGTTTATACACTTCTACTTCTTTATAGTCTTTTTCATCAATTAGCTTAAATAATTTTTGTTGAAATGTAAGAGTATCTACTTTTGGAAATTCATCAATTTCCATATTCATGTTAAACATTGATTGTTTTTGCATTTCAGCTTCAAAGATATTGTTTCTATTATTAGCATGTTGTTCTCTTAAATACATTCTTATATCATGAGATATCATTTTTGAGGTTCTAGATCTATATGGTTTATATAGTACTAGGTACACATCAATATCATATTCTCTTAAGAATCTATTAATTGAATCTATTGCTATTTCTATAGCGATATGTCGAGGACATCCATTAGTACCACCAGATAGTAATGGAAATGCAATCGATTCTAAATTATGTTTGATTGCTAGTTTAAGTGCAGACAGGTATGCTTTTTCTAATCTATCTTTAAAACTATTATTGTCTTCATAGATTGGAGAAACAGTATGAATTACATATTTAGAATTTAAATTATAGGCATTAGAAATACGGGATTCAGACTCTTGAATCTCACCTATCTCTTTTCTTTCATTTAACAGTTCAATACCTGCTTTATTGTAAATCTGCGCTTCTACTCCTTCAGCAACTACTGGTAAAGTATTAGCACTATTTACTATAGCGTCGGTATTAAACTCTGTAATATCCTTTTTTATTACATAAAACGGCATAATGTCACCTCATATTTAGTAAGTTGATAAATAATTTACCGACCCAATTTTAACATAATGAAAGAAGTCAGTAAATGACTTCTTTGTGTAAATCATTGATACAGAATCTAAAATATAAAAGATGTGACAATAATGACTATTCCAATAACCATTAGGAAAATACGATATCCAATGTCACCAATAAATTGGATAAGCCATTGATTCTTTCTTTGATTTTTTCCTACACCTAGAATTCCTAATATTGTTATTATAATTCCAGTTACTAAAGTTATAATTGAATAAGTTTCCATATGTATCTCCTTTTTTATTATCTATAAATATCTTAGCATAGATTACTAATCTGGTAAATGCCTTCTATATTATAATAATTAATAACTCATACTATTTATCCTTCCGAGATACTCATTTGCTTGTTTATAATTTATAGTGTTTTCTGAAACGACATATCAAAATAGTGTTAGACTTAAACTAATAACAAGCATCAATGAAAGAAGGTATAAAATGAGATTCCAAAAGCTACCATTACCAAGTAAAGAAAACAAATTAGGAGAAACAACTTGGCTTACAGAAGAAACTGTTCTTAAACCAATTCTCAATAAGCATATGGCTCCTAAAGGTAAGGTTGGACTAGTTATAGTAAAAGAAGGGTCGTTAGACTTTGTATGGGAGGACACTCCGGATGATATTATTACCGGGAATAGTTATCATCCAATCGTTATTGAACCCGAAAGATATCACCATGTGATAATTACAGGAAATGTATTATTCAAAATAGAATTTTATCAGGATAAACCGTCAAATGAATATGATGAGTCCGCAGTTAGACCAGGAGAAGCTTTTATTAAATAGAAATAGAAAACCATTGTGAACTTTTCACAATGGTTTTTTTATAATAAAATTTATTTATTTAGTTCTTTTGCAAATATGTATTCCTCATAACCTTTTGGGTAATCTTTAAGTGTTGCTACTAGTCGATAGCCTAGTTTCTCATAAAATTGTTTTGCTTGAAATTCACAAGTCTCTAGAGCTACATATGCGACACCTTTTTCAGTTGCTTTTTCTTCGATTAATTCCATTAATTTCTTACCTATTTTTTTTCCTCGGAAATTTTCTATAACTACAAGTAAACTAATATCTATTCTATCAGATGTTATTTCACCGTGGACACCACCAATGATTGTGCCATCTTCTTTTGCAAGTACGATCAAATCACTTGTTTTTATGCTCTTTTGTGATTTATATAATAACTCGTCTTTATCCTTTGATTCTATAATCTCTAAATTTAGATTACTTTTAATATTAAAAGACGTGTTTGATAGATAATGATATTTCTTTGTTAATGGTGTAGCTTCAATTATACCGTCACATAAAAATCCTATAGTATAAAAATCATTTATTGTTTTCGACTCTTCACCTTGATAAAGAATTCCACTGGCTTTTCCTTTAAAGTATTTGGAGATTGCTGATAATAGATGATTTAACAATTCAATTCTCTCATAGTAAATATCTTCTAGAGTTATCATGTCCCACCCTAGACTTGCATGTATTGTTGCTACTAGCCTACCGTTTTCTTTTATATAAAAATATCTGTCTTCGGTTGGCCTTACACCAGTGAAGACAGTATTATATTCTACTAAATGTTTTGATAACTCCGGGCGATTCTTCAAATTCTCTTCGTATATGTATTTAATCATCATTGTCTCCTTAAATCTAATGTGGTTTTATAAAATACTATCCTCTAATAAGGTTAATCTACTATTTTTCCAATCATTTCGTCCACCTCATCCAATTATAATAAACTACGTTATACCTACTTCAATTGTTCATCAACTGATTTTGTATAATTCTGAACTACTTCACCGGTATGAAGGGTTGTCTTGTTTTCAAATAATACTACCCAACACTCCTCTGTAGTTTTCGGGAAATGTGCAATCCCCTTTTTAACTACATGAAAATCTCCCTCTTCAAGGAGTACTTCACTATCTTTATATTCAATAATCATCGTTCCTTTAATGACAATAAAAAGTTCATCTTCATTCTCATGAGTATGCCATACTAAATCACCACTAATTTTAGCTACCTTCATGTATGAATCATTCACTTCAGCAACTATAGAGGGCGACCAAAAATCCGTGATTTTGTCAAATTCTTTTGTTATATTTTTTTTGTTCATAACATCACTCCTCGTTCGTTATTTTACCATATAAAAAGAAAAAAAGCATACATTTAACATGTATGCCCTCAGTAAAATTGTTTGTATCATCCCTAATACTTTTTCCCTTAATCCGTTACTACTATATTTTAACTAATATGTCTTGGTTTTACAACCTCATTTGTGTCGATATACATTGTACCGAAATGAGCTATTTTTTTGCAGTTTTCGAGTGTTTGTAAACTATATAGTGCTTGGTTTTATCGAATAATGTGTAATATGTATCTTTTTTAATTTTAATAATTCTTCAGATATTTCTAAAGCCTTCTTGTATTTTCTATCTTCTTTATAATATTCAATCAATAAGTTATATGTCAATCCTATTAATTCTTGACTATTACCTTTTACTGAATGAGTCTTCAACTCATTAATTTCAGAAATATAGGTATCATCTCTGTAGTCTTTATTTTGCCATTTCATTAATATCTTTATAAGTAATTTACTAGACTCTGATAATGCAGAGTATTCATCTTTGATTATTTCGTTATAAAATCCAACCAATCTTATATCTTTATTTACTAAATACACTCTAAATTTAGTATAAGCATATCCAGTTGTTGAAGTATCAACAACTTTGTTTAATTCATTTATTGCTTTCTCGTAACTGTTTTTATAAAAATATACTTCAGCTCGCATAACATAGCAATTATCTAATAAGTATTGGAGTGTAAACTGCTCAGCAAATTGTGCTACATGATCAACTAATGTAATTACTTGATCAAATCGCATTATCGTTAGATAAACCTTTGCGATTAACAACCTACAACGCATTGCCCGTAAGTAATTAGTTCTCTTTTCGTATTCCTCAATTACTTTATTACACAATGAAACACTATTAGTGAACTTATATTGTTTTAAGTATGCTCTTACTAAGTATTCATTTATAAAAACATCAATTTCGTCACGCCCAATTTCAATTGCCTTTTCAAGTTGTATTTCTGCTTCTGAATATAACGAGTTACTTAAGCATTCAACCCCTTTGATAAGAAATATGAGTTGCTGTTGTTCTGGTGATAAATACTGAATAACAGGCTCATATACCATAATCTCGTCACGAACTGCTTTTGTATTTGTTATAGCATAATACAAAGATCTAATAATATGATAGTTTACAACTTCTAAACTTGTTAAGAACAATTGCGACTTTGATTCTAATTCATCAACAAATTCTTTGGCAGCATCATATTTATAATTCAATATATTTGAAAAGATGTTTTTATAATAATAAGCCATACTTGTAGAAACATCATCTGATGTGTTTAACTTCAAATCTAAAGCATTCATTATATCTTTCAATGTTTCCTCTGATGGTGCCTGTTTTCCCTTTTCAATATTAGATATCAAAGTATGAGAGATATTTGTTAGAGTTGCTAGTTTTCTCAATGATATCCCCGCTTCAATTCTAGCTACTCTAATATAGACACCTAAAACAGATAGGTTTAATTTGACAATTTTAGTTTTTTTAATCATTGTATCACTCCTCAATATTTACAATTGTAATTATTCTGCAGTTTAACACTCAATTATACAGTTTGTAAAGTGTAATTACAAGTTTTTCATAGATACAATATTCTATCAAAAAAAGAAGCCAATAAATGACTTCTAAATCGCTAATAAAATACAGAAATATAAAGGATGAAAAATTTTAGTTCATGCAATTCTCAATTTCAAGATTCATCATTTTCGTTTTCTTTCCTCTTACCACTTCTTAATAATGCTAAACCTATTATCCAAAATATCAATGCTCCGACTCCCCAAACAAATGCAAATATTATTTGGAAGAATAAAAATCTACTGTCCTTAATAAGCATATCATAAACTTGAATTACAAACACTACTGTTAAAGTTGCTCCAAAAACTAACAAGATCCAAGAAATAATTTTTGTTAAATTTGACATATAATCACCTCAACTAAATTTTATCATAAAAAAAGAAGCCGGTAAACGACTTCACATTTCATATGTATCTTTTTTAAGTTAAAACTTATAATCTATTTCTTTTTTCTCTACTTCTTTTCTCAAGCTACTTGATACCACAAGAGTTACTAAAAGTGTCCCTGAAAAGAAGAACATACCTTCTTTCCAATTATAGTATTCACGATAATACTCTCCGTCTATTATAATATGTTTATCCTTATACTTTTGGATTGCCTTTTCTCTTGTTTCTACTTCTATCACAAAATCATTAAACACTTCTTCATATCCATCATAGTACATTTCATGTGTAATAAATTCATAATCCTTCTCAAACCCAATTAGGATTGAACAAATGAACATAATAATTAGAATTGTTATTTTTATACCCTTATACATACTATCCCCTCCAATAATAAATTGTAACATAATGAAATACTTATCTCAATCACTTATGGCTGCTTAATCAGTTTGATTATATGGAATTTTCAATATAGTCTATCAATTCCTTTTTTATTACTTTAAAAAGAATTATACTATTTATGTAAGGAGGAAAGAAATGAAAAAGATTTTGATATCATTCTTATTTATTCTTCTACTCAGCTCATGTCAACCAAGTTCATACATAATTGTAAGTGTTGAACCTGTTGATGGATACTACATATATTATAAGGAACAAAATGGTATTCTTTGTAATACTTATTGGGAGGACATATTTTATAGTGGTGAAATTTATAATTATGGCTACAGTTTTAAAGGATGTAGCGCAAATATGTCATACTTCATTAAAACAGGAGATTCAGAATATATCTATCTTCGTGATGCACTCGATTTAGAATATATCACTCTAGATTCCCTAATACCTGAGTTAATGATGTTAGAACGTAATCCTGAGATAATAGAATCCGATGAAGCAGATTATTACTGGTTAGATTTCCATATTGATGGTAAAGTTGTTTATGCTTATGCCGGTGGTGAATGTGATCAAAATGGAAGCGAGACGTTTATTATAGATAATACAACTTACACATATAATGCAAGTGGATGTCTCAAAGACAACATTTTATTTATGAGAATTGATGGCACTGATATTCCAGTTGAAACATTACTTAGTGATGGATCAATTGATGGAGAATATCTCATACCTTTGCTGGTTAAGAGTATTGAATAAGAATTCTATGTTAACCTACAAATCAACTTATAAAAGAAAACTAAACTATTTAGAGTTTAGTTTTCTTTGAATCATTACTTCACTTTTTACATCTATTATTATAATAGAAAAACAAAATATACTTGTTGGTTAATATCGTAATAAATATGATATAATTTGGATAGAAAGAGAGGATACTTATGGGAGATTTTTTTAGTAACGAAATTGGTTATACAATTTCTTGGTTTAGTTTGGGTCATTTCCTTTTAATTATTGGTTTTATATTATCTTTAGTATTAATTTGGTGGATTTCACCAAAGATTAAACAAAGTAAATATGAAAAAGTGCTTAGATTTTTCCTAGTCGGGTTAGTTATCCTATTTGAATGGCGTGTATTTGAAAGTAGAATGCTTGAAAATTCTATATTTAGAATGCCACTTTGTGCAGTATCATTATATGGCTTAACTCTTGCGATTGCATTTAGTAAAGAAAAAGCATTTAGGATTATTTACTTCTACGCCTTTGGGACATTCCTTACATTTTTATTCTTTGATACATTATGGGGATTAGATAGATGGAGTGGTTGGACATTTTTCGGAGCACATGCTTGTATAGGTTGGTTAGCAGTATATGGTGTTACTGTATTAGACTATAGACCCACTAAAAGTGATTTATACAAATCAATGTTGCTTTTAGCTATATTTGCCCTTATCTCTGGCTACGCGACTTATCGTTTTGGTGGTTCTGACGAGTTATTTCTATTCCACCCACCACTTGTGGAAGTACAATTTTTAATCGATATTCATCCACTGTTGTATCAAGTGATATTCAGTTCTGTAGCAGCATTACTTATGGGCGCAATGTATTTACCAATTTTTATATCAAATAAAATTAAAAAAGGTCATGCTTAATCAAGCATGACCTTTTCATTAAAATGACTTTTTTGTAGTTTATTTCTAAATTATGATATTAAAAAAATGCAATTGTCAAAAAAAACTAACCAAAATATGCTGACAAAGTTCCTATTAAGAAAGTAACAGTGAATATAATTCTATACTTCCTACTTGTCCATGACTCATAATAGCCTGCATGTTCATTCTCAACACTTCTTCTAACACCTATAACAACAATAACTCCCATAAGGAACCCAAATACTAGATACAATATAAGTCCATAAAAGTCAAACATAAAAGCATCCTCAATTCTAAGATTATTTTTCTGGCATCTGCATTAATTTCATTTAAAAATAACTCTTTTAAAACCCAGAAGTCAAAAAAGTATATCTTTTTCAAATATTTTACCATACAAAAAGAAGTCAATAAATGACTTCTTATCTGTCCATATTGAATAAAGTTTATATTGTAATTATTAGATATGCAATTTAGAATTCTCCCATATCGTTAACCCAGATAAATGCTTTAATCTTAATTGGGTTAATAAAACCTAGTTTATAGGCTAACATATGTGACCCTTTCTTGTGCTCCCAGCAACTCCAATTAGGCGTAAAACCTAATTCAAGAAGTTTATTTATAGTTACCAATGAAGTCTCAAATGCTAGTCCTTTATAACGGTGTTTGGAGTCTGTCCAAACATCGAATTCAGCATTAGCTGCACCTTCCATATATGCTCTTGAGAAAGAGATAACTTTCCCATCTTTATACACTTCTGCTTGATAGTATGGTGATGATGATAATTTGTCACTAAATCTTTGTAATTTAACCTCGTGATTAAACTTATAATTATCATGTATTTTCTTGAAAGCAGTTTGATCTAAAGTAAAAGAATATCTTAAATCAATTGCTCCACCAATTTGCTTAAATATTTCACTTAAATAGTTATCCCAATCTTCATTAGGAGAAAAGAGAATAAATTCATCCTTTTTACGTTCTTTGATGTATTTTCTTATCTCACTAATAACTTCTTCTTTATCTTCGGGAATGGTTCCTGAAATATAATGAAAATCAAATTCAGTGAAAAGAATGGTGAATGAGTACTTTACTTCACTTAAAGTATATTTGTATTGCCCTTCTAAATGAGAATGGATAATAGGTATTGAATGAGTATAATCATTAAAGAGTTTCTTCATAAGACCACCTCCATATATTTCTATTATACAATATTTCTAAACAAACAAAAAGTATCAGACAAAGCTGATACTCATTTTTTATCTCAAACCAACGTTTTCTTTTAATGATTCTAATATTATATCTGTTAGATAATTGTGTTTTTCCTCCTCAAGTATTGCAAAATATAGGGATCTTAGAAAATTCTTTATATTGTTTGTAATGAAATACATTTCCGGATAATCACCATTTTTCTCATAGGTAGAAAACCTTTCAACCCAATCGATCAGATATTCTTTTGATAAAAGATTTCGTTTTATTGCTTTAGTAATACCAACTACCATTCTTTCATCTTCATCATGTGAGAAATAGTAATCTCTATTGTGTAGTTTCAAAAGGATTGCTTCTAACATCAATTTTATCTCTTCTTGTTTAAAATACTCTAATGTAAAGAACTGATCAAAGACATCAGCACTATGGGCAATACTATGAAGCCATCCAACCTCTTTATTATATCCTTCTAAATGTTTCTCTTTTTTGAAGTAATCAAGATATATCTTAAATAGTTCTCTTATTGTATCTTCTTTGAAGATTTTATCTCGTTTATGAACATGAAGGAGAATAACAATTTGGAGGGAAGAGAAACTTCTAGTTAAGACACTATTTCCAATTTTATTATCAATATCAAAGAATAAGTGCTTTTCTGAAAATAATGAATATAAGAATGTTGTTAATGTCGCTTCATCAAAATGCTTATCATATAGTAAATGAGCCAAACAAGGATAAATTAATCCATCTCTAATTTCATTGTTTTTGTCGCCTATGTTTTCTAATAGTTCCGTGGTTAATTCTAGCTTATTTACACCTTCAAATGAGAACTTGCTCTCTCTTTGCTTACTTAAATAATCTAGTGTTTCTTTCTTCAACATATTGATCACCTCTATCAACATTATATACTGATTGCTATCGGTGCTCAATATCCGATAAATTTATGTTCTATATTTTTTAAAAAAGTATTCTTACATTCACTCAGTTATTATATAATATATGTATATCAAGGGAAAGGAAGTATTAATATGCCATATGAGAACAAATATTTACAACTACTAAGTAAAGAGTACTCAAGTGTCCAAGAGGTAAGTACTGAATTAATAAACCTAACAGCTATTTTGAACCTTCCTAAGGGAACCGAACATTTTGTTAGTGATATCCACGGGGAATATGAAACTTTTAATCACTTCTTAAAAAATGGTAGTGGGGTAACTAAGGATAAAATTGACATCTTGTTTGATGATTATAGTGACGAAGATAAAAATACTTTAGCTTTTTTTGTATATTATCCAAAACAAATGATAGCAAAGTATCAAGACCTTTTAGATAGAATTTCTTATAAGAAATTCATAAGAAATAAACTATTAGAGTTAATTACTCTTTGTAATCATTTATCGCAAAAATATACAAAAAGCAAGGTTAGAAAAATACTCCCTGAAGCCTTCAACTACATTATTCAGGAATTACTGTACGAAGATAGACATCTATCTGATAAAAGTGAATACTATAATTCGATATTGGATGCAATCTTTTTAACTAAAAGAGAGAAAAACTTTCTTATAGAATTATCATACTTAGCACAAAGACTAACAATTGATAGATTACATATAGTTGGCGATATTTTCGACCGTGGTCCTGGAGCACATCTAGTCATGAATAAAATCCAGAAATATCATAGTGTTGATATTGAATGGGGTAATCACGATATTATATGGATGGGTGCTGCTAGTGGTAGTAGATTATCAATCTGTAATGTTTTAAGAAATAGTGCAAAATATAACACTCTAGATACTTTAGAAGAAGGTTATGCTATTAGTTTAATGCCTTTAGCTCAATTCGCTCTTAAGTTCTACAACGATGACCCTTGTGATGTATTTATGCCTTCTACTGGTGTAATTACTGATATAGATAAAGCATTACTAACTGCAAAAATGCATAAGGCAATAACAATAATGCAGTTTAAACTAGAAAAATCTCTAAGTGACAGGAATCCTCATTTTGGACTTCAAGATAGATTGTTATTAGATAAAATAAATCATCAAGACAAAACAATAACAATCGATGGGAAAACCTATCCTCTAAAAGATAGTAATTTCCCAACGATTAATACCGATAATCCTTTTGAATTATTACCAGAAGAAATTAATGTACTGAACCAACTTAAAAGAGCATTTTTAAATAGTGATTTACTGCAAACTCATATCAAACAACTTTTCAACATCGGACAGATGTATTTGATCTATAATGACAACCTGTTATTTCACGGTTGTATTCCATTAAATGAACAAGGTAACTTCTTAGAATTTGAAGTAGATGAAAAGTTATACAAAGGAAGAAAACTATTTGATAAATTAGATCAAAAAATTAGAACTAGTTATCTAAATAGATATAGTCCTAATAACGCTGAAAAAGATTATTTTGTATATCTTTGGCTAGGAGCTAAATCTCCTTTGTTTGGTAAAGATGCTATGAAGACTTTTGAAAGATACTTTATTGATAACTATGAAGTCAGAAAAGAGAATGAAAACCCATATTTCACATTAAGAGAGAACGAAAGTATCTTAAAAAATATATACAAGGAATTCGGAATAAAATGGAATAAATCAAAGATAATAAATGGCCACGTTCCTACTGATGTCTCTCAAGGTGGAAATCCTTTAAAAGCCAATGGTAGAATTTATGCTATCGATGGTGGTATGAGTAAACAGTACAAAGAAAAGATTAATATTGGTGGATACACCCTTGTCAGTGACTCTTATAAGTTATTCTTAATATCTCATGATCGTTTTGATTCAAAAGAAAAACTTATCAAAAGCGAGAAAGACATTATCAATCTCGTTCAAGCTGAAGAAATAAATACCAAAAGAGAATATATTTATAATACTGATAAAGGTAAACGTATTGAAACCGAAATTCAAGATTTATACAAATTACTTGGTGCTTATCGTACCGGTTTAATAAAGGAAAACAAAAGTAAATAAAAAAAAGGTGCTCCTCTGGATCACCTTTTTTATTTATTAGAGTTTAATCTAATGCTGCTAGATATTCTTTAATCACTTCTGCAGCCATTTTCCCTTCACCAATAGCCCATTTTATAAGACTTTGGCCTCTTCTAGCATCCCCACAAATAAAGACATTTTCTTTTTCTGTGGTAAATATTGTAGTATCTCTGTTATGTTTTGCTTTATCTAATTTAACGTCAAATGCAGCAAGTGCTTCATCAATTGGTCCTAAGAAACCAATAGCAACAAAGACTAAATCAGCATCAATTAAACCTTTTTGATCTTGGAACTCTACTTTTGTCCCATTCTCATCTCTAATGATTTCTACATGATCCATTTCTATTTTTTGAACTGTACCTTCAGATTCAATAAACTTAACAGCTGTTTTTTGATATAGTCTTACTTCATCTTCATTAAAATCATAGTATGTCTTTTTACGATTTTCACGAGGAGGATTTATCTCTAATTGTCTAACTGTTTTAGCTCCTTGAAGAATTGCCGTAGCAACACAATCATTCGCAGTATCTCCACCACCGATAATAACGACGTTTTTGTCTTTTGCATCAATATCTAATTTAGAACCATCTAACAAGTGTTTAGTATTATCAGTTAAATACTCCATAGCAAAATGAATTCCCTTTAATTGTCTTCCATCAATACTAATGTCACGAGCGTGTTCTGCTCCTGTAGCTAATAACACTGCATCAAAATCTTTACTGATTTCATCTGCTACAGTATCTTTTGAAACATAAGTATCAAGGATAAACTTAACACCCATATCTTCTAATCTTTCTGCTTTTTTTAATATGTTACTTTTATTTAACTTCATATGAGGAATACCATACATTAATATTCCACCAGGTCTATCAGCCTTATCATACATAGTTACTTGATAATCTTCTTGTACTAAGATTTGTGCTGCAGCCATTCCCGAAGGACCTGTTCCAATAATAGCGATTTTTTGCTTCATACATACACCTCTATTTTTTATTTACACTTCAATTGTATAATAATTTATAAATATTATAAAATAAAGTAATAATTTAATTTTTAAACTAAATTGTGTATAATTAGAATAACGGGAAAAAGGAGGAATCAAATATGATTGATTTTCAAAATAAGAGTTTCTTAAAAATGAAACAAGATTCAAGTTTTTCAAAGAAAGTTCATGAATTAATAGCTCAGGGTGAAGAAATACTGGATAGTTATAAATCTATGAGAGATGGTGTTGTATTTACTACAATGCGTATCATCGTAATAAATGTTCAAGGCTTAACAGGAAAGAAAGTAGATTATACAAGTATTCCATATAAACGTATTAACGTTTACTCAATTGAAACAGCTGGTACTTTTGATATGGATGCTGAATTAGATATTTTTATAAGTGGTATTGGTAAATTACGTTTTGAATTTAGAGGTCGTAGTGATATTAGAGAAATCTCTAGATATATTTCTCAGGCAATAATATAAAATAAAAAAGCGCTAATTAGCGCTTTTTTTTATATTTGATACATTTTCATTGCTTCTTGTAATGATACTTTGGTTAATCTTCTTTTAGCTTGAAAAGCACCGATGTAGAAAATAACCAAGAAGATTCCAATACTTAGAGGTGCATGCCACCAAATAAATTGGAATGGTAATAATATTCCATAGAATTCTCCCATAATCATTTCCATCAGATAGAAACTAATAAGTGCAACAGGGATTGCTAGAATAAAGATAATTACCCCGTATAAACTATAACCACCTAAGATCATTTTATTGATCTCTTTCTCGTTATAACCAATAACTTTGAATAATGAAATATTATAGAAGTTATCTTCAATAGTCATAACTGTAAGAATATATATTATAATTCCTCCGATAACAATACTACTAATCGTCATCATTAATATAAATGTATTAAAGAATCCTTGCATATTAGTGGCTTGCTGGACAATATCATTTGTACTAATCACAATATCATAGTCATCTTCATCAAGTGTTTCAGATGAGTATACTGCATTGTAATAATCATCAGTATCAACAAGCATATTAGATAGTTGAACGATATCCATATATGCTTTCTCACCGCTATACTCTTTTGTTATACCTACTACTTCTATTTCAACGGAGTCTGTCCCGACATCCAAAACAAGCATGTCCCCGATTTTAACTCCATTAAGAATTCGTAATGATTCTGTGATAACTATTCCTTCACTTAATAGGGAAGTAATTTCCTTACCTTTTTTATCGAATAAAGGATGAAGACTTGAATCGTCACTAAGACCAGTAATAATTACATTTTCATCATCTAGTAAAGCACCTGGTAATTCAATTACTTTTTCGGCATCACCAGTAACAGAACATAGTTCTCCAAATTCACAAATACCAATATATTCATGATCAGTATTTTCATAATAATCATAAAGCATACGATCAAATATTCCGTTTAGTGAGAAACTAAATAGAATTAAGAAAGCTGCGTAGAACATTCCGATTAAGAATACTAAAAACTTAACGATATTTCTATATAGAAGTAAATGTTGAAGTTTCGCGGTAATCTTTAATCGTTTTAAATACTTACCTACTCTTTTTGTAATGAAGTTACTTTTTGAAGTTACTTCAGGATTTAAAAGAGTTACTGGTTTTTGACTTAATAATCTTCTAACTATCAAGAAACTTAAACCAAGAATAAATCCTAAGGGAACAACTACAGCAACAATGATTGTTGGTATGTTTTGTTCGATTGGATTAGATGGTAATAAGTAGAAAGACATAAAGATATCTTTAAAAGGTGTTGCTGCTAGTAACCCTAAATAGTAACCAATAATTACAGTTGGTAATGTCATAACCCCGATAAAAAGAATATACGGGAAGGCTATTTGATTATTAGTGTAACCTAGCGATTTCAAAATTCCGATTGGTCCTCTTTGTGAATGAAGGACTCTTGAAACCATGATTCCCACAATCATTAATGCGATAGAAGCTACAAGTAAACTTAATAAGATTCCATATGCTCTACCACCACTAAGTTCAGCATAGATAGCCCCACTTCTAGTGTTATTTTCTGTTTGCAAAACATTAGTTACAAAAGATAGTTTATCATTATCTCGATAAGTATCAATTATTTTATTATCAAAAGTTTTTACATCCATCGTTCCTGTAAAGACACCAGCAACTTCAAACTTTGTGCTCTCTTCCATACTTTCAAAAGCATTATCTGCTAACATTCCTACTGTTTGTGTTTTATTATCTAAGATAAAATCACTACCAAACATTGGAAGATTATAATCTGGGAATAATACAAAGCCACTGATTGTATAAATTGTCTCGTTGATTGTAATCCTATCACCGAGTTCTAAATTATTACTTTTCGCAAATGTCTCAGCTACAGCAATATGTAAATCAGACAAAGGTGATCTTCCTGTAACAAAGAAACTTGTATTAATTGTTTCCATATCTTTTAAGAAACGAATACGGTAAGTGTCTGTTTCATAAGTAAAATATACATCTTTATATTCTCTGATTTCTAAATCTATATCCTCATATTCAGACATTATGATGTTTAACCTATTATCTAAAACATCATAATAACAAGCACTATCAATCCCTTTTACACCAGTAACTGTAAAAGGCCAATTATCCATAGGTAAAGCCTCTAGTGTTGAACAGTTAGTAGATAGATAGGTGATATCGTCTTCTAATAAGATATCAATCATACTTATCGCAAAATCTTCTTGATTTGATTCTTCAAAGTAGTTTTCCGTTGGTTCCATTACTCCGCCAATTGCATATTCCATAACGGTGTACATAAAACTACTTAAGATTATAATTACTCCTAGTAATATAAGTTGTACGTATTGTTTCTGAAGGGTTCTAAAAACATTCTTAAATAACATCTTAACCCCAGACTATTTCTTTAGCATCTTTTTTATCTTTATTAATAATAACTTCAACAACTTCTCCGCTATTAAGTTTAACAATACGATCAGCCATAACACTTATACTAGGGTTGTGTGTAATTAATACTACTGTAGTATTATATGTTTCATTAAGTTTTTGAATTACACCTAAAATCTCTTTTGCGTTTTCCTCATCTAAAGCTCCAGTTGGTTCATCACAAAACATGATTTTCGGTTTCTTAACAACCGCTCTTGCGATTGATACTCTTTGTTGTTCTCCTCCTGATAATTGAAAAGGATACTTATCAATGTTCGGAGTTAATCCTACTTGTTCAATAATCTCTTCAACCATAAAAGGATCATTACTTACTTCACTACCTACTTCTACATTCTCTTTAACACTTAAAGTTTGAAGTAAGTTATATTGTTGGAAGATAAATCCTAAGTTATCTCTTCTAAATTTAGTTAACTGTTTTGAATTCATTTCACTAATAACCTCATTATCAATAGTGATAGTACCACTTGTTGGGTTATCTAACCCACTACAAACATTTAGCATTGTACTTTTACCACTACCTGATGGTCCTAATAAAACAACAACTTCACCTTCTAAAATTTCTAAATCAACATTTTTCAAAGCAACTGTTTCAACTTCACCAGCTTGGTAAATTTTTGTTACATTTTCTAGTTTTATACTCATTGTTATCCTCCTTTAAATACCCTTAATTACTTGTATCGTTTAATTTATTATAGCACTTTTATCTAGTTTTAAACAAATAAAAAAGGTGTTTTCACACCTTTAAATTAATTCGATTATTCCCTTATTTGCTGTATGCAAGATTTCGTTATTTAATTTACCTAAATTCTTTATCGTTTTATCAATATCAACTTTGTTTAAACCAACACCATCACAGACATTGCGATGATCGATAACCATTTTACCTGAAATCATTCCGTTCATTGCTGCAAATGATACTTTATAAGTACAAGATATTTTAGCACCATCACAAACAAATCCCATTGAAGTAGAAAGATATAGGTTTATTGCCTCTTTAATCTGAGCTCTAGTCCCATTCTTGATGTATGCTGTAACAGCAGCACTACTACAACCGGTTGCATGACCAGTTCCGCATAATACTGTTACGACATTCATTTCTTGTTTTACATAAACACTAGTTAAAAATGATAGAACTATTAATTTCTCTGTCTCTTTTTTAGATAGTTGTAGGGCATCACTTAAGAACATTGGTGTAATCAATGTACCAATACCAAGATTACCACTACCAGCAACTCCGTATACTGTGTAAATATCTCCCACCATACGTTTTTTAGAAGGAACACTAACATGTTTCCTTAAGAAGTTAGATAAATCATATAAACAGTCTTTTTGTGCGTTTCTTAGGTTTTCTACTAAGTATTCTCCGCCTTCTTTTTTAATTTCCTCTCGGGCATTATCATATTGGATTTTAGCAATATCAAATAATTCTTCTAAACCAGTAAAATCCTCTTCTTTAACAAAATCTAAGATTTCATCAAAATTCTCAATTTTATGTTTATTAACTCTGCCAATTAAAGCATCTTTTTCAAACTCAGCTAATTTCTCACCATTTCTAATTACACTAACGACATTATCATAAAAATCTTTAATAATAATACGAGCTTCGTCCCCATCAACTGAAGTTAAATATAGTTCCTCATATAAAACTGTATCCTCAAATTTCTTATGTGAAATAGTAACATCTATTTCACTTAACAATTCTTCAATTTTTTCAATATCATCGTTGGTTACACTTTCAAAAACACTTAACTGTTTCTTTGGATTTTTTAGAAGAATACCTAAAGCTAAAGCTTTATCTAAACCACTTTTTCTAAGTCCTGGAACACCAACGTTAACGCTGTTTTTGTAGAGTTCTTCACTCATAACTAAATCAACAGATTTAATCTTTTTATTACGCAAAATATATGCCCCGATTGAGGCAATATATCCGACAACACCAATGTCTGTACAACCCATTGTTTTAGTAAGATTAGAATCAAGTATTTTCTTTGCCGTATAACTATCCAAAGTGATCACTCCTATATAGTAATATTTATATACAGTATTAGTGTAGTGATTTTGTAAGCGCATGTCAATAAAAAAATAACGAGATTTCTCGTTATTTATTTAATTTGTAAATCCAGTATTCAACGATATCTAATTCTTTACCAATAGCGTTCTTAGTTACGTACTGTTTTTTTATTACACCGTTGTTTCTTTCAGGTATTTTCCTACTTGAGATATTACCTCTGTCAACGGGATATTTTAGATACTCAAATTCAATATTCTTTTGAGCCCATTCGATTATAGCGACGATTGCTTCATTACCATAACCAATACCATGAGCATCTTTTTTTACCCATATTCCTAGTTCAGGTGTGGCTGTATCTAAATGATGAAGTCCAACATTACCTAAATATTCATCAGTATGACGATGTTTGATAACTAATTGTAAGTTGGTTCCTTCTTTCATCGTTTTAACTGATGAACTAATAAAGTCTATTGTATCAGCTTTATTATTACTTGGTTGTGGGTACATGTATTTAGCGATATCTTTAGTGAAGTTTGAAAAACAAACATCAGTATGATCAAAAGTTATCGGGATTAGCGATAGCCTTTTTGTTGTAATTATAGTATTTCTATAATCCACTTCAACCACCTCACTTAGATTTTTTTACTTCTAAGTTGTCCACAAGCAGCGTCAATATCGCCACCTTTTTCTCTTCTTAATGTTGCTGTGATTCCTCTATTTAAAAGTCTTTGATGGAATCTTCTAGCTTTATCCTCTGGAGTTCCTTTATAACTAAATTCTTCGACACTATTATATCTAATTATGTTGACATAACAGTTAATTCCTCGAATCAATTTAGCTAGTTCTTCGGCTTGCCATACTTCATCATTAATTCCATCAAGTAAAATATACTCAAAAGTAATTCTACGGTGCGTCTTTAATACATAATTACGAGCAGCATCAATAACCATTTCAATTGGATAAACATCATTAATTTTCATAATACTACTTCTAATATCATTATTAGATGCATGTAAGCTTATTGCTAAATTCACTTGTTTAGACTCATTACTAAACTGATGTATTTTTGGTACAATACCACTTGTCGAAACTGTGATATGTCTAGCTCCAATTTCTAAGCCATAAGGTTCATTGATAATATCAATAAACTTCATTGTATTTTCATAATTATCAAATGGCTCACCAATACCCATTACTACTACATGACTTACTCTTTCCTTAGTTACTTCAGCAACTTTTAGAACTTGTAAGACAATTTCATAAGCGTCTAAATCTCTTTTTTTCTTTTGTAACCCTGAGGCACAAAAAGTACAACCTATGTTGCAACCTAGTTGTGTTGTAACACAAACACTATTTCCATAATTATGTCTCATTAAGACAGTTTCAATTAAATTACCGTCTTCTAATTCAAACAAGAATTTTTCTGTCCCATCTTTACTTTTTTGATGAGAGTTAACACCTATGTTAAAGAAAGAGTAATTTTCACTTAGGAAAGTTCTTAGATTTTTACTAAGATTACTCATGTCATCAAAACTTAAAACCTGTTTTTTATAAACCCACTCAAAGACCTGTCTTGAGTTGAATTTTTTAAAGCCTTTTCCAACGAATTCAAGTTGTAATTCTTTAAGCGTAAAATTAAATATATTCTTCATATTATCACCAAAAACATTATAACATATTAGTTATATAAGTTATAATAAATAGAACAAAGAAAATGGAGGGTGTTATGAAAGCTATTATCTATCATTCAAATAGTAATAAAAAACGAAGTGAGACTGTTGCTTTTTCATTCGATGGTGATCGATATGAAGTTAAACCTGTGAAGCAATATAAATCTACTTTTATGCAAATGCTAATGTATGGGTATAAAACAACATTTAAGAAACGTGTTGAATATGTTCATGTAGGAATCGATTTTGATAAATATAAGGAAATCGTATTAGTGTCTCCGGTCTGGGCTGGAAAAGTAAATGCTGTTATGAGAACTTTTCTGTTAGACCATAAATTTCATGATAAGAAAGTAACATTAGTTGGAACTAGTGATGGTGAAAATAATAAGTACTTTGAATCTTATAAGGGATTAATTGATGGTTGTTGTGAAATTGTTGGAACAGATTTATATATTAAAGGAAATAAAAAATAAAAACAGGATTTCTCCTGTTTTTTTATTTTATATGTTTATTTCTTTTTGAAAATGGACTAGTCATAAATCTCCACATAAGTAAAGCATTGCTCATAATATTAATTCTCATCTTCTTATTCAAGATTCCTGTAACAATTCTGGTTGTAACATATTCAACATCGTTACCGATAACACGGGCTACTTTCATTCCTTCATCACCTAAGTTATGTAATAGTAAATCAGTGAAAACCATCCCTGGTTGAATTGTCCCAACATATATATTTGGGTAATCTCTTATTTCTTTTCTAGCTGCTTTTGAGAAATAAGTAATAGCTCTTTTGGAAGTACCATATATACTCGTTTTAGGAATAGCCATGTTATTACTACCTAGTCCTTCAAAATTGTAAACCATTCCTTGGCCTTGTTTCTTCATTTGCTCTAAAGCAACACTAGTTCCTAGCATTGTTCCGGTTATATTGATTTCTACAACTCTTTTAATTTCATCTTCCTGTAATTCGGAAACTGTCAATCTTTCTTGATCAACTCCAGCATTATTTAACCAAACATCAATATCACCGAACTTATCAACAGCAAATTTCATAGCTGTTGTAATCATATCTTTATATCTAACATCACAAACAAGCGCAAGATATTCACCGTTTAATCCTTCTTGCCCTTTTTTAATGCTATTTTCACTAGTTCCAGTAAATGAAACTTGATGACCTTTTTTTAAGAACTCTTTTACAATACCTTGCCCAATACCTCTTGTACCACCGGTTATAAATATATGCATAAGTCCTCCCCTATTATTTGTCTTTATTACTAATTGTATCACATAACTCATTATAATAATAAATATGGCTTATAGCTAAAAAAAAGACAAGCAAATGTGCTTGTCTATAGTTTTGATTCTACGTCGTCGAATGTCTTATTGTTCATTGCATAGAAAACTGCAGGAATTGCTAGTAATCCGATGATGAACTGAAGTATATTACCCCAAATACTTAGTAGCGCAGCCTCAAATGTAGTTATGAAGATTGCTTCATATAAGTAGTAACCTACTACCATGATCACTAAACCAATTGTCCAAGCTACAATATTCTTTAATATATTCTTACCTTGTCCTAATTTACTATCATGTGCAATTAAACCAACAACAAACCCAATTAGTAATCTAACAACAAAAGTTCCTGGTGCCCAAGCTAACCATCCGCCTAGTACATCAAAGATAGTCATCCCAATACCTCCAGCTAATGCCCCGTAATGTTTACCAAAACGCATTGCGATGATTAACATCATTAAGGTTCCTAAATGGACAAGTCCACCGGCAGCTCCTGGGAATGGAACATTGATAAATGTAGCGACAACAACTAGTGCAATAAACATCGCACTTGCGACGATTTGAATTGTTTTTCTATTAGTCATATGAATTCTCCTTTAAAATCTTAGTCACCTGTATTATAATGGAAACGTGCATATATAAAAATATGCAAAAAATATTATTTTGAGGTGGTCACATGTCTAAAATGAATATCCCGTTATATCAATCCTTATATGAAGATATCAAAGATAAAATCATAAGAAATGATTACAAGAAAAACTCAAAATTGGAAAGTGTACGTTCTTTAGCTAAACGTCTTGATATAAGCACGACTACTGTTGAAAAAGCCTATAATCAGCTAATGGTTGAAGGATATATCAAGAGTATTCCAAGAAGTGGATATATCGTTATGGATGTCCATATTCTTGAAAAGGAAAGATACCGTAAATATATAGAACCTATTGATTACCGTAAATCTGAGAACAACAAGCTTACAGAAGACCTTTTTGATATGAAACCTTATAAGGCAACTGTTAATAAAGTATTTAACTATCAATCAGAGAAACTGTACGAAACGCTTGATCCAAGAGGAGAATATGAGCTTCGCGAGGAAATAAGAAAGTACATATTAAAAGAGCGTAATGTAAAATGTGATATTAATCAAATTATCGTTGGACCCGGGATTCAGTCTTTACTTAATATCTTACTTTCTATTACAAATAAAAAGACAGTGACATACCTATCTCCTGAATTCCCTAAAGCTATGAATATCTTTAGAGGATACGGCTATAGTTTGAAGCCTAGAAAAAGCACCATTGAAATCGCTAGGTTAAAGGCAGATTTCTTATATATATCACCTTCTAATACCTACCCAACTGGAGAAGTATTAAAAGCTCAAGAGCGCAACAAAATTATAAAGTGGGCTCATGAGAATAAATCATACATTATAGAAGATGATTACAACTTCTTCTTTAGATACAATAGTTATAGTATCCCAGCAATCTATAGTTACGATGATGGTCGAAGTGTTATTTATGTTGGTTCATTTAGTAAAACTATAATCCCTTCAATAAGAGTTAGTTATATGGTTTTACCACTTGATTTATACAATATCTATAAAGGTAGATTTATGGATTTCTCACAAGGTGTATCAAAGTTAGAACAGTTATCATTAGCCCAGTATATGAAAGATGGTTTATTCCAAAGACATATCAAAAAACTATTTAACTTATATAAAGAGAAAAACGCAGTAATGATTAACGCTTTAACTAAGAATAATAAAAAGAAGCAATTCAAAGTTAGAGGTACAGAGTCTAACTTACACGTTGTTTTAGACTTTAAAGGCAAATCTTCTAAAGGTGTCTTCACAAGAAACTGTGATCGCTACTATCTAAAATATGAAGAGATTAAGAAAACTAATAGTGTAATCTTTCCATACTCAGGATTCACTAACAAAGAAATACCAAAATTAGTTAAGAATTTATTCTATAATATGTAGATTACATATAAATTTTTGTAGTTTATGGATTATTATTGTTTATTAATCCGAAATATGATACATTTTACAAGAAGAAAGGGTGAAAACACTTGAAGAAAATAACAACTATTATCGCATTATTTATATTGACAATTACACTTGCTTCTTGCACAAGTGAACCAAAAACATTTAAATTAGACAATTATACAATTTCCCGTATTACAACAATCTTTGAAGAGAGAGTACAATATGATTCTAAATTCAATTCTACAACTGAAAGTAATGAAGTCTTTGGTTTAGTTATTGCTGCAGTTGCTGAATATGATTTTATATTTCTAGAAGATTCAACTGATCTCTGTGAAACAGATAGCCCAGTAACAATCTTAATCGAGACTAATTACGGAACATTATTATATCGTAGTTCTTGTATTGTTGAGGATGACGAAGATAAACTGGTAACTTTCGTTGAATTTGATGATGGCGTAATTGCATATGCTAGTGTCGATTTATATCCTGAATTAATAGATATATTTGAGTAAAAACACAAATTAGTTTTGTGTTTTTTTTATGATTGAATTCATTTTAAAAAAATTATACAATTATGTTGGAGGGGATATTATGAAAAGAATAATAATGCTAGTAATAATATTTATAAGTGGGTTCACTTTAATAAGTTGTGATGAGTTTGGCAATACAGACAGTACCAATACAGGAGAAAATCCTGATAATGGTGTCATTGGAGATGATGCTCCACGTGATTATGAATCATTAAACGATGTTGAAAAGGCGATTTATAATATGGAGAGAATCGAAAATGTAACGATGATGTTTCGCACTGACAGAGGTGAAACAGGAGTAACTGAATATGCAATAAAAATTTCTGATGATTTCAAGTATATTGATAAGCTCGATAAATATCAGATTAAAAATGATAAGTATTACGACTTGTATGAAGAAGATGGATTATACTATGCAATCGAGAAGTTTGAATCTGATGAATTAAGTTGGATTGATATAGATATCAATTTCCTAATATCATGTATTGAAGTTACCGCTACCATTAATGATGGCTACATTGAAGTATACTTGGATTTCGAATATCCAGCGACTGTTAAGTTATATATTGAGGACCACTATTTTACAATGGTAGAATATATAACTGATTCTGCAAATTCTACAGTAACTTTTGTAGATATTGATCAAACAATTTTAAGTCCAGTAGAATATACCTTGTTAACAGGACTAGAATGTGCTGAGTTCTATCTGAAATCAGAAGGTTATGTAAGAACTTTGGAAGCAGGAACACCTTACTACAGACTTGGCAATACTTTGATTCATTATGATGAGACAGGTGGTTTTGTTGAAGTTAGCGGAGGTTTACAGGATTTGTTGTATTACCCCGAGTCAAAGGAAGTTCATATTGGTAGAAGCAGCATATACACGATAGATGAATACTTTGCTGCTAATTGGTTTATTGTCACAGATCCCATACTTTTCGAAGTATTTGATCTTTTAGATGATTAGAAAATAAAAAAGTCATATTAGATAAAATTCTAATATGACTTTTATTATGAATATAAATGTAGTTAAAACAATCCTATCTTAGTTCAGCGTTAAATCTAGCTTTAAGTACTCCTAAGATTTCATTTACTCTTTGATCTACTTCTTTAGTTTCTAGAGTTCTCTTTGGATCGCTAAACACTAATTTAATAGCCAATGATTTTTGATTCTCATCTAGTGGTGTACCTTTGTATAAATCAAATACTTCACTTGATAGTAACATTCTTTTTCCAGCTTTATTAATCGCATCGAGAATATCTTTAGTTAAAACTGTGTCTTCTAAGACAATTGCGATATCACGTGTCATTTCTGGGAATTTGTTAATTTCTTTTACTTTTTTTAGAACACGTTTTACTTGATCCATTTTTTCTATTTCTAATTCAAAGACATATACATCTTTTAAGTCATGATCTTTAGCGTATTCAGGATGAAGTTTACCAATAAACCCTACCTGACCACTTCTATCTTTTATAATAGCTGTTTGACCTGGATGTAAGTTTTTGTAGTCTTTACTTACTTCATATTCTAGGTGACCTAAATGTAGTTTATCAAATAATGTATCGAGAATTCCTTTGACAGTAAAAAAGTCTACTACTTCTTTTTTACCTTGCCAAAGTGTTTGTGACATCACTCCTGTTAGAGCTCCTGATACAACAAGTTTTTCACTTTCATTATATCTTTTCCCTAATTCAAAGACGAAGATATCATTGTTCTTACGGTTGATATTGTATTTTAAAACATCGATAATTCCAACTAGTGGTGAAGAAGTTAGTGTACTTCTATCTAGACTCATTGGGAGAGCTACTCTTGTTGAAGTTGATGGTTCTTTTGTAAAATCGTTAATTCTATTTTCATTTACTAATGAGTAGGTAACTACTTCTGTTAGACCTAAACCAGTAAGTTTACTTATAAGTTCTCTTCTAAATAATTGAGAAGGAGATAAGAATCCTTTAGATACAGTCTTAGGTAAAGTTAGTGGTAACTTATCGTAACCAACAATTCTACCTACTTCTTCAACGATGTCTTGATATGTTGTCATATCTTGTCTTCTTGTTGGAAGTGTAACTAGCAAATTGTTTTTATCTTCTTTTACATCGAAGTTTAGTCTTCTTAATATATCCATTACTTCATTGTTGGATAAGTTAGAACCTAAATTATCATTAATTTGCTTTGTTGAAGTTGTGATTACTTTTTCTGTGTAATCAATATTATCAACTGCTTGATGTCCTTTTAAAACCTTACCAGCTGCATATTTTTGGAACAATTCTGTTGCTAGTTCTAAAGCAAGAATTGTTCTTTTTGGATCTATTTTTCTTTCAAAACGAGTTGAAGCTTCACTTCTTAGATCTAACCTTCTTGATGTTTTTCTAATATTGCTTGGGTTGAAGTTAGCACTTTCAAGTAACACGGTTTTACTAGTATCAGTAATTTCTGTACTACATCCACCCATTACTCCACCAAGTGCAACTGCTTTTTCACCATCAGTAATAACGATGTCGTCAACAGTTAAAGTGCGGTCTTGTTCATCTAATGTTTTAAGTATCTCACCAGGGTTTGCCATACGCACAGATATCTTGTTTGTTGTAATAGTGTCATAATCAAAAGCATGAAGAGGCTGCCCTGTTTCTAACATTACGTAGTTTGTAATATCAACAACGTTATTAATTGGGCGGATACCACTAGCAATTAATCTTGATTTCATCCATTGTGGTGATTCTTTAACTTCAATGTCTTCAATAATACGGGCGTAATATGAAGTGCAATTTTCAGTTTCAATAGCTATTTTTACTGTACATTCTTTTGCTGCTTCTTTAATACAGATTTTACGAGGAGTTAGTTCAACATCTAGAATAGCTGCGGTATCATAAGCAACACCCATTACACTAAGTAAATCAGCACGGTTAGGTGTTAAATCTAAAGCCATTACCTCATCAATTAAGCTTAAAACTTCTAGAGGGTTATCTCCTGGTTCACATTTTTCTTTGATAACTTCGATTCCTTCAGAATAAACGAATTTCTTATCTAAACCCAGTTCAGCTAAACTACAAATCATACCGTTTGATTCTACACCTCTTATTGTCGAAGTTTTGATTTTGAACCCACCTGGTAAAACTGCGCCTGGTTTAGCCACAATAACCATTTGGCCTTGATCAACATTAGGTGCTCCACAAACAATTTGTGAAGTTTCTCCACCAATATTGACTTGACAAACACTTAGTTTGTCAGCGTCAGGATGTTGTTCTTTAGATAACACATGTCCTACAACAACATTTGATGCTGTTGCTAATTGATAATATTCTTCTACTTCACCTGAGTGAAGATTAAATAGTTCACTTAATTCTTGTGCACTAATGTCAGTCTTTACTAATTCTCTTAGATGGTTTAATGATACTTTCATCTTTACTCCTCCTCTAAATATGTTTTAACTTTATTGATAACATCGTCTCTTACATCACGATCAAAGAATAAGAAATGTGATGAGTCTACTTTATATCTTTCAAAGTCTTGATGGTCCATATTTTTTTCGATTTGATCGATTGTTTTTCTTTTTACTAATTCATCATTGATTGTCTCGATAATTAATGTTGGTTTGTCTATTTTCTTTAAATAATTCTTTGTAAAGTGAAGATATACTTGTAAGTGCCAAATATGAATTTTTGGGACTTTTATAAATCTTTTAATAAATTCACTATAGAATATTTTTTGAACTCGTGTTAAGTTCTTTGAATACGATAAACTGAATGATAATCCTCGTAGAAATTTACTGTAGTTAGGATTTTTAACGATTGGTGCGATGAGGATAAGTTTTTTTATTTTGTCGCTTCTAGAAGCCATTATAGCGGCGGTAGAAGCTCCTAAGCTATATCCTATTAGGTAAACATTCTTGAATTCTTGTTGATTTACAATTTCCATGGTAGAATCAATAAATTCAATAAAGTTTTTGGTTGTTGATTTTGGGAAATGAGTTCCAATAAATGCTCCTGGCATAATTCCTGGGTAGTAAACGAAGTACTTTTCATTTCTAGCTAATTCTTTGTATAAAGATTTTAGCTCACTACCGTTTGTACCAGCACCATTTATTATCAGGACTAAGTCTTTTTCCATTATTTCTTAAACTGTTTGTTGAATCGTAGATCGTTTGTATAGAACTGTCTAATATCATTGATTCCGTATTTTAACATAGCCATACGTTCAACACCTATCCCGAAGGCAAACCCTCGATATTTAGTGCTATCATAACCACTAGCTTCTAATACGTTATTATTAACAATTCCTGCGCCTAAAACTTCTATCCATCCAGTACCTTTACAAATATTACATCCTTTACCATTACAATTATGGCAACTTATATCTACTTCTACACTTGGTTCAGTAAATGGGAAATATGATGGTCTTAATCTAATATCTCTTCCTTCACCAAACATTTTATTTGCGACTTCTAATAGTGTTCCTTTTAAGTCAGCCATCGAAGTTGTTTCATCAACTACTAAACCTTCAATTTGCATGAACTGATGACTATGAGTAGCATCATCATCATCTCTTCGATATACTTTTCCGGGACATAATATTTTAATTGGCTCGGTTCCTCCAACTTCTAACATTGTACGAATTTGTACAGGAGATGTGTGAGTTCTTAGAAGTGTATCTTCAGTGATATAGAATGTATCTTGCATATCACGAGCTGGGTGATCTTTTGGAAGGTTTAATTTTTCGAAGTTGTATTCATCTGTTTCAACTTCAGGTCCTTCCATGATTTCATACCCCATACCAATAAATAAGTCTTCTAACTCTTCTACTACTTGCGTAAGTAGATGACGGTTTCCTGAACTCATTCTTTTACCTGGCAAGGTAACATCTATTGTTTCTTTTGAAAGTTGTTCTTCAACTTTTACTCTTTCAATCAGAGTACGTTGTTCTTCAATATATTTGAGAATTACTTGTTTTGTTTCATTTGTCATTTTACCAAATGATGGTCTTTCTTCGTTTGGTAAATCCTTCATTAGTTTCATGACATCACTAAAGACACCCTTTTTACCAAGGTATTTCGCTTTAACATCATTTAATTCATGCATTGATTTGATAACTTTGATATCTTCTAATGCACTTTCTTGAATTGCTTTTAGTTTATCTAAAACACTCATTTAATTCACTCCTTTTATATAAAAAAAGTCCGTCCTAAAATAAGGACGAACTAAAATATCCGTGGTACCACCTTAGTTCCTAGATATTTCTAGGCACTCTTATGTCTTTAACGCGGACAAGCGGATGTGATTAGCATCTCTCGATAGATGAATTCCTTAAGTTATTAATTGAGTAATTCCAGCATCATATACTCTTCTCTTGTAATTAATAATTTTTAAGTACTAATTCTATGTCTTCAATTTCTTTATAATTATAAAGCAGTTTGTTTTATTATTCAAGTTTTATAAGTAAATATCTTTGATTATTAGCTTCTTTTTCTTCTCTGATTGTTTTTATAAATGATATACAAAATCAGTTCGACTATTCTTATATATACCCATACTATTGTAAGTAGTAACCCTAATGCTAAGTTCCATTCTTTAAGTTTTGGTGCATCAGCCTCGACTAAAGTATTGATTTTATTAAAATCTACTGTATAGAAGATTGCCGCAAGAAAACTAAATATAGGAACCATTAGAAATAACTGATCATAAGAGTAAGTTATATTTAAATAATCCAAACCTAAACTTCCCACTATTGAAAATGCTATTCCTAAGAACATTCCTATCATACCTTGATACATCGAATTTTGAACTCGAAGTGGTTTGATTAAGAAGATTATTAAATAGACAACTAACACAATTATTGTTGTAAATATTGCTATTAGCAATATCGAATCCTCTCCAACTCGGTAAATTAAGCGGATAATAAACCCAAGAGTAATTCCGAATGTAGTTGAGAAAACAAATGATAAAAGTGCAGTTAATGGTTCTACTTTCAGGGCAAGCCTAAGAGCTATGTATGCAGTGATTGGTGTCACTCCGATATAGATTAAAATATTTACATAAGTTGGTTCACTTGCAAACGTGTATCCAAAATAAATCGAAATAAAAAGAACAATTAGTAATAACCCGATTTTCCAAAACATTCCAAGATAGGTTGCTTTTTTGTCCCCCGAATAGTTATATCTTAATTCTGGGTAAACTGGATTTCTCTTCACAGCACTCATACTGCATTCCCCCTATTATAAAAAAGCACCAAAAGGTGCTTTTTTTATCTAATTTCTTCTAGCTAAAATTGCAAAGAATCTTAGTAACTCAATATATATCCAAACAATAGTAACAACTAATCCTAATGATAAAGACCATTCATATTGTTTTGGTGCACTTGATTCTACGTATCTAGTAATATTATCAAAATCTACTAATAAAAAGAGACTTGATATAACAACACTTATAACTACGATACCAACATATAAAGTATCAAATGCTGCAAAAGATAATAGGCTTGTAAAACTTAGTAATAATAAACCTAACGAAGCAAAGATTAACCCTATTAACATTGAGAACATAAATTTTCTGAAGAAACTTCCTACTCTAATTGTTCCAGTCGAATATAAGAACAACATTCCAGCAAGGACTCCGAATGTTCCAATTAATGCCATTTGAACTATTTCTCCGCCATATGCAAATGCAAATAATGCACTAATGAAACCAAGAAATACTCCTTCACAAATTGCGTACAGAATTGATGTTGCAAAGGCAATTTGTGGCATTCTATGAGTCATTATTACAGCAATTATAGCAATGATTGGTGCTGCGATGATTGGTGCAAGAGTTATTGCACTAAATGTACTAAAACTTAAAGTACTAGCAAAATATAATGCAGAAAAAGCAATGATTGCTAATAGTAATCCAGTTTTTACTGCTACTCCAGTATAAGTAGCTGCATCTGTATCACTATATGCTTCCTCGTAATTTCCATATTTATATACAGGATTTTCTCCTCTAAATCTCATCTAAATCCACTCCTTTTTCTTAATTATTATACCACCTTATAATTAATAGTTTTGAAAATCTTATGAAAGGTTAAAAAGATTCATTTGACTATTATCAGGCATACCTTCAAAGACGTCTAACATATCTAGTTTATTGAATAACGTCTTCGATAAAGAAGTTCTTTCTTTAATATCGTCTTTTGATTTAAACTCTCTTTCAGTTCGGGCTGTCACAACTGATTCAGCTACTTTTAACCCAAGTCCATCTATCGTAATAAATGGGATGATAAGTGATTTATTATCTTCATCAATTACAAAGTCTCTAGCTTCTGATTTGTGTAAATTGATATTTTTAAATTTAAATCCTCGCTTCACCATTTCATAAGCAACTTCTAGGACGACTGCTGTTCTTTTTTCTGTTTCAGAAGCAGCGTTTCCTTTATCCATGATTTCACGGTATTTTTTATAGATTTCATATTCTCCGCCTTTTAATGCATAAACATCAAAATCACTAGCTCGCTTACTGAAATATGCGCTATAGAATACGATTGGATGATAGTATTTAAACCAGGCAATTCTTAAAGCCATAATAACATATGCTGTAGCATGGGCTTTCGGGAACATGTATTTGATTTTACCACAAGACCAAATATACCAATTAGGAATTTTATGATCCCTCATGATTAATTTATAGCCTTCCCACTTATCTGGATTACCTGCAGCTTTACCTTTACGGATAAACTCTGATATTTCAAAAGCTGTCGCTTCTTCCATACCCCAAGCAATCAAGGAAACCATGATATCATCACGACAACCAATAACGTCTTTGAAGGCTATTTTACCGAAACTAGTTCGGTTTGTTACTAAGTCTTTGGCATTATTTAACCAAACATCTGTACCATGTGAAAGTCCTGATATTTTTACAATATCTGCAAAAGTATTTGGACGCGAATCTTTTAACATATCACGAACAAACCTCGTTCCCATTTCTGGGACACCGAAACTAGCAACTTCACTATCTAATCCTAGTTCATCTGGTGATAAACCAATTGATTGGGTAGTACTTAGTAAACTATATACTTTAGGATCGTCTAAAGGTATTTCTGTTGCATCTGAGAATGGAAAATCGATTGGATGTTCTTTAACATAATCCATTAGGAAACGGATCATTGTTGGATCATCATGACCTAGTACATCTAATTTAAATAAGTTATCTTCAAAACTATGGTAATCAAAGTGTGTTGTACGCCAGTTACCTGTTGTATCATCAGCAGGGAATTGGATGGGAGTAACATCAATTATTTCTTTGTATGAAGGTACAACTACGATTCCACCAGGATGTTGTCCTGTTGAACGCTTTGTTCCAGTAATATGAGAAGCATTTCTTTCGATTTCTGCTTTACGCATTGTTAGGTCTTTTTTCTCTAGGAATCCTTTAACATACCCAAATGCAGTTTTCTCAGCTACAGTTGAAATCGTTCCAGCTCTAAAGGCACGTTCATGGCCAAATATTTTTCTAATATATTCATGTACTGCAGGTTGATAATCACCTGAAAAGTTAAGGTCGATATCGGGAACTTTATCTCCTTTGAAACCTAAGAATGTTTCGAAAGGAATTGAGTGTCCGTCCTTTTTTAAATCTTCCGAGCAAACCGGGCAAGTTTCATTTGGTAAATCGTACCCTGTTTGGTATTTATCGAGGATTGCTTGTAGACGAATTTCATTCTCTTCAAAGCTATATTTACCTTTCTCTTCGGTTGTCATTTTAAAACTAGAAAATTTACATTTAGGACAAACATAATGAGGTGGTAATGGATTTACTTCTGTAATATCCATTAAAGTAGCTACTAAACTACTACCAACTGAACCACGTGAACCTACTAAATATCCTTCATCTAGAGATTTTTTAACGAGGAGATGGGAAATATAGTAAACAGTTGAGAATTTGTTTTCTGTGATACTTTTTACTTCTTTATTAATACGATCTTCAACAATTTTAGGTAGGGTATCTCCATATAATCCTCGTGCTTTGTCATTAACCATTTTGATTAATTTGTTTTGCACTGACGGGATACCTTCTAAAGCTAAGAAGTCATCTTTAGGAGCATATAATTCAGGAATAAAGGCTTTAACAAATTCAATTTTACTGTTAATTAATTGGCTATTTGTTATAACGATTTCCGTTCTTGTTTCTTCATCAACAAAGAAGAATTCTTCTAACATTTCGTTAGTAGTTCTAAAGTATTGTGAAGGGATATTTTTATATCTTGATAATGGATGTAATCCACCACCAACAAGTGGTGTAACAACATATATCTCACGATATTTTTTATCCATTTCTCTAATATGGTGAACATCACCAGTAGCTATTACGGGGATGTTAAGTTCTTTACCTACTTTTATGATTCTAGTTATTGTATCTTGGATGTTTACTTTGAAGTTATCCATGTCTTGTTCTAAGTGTGCAAAATCTCTGATTGGTTGGACTTCCAAGTAGTCGTAATATTTAGCGTATTCTTTTAATTCTTCATAGCTTTTGTTTTTAGCTATTTCGAATAATTTAGAGTTCATACACCCACTACCTACAAGTAATCCTTCTCTATTTTCATCAAGAACACTTCTTAAAAGACGTGCTTCCCTATGAAAGTGTGTTGTATTAGCGTCACTGACGATTTTATATAAGTTACGAAGTCCTTGTTGGTTTTTAACTAAAATGTTTATATGCTTAGAAATAGAGTGTTTATATGCATCACTTTTATCACTTAACATATTAAAATCTTTAATATTTGTGATACCTTGATGACGAGCATCTCTTAGCATATGTAAGAATATTTCTTGAGTTGCTCTTGTATCGTATTCAGCTCGATGGTGTTGCTCCAAATTTACTTTAAAGAACTTAGAAACAGCTTTTAAGTTAAATCTTTTAAGTTGATTACTATAAAGACTTCTAGCTATTTGTAAAGTATCTATTGTTGTGATTTCTTTATCATATAAGTCGTTTTGCTTTAAAACACTATAGATGAATCCCATATCAAAGTGAGCATTATGGGCTACCATAATTGAACCTTCAAAGAATTTCTTAAACTCAGGGATTACTTCTTCTATTTTCGGTGCAAGAGCTACATCAGAGTTTTTAATTGATGTTAGTCTTGTTGTTAATAGACTAATTGGTCTTTCTGGGTTCACAAAGGTATCGTATTGATCGATAACCTGGTTATTTTTAACTTTGATTGCACTGATTTCAATGATTTTATCATAATTAACACTAAGACCTGTTGTCTCAATATCAAATACAACATATGTAGCATCTGTAAATGCTATATCAATTGGGTTTTGAACGATTTGCAAATCTCTTTCATCAACAAAGGTAAACTCACAACCATAAATTGGTTTTATTGATTTATCCTTTGTTGCTTTATATAATTCCGGGAATGACTGAACATTACCATGATCAGTTAAAGCTATAGCCTCGTGTCCCCATTTTTTAGCGGTATTTACAAAGTCAGTAATATTGTCAATTCCATCAAGAGTTGACATTTTTGTATGAAGATGTAACTCAACACGTTTTTCTGTTGCCAAATCTTTTCGAGGATCTTTTGGTATTATGTAGTTTGTTCTTTCAAAGACAATTGCAGTTACAGTTACTTCATCAGAGAATTTATCAAATGATGCATTACCTTTAATTTTGGCAAGCATTCCTACTTTTGTACCATCCATAAATTTCTTCTCATCTTTGTCTTTTACAAACTTTTTAAGATATATAGAATCTACATCATTACTAAGGATAAAAGTATAGAGATGAGTACCCGTATTTAAAGCGCGGTAATCTACTTTGGTAATTTCACCTTCAAGGGTAAAGATTGTATTCTCACTCATAGATTTATATTCGATTAAATCATTTTCTGTTTTAGGTACATCGGCAATTGTATGTTTAATTCCTCGCACTGCATTGTTATTAAAACTAACATATCTCTTTTCAACAACTTCGAATTCTTGTTGTTGATTTACAGTGTTTTCAAAATCAACACCTTCTTTAATAATTCGGTCTTTTATTTTAGGTTGCTTTTTACATATTCTTGTTGCTAATAAAGCATCAAACCCCATTTTTAATAGTTCTGATTTTATCTCGTATAACATTGCAGTAACAAATGTCCCATCACTAGGACATATTACTTCAATACGGTTTTTATTTATTTCAATATCAAAATCTACTATCGCACTAAATCTTGGCTTATTTACTGCCAAACGCTTTAGAACAAAATCATAATAATCTTCAAGCCTTTTGAAGTCGTTGTTCTTATACCTAATAGTTAATTCAGCTTTCTTACAAGATTTTATTTCTTTTGGTAATTCTTGTATTTGTAGATGAAAAGCTTCAAAATCACTTATTGAAATCGGTTCATCAAATTCCACATCAAAAAGCCAACTATCAGTAGTTGGATCGATTAGGATTTCGACTAAATCACCATTATATATATCTGTTTTCTCTTGGAGATTTAATTGTTTTAGTAAGTTTAAAAAATTATCATTCATGTTGTCAACTCCAGCTTTGTTTTCTACTGTATATTATAGCATAATTATGACCCTATAGGGTCATAAAATAAAAAAAAGTAGAACGAATTCTACTAATTTTCTTCAAAGTCAATTTCTATTTTTCCCTCTAAAATCTCTTCAAGTGCTTGCCCAACTGGTTTGCTACATTTTGGGGTCACAGCCACATATTCTTCTTCTCTAATTTTCTTAGCTCTTTTTGCACTTGTATAAGCTAATTTATATTTAGAATCGATTTTTTTTAGTAAATTATCAATTGATGGATAACGTAATCCTTCTTGATTTTTCAAATTATTCTACCTCCAACATTTCTTTGTATTTGTATATAGATCTTTCTGTCTTTGCATGTTCAGCACGAATGATTGCCAGTATTCTATCTGCTGCATTCGTTACTTCGTCATTTACAACAATGTAATCATATTTATGTGCTAACGGGAACTCACTCTCAGCTTTATCCATTCTCTTTTGAATGGTTTTCGGATCTTCAGTTCCTCTTCTTAAGAGTCTTCTAAAAAGAGCTTCTTTTGTTGGTGGCGCTATAAATATAAACACACCATCTTTAGCTCTTTCACGAACCTGTAAAGCACCTTGTATTTCGATTTCCAATACAACTTCTTTACCTAGTTCAATTTGCTCATCCACTTTGTCTCGCGGGGTCCCATAGTAATTACCGACAAATTCCGCATATTCTAAGAATTGGTCGTCTTTTATTCTTTGCTCAAACTCTTGCTTTGAAACAAAGTAATAATCTTCTCCATCGACTTCCCCTTCACGAGGTTGTCGCGTAGTCATTGAAATTGAATAAACTAAATCATGACCCTCTAATTCAAATAAAGCTTTTCTAACTGTACCTTTACCAACCCCAGAGGGACCGCTTAGGACAACTAATAATCCACGTTCATTGAGTTTCATCTCAACTGACCCCCTTTGTGAGATATCTTTACCTGATATAAATTATATATATAATAACATTAAATGGACAAAATTGTAAGGATTTGAAAACACTTTTTTCATTTTTTTTGTTCTGTGTTATAATTTGTGTGGTGATAATTATGAGTTTAGATGGGAATATAATAAGACATTTGACCAAAGAACTAAATGAGTTAATAAATACTGGTAGAATTACTAAAATCTACCAGCTTTCTAAGTTTGACTTGATATTCAATATTAATGCAAAAGGAAAAAAGCAACAATTACTTATTTCTAGCTCTCCAAACTACGCTAGAATCCATCTTACGGATAAGAAATATGAGAAACCGAATAAACCACCTACATTTTGCATGTTTTTAAGGAAGCAAATAGAAGGTGGAATTATAAAAAATCTCGAACAGAAAGAAAATGATCGTGTCATAGTAATAACCATCGAAAGACGTAATGAAATCGGTGATTTACAGGATAAGAAATTAGTCATTGAAGTAATGGGTAGATACTCAAATATCATAGTTACTGACAATGAATTTAAGATATTGGAATCAATTAAACATCAAATGCCATTTGATGGAACTGATAGAACCATCTTTCCTGGAGCAATATATGAGTACCCAAAGACTACACAAATCAACCCGTATATCGAGGCTGACCTAAATGAATTTCTTAAAAATATATCAATTGACAATTATAGTGAGAACTATAATCAACTTATGGGATTCAGTCCACTAATTAATAAAGAGATAATTCATCGAGCAGACAATACGAGTAAATCCATAAAAGAAGTAATAAATACAGTAAAAAACGAGTATAAACCAGTAATAATCACAAATAAACGAGACCATTTTTATTATACTGATATAACCTATATTGAAGGTGACAGAAGATATTTCAATAGTGTTAACGAATTGCTTGATTATCATTTTTATAATCGAGATAGAATAGATATCATAAAACAGTATTCCAAAAATTTGATTAAGTTCACTAAGACATATCGTAATAAATTGCTTAATAAAATCGATAAAATTTCAAAAGATCTAAATGATACAAGTAAAATGGATGAAATTAGAGTAAAAGGCGAGTTAATTCAAGCAAATTTACACAATTTATTAAAGGGTGATAGTGTCCTGAAATGTAGAAATTACTATACTGACCAGGATGTAGAAATATTACTTGATAATAAGCTAACACCTGTTCAGAATAGTGAAAAAATATTCAAGAAATACAAAAAAGTAAAGGCAAGTATTCCACATTTGGAAAATCAAATTAAAGATGCAAAAATGGAAATACGATATATTGATCAAATTTCCTCTCAAATCGAATCCGCTTCTTTAAAAGATATAGAAGAGATTAAAATGGAACTTATGAACAGAAAGTTAATTAAACGTACAAATATAGTTAAAAAGAAGAAATATAAACCAAATTATGACACATACTATGATTCATTAGGAATTGAAATACTAGTCGGTAAAAACAATCTTCAAAACCAATTTATCACACATAAATTAGCTAAGCATAACGAAATGTGGTTTCACGTCAAAGGTGCTCCTGGAAGTCATGTGGTCAGTAGAGCCATTGCACCTCTTGATGAAGTTACAATTAGAACCTGTGCTCAGTTAGCTGCTTATTATTCCACTTATAGAGACTCGAGTAGTGTTCCCATTGATTATGTAGAGGTAAGATACTTAAAAAAAGTCCCTGGGAAGGTAAATAGTTTTGTTACCTACAAGAATAACAAGACAATTTATATTGATCCAAACGAGGAATTCATTCTAAGTTTAAATAAAAAATAGAACTGTATTTAAACAGTTCTATTCTTTTTTTTATGAACATTCTTTATAAAAAAGCATGATCACTTTTATATAACATCATAATATGATTGAGGTCAGTTAGATAAGGGGGTTCAAATTTTACTTCTAATGGAGATTATCAATGGTTTATTTTTATAATAAATCAATAAGAGTCAAGTATGTTTGATAACCTCAAATCATAATTATAACAGCTTTTTAGACCTCTTAAAAGGTACTTACATTTATATTATACTACTTTAAATATAAAAGAAAGTGTGAATTTTGTGAAAATCACACTTTTTTATTATTTTACTATTTACCTAAGTTTTTTATCTCTTTTGTAACCATATTTATGAAATCTTCAATAGAAACTGTTACTTGCTCCTGTGAACCATATTTTCGATAAGTAACGTTGTTTGATTCTACTTCTTTATCTCCGATAACTAGTTGGTATGGTACTTTTCTTGTTTGAGCTTCACGAATTTTATATCCTAGTTTCTCATCGCGAATATCCATCTCACTTCTAACACCATGGTCAAGCAAGTTTTCATTTAGTTTTTTGGCAAATTCCTCATGAAACTGTAAGTTAACCGGAATCACTTTAATTTGAACAGGTGCCAACCAAAGTGGAAATGCTCCTGCATAATGTTCAATTAAAATTCCAATGAATCTTTCAATTGATCCATATAAAGCACGGTGTAACATAACGGGACGTTTTTTATCTCCATTTTTGTCGATATATGTTAGGTCAAATCTCTCTGGCAAATTCATGTCTAATTGGATAGTTCCACATTGCCAAATACGTTTCATTGAGTCTTTTAGTTTGAAGTCTAATTTAGGGCCATAAAAGGCTCCATCACCAGGATTTAAAACATACTCTTTGCCCATTGAATCTAAGGCATCAGCTAAAGCTTTTTCAGAGCGATCCCAAGTCGAGATTTCTCCGATATATTTGTCTTCAGGACGAGTCGATAATTCAATATGATACTCTAGGTTAAATACACTATACATGTAATCATATAATTTTACTAAATCTTTTATCTCGTCTACGATTTGCTCTTCAGTCATAAAGATGTGTGCGTCGTCTTGTGTAAAGTTCCTAACACGGAATAATCCGTTCAAAGCTCCACTAGCTTCGTGACGATGAACCAATCCTAATTCTCCAACTTTTAATGGAAAATCTTTGTAAGAATGGATATCTCTTTTGTAAACTAGCATTCCACCAGGACAGTTCATTGGTTTTACAGCAAATTCCTTATCATCAATACTTGAAGTATACATATTTTCTCTATAATTACCCCAATGTCCTGAAATTTCCCATAATTCTTTATTTAACATAATTGGAGTTTGAATAAGTTTGTACCCTTCTCTTAAATGAACGTCATACCAGAAGTTTTCTAATTCTCTTCTTAAAGTCATTCCATTAGGTAACCAGAATGGGAATCCTGGTCCGTATTCACTTAACATGAATAAATCTAATTGTTTACCAAGTTTACGGTGATCTCTTTTCTTTCGTTCCTCTAATAAATGTAAATACTCATCAAGTTCCTCTTTTTTAAAGAAGACAGTACCGTAAATACGAGTTAACTGAATATTATCTGAATTACCTCGCCAATATGCTCCAGCAACACTTAATAATTTGAAGTGCTTAACCCATTTAGTACCAGGTACATGTGGCCCTCTACAAAGATCTGTAAACAGATCTTGCTTATAGATTGAAATTTCTTCATTTTCTGGTAATTCTGAGATTAACTCTACTTTATATTCGTCTTTTTTAAAGAAATCTAGAGCTTCTTCTTTTGTTAAGACTCCTCGTTCTATCTTCGCATTTCTTGATGCGATTTTTTTCATTTCTTTCTCGATATTCTTTAAGTCATGTTCACTTACAATATCTTCACCTAAATCTATATCATAATAGAATCCATCTTCAATAGTTGGACCTACTCCAAATTTAGCATGTGGGTATAATTTCTTTACTGTTTCTGCTAAAAGGTGAGCTGTAGAGTGTCGTAACACTTCTAAAGCTTCAGGATCTGCGTCTGTGATGAAAACAACCTCACTATCACTTGATATTACGGTGTTCATATCAACGACATTTCCGTTTACTTTTCCGACGATACAGCGTTTCTTTAGTGATGGCGAAATGTCTTGAGCTATTTCGAATAATGACTTCTCAGTAAAATACTCTTTCTTACTTCCATTAGGAAAAGATATAAAGAAAGGATTTCTCTCAACATCTATTTTGAAATCACCAAAGTGAAAAGGTATATCTTCTTTCCGCTTCTCATTTTCTTTAATTTTCTCATCTTGCTTAACAGGTCTTTCTAAAACATCATTTTTGGGCATATTTATTCCTCCTTTTGTATAAAAAAATCGTCCTTAAAAATAAGGACGAATTGTTATCCGTGGTACCACCTTTGTTCTTAGTCTCCTAAGCCCTCTAACTCGTAACGCGAGTGAAACGGGAATCTTTTTCAAGTCCTACTCCAAGGGAGTAATTAATAAGAACATTTGGTAGTTTTCAGCAAGCACTACCTCTCTAAAGAAATGTTTTTTATTAATCATATCCTCTTCAATGTATTTCAATATTATTATAACTTTTTTTAGTGTTTTGTCAAAGGTTTTTACATTTCAACTTCGTCACTTAATGATTGAATACGAGCGTCAATACGAGCTGCTTTCATCATTTCAGCTTTTTGATTATTCAAAGTCATCAATGTCATGAGATCTTTTTGAGCGACGTTAGATGAGAAAAACGTTGGTTTTTCATCTAACAAACGATGTTGCAAGATTGGTCCTAGGACTTCATCCCTTACCCATTGTGAAGGTGATTCTCCTCCAATATCATCAAGCATTAAAATCTCAACAGTCTTTAATCTCGAAACTAGTTCTTCTATTGTGTTGTTACCAATTCTAGATTTAAATTCTCTAACTAGGTCTGGGTAATAAGCAATTATTACTTTTACTCCTCGCTTAGATAGTTCGTTAGCTAATGCTGCTAGTGAGTATGTTTTACCTTTTTGGTATTGTCCATATAAATATAACCCTTTTATTTTTTCTCCATTTAAATAAAGAGTGATAAAAGTAGTTAATTTGTTATGGATATAGGTACGATTTTTACCTCTTTTGAAATCGAAATCTTCTAGAGAAGCAGTTTGAATCATTTTCGGCATGAACATTGCGTTTATTAATTCTGTTTGTGCTTGTTGCTCTCTTCTAGTTACGCGGTACACACAGTCTTTATAATAGTACATTATTTTATCATCTTCATACTTAATTACTGGTTCTTGTCCTATTAAATCTTGGGTGCACTTATCAAGACCTTCACAATTCCTACATTTGTCATATTCGATTTTGAAATTGAATAGATTTTGAAGGTTTTCTTCGATGAAATTAGTATCGAGATCATTCTCAATAAAAAACTCTCTTAAATACTCGTCATCAACGATTAAATCAACAATTTCCTCTTTGTTTAACGGTTTAAATCTTAAGTTTAATTTTTTCATAAAATCACCTATCTATTTTTCAAGTATTCATCGAACCAATCTGATTCAACATCTTTTGGTAATACGTTTTTACCAGGCTGTCTTCTTACTTTACTAGTTGTCATTCTTTTTTGTCTATTTTTAATATTCCCAATAGCATCTTCAATTGTATCAACATTGTTTCGTTGCCACTCTACAGCTATTTTATCAAAATAATTATAAGAAGGAAACTCTTCTAACTGTCCAATTACATAAACTAGTAAGAAATTAACTACTTCTACACTAAATTCATAATTCTCAATTATTCTTTCAACTACTCTTAATTCAACAGTTGATGGTTTCCCATTTGATAGAATTCCTAAAATAGTTGATGGTGTTTCCGTTTTACATTGCGTTAATATATCATCATGGGTAACACTTTGCTTTGATGGTTTTTCTGGTGTTGTTTCAACTGTTTCTCTCTCAAATTCAAACCACTTACGAGCATTTTTAGATAGCTCCTCAATGTTTATATTACGGTCTCTATCAACACTATCCATGAAGACCTTTTGCATTGTGAATTCATCAAGATTATATACATATGCTATGTTCATAATTTTCTCTTTTACAATTTTTGATAATTTACGTCGATCAACATAATTTTTCGAAAGACCTTCAACAAATATTTCAAAATCAAAATTATGATTTATTTGAATTTTAGCTTTCGATTTCTTAGTAAAATTGTGTTTTACATCAATTGGTTTAGGGATTGATGAGAATACTTCATCAAAGTTTGAAGTAATGTTTTTAAAGCCATCTTTATCACTTCTACTTACTCTAAATAATTCTACTAAATCATCGAAATTCTCTTTACCAATTTTTGAGAATAAATAAGCTCCCAAACTACCATCTTTGATAAACTCTTCTGCTGATAGTGGTGCCTTTAATTCATATAAATAAACTTCTTCATTATGATAAGCTACAATTAGTCCTATTGCTTCCAATTTCTTTCTAGCTTGGATAAATTGAGCGGGAGATACCCTTAGAATATCATAGAGTTTATAGTGTAAGAACTCAGGACTTTTCATTCTAGACCTACCAATAAATGCCCATAAAGTTAAATAAAGTGTGAACGCGTCACACCCAATTAATGGTTGATATAGTAATGTAAATACATTTCTTTCATCGATATCTAGATTTTGATATGTGATAAGTTTAAACTTATCAAGTCCGTTCAACTCCATGTAACATTCTCCTTATGGATGTAATCCAACACCTTTAAATTTTAAGTTATTGTCTAAATACTCGTAAAATTTAGTAATCATTTTACGAGGGCGATGCATTCCAAAGAATCCATACATTTCTACTTTAAAATCGATAGATGTTTCAATCGGGTTAACTTGTACAAAAGAAACAATGATGTGAAATCTACTGTTTTGCAGTAGTATCTCTTTATGTTCATCATCGATATTTCTAACATCTACTTTAATAGCTTCAGCATGTTCTAAAACAACTGCTTTGGCTTGTTGGTAGTTTGTTTTATAGTATCTTGAGCGTAAAGAAATCACTGAATGTAATTCTTTTGTTTCTGCGATTGTACCTATCCATGAATTAAAACTCATAATTACACCTCTAAATCTTTAAGTATTTTTTTAAAATCTCTTTTTGTATCTAAAATAGAAAAAGAGTTATCTATAACATAATCAGCCAAAGTAACTTTCTCAGATAAAGGCGTTTGGCTATTAATCTTCATTTTGGCATATTCTTCAGTAATGCTATCTCTAGAAATCAATCTTTCCAATTGTTTTTCAGGTGATGTATACACGACAATTGTTTTATCAACTAATTCTTGATAGTTGGTTTCAAATAATAAAGGAACATCAATCACAATTACTTTAGCATTCTCTTCCTTCAACAATGCAATTTGCTCATTAACTTCTTTTAACACTTTTGGATGGCAAATTTCATTTAACTTATGTCTTTTTTGTGGGTTAGAAAAAATAATCCTACCAAGTTTTTTACGATTAATTTCATTATTCGTTAGCAAAATTTCATCAGAAAAAAATTCAATTACTTCATTGTATGATTCTGTACCTTTGTTTAAAAGATTACGAGCAATTAAATCTGTATCTATAACGGGTATCCCTTCATCAATAAAAAATTTAGTAACAGTTGATTTTCCACTAGCTATTCCACCAGTAAGTCCTAGAATCTTCACAAGCATACCTCCTATTTCTTCCTTAAGAGAATTATATCACAAAATTTAGAAACTAAAAAGAAGCCAAAGCTTCTTTTTAGTTTATTTTTTTTGGCATTTATCACAATAGTAAGTACCTCTACCATTGACCTTTATTTTAAGTATTGGTGTGTTACATACAGGACAAGGTTCTCCTGCTTTTGTATGAACATTAAGTTCATTTTGGAATCTACCTGTAACTCCTAAACTAGAAGTATAACTTCTAATTGTCGTTCCACCTAATTTGATTGCTTTATTTAGTACTTTAATACTGTTATCAATAATATTCTTGATATCTTTGTTAGTTACTTTATTCGAAGGAGTTTCTGGATTTAATTTACTTAAAAATAGAACTTCATCAACATAAATATTCCCTAGACCAGTCATTATCGTTTGATCTAATAAAGCTGATTTTATAGCAATAGACTTTTTTGATAACTTTTCTTTTAAATATTTCAAAGTCATCTTATCACTAAATGGCTCCTGACCTAATTTAGTTACCGGGCTGTCAACATATACTTTATCTCTTTCAACAATATCCATTGTCCCAAATTTTCTTGTGTCATTATATCTAAGTGTATTTCCATCGGTAAAATAGATAATAATGTGCTCATGTTTTCCTTTTGGTTCATCAGCATTTTTAATAAAATATTTACCTTCCATCCTTAGATGAGAAATTAATGAAGTATCTCCTAGATTAAAGATAAGATATTTCCCATAACGATCGATTTCATCAATCGTTTTGCCAATTAGGATATCTTTAAATTCCTGCTCGGTTTTATTTCTAATTATTTTATTATAGAAGATATCAATATCTCTTATTTCTTTTCCTAATATTAAATTACTTAAGGTTCTTCTAACTGTTTCAACTTCAGGAAGTTCGGGCATTATTTTACTTTTTCGTAATGAATACGTGATTCATCAAAACGAACCTTAACTTCTTCAGTTTTTGTAGGATGTCCGATTGAGATATTCGCAAAAGGTGTTAGATCTTTAAGATTTAATATTTCATTTAATTGAATCATTCTTTCTTCAATCGGATAAGCACCAATCCAGCATGCACCTAAACCTAAATTAACTGCTTCTAGTAATATATTTTGAACTGACGCACCCATGTCCTGTTGGCGCATATCAACGTCAAATTCAGTGTCTCTCATAACTACAGAAATACATAACGGTGCTTGAGCTAACATCCAAGCTCCAGTACTTACTTTTGATAATTTATCAAGTGTTTCTCTATCTCTTACGACAACAAACTCCCAAGGTTGTTGATTGTGAGCGCTTGGAGCTTGCATAGCACTTGTTAATAACTTTTTAATGTCTTCATCACTTACTGGTTCTTCTGTGTACTTTCTACAACTTTTTCTTTGCATAACTAAACTCATCATTTTTCCTCCGGGTTAACATGTATACTTACATGACATATTTTTTCATCTTCTAATAATTTATCATGAACATTATGAGCAATCTCATGCCCATCTTTTACAGATATATTTGCATTTACTCTTATCTCAACAATGATTTGATAATATGGACCATAACTAATCATATCAAGTTTATCAACGTCAATGACACCTTTTATGTTGTTGATTTTATCCTTATAACCCACACAAATGTCTTTTTTAACTGATTTACCTTGCAAACTTTGGATACTATTCCAAATAATGATTAGACCAATTCTTATAATGAATAAGGCAATGATAATCGAAGATACTTTATCACCTTTCGTTAAAAAGGTAACATCGAATCTTTCACCGATTAAAACACAGATTACACCGATAAAAACAACAGCACTACTTATAACATCGCTAAATGATTCTTGCCCACTAGCTTTGATTATTTCACTATCAATTTCATCACCTTTATTTATCAAATATCTAGCTAAAACCAATTTGATAACTACGACAAAAGCAATAACAACTAAACTTAAATAACTTGGTATATCTGATACTTCGTTAAAACTAAGAATAACATTTTTTCCTAAGTTATAAGCGATAAGGATTATTGATAAACCAAGAAACAAACTTAAGACATACTCAAATTTACCATGGCCAAAAGGATGATCTTCATCAGCTGGTTTTACAGAGTGCCTTATTCCTAATAAGACAAAAATATCACTAAGGAGATCAGAAATACTGTGAACACCATCAGCAATAAGTGCAATACTGTTAAAAATAAACCCACTTATTAGTTTCAAAATTACTAAAAATGTATTAACAATAAAACTCTTTATCATAGCTTGTTGTTGTTGCATAATTACACTTCCTTATTTTGTTTCGTATAAATTAATTCCACTCTCTTGTTCTACTTTTAATGGCACTTGTAATTTAACACAAGCTTCCATTGTATCAATAACAAGTTTTTCCATTATCTCTATTTCATTTTTATCAACATCAAATACTAATTCATCATGAATTTGTAATAGTAATTTTGATTTTAATCTTTTTGATTTTATAACTTTATCAATTTCAATCATAGCAATTTTTATTATGTCCGCAGCACTACCTTGGATAGGTGCATTCATTGCATTTCTTTTTCCAGCTTCTCGTTGCATATAAACACTAGAATTAAGTTCTGGTAAATATCTTCTTCGGTGGTAAAGTGTTTCAGCGTACCCATTATTCTTAGCACCGTCAATAACTTCATCCATAAACGTTTTTATTCCTGGAAATTCTTCATAGTAAGTTGTAATAAATCTTTCAGCTTCTTTAGCTCCAATATTTATTTCCTCACTTAACCCCCATGCACTTTGGCCATAAATGATTCCAAAGTTCACTGCTTTAGCTTGTCTTCTCTCTAAAGAAGTGATTTCTTCTTTCTGGAAGATTTTTTGGGCAGTTTTGGTATGAATGTCTTCATTATTATTAAAAGCGCTTATAAGGACTTTTTCATTAGCCATATGCGCAAGAACTCTTAACTCAATTTGTGAATAATCGGCAGCTAGTAGTTTATTACCCTTAGCAGGGATAAAGACTTTTCTTATCTCTCTACCTTCTTGATATCTAATTGGAATATTTTGAAGGTTTGGTTCAATACTACTTAGCCTTCCTGTAGAAGTAAATGCTTGACGGTAAATCGTATGGATTTTTCCATCTTTTAGAATCGTATTCTCTAAACCAATAATATATGTACTAAACAACTTAGTTAAAGTACGGTATGTCATGATTTTTTCAATAATTGGATGTTTCCCTAAAAGTTTAGTTAAAACATCAACGTTGGTTGAGTAACCTGTTTTAGTTTTTTTACCAAAAGGTAATCCTAAATTATCAAAAAGGATTAGCCCTAATTGCTTTGGAGAAGAAACATTAAATTCAGTTCCTGCTAATTCATATATTTCTTTAGTAATTGTTTCGATTTTAGCACTAATTTCTTTATTCAAAGAAGCTAGTTTATCTTGATCAACTAAAATACCATTAAACTCCATTTCAGCAAGAACATTAGCTACTGGTAATTCCATATCATTTAGTAAATCTAATTGATTATTAGCTTTTAGTTTTGTAATTAGTTCTTCTTTTAACTCTTTTATCGCAAAAGCCTTTTTAACGGCATATGTTTGATAGACATTTTCTTCAGGTATATGGTATTTAGCACCTTTAGAATACACTTCTTCATGATAACTAATATCATCATAATCAAAACTATTAACAATTACTTTGAAATCTTCTTTTGTGTTATTAGGATTTAAGATATAAGCTGCGAGTAATAAGTCAAACTCGACACCTCTAATATCGTACAAGTCATTCATTAAGCAAACTTTCATCATTTTAACGTCATGAACGTTTTTCTTTATATTCTCATCACTTAAATATAACTGAAAGTTTAATGATTGATGTAATAAATCATAAGGTATAAAGAAATTACCTAAATCATTTACTAATCCAAAACCTAAGATTTTAGCTAAGTGATAATTGGGATTAAATGTTTCTAAGGTTAAATAACTATCTGGCTTTAAAATATCATCTAAATCAAAAATATTATCTATTACTTTATAAGAAAAATCCTTTTTAACTTTAGGAATTTTTTTGACATATTTCTTAATTAAAGAATGAAGTTCTAACTCTTTATAGAATTCGAGCATTTCCTCTTCATTAACACCGTGATACTCAACTTGATCAAGTGTAAATTCAAATTCAACATCAGTTTTAATAGTCGCAATCTCTTTACAGAGAATTGCACTTTCATAATGTTCTCTAACTCGTTCTCCTAGTTTCCCTTTTAACTCATCTTTATGTTCTAAAACACCCTCAAGTGTTTGGTACTGAGCTAGAAGTTTAACTGCAGTTTTTTCACCAACACCAGGTATCCCTGGTAAATTATCACTAGCGTCCCCCATTAAACCTTTTAAATCAGTGACTTGATTAGGTGCTACACCCATAAGTTCTTGAAGTAATTCAGGAGTATATAGTGTATAGTTCTGCATCCCTTTTTTACTAGCTCGCATACTTACTTTATCATTTAATAATTGTAGTAAATCTTTATCATTACTAATTATTTCTATTTCATCGAATTGATCATAATATTTCGTTGAATATGTACCGATAATATCATCAGCTTCTATCAAATATATTTCTCGTTGTTTTACACCTAAAACGTCAAGACTTTTTTTAATAAGATCAATTTGTGATCTAAATTCATCAGGCATTGGTTTTCTGCCACCTTTATAGTCTTCAAACTTATCATGGCGGAATGTTTTTCCTGACTTATCAAATGCAACCAACATGTGGGTAAAGTCTTCTCTTAAGACACTATTCATCATATTTACAAATCCAAAAACAGCATTTGTATATTGCCCTTTTGAGTTGCGCATTAGATTCCCAGAATATGCCGTACCGTAATACGCTCTAAACATTATATTTGAACCATCTATCAATATTAATTTACTCATTGAATTCACCTCTATACTATTAATTATATTCTAACATATTTAGCGCTTTAAAGATAAAAAAAATACTCATAAATGAGTATTATTTTCCTTGTGCAATTAAATATTCAACAATATCTGAAACTGCTTTGATTTTTGTAGCTTCACTATCAGCAATTTCAACATCGAATTGTGATTCAACTTCCATGATTAATTCAATAGCATCTAGACTGTCCGCCCCCAAGTCATCAGTTAAGTCAGATTCCATTTTGATTTCATCTAATTCGATTCCTAATTCTTCTGCGATTATTTCTTTAACTTTTTCAAAAACCATAATTCTCTCCTCCAAGGTCTAATTAATACTTATTATAGGTCTTAAGCAACGTTTTGTCAATGAGGTTAAATCCCTAATAGTATTTTTCTATATAAAAATATATTTTTGCTTTTGTAATCTGTTCTCTAAATACTACTGGGACATACTTTAAGACTCTTAAATAAGTTAAATTATTTACAAGTATGAACTCATGAGATTATTTAGTAATAAAATCATATCCATCCCTATTTTATCACAAATAAACACATTTTATATGTTATAATTAAATTAACTTATTTTCCAAAAAAAGGAGACCTAATTATGCGAAGAATTATTATAGATACTGACACTGCTAGCGATGATGCTGTAGCTATTATTATGGCTATGAGATCACCTCTTTTTAAAGTTGAAGCAATCACTGTTGTTGCTGGGAATATACCCATTGATTTGGCTTGTAAAAATGCCCTGATTTCCGTTGAGAAATCTAATACTTATCATGCACCTGTCTATAAAGGCGCTTCAAAGCCTATTGACAGAAAATTACACACTGCAGAGTTCGCTCACGGGTTAAACGGTATGGGTGACATTGAATTAACTGAACCAAAGCAAAAACTAGAAGACAAACATGCTGTTGATGCAATTATTGAATTAGTAGCTAAGTATCCTTATGAAATAGAATTAGTAGCAATCGGTCCTTTAACTAATGTTGCACTAGCTATTAAGCAGAATCCGAATGTAATGAAGAAATTAAAAGGCATCTTTGTCATGGGTGGTAACGGACTAGTCGAAGGAAACATCACTCCCTATGCTGAATTTAATTATTACGTTGATGGTTTAGCCGCTAAAATCGTTTCTAACTTCAATATTACAATTACTCAGTTACCTTGGCATACTTGTTTAGAAGGCGTTTATGTTCGTGATAATGATGTTACGAGAATTAGTGAATTGAATGAACTTGGAAAGTGGGTTGTTGATATTAATTCAAGTCTAATAAAATACAGTAATGAAAATCATAATATTAACGGGTTTGTTGTTTGCGATGCTGGAATCATTGCTTTAATGATTGATCCAAGTATCGGAACTAAATATGTCGAAGCATCTAGTGATATCGTCATTGATAACGAGGAACACTATGGTGAGCAAGTAACTGTTGATGGTAAAACCAATTATAATGTTTGCACCAATATGAGTTATGAAAGATTTGTCGATTTATTAATTGAACTATTAGAATAAAAAGAACCGACTCACTTTAGAAGTGAATCGGTTCTTTTTTTTAATTGAGTCGAGATTTAAATTTTATAGTTCCATAATAGAAAGTTATAAATGTTAAGATTAATGCTACAAAGGAAATAACGACATTTCCTGAGAAATTCCATTTTTCCATTACAATAGGCGCAACTAAATTTGTAAAGACACCTGCTGCTGCCATACTCATACTAAGAACAGCTATATAACTATTTACACCAACATCATACATTTTAGATGATACAGGGAAGAATAATCCCCATATAATGTCATAACCAATCCCGAAAAGAATTCCGGCTATAATAATGACAATATCTATATTGAATAGAAATCCTAGCATTGCGAAAGTTGCGATAACAATACCAACTTTTGCCATTCGAAGTTTTCCGACTTTATCGCTAATTAATAAGATAAGGATTGCTGCAAAGATTGAACCACTAGCAACTATTGTAAACATCATACTAGCTCGTTCTACTGAGTAACCAATATCTTGTAAATGTGTACTTAAATAATTAAAGAAGAATACACTAGGTACTGATAACATAAATGTTGCTGTCATCATTAAGATTACATTGCGATCTTTCATCATGTTTTTCAAATCACCAAGACTTATATCATTCTCTCCTTTAATTTCCTTTATAGGAATTAGAAGCAGTAATAAAATAAATGTTGCGATTGCTAATGAAAGATATAACGCAGAGATATCAAAGTACTGAACATAGAATGTACCAATTATTGGAGCAGCAAACATCGCTCCGGCAAAGGCAAATTTATATATTCCACTAACAATACCTAAATGATTGTAACTAATAATTTTACTTGAGTAAACAATTACTAATGTAGTTATCGCATAATATCCTAAACCAATAATACTTCTACCTATAAAATAACCTACAGCTGAAGTTACAACTGAGTTCATAAAAGCACCAATTATAAAGAATACTACACTACTAATAATAAATCTTTTCAGCCCATATTTATCCGCTAGATAACCAATGATTGGTGTAAATACACCCATAAAGGTATAACCAACGAATAGCCATGAAATATGATTTCTAGAAATACTATATTTATCTGCTATTTGTGGGCCAAGAGGCATCACTATACTAAACTCAACAACAGTAACGAATGTTAAAAGAGTTAGAATAACAATTGCATATTTCTTCACTATTTTCTATATTTCTCCAAGAATTCGTCAATGTTAACTATTCCAGTAATTCCTAGTTCGTTCCCTAGTTTCGAAATACTCGGTTGCTTAAGATTTGCTTTTTCTAAGACATCAAAGTCCCAGAATACATCATGACTGTTTGAATCAGTTACGATTTTTTTATTTGCCATTACGATAATTCTTTCGAAATTATCAATAACAAATTCCATATCATGAGTAATGATTATAACAGTTTTATCTCTTTTGATTAATTCATCAATGATTTTACTTTGTAGTTTTAAACCATCAAGGTCTTGTCCTGCTGTTGGTTCATCAAGAATAATATATTCACTACCCATAGCAATAACACAAGCTATTGTAACAAATTTACGCATTCCAAATGGTAAATCATATGGATTACTTTTTAAGAATTCAGTAATTCCACACATTTCAGCAGCATCTTCAACTAATTCTTTGACTTTGCTTTCACCCAATTTGTTGTATCTAGGGTTATAAGCTATTTCATCAAATACAGTTCTATTAAATAACTGATCTCCAGGATTCTGGAAAACATATCCAACTTTTCTTGAAATTTGTGCTGTAGTTAATGTACTTAAATCAACATCATCAACTGAGATAGTACCTTCTGTAGGTCTAAGTAAATTGTTCATCATTTTTACAAATGTTGTTTTACCAGCACCATTTTGTCCGATAATAGCGATTTTTTCACCATGTTCGATATTTATAGATACACCATCAATAGCACAGAAACCATTCGGGTAGTTAAATACCACATCTTTTACGATAATTCCCATATTGGCACCTACTTCTTAAATACTTTAACTGCATCTTTTAATACAGTTGGTATTTTTTCGATTTTTTGTACTTCTTTATTATAACGAATACCTAACTTAGCAACTTGTGGTAAGTTAGTTCCATATTCCATAACTTTTTCATTAGCAAAGATTTCATTAGTAGGACCATCAAATATGATTTTCTTATCACTAAGTAAGATAACACGATCAGCGTATTCTGCTACTTGATCTATTTTATGTTCTACTAAGATAATTGTTTTCTTTTGCTCTTTTAATAATTTGATAATTTCAAAGATTTCTTCTGTACCTTGAGGGTCTAATTGTGATGTTGGTTCATCAATGATTAAAACACCTGGATCCATTGCTAAGATTGAAGCAATAGCAACTCTTTGTCGTTGTCCACCACTTAATTCAGCTGGATGTTTATCTTGAAGATCTTCAATTTTTAATAATTTGATTGTACTTTCAATTCGTTCAATCATAAGATCTCTTGGTACACCTAAATTTTCTAAACCGAAACCAATTTCTTCATAAACAGTTTCTTTAATTCCACTGTCTTGAATAAACGGATTTTGGAAGATGTAACCAATTTTGTCAGCTAATTCACTTAATTCCGTGTCAGGAATTGATTCTCCCCTTAAAAGGATTTCTCCTGATAATTTACCGGTATTTAAATGAGGAATAAATCCTCTTAAAAGATTACACAAAGTAGTTTTCCCTGAACCATTTTTACCAGCGATTGCTACAAATTCACCTTCATAGATATCTAAACTAATGTCTTCAAATACTTTTTCTTTACCTATTAAATATTTAAATGATACGTTCTTCATTGATAATACTGGTTGCATATTACATACCTCCTAATGCTGGAACATATGTCCATACAATATAAGCAATACATAATAGACCAACCACTACTGGTAAAATCTTATCTAATGTATTAGCTTTGATTTGACGATAGAATGTGTTTTTACATGTTGCCGAGAAAGCTCTAGCTTCTAATGTTTGTGCCTTATCTCCGATGTCAGTGATACTTGATATAATTAACGGACTCAATGTTGGTACGAAAGCTTTAATACGTACTAACAAATTTCCTTCAGTTTCAATTCCACGTGCTCTTTGAGCTTGCATAATTACTTTACTTCTTTTGTTCATTTGCGGAATCATTTGCAATGAAGCTAAGAATACATATGCTGCTCCGTTTGGCATCCCTGTTTTTTGTAATGAAACCATTAGATCACTAATGTTTGTAGTTTCAAATACAAGTAATAATGTAGTTAAAAACGATAAGATAACAGATGTTATACTTAATGCATTGTTTAATCCACCTTCTGTTAATACTAAAAATTTCCATTCCCACATAACTGCACCTTCTGGTACTAAGAATGCTTGAATTAAAAAGATAAACGAGAAAAATATAATTGATACTGATAAAACTTTTTTGAAATATGACCAAAATCTTCCATCAATTAATGCTAAGAACATTGTTAATGGTAGTAAAAACATGTATCCAAATTGCCATGTTTGAACGATGATTGAGGTTGTTCCCAATATTAGCGCAATACTTAGTTTCGCTAAAGGGTACATCCTAGATATGATACCTTTTTTAGACATAAGCCCAACTCCTTTTTCAATTTATCAAGAGACTCATTTCTGAGTCTCTTGAAATGTATTGTGTGTTTATTCTTCTACGTATAGAGGCCCTAGTGGGAATCTTACTAATGTTGATACTGGAATAGCTTTGATAATAAAGAATACTAAGAATGTTGATAAGAATTTGTCAACTGTTTCAGTGATTAAAGCAGAAGTTGAAACTGAAGCCCATAATCCTTGTCCAGTAGTTAAGATGAATGCTGTGATTACAGATCCTCCACCACCACCAGCGATTCCACCGAATAAAATTGTAGTAATTGGAACTGCTGTTAATAAAGCTGCTGCCCAAATTCCAACTGCAGTAACTGCAGTCCATTTGATTGATTTGAAGGCACCTTTTTTAGCAGCATAACCAGCTACTGCACCACAAGCGATTTGAACGATTGCGTAAGGGATCCATGTTGGTGATGATAATCCTAAGATTAAGTTAGTAACTAACCCTGTAACCATTGCAGGGATAGGACCAGCAACTGCACCTACTAAGATAGTACCAATCATATCTAAATACATTGGTAATTTCAAAATACTAGCTAGTTGCCCACCGATAAAGTTTACCGCGATTGCGATAGGGATTAAGATTAAAGTCATTGTAGTAAAACTTTTTTTCATAATTTGTTCTCTCCTCTTTTTAATTTATTTTTACATTCTATGAATGCTTAAAGCCTAACTTTTAACGTGTTTCTTGAATAGAAGACCTGTGTCTTCTCCAAACACTAAATCAATAAAATTCTCTTTATATTTTCTTACATCTACGTCGATACCTACATAGGCATTCTTTTTAGCCTCTTTGTTTAATCCTAAAGTATCGACTACTGTTTGTCCAATAAAATCTTCAGTAGCTACTTCAACATTTGCATGAACTGTAGTTAATAAGGAATGATCCATCATATACATTACTGTTAGCAAGTCATGAATAGTGTTCCCGATTACACCTGATTCTAAGAATCCTAGTGCTTCCATTGTGTTCATTTCAACATCAAAGATAAATTGTCCGATTTCTCCACCTTCTAGTTTTAAAAACCAGAAATCATTCGGTGAGAAATATGATGGATGAGTAACGTTTAATCCAACCATGTGTAGTTCGACAAACTCTCCTAATTCAAACATCATTTTTGTAGCTTTTCCATCAAACCAATAGTTGAACTCAGCAACAGGATTCATATTACCTGAATGAACTCCTCCACCCATTGAATAAATGGCTTTTACTTTTTTCATTGTTTCTAAATCTTTTTCGATTGCCAAAGCGATATTAGTAACAGGTCCAATTACAAGTAATTCTACTTCATTTGGATTAGCTCTTACTGTTTCTAAAATGAAATCAACAGCATGTTGATCACTTAAATCAGCCATATCATATGCTAAGTCAACACCACCCATACCGTTTATACCATGACAACTATCATCTTCAGTTCTAAGATAACGAGGTTGCATACTTACTTCAGCACCTCTATATACTTTACAATCTATATTACAGAATTTAACTAATCCAAGAGCATTTCTTGTTGTCGTTTCAATTCCTTTGTTACCTGCTACAGTTGTAATTCCTAAAATATCAAAATCTTTTTGTTTACTAGCAGCAATAATTGCTACTGCATCATCAGTACCTGGGTCTGTATCAATAATTATTTTTCTCATTATTTCACGTACTTTCTATACATTTCAGCAACTTCTTTACCAAATGCTATTTCAAAGAATTTTTCCTTATATTTTCTTGCATCTACTTTCATAGGTACATAAACATTTTTAGGTTTTTTCCAACTATCAACTAAATCTACTACTGTTTGGCCAATAGTTATCCCTTTAGTAGAAACTTCTAAGTTAGAATGATATATTTCCTCACTTGGGCAAACTGTAGGATCAATTGCATATATTACAGCTAGTAAGTCATGAATTACACAACCTGTATAGCGACTATATTTCCAATAAGATTCTACATATGGAGTAATCATCGAATATAATAACTCACCTAATTCTCCACCAACCATTCTCATAAACTCTAAATCGTTTGCCGTAATTACTGAATTATGAGTGATATCTAATCCAATCATATGGATTGGAACATGATATCCTAGATCAAACATTTCTTTTAATGCTTGAGCATCATACCAGTAATTGAATTCTGCGACTGGGGTAATATTCCCACGGAATACTCCACCACCCATAGAATAAATGGCTTTTACTTTTTTCATTGTTTCTAGGTCTTTTCTACAAGCTAGTGCAATGTTAGTAACTGGTCCAATCACGATTAATTCGATTTCACCTGGGTTCTCTTTTACTGTTTTTAAAATGTAATCAACAGCATGCATATCAGATAGTGAGTTTTGATCAAAATCTAATTTAACTCCTCCTAAACCGTCAGTACCATGAGTTTCTCCAGCATCATCAGCTACTTTTAATAGTGATTCACTAGCTCCTTTATATACTTTGCAATCATAATTCATAAACTTAACTAATTTTTGAGCGTTAGTTGTGGTAAACTCGATTCCTTTATTTCCTGCAACTGTACATATTCCCATTACTTTCATATTAGGATTCTTCATTGCTGTAACTATAGCGTAAGCGTCATCTATCCCCGGGTCTGTGTCAAATATTATCTTTCTCATAATATATAACCTCTCTTTTTCATTAGTCTATAGTCTTCAACATGTTCAGGAAAAATTGTTTCAAAGAAGATATCAAAGAATTTTGTTTTATCTACATCCATACACATTTTAGCGTTATATGGATATAATTTTTGGTATTCAACTGGTAAGTTAAATCCAACAACTGATTCACCGATACAAATACCTTCAGTTTGAACATCAATAGCACAATCATAACTTGTTAGTACGGTTCTGTCGATTAAGTAGGCAACTAGTAATGGATCATTAATGATACATCCTAATGTTCTTTCTTGAGCCCAGTGGAAATCAACATAGAACTGTGTAATATTATGTACGTATTCAGCAACTTCACCACCGAATTGTTTAACCATTTCTCTCATGTTTGGTGAGAATAAGATATCGTAAGTTACATCAAGTCCTGCCAATGTTACATTTGGTAAATTAGCTTGGAATACTTGTTTTGCTGCATCTGGATCTACCCAGAAATTGTATTCAGCAACTGGTGAACAGTTACCGTGAATTTTTGCAGCTCCACCCATAATTACAATTTCTTTTATTTTCATCATTGTTTCTTTATCTTTTTGAATAGCTAGTGCGATATTAGTTAGTGGTCCAAGGGCACATATTGTGATTTCACCTGGATGTTGTCTTATCATATCTAAGATATAATCAACAGCACCATCTTTCGCAACTCGTTTTACTTTATAATTCATTCCGCTAAGTCCATCACTACCGTGAGTGTCTGTCGCGTCAACATATTCTTTAAATAATGGTAGTTTAGCTCCTTTATATACAGGAACTTTTTTACCAGCCATCTCACAAGCTTTTATTGCATTTACACTTGCTTGATTAACTTCTACATTTCCACTTGCTACTGTGATTCCAACGATATTAAGTTTTGATTTTAGTGCAAGTAAGATCGCAAGAGAATCATCTATCCCTGGATCGACATCGAGTATAATCATTTTACTTCCTCCTTGAAAGGCATAGAAGTTTGTGCACCTAATTTTTGGACAGCCATTGAAGCAACTTTGTTTCCATATTCGATTGCATCTTGTAACTTCATACCATTTACGATTCCAACACTTAGTGCTCCATTGAATGAATCACCAGCTCCTGTTGTATCGACAACGTTTACTTTATGTGAAGGGATGTTTATGATTTCTTCACCATTGTAGAAATCAACACCATTCGCACCTTTAGTAACGATCAGTTTATTTGGGTATTTCTTTAAACACTCTTCATAGTTTAAATCAAATAATTCAGCACATTCAGTTTCATTTGGAGTAATGTAAGTTACTTTCTCAATTAAATCAATTGAAATATCTCTTGCTGGTGCTGGATTTAAAATTGTTTTAATTCCTTTTTTGTAACAAAAATCAATAACATACTCTACTGTTTCAAAAGGAATTTCTAGTTGTAATAAAACTAAATCTGCGTTTTCAATAACCGCCAAATTCTCATTTACTACTTCTTTTGTTACTTCACCGTTTGCTCCTTGAACGATAACTATTGAATTATCCTGTTCAGCTACAGTGATCATTGCGACACCAGTTGGTACCCCATCAATCTTTTTAATGTACTTAGTGTTAACTTTATTATCTTTGAAATTAGCAATAGATTCGTTTCCATTTGCGTCGTTTCCAACACAACCAATAAAGTTTACTTTTGCACCTAATCTAGAAGCACATACTGCTTGATTAGCCCCTTTACCACCATGTAGCATGTTAAAGGTGTTTCCTATAATTGTTTCCCCGGTTTTAGGGAATTTGAAGGTTTCTGTTACCATATCGGTATTAATACTACCTATGACAACTATATCCATCTTTTTACCTCCTTTAGTAGTACCTCGTTTTTTAAGTTTTGTCTCTAATACAATATTATCAAAATCAGACTCCTCTGATTCCATCAATCTAACTAATACATCTGCTGCTTTTTGTCCTAAACCAGAAATCGATTGTGAAATAGTTGTAAGTTTAGGATAAACAAGTTTAGATATTGCAATATTATCAAAACCGATAACCTGAATATCTTCTGGAACTTTGATGTTTTTTTCAAAACATTTATTCATAAATTTAATCGCTTCAATGTCTGCCCATACAAAGACACCATCAAAGGATTTTATATATTCGATATCGTAATCACTTTTAACGGAAATTGTTTCATATTCAATTCCTTCACTAGAACAAACATCGATAAAAGCTTTATTTCTAATAACAGCAGTTTCAACATTGAAATCACCATGAAGATGAACTATTTTTTTACATCCACTATTTATTAAATGATGAACTGCCTTAACAGCTCCACCATAATGATCACTTGTTACACAAACAACTGAAGTGTTTTTTATATCCATTCTATCGGTTGATACAATAGGTATTCCACAATCAAGTAACCGTTGTGAAATATAACCCGTACTAGATATAACACCATCGATACGATTTGATATAATCATATCAATATAATTTTCCTCTTTTTCTCTATTTTCATTTACATTACATAAAATCATTTTATAACCACGTTCATTTAAACTATGCTCGATGTTTTCTGCAAGTTCTGGAAAAAAGGCATTTGAAATACTTGGTATTAATAAGGCAACAGTATTAGATTTTTTACTTTTAATAGATTGTGCTGCTGCGTTTGGATAATATTGCAACTCTTCCATCGCTGCAACTATCTTTTTAGAAGCCCCAACTGATACATACCCTTTTTTATTTAAGTATCTAGAAACAGTCGATACTCCAACGCCTGCTTTCTTAGCTACATCTTTAATGGTTTTCATAGTTTCACCCCGAAATATGGTAATGGTTCCATACAAGAATAATATATCACAATGTAACCGTTGTCAAAGACTTTTTTATTAATATATTTTTCACTGTTTTTTATCACTTATGATACATAACAATGATTCTATTTCATTTCTTAAACTGGTTTACATCTAATCACCAAGCCTTGTAAAAGAAGACAACGTCTTAATCAAGCCGTTTAAGAGAGAATATATTCGTTATTTCACCTTCAATTGAGCAGTTTAACTTGCTAAAGTAGTCAATATGGCATAATAACGGTAAAATGATTACTTATTTTTTTCGCTTAATTACCTAAAAACCACCTAATTATGGTATCGTTATCATAACTATAATAACTATCAATAAAAAAAAGAAGCCGAAGCTTCTTTTACTTTATTCTGTTATTTTAGCAATTGATAATCCTCTTTTGTCATTTCATATTCCTTTACTTCTATTTTGCTTTTCGGATGAACCTTATTCTTAATATACTTAAAACCACACTTTTCAATAACTCTTCTAGATCCTGTATTACCTATCATATGTCCGATATTAATTTTATTAAGTTTAAGGTAGTTGAAGCCAAGTTCTAACAAAGCTTTACAAGTTAATGTCATATAACCTCTACCCCAATAATCTCTATTTAGCACATATCCTATTTCACCAACTAATGTATCCCAGTTGATTTTAAAGATATCACAAGTTCCGATCATTTGACTGTTTTCTTTGAAGACAATAGCGTAAGCGCTAGGAACTCCTTTTTCAGGGCGATTTAGAAATACATTCTTCACAGAATATATTGCCTCACTTAAATCTTTAAATGTATCCCACATTAGTGTTCTCGTTACTTTTTCATCACTACCGTATTTATATATGTCTTTATAATCTTCATAAAGGACAGGTCTCAAAACAATATCTCCTAAGTCTTTGATTGGCAAATCTTTTAAATACTCTAAACTTGGTTGTATCACATTATCAACTCCTTTTAATTATTCTATCACAAGACGAAGTAATAATGTTATAATATCTAAAGAACGGTGGGTGAATTTTATGATTGATGGTTTTAGCTATGAACCAGGGATTAATATAAATCATGATTTAATATTAATGATTATCCTGATTATTGGAACATCTATTTCCCTTTGGAGTGTTTTTTATGGTTTACCATATCTTTTCAAAGCGGATAAAGAAAGACAAGCTAGAAAAGAAAAATTCTGGGTTAGATTCATTATTAAGTTAATACTATCATTGTATCCAATGGCTACATTCATCGGATTACCAATAATGTTCAGTTTTATGAGTTCAATGTATTTAGTATTTTACATAATTATCTATCCTTTTGATCCAGAAGTTATTATTAATTTTATTGTGTTTTTCTCTTTCATATTTATATATATAGGTTATCTATATTTCTTTATGAAGAAAATAAATAGTAAACTTGATTCGATTCTCGTCAATTCTGTAGAATTTTATGCGGATTGGGATTTAACTCCTAACTTAGGAACCGGAAACGAGAAAACTAGAAAAGCATGGCGCAAGGAAGATTCTAATCGTGCTGTTTTGTTTTATAAGATAATGATTCACTTTTCAACTGTACCAACTGTGATTCTTATCATTGTCAATTCGTTAATAGAAAGTATATAAAAAAGAGGCAAACTTGCCTCTTTTATTTTTTCTTGTTGCTTTTCACTGTTTCAATAAACCATGTATATAATGATTCATTCTTTTCTTCTTTTATTTCTTCAACACTTTTAGTAATCAATAAATGTGATTTATCAATTAGTAATACGTAATCTAATAATTGATCCATATCGTGAAGTTCATGTGACGAAACGATAACAACACTTTCTTCTATATCAATTACACTAATAATATTTTCAACAATATCAGTTCTAGTGATTACATCAATACCACTAAACGGTTCATCTAGAATATAGACTTTCACTTTTCTAGAAACACAAAGTGCGAATCTAAATGCTTTTGATTTTCCAGTTGATAGATTCTTTACTTTCCCATCTTTTTCAATTTCGAATTTTTCTAATATATTATCTAAAACTTCTAAATCTAAGTCTTTATATGTTAGATTAAAAAACTCAATATTTTTTTTAACAGAACCAGAAACCAACATATCAAAATCAGGCATGTAGCTTATATTATTTAATCTTGTATTATCCTCAAAATTCTTACTAATTGAACCTTTATCTTTATTAATGAAATTAACTAACAATTTAATCAATGTTGTTTTACCAGCCCCATTTGGTCCAATAAGTCCATATACATTTCCTTTTTCAAAATGAAAGTTAAAATCTGTTATCCCTTTTTCTTTTCCGTATTTTTTTGTCAAATCTTGTACGTTAATCATCCTATATATCCTCCTTAGTTAACTTTGCGATGTATTTTGATATCTCATCATCTGAGTACAGTAATGTTTTCATATACTCAAGATATTCTTTTGTATTCTCTAAACCATGTTTAAAGTGTAGTTCTTTAACTACCTCTATATCATTGGTAATAACACTTCCTACACCAGGTTTACGGTTTATTACTTTATTATCATCTAAGTATTTTGTTACTGATTGGATTGTTTTTGGTGTAACTTTATAAGTAACACTTAACTCTCTAACACTTGGTAATAAAGTTGCTCTTTTTATTTCCTCATTTAATACTTTCAATATAAGATCATGGGCGATTTGAATATATATCGGTTTATTTTTGATATAATTCATCATCGTGTTTCCTTTCAATATTATTCAAATAAATTCCGTAAGTGATAACTATTAATATACCTACAATACTTATTGCACCCACAGCATAAGTATTTATGTTAAACATTTCAAAGAAGATTGGGAAAGCAACTATATATACAGTTCCTAAAACTCCAAGGAAGCCAAAAATGTATAAATAATTTAAGACTTTAAATAGTTTTATATTTACATTCGGGTAAAGGTTTTGCACTTTATCAAATATTATTTCTCTTCTTTCTTTCATACTCAAATCTCTATTATTAAGATTAATATCAACTTTGATTGAATTTATTATAGTTGTCATTGGTCCAATAGTAGCTTTTGTGATAAACAGGAAGGTAAATATACCAATGAATGAAAGACTAAAAAAATCAGGTTTTATTAATAATGTAACAACTATGAATGGCAACAACCTTAACCCGGTATAAACAATATTATAAAGGATGAAGTCAGACATTTTTATACTTAATAACTGAAGATGTGTTTTCAACCGGCTTATCACAGGTTTAGTAATTGAATAGTCAGACCCGTTGGCAAAATAGTAACTTAAATTGAACAAACTATATCTAAATGCTTCAGCCATAACAGCAATCCATGAGAACAAGTAAAAGGCAAAAGCATCATCACCGTTATGCTCTCTTGTAAGTAATGTTATTATATAAACAGCAAATGCTAAGAGGTACACTACTAATATTCCTAATGAATTTTTCTCTTTATGTTTAAATAGTTTCCACATAGGTTACACCTCCAATTTCTTTTCTACAACTTTAGAAGCTAAAACAAAAAGTAGGACACTCCCAATTCCAATCGCAGCAAAAACAAAGATTAATAAATATGGATTTAGGAATATCGAAATTACTATAGTTACAACAAATAAAACATAAGCAAGTAGTAATAAAGCTACTTTAATACTTCCTCGCTTCTTACCGTGTAAGGCCCCACTGTAGAAACCCATAGTCACAAACAATGGACTTAAGAAGTATCCTGAAGCGATACTTACAAAGAAAAATAAGAATTCTGAGTTATAAATAAAATACATTCCAAGGTCAAAGATGAACACTGTACCTAAGAATGCAACTACATTCTTCAAACAATAAAAACTTTTAATATGATATTTAAATACTTCCGAAACAGGAATCATATAGTATCTAGCCTTTTGGTAAAACTCTAAACTATATAGTTGAAATGGAAATATTGTACCTAGAACCGCAAATGGAAGAATTCCAATCATTATGTGAAGTTCTCCGACTTCACTATTCTGAGTTATTAGCGATTCAAATAAACCCGCTATAACAAGGAAGAAGATTATTACTAAGTTTATTATAAACATCGTCTCTTTTAAATTCTTTCCATTTAAGTGTATTAATTGATCTAATTTTTCATTCATTTGTAGTTCCTCCGTTATACTTATGTAATACAGTACGGTATTACTATAACACAAGTTATATTTTATTGTCAAATATATAAATAAAAAAGAGGCAAAATTGCCTCTTTTATTTATTCTTGTTGTAGATTACTAATAATCCTTTTAGTAATAATAGATCATCAAAGATAAAGTTTTCTGTTTGTAGTACATCTTTTACAAATCTTGAAGCTCCACCTGTAATAATTACTTCCACATCTTTTTTGGTTGATTGTTTAATTCTCTTTACCATACCTTTAATCATTTCACTGTTTCCAAAAATAAGTCCTGAGTTTAAAGCATCAATTGTATTTGAACCAAGTGCTTTTGTTGGTGTTCTAAATTCAAATTGTGATAATTGAGAAGCATTTCCAACTACTGCATTTTTTTGAGTTACTAACCCAGCACAAATCGCGACACCTTTTATAACTTTTTCTTCAATCAAAGTAAATGTTGTAGCAGTACCCATATCAACAACTATTGCGTTTTTTGAATAGTTTTCAGTAACAGCTGCTGCGCTACTTACGATATCACTACCAACTTCTTTTGGGTTATCGGTAATAATCTTAATCCCAGTTTTAACACCCGGACCAATAAACATTGCGTCTAAGTTTAAATATTTTTGGACTAAGTTTTTGAAGATAATATTTAATTCAGGAACAACACTTGAAATAACAAATGCTTTGGCATCAAAGATGATATCTTTTAAAATAACAAAATACTCATCTACTGATTTTGTTTTGTCGGTGTTATAACGGTACATTGTGCTAAAGTCTGCACCATCATGTCTTGTTACGACGATATTAGAATTGCCAATATCAACTAAAATAATCATGAAATCACTCTTTTCTTAAGTATACGAATAGTCTGTTGGCGATTGGTGCACCAATGATGGCAGCAATAATTGCTTCAAAGAATCCATTTGAAAGTAAAATTCCCCAGATAAATCCGAAGATACCAGTTAATGCGGCATTATCAATTCCAAAGATCCAAAACATTACTAATACCATAATAGTATGAGCGACTGTAGCTAATACAAAACTAATCATTGTAGCTACTAAGTTATTACTTATTTTTTTGTTGAAAAATTCATACAGTAAATAAGCAACATAACCAAATAATAATCTTGGTAAAACAGAAACTAGGGGATTTTGGAAAACAAAATCAGATGGTAATACTGGTCTAAGTAACGCGATCATTAGACTTGATAAACCAAAGATTAGTCCTAAGTAAATACTTACTCTTTTTCCTCCTGCTGCTCCACCTATTAAGACTGGGATATGGATAATTGTTAGTGATACTAATCCAATTTGAATATATCCTAGCCATGGTATTAAAGCCATTACTAAAATAATAGCTCCGAAAACACCCGTTAAGGCAATTTCTTTTGTTCTTGTGTTTGTCATTTCTTTTCTCCTTTTTAGGCCTTTTTATAGGTCCCGTAATTTGAATATATGTTTAATTTTAATTAAACGTTTTTTTTGATTTGCTCAACAGTTTCATTGTTGAACATTTTGATAATTTTATAGGCGATTTTTTTCACTTCTTTATAATCGTCTGTTGAAATCATCGAAGTTGTTGAATGGATATATCTCGCTGGCATACCAATTGTAGCTACTAGTGTTCCACCATTAGTTAACTGGACACGAGCTGCGTCAGTTCCACCCATTGATTTATAATATTGGTATTTAATCCCGTCTTCTTCAGCGGCATTAATAATAAACTCTTTCATACCTTGATGCATAATAGCACTAGGATCATAGAATCTAACTAAGAACCCCTCTCCTATTTTACCACTAACATCGTCTCCACCAAAGGAATCTGCGCAAGGTGAACAATCGATAGCAATAAATACATCTGGTTTAATTAGTCCTGCTGCTGTTTTAGCTCCTCTTAATCCTACTTCTTCTTGAACGGTAGCTCCAACATATAATTCACAGTCTAAATCTTCTTTTTTAATATCTCTAGCGATTTCTAAACTCATACCGCAACCAAAACGATCGTCCCATGCTTTACTAAAGATTTTCTTTCCATCTTTAGAAACAGTGTAGTTATTATGTGGAATAACTTGTTGGCCGATCTTAATTCCTAGTTTTTCAGCATGTTCTTTATCATCTGCGCCTATATCTAATTTTAAATCATTAAAGGCAATTTTACCATCAGGTTTTGCACCTCTTGATAAATGTGGCGGTTTCGAAGCCGTTACACAAGGAATTTTTTCTAAGTCATCAGTGATGATATTGAAATGTTGTGATAAGAATACATCACCGTGTACTCCGCCAAGACTAGAAATTGAGACAAGTCCTGATTTCTCAATTCCAGTAACAATAGCTCCAACTTCATCCATATGTCCTGCAACCATTACTTTAGGTCCCTTAGAACCTTTATTGATAACACCAAAGATACTACCTAATCTATCTTCTAATATTTCTTCAACATATGGTTCTAGATTTTTCTTCATATAAGCTTTAACTGGTGCTTCAAAACTAGGAGCACCTGGTAAATCTACTAAATCTCTGTATAGTTTGTCCACTATTTTTCCTCCTTGAAAGTACAAATTATTTTATTTATTTTAAATCCTTTTTGGCTGAATTTTTCTTCAAATTCAGTCATAATGTTTTCAACATTTTCTTGATGTAAATCATAAGATAAATATTTAATATTCATTGGGTATTCCTTAATACTTTCAACTGAATAATCAAAGAATACTATATTATCCGTCTTAAAGTGAACTTCACCATTTTTAACTAATAAGTCTTCATAATAAGCTAAGAATCTTTTAGAAGTTAGCCTTCTTTTTTGGTGGCGGTCTTTAGGCCAAGGATCACTAAAATTCAAATATACTCGTTCAACTGTGTTAACGTCTAATAATTCTTTTAAATCGATAGCGTCAGCACGTAATAAGTATAAATTATCTAATGGTTCATCCAATATTTTTAGTAATGCTTTGACAATGGCACTATCAAATTTTTCAATCCCAATATAATTTATATGGGGATTTTGTTTGGCTAAAGTATAAACAAATTGTCCTTTACCCATTCCAATTTCTAAATGGAGGGGTTGATTGCTTTTAAACATTTTGTTTAAATCTAGTTTCTTGTTATCTGTGTTGTCTATAATATACTCTGGGTTATTTTCAATTAACTCTCGAGCATTCTTTACATATCTTAGTCTCATATATTCACCGTTTTTATACTATTTTTAAGAATCGTTCTACTAATACTGGATCAAACTGTGTTCCTGCATTTCGTTTTATTTCTTTTAGTGCTTGTTTCTTACTTAAAGCATCTCGATATACCCTATTGGAAATCATCGCGTCAAATGCATCACAAATAGATAATATTCTTGAATACAATGGGATGTTTTCACCTTTTAACCCGTGAGGATAACCAGTCCCATCATATTTTTCATGATGATATAATACTGCGATAGCAATATCTTCATTATCTATAATATTGGAGATGATTTTATATCCTGATTCACTATGATATTTAATTGCTTCATATTCAGAAGCATTTAATTTACTAGGTTTGTTTAAAATCTTATCACTAATTGATATTTTACCAATATCATGAACATTAGCAACTAGTTTTATTTCTTCAACTTCATGTTCACGTTTTTTACCAGATAAACGTAATAACTGAGCAGATAATTCACCAACTCTTTGACAGTGTTCTTCAGTTTCTTCTGTCTTTTCATGCATTGTTTGCATTATTGTTGATAAAGCTGTTGATTTTCGGCTTTTTCTTTCGGTTAGTTTTCTTCGATACATTAGGTTTTCAGCAATCCTAAAGGCTTCTTCAAATGTTTTATCTTCTTCAATAAAACTATAACCTATACTAGCGTCAAAACCAACACTATGTAAACGGAAACTTAAGATTTCTTTTTTAATGTCTTGTTCCATCTTTAACATAATATCTTCATTTGCATCGTTTAAAATAATTACAAATTCGTCTCCCCCAATTCGGAAGACATTTTCAGTCCCAGCAACATCTTTTAGAGTTTTAGCTAGTGAGACAAGTAGTTCATCTCCTTCAATATGTCCAAAGGCGTCATTTATGAGTTTTAATCCATCAACATCACAGATTAATACACCAACACCTATTTGATTATCAAAAGTTTTATTATAAATCTCAAAATTATTTCTATTAAACAAACCAGTTAAAACATCATGGTTTGCAAAATACTCAATATCTCTTTTACTTTCTTCTACTTCTGAAATATCTTTTAAAATTCCAAAGACTCCGGAAATTTTACCAGATTCATCATATTCACCAAATACCGATGATTGAATGTATCTGACTTTATCATTTTTAATAATTCTGTAATTCGATACTATTCCAGTTTTTTTGAACTGAATCTCAGAAGTTGATGCATCATACAGTTCTAAGTCTTCAGGATGGACTGTTCTTCTAACATCATCGAGAATCTCTATTTCTTCTACACCAAGGAATTCTGAGAATTCTTTTGATGAATTAAACTTTTTATTAATGAATGAGTAATAGAAAGTTGTAATATTAGCAATTTTCCTTGTTTCTAAGAACAATTTATTCATTCTTTCATTTTCTAGTATCTGATGTTTTTCTTTATCTATGTCTTTTACTAGACCCTTGATTAATACAGGGACATTACGATATCTTTTTTCAATATATGCAAAATAGCTAATCCATACATATTCTTTTTTTACTTGATTATAAAAACGAATTTGCATTGCTATTTCATCTTTTTCACCAGAGAAAAGTGTATCTATAATTTTATCTACCCTTTTTTTATCGGCAGGGTGAGCATATTTAACAAAGACATCAATGTAGTCTTTATAACTCACAATATCCATCCCAATAATTTCTTTTAAAGTATCACTATAATCAAATTTCTTTTTCTTTATATCAAACTCAAAATAGGCAGTCTTCCCACTACTAAATAGATTCGATATAATTTCATTTTTCACTTGAGGGGTACCAGCTTTTACAAAACTAGTTATGTTTTTAAAACTTGTTACAAAACACTTGTCTTTGGATTTATACGCAAAGACACTGAAGTATTGATCTAATGCAGCAGCGAAGTTAATAAAGTTAGTTGATACTCCTGTTACTACAACGTTATTGTATCGCTCTACCCAACTAATTTCAGTACCTGGGAGTATTTCATAAACAGTCTTTCCAATTATATCTTCTTCTTTCATATTTAAGCTCATGCAAAATGCACCATTCACATAAAGAAATCTATAATCGACTGGATTCCCAGTCTCATCATAGATTATTTCGTGTTCTGCAACTGCAAAATCAACGGAATCTAGTAATTTCTTATAGTAATCATCGGTCATATCTTCCACCCCGCTTAAAAATAAAAAAGCCAATTTATTTAAAGTCTATAATATTATATCATAATATTACTTCTTATAAAATAAATTTAGCCTTTTAGTTTAAACACTAACTGCTTACTTTTTACACAATTGATATATCGCTTCCATGTAGATAGCTGTGGCCTTTAACAGGTCCTCAACAAAGATATATTCATCTATTTGATGTGCTGTATCTTTCCTACCAGGCATATTAGGTCCAAATGCAACTGCCTTTTTAAGGCTCCTTGAATAAGTTCCACCACCAATAGTAATCAATTCTGATTCATTGTCACCTGTATATTTAATATATGCTTGGTGTAAAGTTTGTACAAGTTCATCATCTTTCGAAACATAATGTATAGGCATATCATCTAATATTTTGAATTTGAATTTATATTTTCTAACACTTGCATCTAAATTGATTTTAGCACTCTCCTTATCCCAACCTTTAGGATAGCGACAGTTTATTCCAATTTTAAACTCTTGTTTGATATACTCAAATACTGCAGGATTCATTGTAAAATCCTTCATTTCATCATCAAAGTGGTCAACATTCAACTTTTCTCCTAAATGATCAAACGATAAGAATTCATTGATATATTTTATAAAATCATTATCAATGTGTTCATTTAAAAATTGAGCTAAAATAAATGCAGCATTAATACCTAAATTCGGTTGCATAGCATGTGCTCTCTTACCATGAACGATATATTTACCATCTTTAATTTCACCTTTAAGACCATTAAAAGATAGATATTTCCTAAATTCTTCTTTTAAATCAACACGCAAGGTACACTCAGCATAGTCAGGTACAACATTATATCTATCCCCTGCTTTAAATGTCACTAAATCTGTGTCAGTTGTTTTACCAGTGACATCAAATGAATAAATTCCTTTTTCCCCGTAAATTAATGGGAATGATGCATCTGGTGCAAACCCGATATCTGGCATCTGCTCAGTTTTAAAATATTCATCGATTCCACGCCATGCCGTTTCTTCATCAGTTCCTAAGATAATTCTAATTCTTTTATCACTTTTGAAGTCCATCTCTTTTAATAACTTTAGGGCAAAATAAGCTGCCATAGTTGGACCTTTATCATCTCCAGAACCACGGGCATATAATTTACCTTCTTTTATAACCGGGCTAAATGGAGGATTCGTCCATCCATCACCTACCGGTACAACGTCTAAATGACATAAAATACCTAAGATTTCTTTCCCACTACCATATTCGATATGGGCTGCATAGTTATTTATGTTTTTTGTTATGAATTCATCTTCTTGTGCTAGGTTAATCATATAAGTTAAAGCATCATTTATATTCTTACCAAATGGTGTTTCACTGTTAGGATCAAATTTCTCTAAAACACTAGGAATTCTTAGTAATTGCTTTGTTCTTTCTAAAATCTCTTCTTTTTTGCTCAAAACCAACTCATAAAAGTTCATTTCTCTCACCTCTACATTAAAACAATATAACATTAAAGGTGTTTTTTTACAATATTAACAACAATAATTGTAATTTTGTATTTTTTGAAAATGTGATATAATAAACACAATAATGTTTAATTTATTAAATGTCTTGACATATGAGCGTTCGCTCATATATAATCAAGAAGTATTAATAACGATGTGCTGATGTACCTCGCTCTTGTAAGGGAATACTTAAGAGGTGTGAATAATGATTAAAAAAATCATAATGCAAGGTTTGGTTTGCTCAAACTGTGCTGCAAAGATAGAAAAAGAATTAAGTAAATTAGATTATATCCATAGTGCAACATTTAACTTTCCTAATCAGGTGATGTTGATTGATGTAACTGACGATTATAATGAAGAAGCTGCAGTTGAAGAAATATCTAAAATTGTTGATTCAATTGAAGACGGTGTAAGTACATATCCTTATGATCGTCGTCACTTCATGAATACCGTTAAAGAAATAGAATCTTATTTCTGGTTTTATGTAGGTATTGCAGTAACTTTAGTTGGTTCACTATTTGAGCATCTTTTTTATGCAAATAATCCGGATACTCGCTTATTCTATATTATATATGTAGCTCTATACTGGATTGGATACATCTTCATCGCTCAAAAAATCGCAAGAAAAACATTTAGAACTATTAAAAGAGGACAACTCTTTGATGAGAATACCTTAATGTTCATTGCAACAATTACAGCGATGTTACTTGGGCATTTCTATGAAGCACCATTAATTATTATCTTTTATACCTTAGGTGAGTATTTACAACACCAAGCTGTTCACCGAAGTAAACAAGAAGTTTCTAGTCTAATTGATTTACGTATTGATTATGCAAATAAATTAGTTGGTGAAGAGGTTATCATTGTTGATCCAATGGCAATTAAGAAAGGTGATATCTTAATTGTAAGAAATGGTGAAAAGATACCAGTAGATGGTACAGTCTTAAAAGGTAACACCAGTTTAAATACAAGTGCTTTAACAGGTGAAGCTAAGTTATCAACTGTTAAAATAGGTGATTATGTTTTAAGTGGAAATATCAATGTTGGTAGTGTTATTGAAATAGAAGCTAACAAAGAGTATCAAGAATCAACTATTTCTAAAATGATTGATTTAATTGAGAACTCAACAAATCATAAAGCAAGACCAGAAAACTTTATTACAAGTTTCGCGAAATATTATACTCCAATCGTAACAATAGGTGCATTCTTAATGTTCTTAATCCCGACTGTTATCACATACTTTACTAGTCCAGAATTAGCATTTAGTAGCTATGCTTCAGATAATTTATACAATGCTGCAATCTTCTTAGTAGTTAGTTGTCCTTGTGCTTTAGTACTCAGTGTTCCTTTATCATACTTTGCGGGAATCGGTACTGCTGCTCGAAAAGGTATATTATTTAAAGGTAGTAGTTTCTTACATATGATGACTAAAGTTGACGCAATTGGTATTGATAAGACAGGTACAATTACTCATGGTAATTTCGAAGTTACAGAATATACTGATTTAGAGACACTTAAAATTGCTGCTAGTATTGAAAGATTCAGTAATCATCCAATTGCTCAATCAATCGTGAAAAACTATGTAGGCGAATATTATGACTACCGTGATGTTGAAGAATTACCTGGATATGGTTTAGTGGTGAATACACCAGATGGTAAAATCTTAGCTGGTAACCGTAAATTATTAAGTAAGCATAAAGTTAGAGTACATGATAAAAAAGTTATGGTAGGAAGTAATGTTTTTGTTTCTAAGAATGGTAAATATATCGGTAAAGTTATCGTTAGTGATACTATTAAAGATTCATCACGTAATATCTTACGTAAACTATCGCATGATTATCATATAACAATGTTAACTGGTGACAATGAAACAACTGCCGCTAGTGTAGCAGGTGACTTAGGAGGAATTAACTTCTTAAGCGGATTACTACCAGGTGAAAAAGTTGAAGCATTTAACGCTATTGAAACAAAACAGTATAAAATGTATATTGGTGATGGTATCAATGACGCACCATTACTTAAAAATGCTGATATCGGTGTAGCAATGGGTGATGGTAGTGAAATAGCTATCGATGTTGCTGATGTAGTAATTATGGGTAACGATTTAAAACTTGTTGATGACGCATTTAAAATAGCTAAAAAGACAAAACGTATTGTATTTGAAAATATTATCTTCAGTTTAGCAATTAAGGCCATCTTCTTAACTCTAGCAGGTTTCGGAGAAACAAAAATGATTTGGGCAATATTTGCTGATGTAGGTATTTCACTAATCGCAGTTATGAATAGTTTAAGATTAATTTCTGGGAGGGCAAAAAAATGAGTAAAGAAAAAATTCACAATATCAGTGAAACTGTAAAATTATTTAAGATATATAGTGATTTCACCCGGCTTAGAATTATCGATCTTTTAATTGAGAAAGAACACTGTGTTCAAGATATCGCAGATAGTCTTGATGCAAGCCAATCGGCAATTTCTCATCAGTTGAAACTACTAAGAGATTTGCATGTTGTAAAAACAAGAAAACAAGGTAAACAAGTTTTCTATAGTTTACAAGACAACCATATTAAGGAAATATTCTTAATCGGTTATTCTCATGCAACAGAATGTTCTGACTAAATAAAAAAAAGTTCTTCCAAATTGGAAGAACTTTTTTAATGTTTTACAAGTGCGTATTTTTTCTTACCACGTTTGATAACAGTAAACTGTTTACCAAGCGCATCTTCTTTTTTGACCATGAATTCTAAATCCTTAACTTTTTCACCATTAATACTAACAGCGTTATTCTTAATAAATTCTCTAGATTCTCTTTTACTAGAAGCTAATCCCGCTTCAATTAATAGATCTACTAAATTTTTATCTTCAGTTACGGTAGTAGAAGGAACATCTTTAAAACCATCTTTGATTTCTTCAATATTTAATGATTTGATATCACCACTAAATAATGCTTTTGAAATACGTAGCGCACTTTCATATGCTTCTCTACCATGAACTAAAACTGTTAATTCTTCTGCAATTTTATGTTGAGCTAAACGTTTATGTGGTGCTGCTTCAAATTCTTCGATAATTGCTTTTGTATCTTCAACACTCATAAATGTAAATTTCTTTAAGAAACTAACTGCATCTTTATCTGGAGTGTTAATCCAGTATTGGAAAAACTCATATACACTAGATCTATTTTTATCTAGCCAAATTGCTCCTCCTGCTGTTTTACCAAACTTAGAACCATCAGCTTTTGTTAGTAACGGCCATGTGAATCCGTAACCTTTCGCATCAGTTTCTTGTGTCTTTCTGATTAATTCTAGACCTGCAGTTATATTACCCCATTGGTCTTGACCACCAATTTGTAATTTACAATTTTTATCTCGATAAAGAACCATAAAATCTAAGGACTGAATGATTTGATAACTAAATTCAGTGAAGCTAATTCCTTGTTCTAAACGAGATTTTACACTATCTTTTCCCATCATATATCCGATGTTAAAGTACTTACCAATATCACGTAAAAATGATATAACATCAAACTTACTAATCCAGTCATAGTTATTAACCACTTCTGCTGTTGGTAAGATTCTTTTTACTTGTTTAGTTATTGCTCCAGCATTTTCTAATGATTTCTCCAAAGTGAGTAATTGTCTTTCAGAAGTTCTACCACTAGGGTCACCAATCAGTCCAGTACCTCCACCAATTACTAAGATAGGATGATGACCTCTATCTTGTAATCTTTTTGATACTAAATATGATATTAAATGACCAACATGTAAACTATCTGCAGTTGGATCTGCTCCAACATAGAATGTTACACTTTCATTTTCTAATACATTTTCTAATTCTGGATCTGTGACATCAAACAATAAGTCGCGCCATTTTAATTCTTCTAATAATGTCATTGGTTTATTCATTTTAATTTCCTCCTAAAAATATAAAAAGTCCGCCCTAAAATAAGGACGAACTATTAAATCCGTGGTACCACCTTGATTCTAGTAAACTAATACTAGCCCTCTAATAGATGTAACGGTCCTAACCGTCTATGCTTTTCACATAGAACTCAGAAAGTGTATAAATATCAGTTATTCTTAGTTTTCACCAACCACTAAGTCTCTTTTAAATAACTTTGATATTCTCGTCTTCGTCTTCGTTATAAAGTTGTTTTACGTAATACAATTGAATGAGGAAGTTTTACTACTCTTTCAGCAATAACTTCTTTATTCATTAATTTAGTTAATAATCTCATCCCTACAGCACCTAAGTCATAAATAGGTACATCAACACAAGATAATTGTGGTCTTGCTAATCTAGCATACTTGGTATTTTGGAATCCGGCAACACCAATTTCTTCAGGAATTTTAACATCATTTTCAAATGCTACATTTAAAAATGAAATTGCAATTGAATCACGTACTGCGATAACACCATCTACTTTATTATCTTTAAAGTATTCATTAAAGTGTTCAGTGTTAATACTGATTCTTCCTGATGTTCTCATTACTTTAGGTTCTAATCCTGATTCATTAACAGCTCTTAAATATCCAGCTTCTTTCAAATCGTTAACCATATATTTTCTGACAGTCGAAACCATATAAATATTTTTACGACCTTCATCAATTAATTTCTTAGTTATTTCATATCCAGCTCTTTCATAATCTATTGAAACAGATGGAACTTCATCATCTTCAGGATAATATGTATTAGTCAATACAACAGGAATTTGATAAGTATTTTTAATAGTTCTTAAGAAGTCATATTGTGCACTTGTGATTTCATCATTCAAATATAGAATTCCATCAACTTGAGCAGCTATGATTTCTCTTAAAATATCTTCTTCACTAGCATCTTCACTTTCTAATATATAAAGTAAGATTGAATATTTATAAACACGAGCAATATCAGCGATCCCGTTCATCATCTCTGCGATTGAAGCACGGCTCATATCAGGAACAACAACTGCTACAGTAGTACTCTTACGACTAGCTAAACCCTTTGCGAATGCATTTGGCTTATAACCTAGTTCTTCGATTACTCTTAATACTCTTTCTCTAGTTTCAGGTTTTACTTTTTCTGGATTATTAATAGCTCGTGATACTGTTGCTAAACTAACACGCGCTGCTCCAGCTACATCATAAATAGTTGCTTTACTCATTAATAGCACCTTCTTTCATCAATAAAATTATATCATAAATGAAAATGTTTTCAACATAAATGGCATAAAAAATGAAAAGTTTTCATTAATTTGTGCAAAGTGCTAAAAATATTAGTTTAATAACCTAACTAAGATGTTACTAAGGCAAAATAAAAACACCTATAAAAGGTGTTTTTTTGTTATACTACCGGGGTTTTGACAATAGTGTTTGCCTTGTATTTTAGTTTATCAACAAGATTAAATTCATCCTCTAATCTATCGATGTAAAGATCATTGATTTCATCTATTTTCAAACCTTTTTCTTCATATGTTTTTTTGATTCTTTCGTATCTTACTTTTTCTTTAATTTCTACAAATACAGTTACATCTGATGCATTATATATAACATCTAACCCTAGAGTTATAACCCCATCAATAATAATAACTCCTTCATCAATTAGTTTATAAGAATGAGTTCCTTTTTCAATACCTCTTGTTTTTGATTCATAGGCATGAAAGTGAACCTCTTCTTCATTGAGTAAATTGTTAAAGTCATTAATTAGTTTTTGATAGTTAAATCGATCATAGACATTCATTTCTTCGGTTCTTTCAGAAACAGGAATAATCCAATCTTCTAAATGAATAATTTGTGTATTCATCTCTTTTTCTTGAAGTATATCGTGAAGTTTTTTAGCAAGAGTTGATTTTCCAGATCTAGATTTACCAGAGATAGAAACGATACATCTAGGTTTTTTCTTCTGTGTTCTTAAAATGTGTTCAATTAGTTGTTCTACATTTAAGCTCTTCATAACTCACCACCTGTTTAGTATTTACAAACAACTGATTATTCAGTTATTTGATTACTATAATTATATCATAGTTATAAATGTAAACGCTACCCTTATTTGTAGGAGAATATAATTAAAAAGAAAAAAGTACAATAATGTACTTTTTTCTTATAATCTTACTCGATCAATCTTCCCCAAACTGCGTTTCTCAGAATCAAATGAAGTTTCAATTCTATTACCTATTTGCATAACAACTTTATACTCTCCATACTCTAACTTCCAAACATTACAATCTTTACCAATATAGACTTTTTTATCTTTTCCTTTAATGACTTTATAGGTAAACATTGAATATGAGTAAGCCATAGTATAATCATCGGATACATCAACATAATCGACATCCCAATGATACAATACTTTATCTGCAGTATATAAACCTTCTAACCTTTTCCTAACTGTATCTTTTCCTTTAACACTTTGGTGATGACCTGGTGTTGCAAATATCACATCATCACTTAAATATTTTAACCATCCCTCAACACCTAGAGTGTTCACATCCCGACAATAAGCAAGTTCTAATTCTTTGATTTCTTCAATAACTCGTTGTTTATTGATAGTCTCACACCCTTTCTAAACATAAAAGGACAACACGAGTACTCGTAGTTGTCCTTTTATTTATTATACCATAATTAAATTTTGTTTACTAATTGTGTTTCTTTGTCATATTCTTATATGCAGGTCTGTTAAATCGTAGCACTTTTGCGAACACAAACAAGAGAAACATAACAATAAAAACATATCCATAATCCATAACATCGTTTAATGACAAAAGTCCCGCGATTGGTATTATCCAAAAGAGATCAAGGAAATCTTTTCCCGGCATATCTTTAAATAAAGGATACTTAAACAATGATTCTCTAAATTCATCATATTTTAGAACAATCTTCATAGCATCCTCTTGAGCTACATCATAATCATTTACTATATCTTCCTTACAATACCACTTTCTTTTATCAAACCTTTGATTACCAAGTTCAAAAGTATTATCATTTTTCCTAAGTTTTATTTGAAACCTATTAGCTTTTTTAATCAAAAACAGATGATTCTCAAATGATTCATAATCATAAAAGATTTCTTCATCAACCTTTAGAAAAACAACTTGAAACCCTATTTCAATCAAATCAACTATTTCTTCTTTAAACCTTGGATAATTATCTCGTGTAATAAATGCTCTTCCTATATATCCCATAATTTCTCCTTTGATAAAACAAAACCCTAGAATATTTTCTAGGGTCTTATTAACTTTATCTTCTCTCTTTAATACGAGATTGTTTAGCAGAAAGTCCTCTGATATAGAATAGTCTAGCTCTACGAACTTTACCTTTTCTTAATACTTCAACTTTTTCTACTAGTGGTGAGTGGATAGGGAATGTTCTTTCAATTCCTACACCGTAAGAAACTTTTCTTACTGTGAATGTTTCACTAATTCCTCCACCTTGTCTTTTCATTACTAATCCTTCAAATAACTGGATTCTTTCACGGTTACCCTCTTTAATCTTAACAGAAACTTTTACAGTATCTCCAGATCTAAAATCAGGAACATCAGTTTTTTGATAATCATTAGTAATATCACTTAATAATTGCTGAGACATGATATCAACTCCTTATTTTTTTAAAACCTGCTCATAAGGATTTCCAAAGCGGAGCAAATTTATATAGATTTAACAGCGTGAATTATTATAGCATACGTCTATTTCAAATGCAAGAATAAAATCACTTAAATTCTACGACTTGATATGTATCATATTGACGTCCGTCAATATTCAAATAAACGCGGTAATTACCACTTATTCCCTCTTCATTAACATAGAAAGTTAGGAAGCGTTCATCGCCTTGGAAAACAGAGCTACACATTGCTGTGTATGCGCTTCTCGAAGTCGGTATATTGTATAATAATTTGTCAGTATCGCTTTCTAGAATTAAGTAGATTTCCTCATATCTATTAAAGATACCTTCTACTACTAATCTATCTGTTTGCTTAACAACATTTAATTCATAACCGATTGGTAATGTATCAAAGAATGTATATCTTTTATCAATTGGTTCTAAATATTGTTTTGTTACTGCTTGATTACCTAAAGCTTCTCCTGCGCCTAATGTAAAAACAGTTAAACTATTATATGGTGTTAAACGTGCAGCACGGTAATAGTTACCACTAACTCTTAACCTGTAGGCAATTTCATCATTTAGTAGTTCTACTGTAATTGAATTCTCATAAATGGTTCCTTCACCATTATATAGAGGGGCAGGGATATTTAATGGACCTAAATCACTAGAATAAGCAATCCCACCACTATGAATCATATAGTTGCTATCGGTGTAATATTCAACATTTGAAATATAAGGACTATAAAAATCAGGACCTAGTTCTTTTCCATATTGATATACTTGTGCTATTTCCATTGTATCAGTATTAATGTCATAAATTACACCTCTACTGTAACTAGAGCTAGCACTAACATAATTTTCACTATTTTTTGATTTATTATTACCATTATCAAAGATAAAGATATTACCATCAGGTAATAATTTTGCGCTATGTTGAGCGTATTGCCATTCAAAGATTGGACTTGTTGGTGTGAAAAAGTAATCTTCAACTAAGTTTGGTGTATCCCAGTTAGTAGGATCACCGATAATCCAGTTTAAGTCTCCTGAATCGTATCCAATACTTATAACAGCATCTTGGTGTCTTCCAGATAAGATAATGCTATTATTAACAGAATCAAAATCAATTGAATTGTTATGGAACCAGTCTGCACTAGTCCACATTTGGGTCATACCTTCTGTTGTTGGTATATAATCTGCGATGTCCCATGTTTTTATGACTGTTCCTGTAGTTCTATCGATTTCAACAACAATGTCTTCTACAGTACCATTAAAGTCGCTTGAAAGGACTAGTAAATTACCATTATCTAGTTCTACTAAATCATGGTGGAAACCACCAGGAATATAGTATTCTTTATAGATTTTACCTAATAAATCCATTTCATATAACCCAGTTGTATAATAAGGATCACTAATAATTCGGTCTGTCCCTATCATTAAGTGTCCATTATCTAAAAACTCTGGACCAAATCCTAAACCAATATTTAAATACCATCTCACATCACCATTATAGTCATATGCGACTGGTAAGTTACTTGTTGCAGGACTAAGCATCATAAAGTCATCAGAAAAATACTCATAAGTAGTATCAATCGTTGCGTCTGGTAATCTTAAAATATCTTCTTCAGCTATAACGATATCAACATTAGTTGTATAAATCATTTCTCCAGTTAGTGCTTCAACTTGAGAATACTCATAAAGTTCGATCGTAGTTGAACCTTCATACAATCCATAAAGAGGGATTGTATGTTTATTTGTTTCACCAGTTATAAATTCTAGGTCTGCGTCTGTAGTTTTTCCTTTTACAACAATCTTAAAGTTAGTTGTTTCCTCGGTATCAAACATTAGTAATGCTGATAAAGGTGCAATCCCATAAGGGTTAACTTTAATAAAAGGCTCTGTTTTTGTATATGTACCTTCGTTATATTCTTCTACCATTGTTGTTTCTAATCTTGTTTGTTTAGCTAGAAGGTTTTCAATTTCACTAATTGTTGTACTTCGGGGTTGACTAAAACCATAAATCATAAAGGAAATAATAATCAAGATTACAATAATTGCTGGAATCGCAATTATTAAGTTATTTTCATCAAATATTTTTTTAATAAAATTATTCAAGATTTTTCCCTCCTTTATGTTTCTTATATAAGTCTTTTCTTCGTTCTTTAGTTCGTTTTAATGATTGATCATAACGCCACTTTTCAATATGAGCATGATGTCCATTTAATAGAACTTCAGGAACTTCTTTACCCATAAATTCACGTGGTCTTGTATAGTGAGGATGTTCTAATAAATTATCACTAAAGGAATCATTAAGATGTGATTCATCTTTGTTAATCACATTTGGTTTTACTCTTGTGATAGCATCGATTAAAACCATTGCTGCTAATTCTCCTCCTGTTAAAACATAATCTCCAATGGATATTTCTAAATCAAAGTAATCTCTAATTCTTTCATCATATCCTTCGTAATGTCCACAAAGTATTATTAGATGTTTATTAGTACTTAGTTCATATGCTTTATTTTGACTAAAGGTCTCACCTTGCGGTGAAACCATTATTTTCAATGCTTCTTTATATCCTTCTATACTCGTTAAAGCGTCATAAACTGGTTGGACTTGTAGGACCATTCCAGCACCACCACCAAAAGGATAGTCATCGACTTTGTGGTGTTTATTGTTCGAGAACTCTCTAAAGTCAATGAGGTTGATTTCGACAAGAGAATTTTTAATAGCTCTTGCCATAATGCTTTCTTCTAAAAACCCCTTAAACATGTTTGGGAATAAGGTTAGAACGTCTATCCTCATATTAATCCCTCCCATTCTAAGAGTGTTATTCTATTTTCTTGTTTATTAACTTCTTTTATAAAATGTTTATTAAAAGGTATCAATGCTTTTTTCTTATGTCCGGTGTCAACTTCTAATAGTTCACCTTGAGGTACTTCTCTAACACTCTGAACTTTACCGATTAACTCATTAGTATATACTTCCATACCAACTAACTCATCGAAGTAGAATTCATCTTCAGGTAAATCGTGTTTTTGATCAGCATTAATTCGCAAGTCTGAACCTTTATATTTTTCGACTTGATTGATATTTGTGAATTCATCAAAATCGATATGTTCTATTGTTTTTACGCTTCTGAATTTGGTTACTGTCACAGGAATTAATTCATCCTTAAAAGCGATATAAAGGGTATTACCTTTTTTATATCTTTCGTTTTTAAAATCCGTGAATGATTTTACTTTTAGTGTTCCTTTTAGTCCGTGTGTGTTTGTAATAACACCAATTGTGATTAATTCCATATTAAGACTCCTTTTATTTACTAAACATTACTTTTTCATTTTGGAATAGTTTATTCATAACAAAGATTAAGATTGAAACATAAACAATGCTTGAAGAAACCATTAGGATAAACTGTAGTGGGACAACATCAAATGTTAAGATGCTGATTAGCATATTTACACTGTTATAAATTGGGATTAAATAAAGAACTGAATTGGTAGCTGCTTCACCACTAAACATTGATGAAACACCAATAATTATACTTACGAAGTAGAATGGTAAGATTAACATTCCTGCTTCTTTAATTGTTCTTGCATAAGTTGAGACAACAGCGATTATTCCAACAATTACTAATACTGTTGCGAATAATACCGCTATAATCATTAAGTAATCATTAATCCCATAAATTGATGCACTTAACTCTCCGCCTGCTTCACCCATTAGGTTTTTAAGACCGAAGATAATACCAATAAATGATGATGTAGCACTCATTAAAGATATTACACTAAGACTCATTACTTTACCAATAGCGATTTCAAATCTTTTTACGGGAGTTACAAGTAAGGTAGCGATAGTTCCACGCTCTTTTTCACCAGCGATACTATCAGGACCAATATTCATTGCTCCACTAAATAAGAACATGATAATTAACATCGGTAATAACATAGCAAATGCTTGTCCTTGAGCTCTATCTAAATTAACGATGTTTGTTGGTGATTGGATAAATGGATAAACATCATCACCAAATCTTATAGTATTAATACTAGCAGCATAACCATTTAGAACTGATTGTGCATTAGCAAATGTATTACTACTGTATTTCTCACCTGAATTATAATAAGTAAGAATTGTTGGTAAAACATATTCAGGATCTTCGTAATTAACTAAATTTGTTTCAAAGTTTTCCGGGAAGACGATTAGTAAATCAATTTCCCCATCTAATATTTTAGCTTCAATAACTTCTTGGGTTAATTCTGATTTATCATGAATTTCTACTGGTACAACTGTATATTCATCAGCACCAACAGTTCCATCATCATTTAAATCAGAATAATTTCTTATATCGTTTAACTCAGTAATAATTGATTGAGGTGCATTTTCTTGATAGATAACCATAGTATGTTCTATTATATCTTTATTTTCACCTTCCATTACATTACCCATTAATGAGTACATCGCAAAGATCATTATACCTGGGAATATAACAGCCATAATTAATAATCTTTTATCACTAACAACTCGATAAAACTCTTTCTTAAATACGATAATTGCATTTTTCATTATAGTGTTCCCTCCTCTTCCTTAACAAGGTCGAAGAAGTAATCCTCTAAGTCTTTGTTTTCCTGGTCTTTTAATATATTGTCTAATGTATCGCAAATTTTCATTTTTCCGTTAATTATTATTCCGACACGATCACATAGTTTTTCAACAACACTTAAAATATGTGTTGAAATAATAATTGTTTTTCCTTGATTTCTCAGTTCTCTTAAATAGTCTGTTACATTTCTAGCAGTTAGAACGTCAAGACCGTTTGTTGGTTCATCAAAGATGATGAATTCAGGATCATGAACTAAACTAATAGCAATACTAGCTTTTTGTTTCATCCCTGTTGATAATTCGCCAACTTTTACTTCCATAAACTCAGTAATTCCGAATATCTCAAATAACTGTGCTTTTCTTGTTTCAATTACTTCTAAGTCAGAAATACCGTGTAGCTTAGAAAAATATGTAAAAAGGTAATTAGGTGTGAAATGGTCTTCTAGTTTTAACTCACTAGTTAAGAATCCAATTTTACCTAAAACATCAAATGAATCTGTTTTAACACTACTTCCACCAACAAAGATATCTCCTTCATCTGGTTTTATTAATGTTGAAATAGCACGTAAACAAGTTGTTTTACCAGCACCATTCGGTCCTAATAAACCAAATATTTCGCCAGGATAAGCTGTGAAACTTAAACCGTTACAAGCTACTTTTACTTTTTCATTTGTTTTTTCAATTTTTTGTTGTTTCCTTGATATCTTAAATGTTTTTCTTAAATTTTGAACTTCTAAAGTATTCATATAATTCTCCCCATAAGTACTAGATCTATGTATTCTGTGTCTACATAAAATCCGTTTATTCTAATTCCTTCGATTTCAAACCCTGCTCGCTTATATACTTTGATTGCATTCGGATTATCTTGTCGAACATCTAATTCTATTTTTGTTTTACCTAGTTCTTTTGCTTTTTCAACTAGTAAATCCATCAGGATAGAACCAAGCCCTAAATTATTATAATCTTGTAAAACACTAATTCCTAAATTTACTTTATGTTTCAATCTTCGTAAAGAACTACCATGAATCCCTGTCATACTGATTAATCTATCTTTGTCAAAAGCAACATAAATAAAATTGTCTTCAGAATTAACTGCGTTTTCTAAAAACTTCTTTTCTTCTTCAACCGTCATTGTAAATTCATCAGGGTCTCTTGATAAGTTCTTAGTTTCAGTATTTACTATTTTCACGTATTCAACCGCTTTTGCAGCATCTGACACTTGAACTTGTCTGATTTCTACTTCCAAACCATTTTTTAATGTGTATTCCATAAATTCACCTCGCTCTTATAAGTTGATTATAATGTTGGTTATATTTTAATAAAATATACAATCAATATCTATTTGTCATAATGTGTTTCGCATAATAAATTATATAATTTATTTAATATATAATCAATATCTTATGTAAAGACAAAAAAAAGACCTAATTTTAGGTCTTAAAACGAATCAATATTAATGGTAACTTTTTTACCTTCTCTTGATGCGCTTGCATAAGCGATTGTTCTAATTGCGTTTGCTATTCGTCCGTTCTTTCCAATTACCCTACCAAGATCTTCTTGGTTGACGATAATCTGGATAGTAAGCATTTCGTCTTCTTCTGAAAACTTCTTAACCATTAAGTCTTCCGGATGAGTAACTAAAGGATTAACGAGGTCTTTAATTAATTTTTCATAATTAACAGCCATATCGATCTCCTAGTTAGTTAACTTTTTTGGTAATTCCGGCGTTTTTAAAAAGGTTCTTAACTGTATCAGTTACTTGAGCTCCTTCAGCTAACCATCTTTGTGCTTTGTCTTCATCGATTTTAACTGTAGCTGGCTCAGTAAGTGGATTGTAAGTACCGATAATTTCTAAGTATCTACCATCTCTTTTATTTCTTGAATCAGCTGCAACCAATCTATAGAATGGACGTTTTTTTGAACCATATCTTTGTAATCTTATTTTTACTGCCATATTTGTTTCCTCCTAAAATTTCTAATAACCTTGGTTAGTATATCAAAGATTATAATCGTTGTCAAGTGTTTTTACTTGACATCAAAATCAATTTGATACTCATCTGTTATAACTAGACTCTCTTCTACCCTTTTAACTAATTTAATCGCTCTTAATTCATTCGTTTTTGCTTCTTGTTCTTGTTCATTTACATAACAAATTGCATATCTTCTTTTTTTGTTATAATAAATCACAGGTGAAATATTTTCGATTAATTTCACTGCTTTGGGAGTTCTAAAATGTACTATTAAACTTTTTCTTTTTATCATATTGATCACCTTTAATGTTTATTAATTAGTCCTATTTCGTTAGGATGTCTTATTTTTTTTGAAATATTTAGAGCTAATTCAGAACTGATTTCATCTAGTTCTTGTTGTAGAATGTTTTCTAATTCTTTATATTCTTTAACTATTTCATTTGTATATAAATTCGTTTTTGCTTCACTGAATTTTATTTGGACTTGTTTCAAATCGGGATGATATTTTCCGTATTTTGATACTTCTTCAAATTTAAGATTTAAATTTTGAAAATTATTTATTAATTCTTGAATTTGCAGACTTTTTTTAATTTCCTTGTTTAATTCAAGCAATCTTTTATATTTCCTTTTTTGCTTAATTTCATCTACTAATTCGTATGTTTTTTCAATTATTTCTTGTTTCATTTTATCACCATAGTATAAGTATATATTTTTAGGTCTTTAGTTGCAAGGGTTATCAACTATATTATAATAAGTTTGTTTGACTATAAGGCTCTAGAAGCATATAATATATATTGGAATAACTATTAATTTGAAATGAGTGAACAGCTATGAAAAAAACATGGTATTTATTACTGACAATTCTATTAACTTTAACATTAATGATTGCACCTGTCAAAGTGCAAAGTGCTTCTAAAGAAGTTGTTTATTTTAAAGAGAGAACTTGTCTTGTTTGTATAGATTTGGAAGAAACAGGATATATTCAGCAAATGATTGATTCAGGAATCAATGTAACAATATATGATTTAATGTCAGATGATAAAATTGATGAATATAGTTACACTGACAATGATGATAATTTAGTTGAGGTAACAGCTCTTGATGTTTTTGCAGCATTTAATGAAGAGTATGAACGTGAAGCTGGTGGGGTTCCTGTAATTTTTGTAAGTGATACTTATTTTGAAGATCCAGATATTAAAGGAGCAATCGATGATAATTCAATATTTGATTTAAGTGATAATCCTTTGCTTGAAGTAACTGTTGAAGAAGGTCAAGCATTTGGTGATTTATCTGGTATAGTTGGATTTTTTATCGTTTTAGGTGCTGGTTTGCTAGATGGATTTAATCCTTGTGCTATCGCATTATTATTGTTATTTATCGGTTTATTAGTTGGCGCTAAAGATAAAAAAGTATTATTGATGGTTAGTATTACTTATATAGGTGCATTGTTTTTATCATACTTCTTAATTGGGACATTCTTCCTTGAAGTATTAGAAAGATACACTACACAAATAGAACTTATTGGTACAATTATAAACTGGTTTGTTATCATACTTTGTTTTGTTTTATTCTCTCTTAACTTTTATGATTTCATTCAAGCAAGAAATGAAAAATACGGTAAAATCAAAAATCAATTACCTAAATTTGTTCAAAAATATAATAAAAAAATCGTAAAAGCATTTACTAGAGTTATTAATAATGAAGATAGTAAAGGCGGTTTAATTGGTGTCCTTGGAATAACATTCTTACTCGGAATCACTTTAAGTGTTACTGAACTAGTATGTACAGGACAAATATATTTCGGTATTCTATATGGTATCCACAGTGTTGGTAGTGGCTATGCTTATATCTTATTATTATTTTACAATATTATGTTTGTTTTACCTTTAATCATAATTGCGGTAGTCGCAATTAGATTAAAAAGTGTTGTTACAATCAGTAACTGGATTAGAGAACATCTATCAATTATAAAATTAGTTACAGCAATCTTCTTCTTAGGAATCTTCATCTTTTTCCTAATAAGACTATTCTAAAGGAGTGAATTAATTTGAAACAGCATATTTTAATTACAAAGAATGGTAAAACTCTTTATGAAGGACGTATCAGTGATATTCCTATCAAAGAAGAGTATCTTATTAAGAAGAGTGTTGATCTTTTCGATGATGACGATCCATGTATCATCCATCAATCATATGTCATCAAAGAATATGTTGATGAAGTTTTGAAAATTTTCAAGGCTATCAACAATAAACAACTGTCCGTTAAAGAACATTTAAACGAGCTATCTTTTTTGGATTTTATGGAGTTAGAAAAACTAGTTATAAGTCTTAAGGAGTGAAGTATATGGAAGTATATTTAGATAACGCTTCTACTACTGGAGTCAGTAAAGAAGTTTACACTGCAATGAAGCCATATTTAAAAAGCGAATTTGGCAACCCTTCAAGTCTTCATTCAAAAGGGATAAAAGTTCGTAAAATTATCAATGGAGCTCATAAACAAGTAGCATCATTACTAAACTGTAATAAGAATGAAATATACTTTACAAGTTGTGGAACAGAATCAATTAACTGGGCTTTAAAAGGTTTAGCTTTTGGAAATAAGACCAAAGGCGAAATCATCACGACAAAAATTGAACATCATGCGACATTGCATACCGTTGAATTTTTAGAAGAACTTGGCTATATAATTCACTATTTAGATGTTGATAAACAAGGTTTTATTAACTTAGATCAACTAAGAAGTTTAGTAAATGACAATACACTTGTTGTTAGTATTATTCTAGCTAACAATGAAATTGGAACAATTCAAAATATAACAGAAATCTCTGAAATTTGTGAAGAGGCAAGAACATATTTACACCTTGATGCAGTACAAGCTTTAACACATATACCGATTAATCTTAAAGAGTTAAAAGTTGATTTAATGAGTATCTCTGGTCATAAATTTCACGCCCCAAAAGGTGTTGGAATTCTCTACGTTAAAGAGGGAACACATATCACCAATCTAATTCATGGTGGTCAGCAAGAAAATAGCCTTCGAAGTGGTACCGAAAATGTTCCCTATATAATTGGTATTGCAAAAGCTTTAGAAGTTGGAATTGATAAATATAAAGAATACGAAGAAAGACTTAATAAATATACAAAATATTTCTTAAGTGAATTGGACAAGGCTAACGTCAATTATATTCTAAATGGTCCAAAAATTGGTAGGCATAGATTACCAGGAAATTTAAATCTTTCTTTCAAAGAGTTTGATGGTAGTGATATTACATACTATCTAAATAAGGCAAACATTTATGTTTCCACAGGTAGTGCCTGTGATAGTACTTCAATTGAACCATCGCATGTCTTAAAAGCTATTTGTGTTCCAAATGATTATATTAATGCTTCAATTAGATTTAGCATTGGAGAATATACTACAAAAGAAGAAGTAAATTATTGTGTAAGTACCCTAATAGGAATCTTAAATGACTTAAAATAAAAAGACAGCTGAGCTGTCTTTTTTTATATTTCTCGATATTTTCCTATTTCTAAATCACCTAACGAAATATCACCGTAAGCAACTCTTTTTAAGTATATTACTTCTCTTCTAAAGTGTTCTACCATTCTTTTTACTTGATGGTATTTACCTTCTTTAATTGAGATGTAAAATTCAAAATCATTTATTTTCTCAATAAATGGTTTTGATGGTGTATATGGATTATTCTTTCCATCAAGAATTTCAAATTCCTTTAATAGTGAATCAGGATTGAACTTTTGATCTGTCCTAACTAAATATGTTTTATAGATATTCTTATTAGGAGAAATAAGATCATGGAGTAAATCACCATTGTCTGTTAATAAGAGTAACCCTTCTGTATCGATATCAAGTCGCCCTGCGATATTTAGTTTTAACCTTGTATAAGGTTCTTCTAAAAGATCGAAAACTGTTTCGTGAAGACCATCTTTGTTAGCTGAAACATATCCTTGAGGCTTATGGAGCATCAAGAGGATGTTTTCTTTATAAATAACTTCTTCACCAAAAATAGTTATTTTATCATTTACCGGATCAATATTGATAGAGGAATCCTTAATTACTTCATCATTAACAGTTACTTGTTTATTCTTACATACTGCTTTCATTTCTTTTCTTGAACCATATTTCATATTAACTAATAATTTATCTAATCTCATCTAATCATCCTATTCTAAAAAGATGTGTTCTTCCATCTTTTTCTATATTTACTCAACTTCAAAATTGTGTGTATATACAATGTCGCCTTCTATTTCAAATACTATTTCATATGAACCAACAGTCCAGTTATTATCGACACTAAAATAACCAACTTGTTCATCGTAAATAATTGTTGTATTCATTGATTCAATTAAAACATCATTAAATGTAACATCATAAACATACACATTAACTGTTTCATACAATATATCCCTTGCTGAATAGCTAATATAAATAACACCATCACTTGCAATAATGTAATCCAAAGGTTCATCTGGATAATAAGTTGTTTCGTTAACTTCATTACCGATTGCTACATCATAAATAGGACCACTATTAGCAAAGAATAAAAAGTAAACAAAGGCAACAATTCCAACAAGAACCAATAGTCCTGCAATTTTTCCTACTTGGCTTTTCCCTTGTCGTGGTTTACCATACTGCACTCCACCTGAGGCATGAGCTTCAAATTTTCTACCGTAAACATTAGAAGGTCTATCATCATCTACCATACCTTCTTGAACTGATTGGTTATAGTTGTATTCTTTTTGTTCTTCTTGAACGGGTTCATCATAGTAATCACTAAAAGGGTCTTCTTTTACAGATTCTACTTCTATTGCTGAACCACAACTTGTACAAAATTTAGCATTTTCACTATTTTGTGCACCACAATTTTTACAATACATAATTTCACCTCATTTTTCCCTATCTGTCTTAATTATATCATAGTCCAAAAAAGAAAAGACAAGTTTCTTCTAACTTGTCTTTTGTTGATATTTTTTTATCGTCTTATAAATTGAATAACCTGATACTTTCTCAAAATCATGATCAATCTTTTTTTCCATTTGAATCGAGTTAACAATCTTTCTGTATTCTCGATGCTTAGTACTTAATACTATCGGGTTAACTTGTTTTTCGTTTGCATCTTCAATTAATGAAAGAAATTCAATAATAACTGAAACTTCTTCAGCTGTGAATAAGTCATAATCTATTGGATATGTATACATTATTACTCATCTAAGTTTGAAGAATCACCAAAGCAAATACCAATCGCTTTAGCAGCTTGAACATATTGTCCTTCTGGATCAACTGTTTTACCACCACCACGTGATGTTTCTCCTACTTCTCCTGAACCTACAACTTCTTCTAATGGAACTGAAGTAATTTTTCTTCCGCGAAGTTGTACCATTCTTCCACTTCCACCACTCATTAGTAAATCAACAGCGTTAACTCCAAATAGTAATCCCAAAGCTCTATCAAATTGTGATGTAACTCCACCACGCTGAATATATGCTAAGTTAGTATGACGTACTTCGTGTTCAGGAACTAGTTCTTGTAATTGATCAGTAATTACTTGTCCTATTCCTCCTAAACGGATTGAATCGGCACTATCTTTAATAATTTCACGAATATGTTGTTTACCATCTTTAGGTTTAGCACCTTCAGATACAACAACAATACTGAAATTACGACCAAATGCATCTCTTTGTCTAATTTTTTCAACAACACTTGTTAAATCATAAGGTATTTCGGGGATTAATATAACATCAGCGCTACCAGCTAATCCACCTTCAAGTGCTAACCATCCACTATTACGACCCATAACTTCTACAACCATTACTCTATCGTGCGAGAATGCTGTTGTATGGATTTTATCGAGTGCATCAGTAATAGTTTCTAATGATGTATTATAACCGAATGTAACATCAGTTGATGGTAAATCATTATCAATTGTTTTTGGAACTCCGATTACTGGAATACCTTTTCTTGAGAAATCACGAGCACTAGTTAAAGTACCGTCTCCTCCAATTACGATTAAAGCATCAACACCTAAATATTTCAAGTTTTTAACTGCTTCATCTGAAACATCTTTATAAATAACACTACCGTCAGGTTGTTCAAAAGGTAAATTAAATAAGTTATCTTTATTTGAAGATTTTAAAATAGTTCCACCTTCGTGCATAATCCCTGAAACACTTCTTAACCCTAAAGGACGATAATCGTTTTTGTATAATCCAGAATATCCTCTAGTAAAACCAACAACTTCAAGTCCATACTTGTTAACTGCTGCTTTAGTGATTCCGTTGATTACTGCGTTAAGACCACTACAGTCCCCACCACCGGTAATGATACCGATCTTTCTAATTTTTTTATTCACTATATTGCCTCCTAAATGAAAATCATTTTAATTATACTTAAAATATCACTGAGAGTAAACAAAAATACAAAAGTGAAAACCTTTTCATTGAGAATTTGTTCAATATGCACATAATCAAGAAAAAATATAGTTTACTTTTGTTTAAGTTCTATAACTTTTTTGTTATAATATCTAGCGAGGTGGTAATTATGTTACTGATGAAAGATGTAATAAGAGAAGGTCATCCAACTTTAGCTAAACGAAGTAGTTTAGTTGATATCCCTTTAGATGACGAAACAAAGCAAACATTAAAAGATATGATGGAATTTTTAGAGAATTCACAAGATGATAAAAAAAGTGAAGAATTAGGTTTAAGACCCGGAGTTGGTCTTGCTGCACCTCAAATAAATATTCCAAAACAAATGATTGCGGTTATGACAACAGATGAAACTGGTGAAAAATTTTATAAGTTGTTATTAGTTAACCCTAAAATAGTTTCTCATAGTGAAGCAAAAACATATATCCCTGGTGGTGAAGGATGTTTAAGTGTTGATAGAGAAGTCGAAGGCGTTGTTCCTAGACATAAGAAGATTAGAGTAAGAGCTCATCATTATTTACCTGAGACTGATGAACTAAGAAAAATTGAATTACGTGTAAGTAATTACGTTGGTGTTGTTCTACAGCATGAAATAGATCATTTAAATGGTATTTTGTTTACAGATAAAATTGTCCCTGATTTAAATGATATTGAACCCATAGTGTTCCCATTGGAAGAATTAGAAGAATAAAACCAAGAGTAAACAAAAAGACTTCAAACGAAGTCTTTTTTTTATTATTTTATTAATATTTTTATAAAATTATTAAACTAAATGCTACACCAAGAATACCTAAGATAGCTAAAATTGCTAATGCTTTTTTAGGCATTTTACCACCATTTGTCATTGCCTTACCAAACATACCAAATACTAATGGATGAATCAAGAATGGCATTGCAAAGATAAATGAAATCAAGCCTACAGAACTAAAGCTTGTGTTAACAGTTTCAAACATTCCGCCCTGTATAGCTGCGAATAATCCAAAGTGAGATATCGCACTACTGTTAGCCATAGCTGCACTTTCTAAATCCATACCTGCGAAGTATAATAATGTGAATCCACCGAATACTGCAACAAGTTGCCAACCAATCGAGAATAGTATCAATCCCATAATTTCTTTTCTTTCGACACCATTTGCACTTCTTAAAGTACGGAGTGCCCAATAAGTTAAGGCAATTCCTAGTGCAACAACAATTAAAGCCGGTACTAATAAGAATCCTTTTAATCCCATTTCAACAGATCTTGTAACACTAATCGCTAGGATAGTGAATACAAATAAATGTCCAAAGAATGGAATGTTAATCATAATCGGAGCTCTTTCTTTTGCTACTTCTCCGATATCTCCTGCGGTACATGCACCAGTAAGTCCACTATGTGATAAACTACCAGCCATACCTGGAGCTAAAATATCAACATCATTTGATTTACCCACAAATACTAATAAAGATATACCAACAAACATCCAGAATAATTGTCCAAAGAATCCATAAGACATTACTTGTAACATTCCGTCTAATTGGAAGGCATCTAATAATCTAGTACCACCAGTTATAAATACCCCAGCCAATACAATTGGAATACCACCAAATAATAATGCTCTCATTGTTGGACCAGGTCGCCAATCACTAAAGACCATACCTAGTGTACTAGAAATAATCATTGCAAAGAAAATTTGCGGTAATGCTATTAAAGGATTAATTACTGCTGAGATTAATAATCCTCCTAATAGGATAGCTAAAATAATTATGATTTCCATTACACCTCTACCAAGGTAAACTCTTTTGTTCGCAATTTTTGCTTTACTATCAATCAAAATAATAGCAACTGCTACTCCAAAGAACGCTAATAAAGGATAAAAATCATCCAGAGATGTTTCTTTATAAGTTAGTAAATCTCCCCAGCCAATTGAATTAAACATATTGTCTAACCCCATATAGGCAATACGATATAGTGAGATAATTCCAATTAGAATAAAGAATGCTCTTGTTAAGAAAATCAATTGTGTTCCCTTAGTACCTAAGATAACTTCTTCTTCGTTTAGAACAACGTCATCTTCTTTAGGTGTTTTTGGTTTCCAAAACGTATTTCTTAGTTTCTGTCCCCCTACAAAAAATGTTGCAATAAGTGCAATTATGGTTGTTCCCCCAGTTAAACCAACAACTGGAAATTCAGTTAATCCCGCTGTTGCAAGACCACTCATTTCTAAAACCATTCCTAATGCTAATCCAAAGACAACAATAATTAATATTGGTGAATATTTAGATCCAGCAACTGCACTACGTGCAATCAACACTACAACTAGTAACATTGCGAGTGTTAAAACTAAATGCGTGAAAATTTCAAAAAGTTCCATTTTAACCTCCAAATATTTTTTATATAAAAAAGGGGTGTCGTTACCGGCACCCCTTATATATCCTTAGGTTGTATTTTTCGTGTGAGTAATCATATATTAAAAGCTAGGGCTACATATTATAAATCGAATCGAAATTTTGAAACTATAAGTGAGTCCTTTTAATAATTATATCATCAAAATTTAATCTTGTCACTTTTTATAATAGTTGCAATTTATTGTTTTATTTCGTCTGGAAATAGTTTTTTAGTGAGCCGTACATTCCACGCTGCAACTTGAACTTGAATTGTATAAGCAATTGCAATTAGCAAAGCGGTTATTCCCGCTTCTGGAAAAGTTGTTAATGCTATTGCTAGAGATAAAGATAAACTTCTAATTAGCGTTCCATTTACTAAAGCAATCCCATTATTTCTATTAAAGAATAAGCGTCCTGTCCCAACACTTATTATAAAGAATAAAGCATATAGAATTAATAAAGGAATTATCATATCGATAAGGATACTTGGATTATTGACAATTTTTTCTGCTTTTAAAGAAATTGCCACAAAGATTATTAATACTACTCCAAGAGTAGAGAATAGAGGGAATTTTGGTTTTATGTATGTATGAAACTTAATTGCTGTATATTTCTTAATTAAAACTCTTTGTGTAATGAATGCTAAAATAGTTGGCAAAATCACTACCACTAATATTTGCGTAAATATTTTCATAAATGGAACTGTTATTGCTTCTCCTAAAAATAAAGTAATATATATAGGTGATAGTAATGCTCCAAGTAACAAACCAAAGATTACCATTTTAATCGCAGCATTGATATTCCCTTTTGCCATAGCTGTCCAACTTATCGTCATCCCAGACGTAGGTAATAAAGCTATTAGTAATAAACCTAATCTTAAATACTCATTATCGCTAAAGAATATTAGTCCTAATCCATATGCGATTAATGGAAATACAATAAAATTAATTATTTGTGTTACTATTTGAAGTTTAAAATTCCATTTCTCAAAAATAGTTTCTAACTTCAGAGTAACCATCATCGGATACACTAGTAAAAATGTTAATGGTAAAATGGTTTTTGCTAGAAAACTAAGATCAAAATAGTATCCTAGTATAATTCCTAATGCCATAGAAATAAGAACACTTATTATAAGTTTCTTTTTTATCAACGTTAATATTTTAATCAATATAATCACCTCTAGTTTATTGTCTTCTATAATATAACAAATTTTGTGTATTAAGACAAATAGTTTGCGTGTAAACTATTTGTCTTAATACTTTTAGATTCCTTACAAAAAAAACTCAAAAAATGTAAGACGGAAATGTAAACTATTTGAACTATTCATATTTAATTAGTTCATCTAATAGCATTTATTATAGATTTTTGCTAGTTTTGGGTTTATAATAAAGATAGGATAAGTAATAAACTTCTGGAAGGAGTGATTATATGGAATTATCTAGCAGATCGCAAAAAAAGGTTGATAGTATTGTACTAAACGCTTCTCGTCTTTTTGTACAACACGGATATCATAAAGTAACAATGGAATCTATAGCTCAGTATGCTAATGTTTCTAAAGTAACTTTATATAAATATTTTGCTGACAAGCAAGTCCTCTATGAACACATTCTAAAAACCATTTACTTAGAAGAATACAATGAAATCATTGAAGTTATTGATAGTCACGTACCATTTGAAGAAAAAATTGATGGTGTTGTTAAAGCACGCATTAAAAAATACTACGATAACAATAAACCAATATTTCATGGCGAAATAACATTAAGTTTAGATCTACAAAAATTTATCAAGAAACATAAAAAACAAATGATTATACAAAGAAAGAAACTATATGAACAAGGAAAAATGGAAGGTTTCATTTGTGAAGATGTTACTGATCAAACTTTAGAAATGTATTTTAAGATAATTCAAAAAGGACTAGTGTCTGAATTCAAAGATTTAGGTGAATTAGAGAGCGAAAACCTATCACAATTACTTAAAATTCTATATGCAGGAGTACTTGGGTGCCAAAATTAAATTTTGGCATCTTTTTTATTGACTTTCTATCTTATCTATTGTAATATACCCGTATGCGTATATAAGTATATGGAGGTTTAATATGAATGATTTATTAGAACTATTTAAGGTGTTAAGTGATGAGACAAGATTACGAATTATTAATCTGCTTAAAACACAAAGTCTTTGTGTTTGTGAGCTTGTGGATATCTTAGAGTTGACACAACCTAAAATATCAAAGCACATTGCTAAATTGAGAGCTATTAATTTAGTAAACACAAAACGTAATGAACAGTATATTTATTATTCATTAAATGAGGAAAACGATGATTACTTAAAAGTTATCAATGTTGTTTTTGGACTTGATAATAAGTTATTAGCTAAAGATTTAGATAAAATAAATAAAATAGAAAGTTTTGTTTGTACAAAGTAGGTGTAATTTATGAATATATTCAATAAGTTTAACGACATCTTTCTTAAGATGACATGGTTATATGATCTAATCGAAAAACTTGTAGTTAATGTTTTTGGATTAAATATGGCAACAAGGGTTGGAAATAGTGTTCACTTCTTTATCTATGATGTTATTAAGATATTTATATTACTATGTTTCTTAATCTTCTTAATTAGTTATATTCAAAGTTTCTTTCCCCCAGAAAGAACGCAAAAGATATTAAGTAAATATCGTGGTATTAAAGGTAATATTATTGGTGCTTTATTAGGTACAATTACACCATTTTGTTCTTGTAGTAGTATTCCAATCTTTATTGGATTTACTAAAGCAGGTTTACCTTTAGGAATTACCTTCAGTTTCTTAATTTCTTCTCCTTTGGTAGATTTAGCTTCCTTCTTAATTTTAATGAGTTTCTTTGGAATTGAGTTTGCATTAGCCTATGTAATTGTCGGTTTATTTTTAGCCGTTATTGGTGGTACAATAATTGATAAGTCTAAAATGGAAGATTATGTTCAAGATTATATAAAAGATATTAAAAAGAATAATCAAAGTAAAAGTGTTGAGATAAGTTTTGAAATGAGTTTAAAAGAGAGATTAGAATATTCGTATGAGCAAGTAAAAGAAATCATTGGCAGAGTATGGTTGTATATCTTTATTGGTGTCGGTATTGGGGCAGCAATTCATAACTATATCCCTGAAAGCCTAATCGGAGCAATTTTGGGTGAGAATAATCCATTCAATGTATTCATTGCAGCCATTGTAGGAATTCCTATGTATGCTGATATATTTGGTACAATTCCTATTGCTGAAGCGTTACTAGGTAAAGGTGTAGGAACAGGAACTGTCTTAGCATTTATGATGGCAGTCACTGCACTTAGTCTTCCTTCTATGGTAATGTTAAGTAAAGTGGTTAAACCTAAATTACTAACTATGTTTATTGTTATTGTATCGGTTGGTATAATCATTATTGGTTATTTATTCAATTTTTTGCATTTCCTATTTGTATAATAAAAAAGCACACCGAGGTGTGCTTTTCTTTTACTTAAATAATTTTGCCAATTCCCCACCAAATAATGGGATGAATCCTAATACAAATGCTATTAAAAATTGAACTATTGTAATTGAACCATTGATATAGAAAATCGAATTAATACCTGGAACAAACACTACAATTATTAGTAATGCAAATCCTACTAATACAGCGTAGTTTATAAGTTTGTTTTCAAATAATTTCATTTTAAAGATTGATTTACTTTCGCTACGCGCTGAATAAGTTCTTAATAATTCACCTGTAATAATAGTAATGAAAGCAAATGAGTACATCATGTTTTCTCCACCAATTAAATCTCTACCGATGTAATAAGATATTAATACAGCTATAGTTAAGAATACCGCTTGGAAAGCAATCGCTAATCCCATTTTTTTATCAACAATACTTGCGTTAGGATCAATCGGTTCTTTATCCATTACACCATCTTCTTTTTTCTCTAAACCAAGAGCAAAGGCAGGGAATGAATCTGTAACTAAGTTAATCCATAGTATTTGAATTGGCATTAATGGGCTGTCCCAGGTAAGCAGGATTGCTGTAAAGATTAATAACACTTCACCAACATTACAACTAACTAAGTAAGCAACGAATTTTCTTATGTTTGCATAGATAATTCTTCCTTCTTCAACAGCATCAACTATCGTAGTGAAATTGTCATCCATCAAAACCATATCAGCTGCTTCTTTTGATACATCAGTACCAGTTATACCCATTGCAACTCCAATGTTTGCTTGTTTTAAAGCTGGTGCATCGTTAACTCCATCACCAGTCATACTTGAGATTTCTCCAGTTTCTTGCAAAGCTTTTACAATCATTACTTTATGATTTGGAGAAACTCTAGCAAAAACATTTGTTACTTTTACTAGATCTAAAAACTCAGGATAACTTAATTTATCTATTTCTTCACCACTTAAAGCATTAGTATTTCCATCTAGAATTCCTAGTTCTTTACCTATTGCTGAAGCAGTAATTTTATGATCACCAGTAATCATAACAACTCTAATACCAGCTTTATGACATACTTTGATAGATTCTTTTACTTCTTCACGAGGGGGATCAATAATTCCTACTAATCCTGTGAATACTAAATCGTTTTCTTCTTCTTTTAAATCACTATATTCTTTAACTTCTTTATAGGCAAACCCAAGTACTCGTAAAGCATTTCTAGCCATACCTTGGTTAGCTAATTCAACAACTTTTACAAATTTATCATCAATGGGTTTTACTACTCCGTCAAGTAAGTAGTACTTACAAGCTTTAAGTAGTTGATCAGGAGCACCTTTAGTGTATATTTGCTTCTTTCCATCGATTTGATGGACAGTACTCATTAGTTTACGATCACTATCAAAGGGGAATTCATCAATACGAGGATAAGTTGTTTTCATATCCTTTTGCATATCACCATTTTTTGCAGCAAGTGTAACTAAAGCAAGTTCAGTTGGGTCTCCAATTAATGATTCACCATTTATACTTGAATCATTACATAGTACCCCAATACCTACTAATTTACTTACATTAGCACTTCCACCTTTTATCTCACCAGTAAATTCATATCCATGCCCTGTTACTTCAACAATCGTATTATTATCAAAAACTCTTTTAACAACCATTTTATTTTGCGTTAAAGTTCCAGTTTTATCACTTGATATAACTGTTGTAGAACCTAAAGTTTCAACTGCATTCAATTCTTTTACAATGGCATTCTTAGTTGCCATCTTACGCATCCCCATTGACAGTACAACAGTAATTACAGTTGGTAGTCCTTCTGGAATGGCAGCTACTGCTAAACTAACAGCAACCATAAACAAGTATAATGTATCATAATTTGTAATTCCTAAGTAGTTATATACCATACCTACAACAAAAATCAGTAATACTACGACAATACTTACTGTCCCAAGCAATTTACCTAATTTGTCTATTTTCTTTTGTAGAGGAGTCATTTCATCTTCTACTTCATTTAATAAGTTTGCGATATTACCTATTTCAGTATCCATACCTGTTTTAGCAACAACACCTACAGCACGTCCATAAGTAACTATAGTGCTCATATAGCCCATATTGATTCTATCCCCAATCGGGGTATTAACTTTGAGGATTTCTAAAGCATCTTTTTCAACTGGTACACTTTCACCTGTTAAAGCTGATTCATCAACTTTTAAATTGATAGTTTCAATTAGTCTTAAATCTGCTGGTACATAATCTCCTGCTTCAATTAAAACAATATCACCAGGAACTAAATCCTGAGAATCTATATTTTCTAATTCACCGTTACGCATTACTTTTGCATGAGGAGCACTCATACTCTTAAGAGCATTTACAGCATTACTAGCTCGTTTCTCTTGAAACACACTTAAAGCTGTGTTTAAAATTACAATCGTAAAAATAAAAATACCATCAGTTAAGTGACCACTAGCAACAATACTAACTATTGCAGCAGCAATTAAAAGTAGATTTAAAAAACCTGTTAACTCGCCAATTATCATATGGAAAACAGATTCCTGTTCTCCTTCTTTTAACTTATTATAACCATATTTTTCACGACTTTGCACCACACCATTAGAAGATAATCCTTCTTCTTTTGTGGTACTTAATTCTTTTAACACTTCGTTAATTTCTTTTGAGTAAGTTTTCATATTATCACCTTTTAATATTATACTACAAATTTAATCGTTAAAAAAATAAAAGTTATTTTTTAACAATTTGTTTATATATAAGGATTTTGATATAATATAACCAAGTTAGGAGTGATTTGATGGTTAAGTTAGAAGACATAAAAAATTATGAAGCTTATTTAATTGAAAAAAGAAGAGATTTTCATATGCATCCTGAAACAGGATTCGAAGAATTTAGAACATCACAAGTAATCGCTGAAGAGTTAAGAGAACTTGGATTTAAGTTAATTACTGGTGTTGGAGTTACTGGAATCATCGGAACTCTAGAAGGACCAATAAAAGGGAAAACTGTATTATTAAGAGCTGATATTGATGCCTTAAGCATGCAAGAAGAAAATGACGTTCCTTATAAAAGTCTAAATGATGGTAAAATGCATTCTTGTGGCCACGATACACATACAGCTATGCTCCTTGGAGCTTGTAAGTTCTTTAGTGAAAATAAGGACCTATTAGAAGGTAAACTAAAAGTAGTATTCCAAAGTGCTGAAGAAGGTCCAACTCCTGGCGGAGGTATCAGTGTTGTTCAAGAAGGACATTTAGATGATGTTGATGGTGTATTTGCACTTCATATAACCACTAAATATGAAAGTGGTAAATTCAAAATTAAACCAGGTCCAGCAATGGCTGCACCTGATGAGTTTAGAATTAGAATAAATGGTTTTGGGACACATGCTAGTGCTCCAGAAACTGGTAGTGATGTTATTTTAACAGCTGCTGAATTAATTACTAAAATTCAAACTATCACTTCAAGAAATACAAAAGCAGTGGATAGTGTTGTAATAAGTGTTTGTACGATTAACGGGGGAACTAGTTTTAACATTTTACCTGATCATGTCGACCTACGCGGTACAATTAGAACACTAAATAAAGAAACAAGACAATTTGTTTTCAAAAGATTAGATGAAATTGTTAATGCAGTTAGTAAACTAAATAACTGTAAAGGTGAATTAGAAATCATTGAAGCTTACCCTCCACTAATTAACGATGTTAATGAAACAATGTTCATTGTTGGATTAGCAAAAGACTTAATTGGTGCAAAAAACGTAGAAGTTCTAACCGAACCTTCTATGGGTGGAGAAGATTTTAGTTATTACCTAGAAAAAAGACCTGGAGCTTATGGTTGGCTTGGTGGTAGAGCTAAGAATCAAAAAGAAGTATATTTTAACCATAATCCAAAATTTGATATTGACGAATCAAGTCTTTTAATTGGAATGGGAATGCATATAAATACTGCAATTGAGTTTTTGAAGAAATAAAAAAAAGAGTTCAATGAACTCTTTTTTTGTTATCTTAGTTTAATAAATTTTTGAACTCCGTTTTTATATACTTGTTTATATTCTCCCTCAATAAGAGGATAAATATAATCAAAGAAATCTTGAGTTACACCTTTTTTGTTTTCTGTTAACCAGTTTTCTGGAATTGTTTGTTCTTGGTTTGCAACTTTTGTGACATCGACAGGTACATATTCTATTTTATAAGGATGACTTGATAGGCGTTTTATTCCTACCATTTTACATGTTTCACCTTGTAAGGCAAATTGTACAGCATGACGACCTACTTCTACTGCTTCATTAACATCTGATTCACTTCTTACAAATGATGCAGCACGTTGTGGTGATGATAATTCTATTGCACGGTAACCAATGTTAAGTTTTTCTTCTAGGTAATCACCTAAGAACATTGCTACTCCACCTAATTGCTTATGACCAAATGCATCTAATGTTGCACTCATTGCTCCTATGAAGTTACCATCTTTATCTCTAATTCCTTCACTTACAGCGATTAAGCAATTTTGGTTTTCTAAGAATATTTTATCTACTTCTTCTACAAAAGCATCTAAGTCAAATGGTACTTCTGGGATATAAACTAAGTCAGGTCCAAATCCTTCATTAGTTGCAACATGTGCAGCAGCTGTTAGCCAACCAGCATGACGTCCCATTATTTCTACGATTGTAACTTTACCACGAGGATAAACTGTACTATCGCATTTTAATTGCATTAAAGTATTGATAATGTATTTAGCAGCACTACCAAACCCTGGTGTATGATCTGTTAATGGTAAATCATTATCTACAGTTTTAGGTACTCCCATAATTCTAACTTCATAGTTTGTAGTTGCAAAGTATTCACTTAGTTTTACTGTTGTATCCATTGAGTCATTTCCACCGTTATAACACACATAACGAATATTATTATTCTCAAATACTTCATGAATTCTTTTGTATGTTTCTGGGTCTTCTAAATGTGATTTTAACTTAAATCTAATACTACCAAATGCACTTGCTGGTGTATTCAGTAATAACTCTAAATCTTCAATTTCACTAGCATCAATGAAGTCTTCTTTTAAGATTCCTTGTATACCGTGTTTTAATCCATAGACCTTTTCAATTACATTGTTATTTTTTAAAGCTTCACTTAATACTCCGTAAGCACTAGCATTAATAACACCACTAGGTCCACCTGATTGTCCATATAATAAATTTCCTTTTAACATATATATTCACTCCTTATTTCATAATCCAAAACAATTATAACAATTAGTATAACATTTGAAAAGATTTAGTTTACTTATTGAGAAATTGTTCAGGTGCAAATTAATAATACGACAAAACTATTTTGTCGTATTTATCGGTTTTAATTCTGAGACAAATTGATAGAAATCATCATATTCACCCTGATGATTTGTGTCAATTGGTATGTTTTTACTGTTAATTAAACAGTCTGTGATTAAGTATGTCTCTAACCCGATTTTTTTTGCTGGTAAATCATCGAAAACATCGTTTCCTACCATATAACATTCTTCAGGTTTCTTGTTAATACTATTTAAGACTTCGTGATAGAATTCTAAATGAGGTTTGGTATATTGATTTCCTTCAAATGAAGAGATATATTCAAAATCATCTTTGTTCAATCCAGCCCATCTTATTCGGTGGTAATTTGCTTTAATTGGGAATAAAGGATTAGTAGCAATTACTACTTTGTATCCTTTTTCTTTTAGAACTTTAACACTTTTTATCATTGCTTCATTCTGGTAAGTTGATGGTTTAACATTTTCAAATAGTGTATCATAAAAAATATCAAATTGACTACGAAAAACATCAATATCACCATCAATAAGTGACCCAAAATACTTCATAAACTTTTCTTCGTTTGTTTGATTATTTTTTACTAAGACCATTTGATTTGTCGCAGCCATTATGTATTTAGCCAGTAATCTAGGATCAATTTTGCCATTGAAATGAACACCTAAATTATAAAAATATAATTCCATAAATTTATCAAAATCCATTGGGAGTAAAGTCCCATCTAAATCAAATAAAAATGTATCTCTCATAGTTATTTTCCTCGTTTTATTAGTTTATAAATGAATGTTGAGATAAAGCTTATTAACCCAATAACAAATAACCCAACAACTATCATAAGTGTTGTGTAGACAAATTGTCCACTATTATCTAATACCGGCTTTAATGGGCTTCCATTCCCTGTGTGTAATAACATATAGTCTTGATCAATTGTAAAACTGACGATTAGAGCAATTATCATTAACCCAAATGTAAATACCAATGATCTTAGAGCATCAAGGTATTCTGGTATATATAGTTTACTAGTTAATAGATAAAATGATGACATTAGCATTAGACCGTGATAAGTAAAGGATACCCATGGTAAGTAATTGTCCGTTAGTGGTAACCATGATTCATTAGAACCAATAATATTACCAGGATTTAGTAATGCAGCTAAAGTCGCTCCAAGTACAATTGTAAAGGCAGTTGCTAAAGCATATTTTTCTAGTTTCGAATCTTTTTTTGAGAAATATAGTATTGGCCATATGTATAATGGCATACTACATAAATGTAAAGGTATATGGTTCATAGGATATGATCCATCCCGATAAATCATGTAACCTAGTTTTAATCCTTCAAAGACATAAAATAGAATTGTTATTATTAGTATTTTTCTTTTTGTAGGGTTATTCCCTAGTAGTTTTATTCCTACCACTACTAGTATAACTACATACAGTAAACCCAATATATGTTTTGTTCCAAACATTGGTGCAGTTAATAGTTGTATCATATTTCATCCTCCTTAAGGTACTTAAACATTATATTAAAAAGAATAAATAAGTTCAATAAAAAAAGTGCGATTTTTCGCACTTTTTAATATCCAATACCTGCTGGCTTAATGTTATCTTTGTCATGAGAACTACAAGGTGTTACAGCATATGTCATATTACAATTAGGACATGATTCTTCAAAGTGAATCATTTGAAATGGTTGTCCGCATTCACATTCTACAACATGTGGTGTTTCTAATAAGCCTTGTCTAACATTTACTTGTCTTACTTTATCAACGATTGCTTTACCATTATTTAAGTCTGGTGCACAACCATCGTTACCTGAACATGATTGAATTTTCTCTTTTGTTGCTTGATCCATATTATCAACTCCTCAAGTGGTATTATATTGTATGTGTACAAAATAATGAAATGATACCTTAATTTTTCTAAATAAGAATAAGTCATTTTATAAAAAGCGGTTAAACTCCCTCTTTCATAAGAAAGTCTAATATTTCATATGGTGCGATTATACTCTCTGCTTTTTCCTTCATATTGTAGAAACCAGAAATAACTACAAAGTTCTTATAATCGTTTGTTGTTCTTGATTTTAAGTCTTCTATATAGTTTTGATTAGCTCGGTATGGATTAGGGAATTTTACAACTCTCGTGTATGTTTTTTGGCTATACTGAGTTCTAGGTCTGCTTAATGAAGCCCAAAATTCTGAGGTCTCTTTCCCTCTAATCTTTCCAAACAAATCAATGTACTTTAAACAATAATGATTATCTCTTGTTGAGAAATAGATTGTACTTCTCTTAAAATCAACCTGCATGTTTTTAACTTTTACTGAAGATTTTACTCGTGCATATAAATGATGAATATCGATAAACCCGTGATAAATAGCTTCAAAAGGATTTATATGATAGTCATTGTAAAATGATGATGCGTAGTACATTGCAATTAAATAGATTAGATAAAGCGTACCCAAAATGATGGCAATAACTAATAAAACATTAACTATCCCAATAATGTCATAAATTGGATTCATTATATTATCTACTATAAGATTCAAACTTATAAATGTTCTTTTTAAGAACCCTAAAACAATATTTATTACTAACGCTAAAATTGTGTATTTTAATATAAAGTAATACTTGGTTTGCTTGTTCATCTCATCCACTCCTCAAGATTAATTATATCATATCAGAAGAGTTTGAAATAAAATTTTATTTTAATTTAAAAGATAGCGTAACTGGGTTATGATCGGTGTTTTCATATCTTAAATTATGAGTTTCTATTTTTGATACTGTAATATTAGGTGAAACAATAAATCCGTCAATAATCGTTTCAAAATTTATTCCTTCTTGGTATGGTCTATCTTGACTACGTACTGTATTAGTATTTTTATCAAAGACAACTCTAAATTCACTATCATATAATTCCTTAGGTAATAAGCTTACCCAATCTGGCATTTCATCGTTGTATTTTGTTTTATCTAATAACAAGTTAAAATCACCACCAACGATGATGTAGTTTTCTTTGTTATTATATAGGTTTGTAATATATTTTAAGATATGTGCTATTTGTTTAGAACGATACATTCCATCTTTATCATATGCTGATAGATGAATGTTGATAATAAATAGTTTTTTATTACGATTAATTTGCACTTCATTAATAACCATGCATCTTTTTGGATAAAAAAGACTTTTAGGAAATGTTTCTTGACCTTCTAAACTGATTCTAGTCGAGTTAGAAAATGGTATTTTTGAGAGTGTTAACAAACCACTATAAGCACTTCCCATCGGATGTGTAAAAGGTAGTGGTACCCATTTAGCTATATAGTTATAAGCAAACGATAAATTATATTTTTGAAGACCACTTGCAAGGTGTTCTACTTGGTTTACATTCGCACTTCTCTTACCTTTTATATCAACTTCTTGTAATGTATAAAAATCGCTGTTAAGGCTTTTTAGATAATCTTCTATTGATATTAAGTTGTCAAATGTTTTCTCTCTAGAGATTGTTCTAGAATTCATGCCACCTTCTAAGAAGAAATCTTGTTCTTTATCTAATGAACAGTATCCTAGATTAAAAGTTGTGATTGTCTTTAATTCATCTAATTTATCTTCACGAGTATTTCTAATGATTTCACTTACTTCTAGCGGGGCTGGTTTATATTCTGTAATTACAATATATAAAGCGAATAAACCAACGGCGAGTAATATCAGTGATATAGGGATTAATATGTAAATCATATAATCACCTCCACCTTTATTTTACCATTTCGGTGTGTATAATATGTGAAAGAAAAAAGGAGAAACCTTTTCAGGTTTCTCTATCCATTTAAATCAATGTAATATCTTGTAACTAGGTGTTCTTCTAAAGCCCTCTCGACTTCAAATCTGACTTTGAGATGTGTTTCCTTTATCGCATTGTACAAAGCTTTATTACGTTCGTTTAATCTATCTACATCATTTTTTGTTGGGACTTTCCCACGGCGTTTCTTTGCAGTTTCTTTTGAAACAATTATTGTGTTCCAAATATCATTTGTATAAACAAAATCATAAGGTATAACATATTCCAGTTTTATATTTTCCAATTCGATTGGTTCATCAGAATAAAAATCTTTTGAACCTTCTAAATGACAATATTCTAATAATACATTACGATATTTGATAAGATTTTGACGTTTAAATCGGTATTCTTTTGAACCTTTAACTTTCCTTATAATATTAGGAGATTTATTATAACCTTCTAATAACTCTGCCCATTTGTAATCAATTATATCTTCTAATACAAGTGTATTTTCTTTTATTAAATTCACTTGTTCTTCAGTAAATCTCAAACATTTAGATTTAGTATCCAAATCATAGAGTTCTACTTTTGTTTTAGTATCAATTTTCTCAAATTTAGCTGCGACTCCTTTATTAACAATTGTAATAAATTTCTTTACTTGTCGTTCAAATCTGATTGGGTTTCGCTTCAAAAATATTTCAACTTTGTCGAACCATACGGGATATTTAATTTTAGTATTATCTTCAAAATCATTTTTAATCTCTTCAATTCTTGCTTCTAGGACACTACTTGGTCCTTGAGATAATTTGAAGAAACCTATTTGGTTCCAATAATATTTCATTACTTTTTGCACTAGCTCATAGTGATATATAACATATGCTTCCCCTTGTATTTCGTACTCTTGATTGTTTATACATTCGATGATTGCACGACCCCAAGCTGTTTTATATGTATTATCATTTTCAATAGTTCTTATCACCTTAATAAAATCATTGATATAACTCATAAAACCACCTCTTATTAATATTATACAGTAATATGCAATTTTAATAAAAATAAAATAAATTTTGATTCCACCAATAAGAACTACCCTTAGATTGTTATAGATGTGTAAACCAAAAAGGAGGAATACAATATGAAACTATTTTTAATTGGTACGTTATTATTTTCCGGAGGTGGCGTTGCAGCTATCCAAAATGAAGATATTCGGGAAAATGTAACAGATATGTACAAAAACGTTCGTGAAAGAGTTCAAAAAAGAGTTCAAGAAAATTCTTGTGAGAATTTGCGAGAAAACGGATTTCCATATCCTAGTGAAGAAAGATTAGCAAATCTTACTGAAGAACAGCAAGTAGCTATTGTTATTGCAATAGATCAAATAAATGCAACTTATGATTTTGGTGCAATGACAGATGATGAGATTATCGAGGCAATGTTAGTAATTCAGGAAGAATTAAATCTGCTTGCAGATGAATTAGGTTTAGATATCCCTGATAATTGGTTACAAGCTAGATTTAGACATAGAGTAAATTCACGAACAAGAGAAGTAATCAAAGAACACTTAATAGAAGACTTAAGAGCAAATGGAATTGAATATCCAAGTGATGAAAGATTAGCAAACCTAACTGAAGAACAACAAGCATTAATTATTGAGCAAATCGATGAATTTAACGGGACATATGATTGGGCAACTATGACAGATGAAGAAATCATGGATGCAATGGTAATTGTAAAAGCAGAATTACAAGTCCTACACCAGGAACTTGGTTTAAATCCCCCTATTAACAAACACGGTCATAGAAGACATGGTTCAAGAACCCAAGAATCTGAAGATGCAGTTGAAGGAACAGATACATTATAAAAAAAAAGTTGTGAAATTCACAACTTTTTTTTCTCTCTTAAATCAACTCTAATGCTTTTCCTACTATTTCGAATTGCTTTACAGCAAAATCTAAATCTTCTTTAGTGTGCGATGCACTAATCATACATCTTAATCTCCCTGTACCTTTTGGTACCGTTGGGAAAACAATTCCTGAAACATAAACTCCAGCATCTAACAATGCTTTTGAAAACTGCATTGTAGTGGCTTCACTACCAATAATTACTGGTGTAATTGGTGTTTCACTATGACCTGTGTCAAACCCCAATTTTCCAAGTTTTGCTTTAAAGTAATTTGCATTATCCCATAAACGATCAGTGAATTCAGTTGAATTCATTAATAATTCTACACTTTTCATTGCTGCAGCTGTTGCTGCAGGTGGAAGTGCTGTCGAGAATAATAAAGGACGAGCACGATGTGATAACCAAGTTTTCGTCTCATGTTTACCGGCTACATACCCACCAATAACTCCAATAGCTTTACTTAGAGTACCAATGATAAAATCAACACGACCATGTAGTTTAAAGTGATCGACAGTTCCTCTACCGCTTTCTCCTAAAACACCACTACCATGAGCATCATCAACATAAGTTAATGCACCAAATTCTTCAGCTAACTCAACGATTCTTGGTAACTTAGCTAAGTCACCATCCATACTAAATACTCCATCAGTGATGATTAATACATTATTGTATTCATCTCTTTTTTCTTTTAGTATTCTTTCTAAATCTTCCATATCACTATGTTTAAATATTGCTTTATCTGCTTTACATAATTTGATTCCATCAATTATTGAAGCGTGATTTAATTCATCAGAAATAATTAAATCTCCTCTTTCAACAATTGCCTGAATTGTTCCGATATTGCAATTTAATCCAGATTGAAAGCACATTACTGCCTCTTCACGTTTAAATTCAGCAAGTTTATCTTCTAACTCCCCGATTAAATTATAATTACCAACAATAGTTCTAACTGCACCAGCACCGGCACCATATACTCTAACTGCTTCAATAGCAGCTTCTTTAACTTCAGGATGATTAGCTAGACCTAAATAGTTATTACTTGATAGATTTACAACTTCTTTTCCGTTTAAATTAATTCTATTAGTACAAGGTCCATAGTTAACTGGTAGTTCTCTATAAACACCATCTTCTTTTAATTGCTCAATTTTTACTTTTAAAAATGTTAATTCATGACTTTTCATAGTTTTCACTCCCCTGGGATTAAAACAATTTTACCACTATTACCAGTTCCCATGATCTCCATAGCTTTATGGACTTCACTCATCGGCATTACATGGGTAATTATTTTATCAAAATCTAATAAATCTTTATCTATTAAATCCTTTACTTGATACCAAGTATCATAAATTCTACGACCAACTACTCCGTAAATACGTGCACCTTTGAATACAATGTCGTTTGCTACATCGACATCTATATCTTGAGATGGAATACCAAGCATACTTAGCCCTCCACCAGCTTTTAAATATTTAAATGCTTTTTCAATCGCTTGTTTATTTCCACTAAACTCACCGATTACATCAGCACCTCTACCACTTGTCTCTTCTAATACTCTTGCGATAACATCTTCTTTTAAAGGATTTATGACAACGTCAGCACCTAATTCTTTTGCTTTTTTACAGCGGTAATCATTAACTTCAACTGCTATAATTTTTTTAGCTTTATATGCTTTAGATACATTAACTCCCATTAAACCAATTGGACCGCATCCAACAACAACTACATCTTTGTTTTCTATATCAAAATGACACATTGTATGAACAGCATTACCTAGAGGTTCTTGAACACTTAAGTGAATAGGGTTTGCATCCTTAGAATTGATAAAACAATTCATTGCCGGAATTCTCACGTATTCAGCAAAACACCCATCAGTATCAACACCTATTATTTTAGTGTTTTCACAGATATGTCCCTCTCCTCTTAAACAAAATTCACAAGTTCCACAAATGATATGAGTTTCAGCACTTACAATATCACCTAGTTGAACCCTTGTTACACCTTTACCCATCTTAATAACTTCACCACTAAATTCATGTCCAGCAGTAAAAGGTAATTTCAATCTTTTTTTAGCCCAATCATCATATGAATATATGTGATAATCAGTACCACAAACTGAAGTGTAATTTACCTTAATTAATACTTCATCATCTTTTAACTCAGAAGGAATTGGTTTCTTTGTTATTGTCAATCCTCGTTCCGGTTTATCCTTAACAACACAATTCATTAAGGTGTCGAATTTATCTTCCATTGTTTTCTCCTTTAAAAAAAAATTTAAAAACGCTTTCACAAGCATATTATATCATAATATGTTGATTTGTATAGCGTTATTTAAAAGAGATTTTAGCGACTTATTGCACGCTCTTTTGATGAAAATATTTTCCTAATAAAAAGGTGCATAAATAATAAAAAAAAGATAAATTGTGGGATTTATCTTTTTTCTTTTCTCACTTGAATATGATTTAAAAATTCAAAGGAGTGAACACATTTTCGCAAGAATAAAATTATGGGAATTTCACTCTTACAGAGAGACGTGATTATATTAGTTTTTTTGTTACAGTGATATTGTAAATTGTTTAGTAATCAAAGTCTATTATTGTAAATAAAAAAAGTAAGAAAATTAAACTCACTTAGAACATAAAAAAAGAGAAGAAAGAATTCTTCTTCTCTATTTGATATAGTATTTGTACTTTGGACGACCAACTGTTCCATAATCAATTCTTTTTTCAATACTACTTATCTCTGTTAAATAATCTAAATACTTACGTAGTGAAACTTTACTTAGATTAGTGATACCTGAGATTTCTTCTACATCTAGCAGTTCCTTTTTGTGGTCATTCAGAATTGATACTATGTAGTTAAGTGTATTTTCTTGAAGACCTTTTGGTAAATTGGAGTCACTTGAGGTGTTGAACATTTGGTCAATCTCTTTTTGAGATAGTTTTCCATTCTCTTGAAACATTTTGTATTTGAGTTCACAACGATATACTGCCTGATTAAATCTTTCTTGTGAGAAAGGTTTAACTAAGTAATCTACTACACCAAGATTAAGGAATTCGCTAATCGTTTTATTGTCGTTAACAGCAGTGATTGGAATCACTGAAACATCATTGCCTTCTTCTCGTAAAATTTTCAATACTTCTAGTCCATTTAGTTTTGGCATTTGAACATCAAGGATTACTAGATCGATGTCATTTTCATTTTCCTTAATAAACTCAAAAGCTTCTAAACCATTATCAATTACTTTGATAATTTCAAAGTTTTTAAGCTCATTTAAATAGTGTCTATGAATATGTGCTACCATAGGGTCGTCTTCGACAATTACAATTCTTAATTTCATAAGTTCACCTTCATTAATATAATTTCGATTTTTGTTTCTTTTTCTGAGCTTTGCACAGTTTTTTCACCACTGTACACATTTACTATTTCCCCTACAAGACTTAGTCCTGTACCCCTACTGTCTCCATTTTTAGTACTAACTCCTCTTTCAAACATATTGTTGATAACTTCTGGATCAACTCCACCAGCTTGATCGATGACCGTAATCTTTATTTTCTCTTCATCTTCAAATATGTCTACCACTATTCTCTTATTTTCCATATCCTTATTCACATAAGCTTCAAAAGAATTATCAATTAAGTTTCCAAGAACAATTACAATATCATCAGAGTTAATCGGATTATGTACTTTGGTTAGATATGAATCACTAGTTAATAGTAGTTGTGCGTTGAATTGCTTCGACTGAATTTCCTTACCAATAAATAGTGCTAAAATTCGATCATCTTTTAGTCTAGATGTATAGTAATCACTAGCAAGATTTGTCTTATAGACATTTTCCATTATGTAGTTTTCTGCCTTCTCATAATCTTTCATTTTGATAAGTCCGAGAACAACATGAAGTTTATTCTGAAATTCATGTTTTTGCGATCTCAGAGCAACCGACATTTGTTGATATCCTGTTATCTGGTCAACTAAAGAATCGACTTCTAGATGTGATCTAAATACAGCAGTAGCCCCAATAATTTTATCTTCAAGATATAGCGGAAATGCATTCATTAATAGTTTGTCATCATTGATTTTTCGATATTTATTAACGACGTATTCATTTCCATCAATGATAGTTTTAAAATCAATAAACGAAATAACTTTTTCTGCGTCTTTACCAATTATCGAATCTGATAAATCGAACATTTTCTTCGCTTTTTTGTTTAAAGTGGTAATTTTATAATTATCATCAACAGATATTACGGCTTCATTTAATTGCTCAATTACTGATTTGTTTTCAGCATATAGTAGCGCTATCTCTGTAGGTGCAAAGCCTAATAGTTCACTCTTAAATCTATTTAGCAGCCAAGTAAGTGAAACTAATGAAACGATTAATCCAAAGCCAAAAGCTAAAAGGATTGTTGTAGTTTTACTAAGTTTAAGTGCGTTCACATCACCTTGTAAAATACCGGTACTTGCTACACCAATTTGTGTATCACCATCATAAATCGGAACAAAAGCTCTAATACTTTTTACATTGTTTTCATCTACATAACTACCAATATAAGGTTCACCATTATAAATATCAGAAACCTCAATTTGATCACATTCATTACCTAACTCAACATCATTAGGATGAGCATATCGTATATTGTTCATATCTAAAATAATTATTAAAGATAAATCTTCGACATTCTCATAATACTTATCAACATAAGTATCTAATGAGTTATCTCCACTTTTAATTTTTTCAATTACTACCTCATCGTCTGCAATAATGTTAGCTATGTTATATAAGTCCTTCTCATACACACTTTCAATATGACCAAACTCTTCTACTATAATATAAACTGCTAACAAGATGAACGAAAACGTAAGTAATAAAGACATTAAAAAAATGAATCTATCATTTCTTTTTATTTTCATTTTATCACTTCTTCTATTTATTTCGTTAAAGTATATACTCATTATAACATATACATAGTATATGAAGATTTGTTTTTTTTAATAAAAAATGGTACTTTTAAAGTGAGGTAAAACATTTATGGTTAATGAAAACACTTACTTTGTTTTCAACTTTATATTTTAAAAAAATAAGATAATAAAAAAACTAAAAAAATCATAAAAATATACGCTTTAAAGACTTTATTTAAGCCATTTTGCTCTATTTGTAATTTTATTAATCTATTTGCAAAAGTAATCATTCTATTATAGGTGATTATTTGTTAAAATTTGATAGTCGAAATGATTTATTTTTTAAATTCCAATAAAAATAGCAATTGAGAGGAGATTATTTATGAGTGAAATCAACTTAAACATTGATGAACTTGATAAGGATTTATTAGCTGAACTTGATATATATATTGCAAGTTTACAAGATCCTAGGGGGACGTTGATCAATGTATTACACCGTGCACAAATACTGTTTGGGTACATTCCTCATAACTTACAACTTTATATTTCAAGAAAGTTAGATTTAAATGCAGCAAGAGTGAATGGGGTTGTTAGTTTTTATTCTTATTTTAGTGAAGAGAAAACTGGTAAAAATGTTGTTAGTGTTTGTATGGGTACCGCATGTTATGTAAAAGGCTCAGAAAAAGTATTACATAAATGCTTAGACATTTTAAAAGTTGGCAAAAACGAAATTACTGAAGATGGTTTATTTACTGTTAGAGACGTAAGATGTATTGGAGCATGTGGTTTAGCACCAGTTCTTACTGTCGGTGAGAAAGTTTATGGCCATGTAGATGCAGATATGGTTGAAGGAATCTTGAATCGATATCGAGGTGAAGAAGATGGCAATTAAGAGTTTAGATGAATTAAGAAAATTACGTGCTAGTTTACAAGATAAAGTAAACTTACGTGAAAAAGGTGAAGTTGAAGATAGTAAACTAGTTGAAGTTTTAGTAGGTATGGGTACTTGTGGTATCGCTGCTGGCGCTAGAGATACTTTCAATAAGCTTTTAGAAGTTATTGAGGAATTAAAATTAGGTGAAGTAAAAGTAATTAGTGTTGGATGTATTGGTTTTTGCCATGCAGAACCTACTATTCAAATAAATATTCCTGGACAAGAACCTGTTATATACGGGAAAATTACTGAAGGTAAAGTTAAAGAATTAGTAGACACTGTAATCATTAAACGAGAATTACTTGATGAAAACTACTTAATAAAATCGTTTAATAAGGCGGTGGTTTAAAGTGATGAAACGTATGACTTTATTAGTTTGTGGTGGTACTGGGTGTATGGCCAGTGAATCACAAGAAATGCTAGATTCTTTGAAAGCAAAAGTTAAAGAATTGAATATGGAAAATGAAATCAATGTTATTAAAACTGGTTGTTTTGGATTTTGTGGACAAGGTCCAATTATCAAAGTTCAACCTGATAATGTATTTTATGTAAAAGTAAAACTAACTGATATTAATGAAATTTTTGAAGAACATGTTTTAAAAGGACGCGTTGTTGAAAGATTATTATTTATAGATCCAAAAGAAAATGAACGTGTTAAAGAACATAAAGATATGGATTTCTATAAAAAGCAATATCGTATAGCTTTACGTAACTGTGGATTTATTAATCCTGAAGATATTAGTGAGTATGTAGCTGTAAGAGGATACGAAGCTTTGGCTATCGTCTTAAGTGAGAAAACTCCTAAAGAAGTAATTGATTTAATGAAAGATTCTAAATTACGTGGTCGTGGTGGAGGAGGATTCCCAACTGGTTTAAAATGGGAATTAACTGCAAAACATCGTCGTATTGATAAATATGTTATTTGTAATGCTGATGAAGGAGATCCTGGGGCATTCATGGACCGTTCTATTTTAGAAGGAGACCCTCACACAGTATTAGAAGCAATGGCAATCGCAGGTTATGCAATGGGTGCTGCTACTGGTATGGTTTATATTAGAGCAGAATATCCACTTGCAATTCATCGATTAGAAGTTGCAATCGCTCAAGCTAGAGAGTATGGTTTCTTAGGAAAAGATTTATTCGGTAGTGGATTTGACTTTGACATTGAAATTCGTTTAGGTGCTGGAGCATTTGTTTGTGGTGAAGAAACTGCTTTAATCAATTCTCTTCAAGGTATGAGAGGAGAACCTACCAAAAAACCTCCATTCCCAAGTGAAGCTGGATATAAAAATATGCCTACAAGCGTAAACAACGTTGAAACATTTGCTAACATCCCACCAATTATTTTAAATGGACCAGAGTGGTTTAGTAGCATCGGTACTGAAGGTTCAAAAGGAACCAAAGTTTTTGCTCTTGCTGGTAAAATCAATAATATTGGACTTGTTGAAGTTCCAATGGGTACAACATTACGTGAAATCGTTTACGATATCGGTGGTGGTATTATTGATGGTAAAAAGTTTAAAGCTGTGCAAACAGGAGGACCTAGTGGTGGAGTAATCACTACAGAACATCTTGATACACCAATTGATTACGAATCATTGAAATCAATTGGAAGCATGATGGGTTCTGGTGGAATGATTATCTTAGATGAAGATGATGATATGGTTGAACTTTCTAGATTCTACTTAGATTTTACTCAAGATGAATCTTGTGGTAAATGTACTCCTTGTAGAATTGGTACAAAACGTATGTTTGAAATCTTAGATCGTCTTATCAAAATGGAAGGGTGTCCTGAAGACCTAGATATTTTAGAAGATTTATCTATTAACATTAAAAACAGCTCTTTATGTGGATTAGGACAAAGTGCTCCAAATCCTGTATTGAGTTCATTGGAATATTTTAGAGAAGAATACGAAGCTTATGCTTATAGAACTAAAAAAGTTTCATATACAATCAATGCTGACAAATGTATTGGATGTACAAAATGTGCGAGAGTATGTCCAGTTAGTTGTATTGAAGGAAAAGTTAAAGTTAAACACGTTATTAATGAGGATGAATGTATCGCATGTGGTGCTTGTTTCGCAGCATGTCCTGTTGATGCAATCATTAAACCTTAGGAGGAATCGTCATGAGTGATAGAACAGCTAAAATAAAAGTAAATGGTATGGATTTAGAAGTACCTTTAGGAACAACAGTTTTAGAAGCAGCTAAACTAGTTGGTATTCATATTCCGACTTTATGTCATTTAGACTTATGTGATTTCGGTGTAGTAAACAAAGTAGCTAGCTGTCGTGTATGTGTTGTTGAAGTAGAAGGTCGTAACGCTCTTGCACCAAGTTGTGCTGAGATGGTTTATGACGGAATGGTTATCAATACAGATACATTAAAAGCGATAAACGCACGTCGTACTAATATGGAATTATTACTAAGTAATCATCCATTTGATTGTTTAACATGCATGAAAAATCTTGATTGTGAATTACAAACATTAGCTCAGGAATTGAATATTCGTGAGATTCATGCCAAAGGTGTCAAAATGAATTATCCAATTGATTACTCAAGTAATGCAATTGTTAAAGATCCTAATAAATGTGTTATGTGTCGTCGTTGCGAGACAATGTGTAACGATGTTCAAACAGTTGGTGTATTAAGTGGAATCAATCGCGGATTTGATGCTGTAGTTGGTACAGCATTCCATCTAGATATGATTGATACTTCATGTACTTACTGTGGACAATGTGTTGCTGTTTGTCCAACTGCAGCGTTAACTGAAAGAAATGATTTACCTTCAGTTTGGAGAGAGTTATCTCGTGAAAGAAATCACGTAGTAGTTCAAGTTGCTCCTGCTGTACGAGTTGCAATTGGTGAAATGTTCGGTATGGAACCAGGGACAATCTCAACAGGTAAATTAGTTACAGCATTAAGAAGACTTGGTTTTGATGCTGTATTTGATACAAACTTTGGAGCAGATTTAACAATTATGGAGGAAGCTACTGAATTAGTTCACAGAATTCAACATGGTGGAACATTGCCGATGCTAACATCTTGTTGTCCAGCATGGGTTAAGTTCTTTGAACATCAGTTCCCTGATATGTTAGACATTCCTTCAACTTGTAAATCACCGCAAACAATGTTAGGTGCAATCGCCAAAACATATTACGCAGAAAAAGTTAATATCCCTGCAAAGAACTTAAAAGTTGTAAGTATAATGCCTTGTGTTGCTAAGAAAGCTGAAAGTGCAAGATCTGAGTTATCTAAAGAAGAATATTTACATGTTGATTATGTTTTATCAACTCGTGAATTCGGACATATGATCAAAGAAGCTGGAATAGAATTTAATGATTTAGCAGATACTGAATTTGATAATATGTTAGGTGAATCAACTGGAGCTGGAGCTATCTTCGGTACAACTGGAGGAGTTATTGAAGCAGCAGTTCGTACTGCATCTGAGATGATAACAGGGGAAACACTAGAAAAAATTGATTTCGAAGAATTACGTGGTTTAGAAGGAATCCGTGAGGCTAAAGTAACAATCGGAGATTTAGAATTAAATATCGGTATTGCTCATGGTTTAGGAAACGCACGTAAATTGCTAGAATCAATCCAACGTGGTGAGTCTAAATTCCACGCTATTGAAATCATGGCTTGTCCGGGTGGATGTATTGGTGGTGGAGGACAACCTTATCATCATGGAAATCAAGACGTAATTAAAAAACGTCAAGCAGCTATATATGAAATTGATAGAAATACTCCTCGACGCAAATCACATGAAAACAAAATGGTTCAAAAGCTCTATAAAGACTATTTAGGTAAACCATATGGTGAAAAAGCACATGATTTACTACATACTTGTTATGTGCCTGGAGAAAAAATTTAAATATAAATCAAAAAAGACTTTCAATGAAAGTCTTTTTTTATGCAAAATAAAAAAGGACAATTTGTCCTCTTTAGTTTTTGAATGGTAAGCCCCTAGTACCCTGGTTATTCTTTCCTTAATAAATAAACTACTTGCTTACTCACCATTCGGTCCCTTATACCTTCATCTATATTATCTCATTATTTCGACTTTTTTCAAGAGGATCCTGTTATTTTACAAAAGCATATAGAATATAACTTATTTCCACTTAAGCTATACCTGTAAACAAAGTTTATATCTTATTTGTAATCATTTACAATTTAAGCTTCCGTATCGTCGAATATCTCTAGCTCTTTCACTTGCTTCGAAAGCTTTCTTATACATTCGCTTTTTCTTATAGTGTCTAATAAGGAAATTGTATGAAATATCTATCACTTCAATATCATTTGCTTCCTCGCTTAACTGAATAATCTTATCAATAGTTGCCAAATAATCCTGTTCATTATATGCAACAAGACCCATCTCCCAGATAGATATTTGAACTAATAAATCTTCTTTTACTTTTGGTCTTGACTCAGTAAAAACTAAATACTCATCATACAACCTCTTTACTTCCTTTGAATCGTTATTCTCATACGCAACTCTCATTAGAAGAAAATAAATGATTGTATTCCTTGTTTTATAACTTCCTAAATACTCCTCAGCAAACTCAATATTACCTACTAATAACTCTAATGCCCCCAGTAATAATTTAGTCTCTTCAATCAAATATATTGCATTAAAGTTTGTTGAGAAATCATATACATTATTCAAAAGAGATTTTGCATCTTTAAACTTTCTTACCAATATATATGAATATGCTATTGAAAGTCTTAATTCCATAGCTCTTAAATAAATAACATTGTCTTCAAAAAAGTCGATAGTTTCCTCACCAATTTGAACTACATCCATAAAACTAAATGTTTTGACTTTACATTTAACTATATATACTTTGATGAGATAATCAAGCTTAGAATTACCAACTGTTAAGGCCTGATATAGTGACTTTTGAGAAGCAACATACTTCCCTTCATTATAAAGGTTTACACCCTCAATTAAATGAAAAAGTTGGAGTTGTCGATCACTAAAATTACCTTTCATTCTCCCGTAAATATTCATACATACACTACTGTCTTCTGTTGTTTTTTTTAACAAAGCTTGATAAAAGAACTTAATTAGTCCATATTCAGTAATCAATGCACTGTGAACATAAATCTCTTCTTTTTCAAGCAGCTTCTCCATTTCAACTATTGCTCTTGTATACTCGTATTTATATAGATAATCAAAAGCGACATCATATATTTCTACAAATTCATCGCGCAAATCTGAAATATCATAGAATTCCACATTGAGTACATTGTATAGTTCCCTTAAAGTATTATCGCTTCCATGAACTTTGCCCTGTTCAATATTAGCAATAAAGGTATGAGATATTCTAGCTAACAAACCTAGGTCACGTAATGAATATCCTTCTCTCAAACGATAAAACCGTAAGAGTTGTCCTAATTCCTTATACGAGTTATTTGTTTCTACTTTCAAATGAAACAACATATTTACACCACCTTGTTTTAATAATCTTAAATACTTAAATGCTCTACTTGTAATTATACACTACATTTACTAATGTTCTAGAAAAAACATATATAACATAAAAAAAGAAGCAGATATTTCTGCTTCTTCTTAATTATAACCATTCACTAATTGATTTTGCTTGCATATGTAGTAATAGGTAATCAGGTCCTCCAGCTTTACTATCAGTACCACTCATATTAAATCCACCAAATGGTTGATATCCAACAATTGCACCAGTACATTTACGGTTTAAATATAAGTTTCCAACGTGAAATTCTTCACGTGCTTGTTCTAAATGAAATCTATTATTTGAAATACAGGCACCGGTTAACCCATATTCTGTATTGTTTACAACTTTAATTCCTTCTTCGAATGTCTTAACTTTTGTTATAGCAAGAACTGGTCCAAATACCTCTTCTTGCATTATTCTAGAATCTGGTGAGCAATCAGTAAACACAGTCGGTGAGACAAACCAACCTTTAGACTTATCACTAATTCCCCCAGCTAATAATTTACCTTCTTTTTTTGCTATTTCAATATATGAAGTAACTTTATTATATGCTTTTTCATCAGTTAATGGTCCCGTGAAATTACTAAATATTTCGGGATTTCCATATGTTAATGCCTCAGTTTTTTTCTTAATAAGTGGGATAATTTTATCATAAACGTCCTCATGAATTATCGCACGGCTACAAGCACTACATTTTTGGCCACTAAAACCAAAAGAACTTTTCACTATGGCTTCTGCTGACATTTCAGGATCAGCGTCTCCATCAACCAAGATAGCATCTTTACCACCCATTTCAGCGATGACACGTTTAATCCATATTTGTCCTTTTTGTGGTTTAGCTGCAGTTTCATTTATTGATAATCCAACCGCTTTTGAACCAGTGAATGAAACAAACCTAGTTTTTGGATGTTTAACCATGTACTCACCAATTTCTGGTCCATTTCCAGGTATAAAGTTAACTACACCTTCAGGTAATCCAGCTTCTTTTAGAACTTCCATAAATTTATAAGCGATAACTTGAGTTGTAATAGCCGGTTTTAATAATACTGTGTTACCAGCAACAACTGCAGCTGAAGTCATCCCCGCTAAGATAGCTAATGGGAAGTTCCAAGGAGTTATGATTGCTGCTACTCCAAGTGGAATATACTTAAATTCATTACGTTCTAGGTTTCTTCGTGACAATGTTTGCTCATCAGCTTTCTCTAGAAGTAACATTTGTCTTCCGTAATATTCTAAGAAGTCTATTGCTTCAGCAGTATCAGCATCAGCTTCAGGCCAAGGTTTACCTGCTTCAAGTGTCATTAAAGCACTAAATTCAAATTTGCGTTTTCTTATGATTGCTGCTGATTTAAATAGTACATCAGCTCTCATTTTAGCTGGTACTTTTTTCCATAAACTAAATGCCTCTAATGCTGCTTTCATTGCTTCTTCAGCATCACTGATTCTTGCTTGATGAATATGACCAATTACTTCTGTGTGATCTCCTGGATTTAATGAAGTATATAAATTTCCACTTTCAACAAGTTTTCCGTTAATAATTAATGGATATGTTTTTCCTAAGTAACTTTTAACAGTTTTGATACCTTCTTCATACTTCTTAAGATTTTCTTTGTTTGTAAAATCTATTAATGGTTCAGTTTTGTAAGAATATATCATAATACTTCCTTTCTAGACTACGGAATGTTCGTAATCAGTTTCTCTATTATTTTTGAATCTATCAATATGTAAATCTTTAAGATCAATAGTCGTTGGTTGTTTCATAATTACTTCTGCAAGTAATAATCCTGTCATCGGTGCGAACATAAATCCGTGTCCACTAAATCCAACAGCAAGATAGTAACCATCTAACTGATCTGTGTCTCCTAAAATTGGTTGACGATCGGGCGAACAGTTATAACTTCCCCCCCATTGTCTTATTACTCGTAAATCACCAAGAGGTGGTAATAACTCAACTGCAGTTTTAGCCATCTCATCAAGGAATTGATGTGTTGAATGAATATCGTGATTATGTGGTACATTTTTTCCACTACGACCCATAATAAACGAACCATGAGGAACTTGTTGGCAATAAATATTTTTGTTAAAACTTATTACCATTGGTCCTTGAATTTTTTCTATTGGTTCCGTTACGAGAATTTCATGATTTTCGCTATAGACAGGAATATCTACTCCTGCTAATTGTCCTACTTCATAACTAAATCCACCAGCTGCATTTACCACTTTATTAGTTTCAACTTGATAGTTTTCAGTAATTACCTTAGTAATCTTATTGTTTTTAACAACAATATCTAATACTTTTTCACGGTAGTAGAATTTAACTCCAAGTCGCTTTGCAGCGTGGTAGTATGCATCTGTCATTAAGAATGGATTTAGATGTCCATCTGTTGGACAAAATGTTGCACTTACCATTACATCTTTATTTAGGTGAGGAACTATTTCTAGAGCTTCTTCTACTGTTAGTTTTCTAGATGGTATTCCTACACTATTTTGAAGTTTAACGTTTTTCGTAAATTTCTCATCCTCTTCTTTATTTACTGCAACGATTAAATATCCTTCTTGTTTAAATTCTATATCACGATGATATTTTAGTTCTACTTGAGCTTTTTCAAAGAAATCTACACTCATCTTCGCCATGATGCAATTTCCTTTTGTCCCCCATTGTTGTCGGACACCAGCGCCACATCTACCAGTAGCTCCGCCGTTCATATAATTATCATCAAATACGATTATACCTTTAACACCTTTTTTAGCTAGATTATATGCGATGGCAACACCACTAATTCCCCCACCAATAATTACTATATTAGCTTTCATCTATTGCGTTCTCCACAATTGATTTAAGTTTGACTCCTGTAATTAGTGGTCTAATTTTATGGGTTTCTATTGATTTAAGTGGTTTCTTTAAGAACTTAGCTATTTCTCTTTGAACTAATAACTGACATGTATTACCTTGACAAGGACCCATACCAACACGTAAGATTCGTTTGATATCTTCAAATGTAGTATAACCCTCTTCAAATATTTTATGAAGATCGTCTAAAGTTACATCTTCACAACGGCATATTATTATATCTTTTTTATTCATATTTTTCTCCTTATTGTGATAAATTCATAAAGTAATTCTTTAGAAACCTTCACAGTTAATAAGGCTGTCTTGTCTTGTTTGTCAGAAATCTGAGTTCTTTTAATTACTGCATCACCGATAATGTCTCCATTACGGTTAATCGCATAAACTTCTTCATTGTTTTCTGGGTAAGGTACGAATTCATATGGTATTTTAAATTGCATGTGGTCTTCTTTTTCTTGGACCGTAAAAATTGCTAGTCCAGGGCAATTATAAACACATACTGAACATCCGCTACATTTATCAAAATCAACAGTTGGTGGAGTATTTATATCTTCTCCAATATGGATAGCATCAAATGGACAACTTGTACTACACGGATTACAAGGTATACTTTCATAACATTCAGTGATTGCTTTTGGTTTAATTAGTACCTCTCTATTTGGGAAACGTGACTTAACCTGCTCTATCGTTGGTGTCCCTTGCTTACTTAGCATCACATTCACCTCTTAATTCTTGTAGTCCTAATCTTGTTTTTTCACCAAAAGGTCCACTTCTTAAATTTTCTAACTGAGCTTTATAATCCTTATATAATTCGGTGTACTGAGAGTGTTCAAACCCTAGTCTTTCACTAACGATTAACCCTGTTAAATAACCTTCAACTATAGCACTGCTAGCCTCTTCGACACCACAAACATCTCCAGCAACAAAAATATTTTCAGTACTTGTTTCATGGTTGCAATCAATGACTGGTACTAATCCTCCTAAATATGGAACATACTTCATTTCTGTATCAATCATACTCAATAAACTTGATAAAGGACTAAGTCCAACACTAATACAAAGAACATCAGTTTCTATTTCATTTTCAGTCCCTTTGATTGGATTCCAATTTTTATCAAGTTTTGTTGTTATTACTTTTTCTAATGTATCTTTTCCTATCGCTCTTTTAATTGAAGTGCTTGTTAAAATATCAACACCAAGCCTTTTTAGTTTTGAAGCATGTACTTTGTATCCTCCAATAGTTGGAGCTGCTTCTAAAACTGCTTTTACTTTTACTCCTGCTTGCATTAGTTGATAACTAACAATCAATCCAATATTACCACTACCTACCATTACAACACTTTCACCTGGTAAAACACCATTAACGTTCATAAGTGTTTGAACAGCTCCAGCTCCATAGATACCTGGTAAATCATTATTTTCAAAGCTTAAGAATTTTTCACTTGCTCCAGTAGCAATAATAATTGCTTTCGCCTGAATTTTCGAGTACTTTTCGTCATGTAAAATCGTAATTACATTATCATTATACAGTCCCACAACTGTAGTATTAGTCATAACATCAACTAATTCTTCAAACCTTAAAACATCATTAATTAATATTTTAGCGATATTAATTCCTCTTGTTTTAGCATATTGCTTTTCACTTCCAAAAAACATATGTGTTTGTTTTACTAATTGTCCTCCGACTTTAAAATCTCTTTCAATGATTAAAGATTTGACTCCTGCTTCCGCAGCTATTTTAGCAGCACTTAAACCAGCAGGTCCTCCCCCTATTATTACTAGATCATAGTTTTTCATAAAGCACCCCTTTATCATCCTGAGTCTTTACATCCATGCCTTCTTCTAACAATGTTACACATGTTCTTACGTTTGGTCTGTTATTAACAATCATATTGCATGATGCACAATTTCCAATCGCACAATAAAAACCACGCGCACGTTTATGCTCAATGCTATGGCTTAGTTTTCGGATCCCCAAATTATGTAATGCAGAAGCAATTGTATCTCCTTTTCGACCTTCAACAAGATTACCATTATAAGTAAAGCGAACTTCTTCTCGAACTTTAAACTCTAAGATAGGATGGTCTTTTATTCTCAAGTAAATCACTCCTCTCCTATTTCATATTTTATCATATAAAACGCTTTCATAAAATATTTTTGAGAAATTGATAATAAAAAAAACACTACTAAGTAGTGTTTATTCTATTTTTTCGTTTTTATTATTAATATACATTCTATTCAATATGAGTGAGTGAACACCAGTAAACAGCCCTACAAAGAGGAGACTGATACCAAACACTATGAAGTATTTATATGTTTGATGAATTATCGGAAATCGATCTTGAATTAAAACAAATAGTAAGTTAATTCCTATCACTATTAAAATCATCAAAATATTGTAGTTATATAATACACGATGGTTAATTTTTGTGGCATATTTACCTATCTTTTCACTAAGTTCATAAGATAGTTCATTCCCCTCATCATCTTTTAGATGAAAGAGAATTATATTCAAAACTGATGTTCTATAATATACTTTTACTTCACTTCTATTTTCTCTATTTGCGAATAACTTAATTTTCTTAAATTGTATCTTCCTAGAAAAAGGTATTTTGATAGTTTCATTTTCCATATCCACTTGATAATCTAGAATTGGTCTTCTCAAGCTTATGATGTATATCACTAAATGAAGTAACGATAATGATAAGCTTAACCCCGACAGTACCCCATAGAAGTATGATGAAGGTGTCCATCCTCCTGTATCATAATAGATAAAGTAAAACATAATTCCAAACATACAGAAAAGAACAAATGTGACTAGCACATTGCTGATTAACTCGTCGTTATTATGGTATTTACGATACATAATTATACCTCCTTTATTTAACTTTTATCCCTAGCAAATGACAAAAAGACTCTGCTTGAAGAGGTGATATTATTAAGCCTATAATACTATCATGATCGATACGAAGTTTTTCGATTTCACAAGAAGATATATCAAGGTCTTTTAAATTTGATTTGAAAAATGTTGTATTAGTTAGATTATTCTTTGAAAAACTAATACCTTCAATTTTATTTTCAAACCAACTTGAATATGTTAAATCAGTGTTTCTTACTTCTAGAACTTTTATTTTATTGTTTGCAACGTCTAAGTACTCAGCAAGTGAGTCCTTAAAAAGGATATCATTGATAAAGCTCTCTATAAAGTGAGAACCAATAAACTTTGAATTGATAAATTCAGTTCTGATAAATGTTGAATCTGTAAATGTGTTGTTTGATAAATCACAATTTGTGAATTTACAATCGATAAACTCACTTCTCAAAAATGAGTTATTAGTAAATGTGCATTTCTCAAAAGTGCAAGCATCAAAGACTATTCGAACATTTTCATTGTTATTGAATTCTTTTTCTTTGAGGATAGAATAATCTATAGAATACGAATCGTCATCGATGGTAATACTCCCTTTGTACTCTTCTAAAGGTATTCTTTGAATTGGCTTTTTACGTTTCTTCATTACTTAGTATGAGCTACTTTACCATCAATGATTACTACTTCAGTTCTTGTCATGATATCAAATAATGGTCCGTCCCAGATTACGATATCTGCGTCTTTACCAACCTCTAAAGACCCCACACGATTTTCAATTCCATTTAGTTTTGCTGAAGTATATGTTAGAGCTTCTAGTGCTGTTTTTTCTGATAAACCTTCTTTAATGAAAAGTGCTGCTTGAACTAAAGTTGTATCTAAAGTAATAATTGGATGATCTGTCATAATAGCAAAATCAATATTATTGTCTTCCAATACTTTTGCTGATTTAAATGATTTATTTACTAACTCATATTTTGAGGCCATTCCTAATGTAGGTCCGATAATTAGTTTTGTGTTGGATTCTTTTATTTGCCTAGGAATCATATATGCTTCAGTAGCATGATCAATAGTCACATTTAAATCAAATTCATTAGAAATTCTTATTGCAGTCATAATATCATCAGCGCGATGAGCATGAATTTTTACTATCATTCCGTCATAGACACGCATTAACGAATGTAATTTCATATCAAATGGTGGTTCTTTAGCGTCTTTTTCCTTGTTAATAAATGAGTTGTATTTTTTATGATAATCTTTGGCTTTAAATAACCATTCTCTCATTAAAGCTGCACTTGCCATGCGAGTACCTGGGTTTTTATTAGAAGTACCATAAACACGTTTTGGATTTTCTCCTAAAGCCATTTTCATACAAGTTTCTTCTTTTATTATCATTTCATCTACTGTTTCACCATAAGTTTTAATAGCAGTAAATGTTCCGCCGATTATGTTAGCAGAACCCGGTCCAGTATTTACTGAAGTTACTCCTGCTTTATATGTGTATTCAAAAGCCATATCCTTAGGATTGATACTATCGATACCTCTAAGTTCAGGATAGATAGGTCCACTCATTTCATTAGTGTCATTACCTTCAAATTGAATTCCTTCTTCCATAACACCAATATGACAGTGGGGGTCTACTAAACCAGGAGTTACAATCTTACCTTTTGCGTCAATCACTTCTGCTTTTTTGTATTTCTTTAAATCTACTTTTGAACCTACTTCTAAGATTTTACCGTTTTCAATAACGATACTACCTAAAACATTATTTTCATTTGTAACTGTAAATAGTAAAGCATTTTTAATTACTAACATGATATCTCTCCTTCTTATACTATTTTTATTATACTAGAATTACGTTATTTAAGATATAGGAAATAAAAAAAGCAATCAAATTTGATTGCTTATTTATCGTTTGCGATTTGAATACTAGCTCTTTTTCCACTGTAGTTAAAGTTTTTCATGTTTTTCATTACTTTATCTAAGTGTTTTTCATGAGTACTGAAGTATGAAAATCCTCTTCTTAGGAATACATCATCAATATCTCTTGATTGAAGATTAGTACGTTTTGAGATTAATTCAACTAATCCTTTAGGCGCTAATCCACTACCAGTACCTAAATTAAGATGGAAACGAACTTGATTGTTTTTCTTTCTACCATCTCTAGATCTTGTTCTTGTTGAACCTTTTTTGAAGTCTTCATTGATATCTCCACGAATAGTTTCTGAATTATCTCTTTTTTCTAATTTATTTAATAAAGCAATTACTACTTTTTCAGGTTCATTGTTTTGTAATAAATTATATGCTATTTCGAAATATGCATCACTATTTTCTGTGTTTATGATATTTTGAATTTCTTCGATTTGTTTTTCTTGTTTTACTCTAATCACTTTTTCAGGAGTTGGGATATTTCTTTTCTTGATATCTGCTTTAGTGAAAGAAAATATACTACTTAGTCTTGAGACTTCTCTCTTACTAACTAATGTAAATGAATACCCTTTGTTCCCAATACGTCCTGTACGACCAATTCTATGAACATAGTACTCAGCTTTTTCAGGTGTATCATAGTTAATTACAGCTTCAACGTTTTTAATATCTAAACCTCTAGCAGCAACATCAGTTGCAACTAAAATATCTAGTACTCCATTATGGAATTTATTTAAAACGTGTAAACGAGCTGTTTGCTGTAAATCACCATGGATTTTATCAACGTTATAACCTTTTTTAGTTAATTCTCTAGTAACGTCATCAACTTTACGTTTTGTGTTACAGAAAATTAGAGTTAATTTTGGATTATATACATTTAGTAATCTACCTACTGCTTCAACTTTGTTTTTATCTGAAACTTGGTAGTAATATTGTGTAATATCCTTGTTAGATTGCTCTTCAGTAACAACACTTACTACTTGAGCATCTCTCATGTATTTTTTTGAGATATTTATAATTGTTTTAGGCATAGTTGCACTAAATAATACTGTTTGTCTTTCAGGGTTTGTAGCTTCTAAAATAGTCTCAATGTCTTCTTTGAAGCCCATTTTTAACATTTCATCAGCTTCATCTAAAACACAAAACTTGATATTACCTAAACGGATTAACTTACGGTTGATATGATCAATTGTACGACCTGGGGTACCAATAATTACTTGTGGTTTTCTTTTTAAGAATCCAATTTGTTTTGAGATTGGCTCTCCACCATAAACTGAAACTGTTTTTAGACCTGGAATATATTTCCCAATTTTATCAATTTCCCTTTTAACTTGTACTACTAATTCTCGTGTTGGACATAAAACGATTGCTTGAATTTTATCACTCTTGTAATCAATCGATTCTAGTATCGGTAATGTAAAAGCGGCTGTTTTACCGGTACCTGTTTGTGAGTGTCCAATTATATCGACACCTGATTTTAATAAGGGAATTGTTTTGGCTTGTATTTCCGTAAAGTCTTCAAATCCCATTTCTGTTAATGATTTCTCTATATGTTTATTTTCATAAATCATAGTACCACCTCCTAAGTCGGCTATTAAGTTTACCACATATATTTTAAAAGTAAAGATATTTCCTTACTTTTCACTATTTTGTCATTATGTAAGTGTTATTTAGTGAAGATGCGGTTTGCAATAGTTTTAATTACATCATTCTCAAACAATTTATCAAGTTTTATTAAAGAGTAAAAAAGCTTGATATCATGAGCATCTTTTAACTCATTAATAAGTTCTTTAAGATTTTCAATGGGTTTTTCTTCTAATGTAGTAACTGGAGATTTTTCTAACGTAAACAACACAAACACTTGAGCATAAAGAAAGAATTGGTTGAGTACTTCCTCAAAATCAAAAATATACTCTTCTAGTTCTAACAAAGCTTCGAATCCTGTTATGAGATGCAAGTTATAAAAGCAATTTGTTTTCATATAATTTTTCATTACAAAGTCTAATATAAACTCACGATTAGGATATCGTAATTTATATAATTTGTTACTCACCAGGTCTGAATTTAGTAACTCCTTGAATTTACTCATCGTATTTGCACTTTTAAAACTAAATCCATTTGCTTTAAGAGATTCTTCAAGCAGGTGAAAGTTTTTCAGAAAGTTCACTTCATCAATGTATTTTGAATTAAACTCTACATCTTCACTAGTTAATTCAAAATACGCGAGAGCTTGGGCGATAAGCAGATCATTTTGCTCTTCTTTAGCATGTGCTAATCTGATAAATCCATGAAACAAAGCTGAACCTAGATTCATCTTATGTTTATTAATAAATTCACCTATTATTACATACTCTCCTTTACGATTAATCTCACCCAAATAGTATGATGAACGATTAATGTACGCTTGCTCAAATTCACTAATTGGTGTTGTTGTTTCTGTTAAATCAAGCAACGTTTTTTGCTCTCTATATTGATCTAGTTTCTTTACAATATCTTCTTCACTCATCCCTAGTTTTTTTAAGGCAGTAAGAATCATAGGTAAGTGATTAGTTAATCCTCCCTGATAAATTGGACTTAAAGCTTCATATCGTTTATATATTTTCATTTTTTCACTTCCTTCACACTTAATTATAACATATCATTAATGGCTTCATTATCTTAGAAAATTATACCAATTTACATTGTTATACAGTATAATGTATTTAGTATCTTCATAAGGAGTGGTTATTATGTTGGTTCTAGTTGGTGCTAGTGCTAGTGGTAAAACAGATATTGCGAAAATATTAATTGAAGAATATAACTTCAAAAAGATGGTAACTACTACTAGTAGAAAACCTAGGCAAGGTGAAGTAAACAAAGTTGATTACAACTTTATAAGTAAAAAAGTATTTGAGAACAGAATGGAAAAAGATAGATTTTTAGAGACTGTCTGCTACAACAATAACTATTATGGTACTCCAAAAAAAGGAGCAACTAATGATAAAGTTCTAATCGTAGAACCTGATGGAGCAAATAGTATTTATGACTGCGAGATTAAAGATACTGTAATAGTTCTTTTAGAAACTGAGGAAGACACCAGAAAAGAAAGAATGTTAGAGCGTGGAGATAATTTAATTGAAACAATTGATCGTTTAGAAAAAGATAAAGAGCATTTTGATAAAAAGAATCTTAATCATATAGATTTTATTGTTAATACAACAGAAGGAACTCAAGATGAGTTAGCATTAAAGATTTATGAGTTATATCGACATGTAGTTGATCAAGAAAACCAAATGAGTATCTTTGATGTATTTAGAAATGATGAGAAAGAAAAAAACGGAGACAATTAGTCTCCGTTTTATTATATCATTTTTTTATAATAGATGTGCATGTGGTGTATGGTCTTCTTCGGTAATTTCGTTGGCTTGTCTAAACGCCCATTTCACGATAATTTCTCCGAACACTTTATATATCAATACAGCCGCTAATATAACTGCTAAAACAGTCGAACCGATAATAGCATAATCGGTATTTCCTGTTGATCTAGATAGTTCAATAAATCTAATTTCAGCTAATATTGCCATATCTATTGCCACCCCACCTTGAGGAATTAAGGCTAAACCAAGATATTTTTTGACTTTAGTTTCCTCTCTCATAATCACAGAACCAGTAAATGCTCCGACTAATTTACCTACCACTCTGATAAAGATATAAATAATTCCAATTACTTCAAGTGTAGAAAGTAAAGTAATATTTAACTCTGCTCCTGAAAGTGTGAAAAAGATTAATAAAATTGGTAAGATAAAGGAATCTGAAATACCCCTAACCTTGTCCCGCAGCTCAAAGTTTAGTCTATTAGATAGAATTGCTCCAATTGTTAGTGGTAATAGTATTGTTGATAAATCAAACATATATGTAATGCCAATTCCGAACAATAATCCTACAACAATAATAAGGAAGATTGTAATTTTATCACCTTTATAGAAGTACTCAATAAATTTTTCAACTATTAGACCAATAGCTAATCCCACGCCAATACTAATAATGATTTGCAATAATGGTTCTCCTACTAGGATCCCCACTGTTAATGCTTGTCCAGTATGTCCTGCTAAATATACACTGATTGGCAAGACAAAGGCGAAGAGAATTACCCCAAGCACATCATCTAATGCAATCATTGGACAAAGTAACGCGGTTAATCTACCTTTGGTATGATAACTACGAATACAAGCAACAATTGGTGCTGGTGTAGTAACTGTGGCTATCGCTCCAAAGATTAAAGCATATGTCCAAGCATATTCATCAACAAATATGAGAATCATTCCCCCTACTAAAACGAATGTTACTATTGCTTGGAAGATAGTTATAAAAAGGACTGCATTACGGTTATATTTAAGCATTTTAAAGTTTACTTCTAATCCGACATTATAACCGATAAATCCTAATCCTAAAATTTTCAATGCTTTTAAATCATAGATCATTTCAGAGTTAAATACATTTAATACATTTGGTCCAAATAGCATCCCAATAATGATATACCCTGTTACTCGAGGAAGGTGAAAGAACTCGGCTATTTTACCACCGATAATCCCAATTGTAACTAGTAATGCAATATCAATAAATACGTTTGTGTGTAGATTTTCAAAAGATAATATGGAACTCAATAATTCAACATCAAGTATCATAAAACTTCCCCCTGTTGGTGTATTGTTTGTGCATCAATTATATTATAATTGTACTACCTAAAATCAATTTTTTCAAATTTGATTAAAAAAAGTAAAAGAAAAGCAGTGAATTCACTGCTTTTTAAGTGTTTCTTTGGAAATATGTTGTGTGTAATAAATGATGTGCTCTTTTTGAGTTTGGTTCTTTTAAATATTCCTTATATAGAGCTTTTATTGAAGGATTTTCATGGCTTTTTCGGTAAACCATTTCTCCATCAACCATATAAGTTGAAGCAATACGTTGTTGTCTTACTTCGTTAGTAGTACCATATGGTTGTCCTCCACCACCGATACATCCTCCAGGACAAGCCATTATCTCAATAAATGTATAAGGGCTCTCTCCTCTTATTACTTGTTCTATTAATGTTCTAGCATTGCTTAATGAATGAGAAACAGCCACTTTAACTGTTTGTCCTCCTAATACTACTTCTGCTTCTTTAATACCTTTAAGTCCTCTAACTGCATGAAAATCTAAATTATCTAAAGGTTTCTTATTCACTACTTCGCTTACAGTTCTTAGAGCAGCTTCTGTCACTCCGCCTGTAGCACCAAATAATTGTGCAGCACCTGTTGTTAAGCCAAATGGTGAATCAAATTCTACTTCTTTAATTTCATCAAAGTCTATTCCCATTTGTCTAAACATTTTACCGAGTTCTCGAGTTGTTAATACGATATCAACATCAGGATTCTCATTATCTAATCTAAACTCTTTTCTTTCTGCTTCATACTTTTTAGCAGTACAAGGCATAACTGAAACAACATAAATATCTTTAGGTTCTTTTTCTAATTTTGTAGCATAATATGATTTAGCTAAAGCTCCAAACATTTGTTGGGGAGATTTACATGAACTAATATGTGGTAAAATCTCTGGATATTCTTGCTCAGCAAGATTAATCCAACCAGGACAACAAGAAGTCATTAAAGGTAAAACTCCACCTGTACTAATTCTTGTGATTAGTTCTGTTCCTTCTTCCATAATCGTTAAATCAGCAGTGAAGTTGGTATCATATACGTTGTTGAACCCAAGATGTTTCATTGCGCTTACTAATTTACCATTACTAACTAATCCTGAGGATAATCCAATTTCCTCACCAATAGCAGTTCTTACTGCTGGAGCAATTTGCACCATAACATGGAAGTTAGGATCATGTAGTTTTTCCCATACTTGATCGGTATTATCTTTTTCGATGATTGCTCCTACAGGACATACATTTGCGCATTGTCCGCAAAAAGTACAAGATTCATCAGTTAGATATTTCCCAAAGGCAGGTGCTATTTCCATATCATGTCCACGACCCATTGAGTCTAAAACATGCATCCCTTGAACGTTTTTACATACATCAACACATCTCCCGCATTTGATACATCTATTAGCGTTTCTAACGATTGATGGGTTGTGATCATCTATTTCTCTTGGTTCTAAAACATTTTCAAATCTGTTTACATCAATTCCTAAGTTGTTAGCCAATAACTGTAGTTCACAACTCATATTACGAACACATGCTGTACAGTTGGCATCGTGATTCGAAAGGATAAGTTCTGTGATAGTTTTTCTAGCATTAAGAACTTTTGGAGTATTTGTTTGAATACTCATTCCTTCTCGAACTGGTGTAGAGCAAGAAGTTTTTAAACCTCTGTATCCCTCAATTTCAACAACACAAATACGGCAATCACTATTAATATGTAAATCTGGATAGTGACATAGTGTTGGGATTTTAATATTATACTTTTTGGCCGCTTCAAGGATTGTTGAATTGTCTTCTACTTCAACATCTCTACCATTTATTTTAAGATTAATCATTAGTTTGCCTCCAATCGACAATTTCGAATTCTATCCATATAGTCTTCTTTAAAGAATTCCATTGTTGATAGGATTGAAGTTGGTGAGGTTTGTCCTAAACCACATAAAGTAGTTTCATGGATAACTGATGCTAATGAAGCTAATGAGTTATAATCTTTCATTGTTGCTTCATAATTTACAAATTTCTTTATTAAATTTACTATTTGTACATGTCCTTCTCGGCACGGAGTACATTTACCGCATGATTCATGTAAAAAGAATTCCATGTTTCTTAAAATGATATCAAAGAGATCATGAGTATCATCGATAACGATAATTGCTCCAGCACCCATTTTAGAATCGAATATTTCAAATCTTTCATTGTCGATATCCATATTTAATAGTGATGGAGGGATTATTGCACCGCACGCTCCTCCTAATTGAACCATTTTTATATTATTACCATTTGGTACACCTTCACCTAAAACTTCAATTACTTCTTTAATAGTTCTACCGAAAGGTACTTCATAAACACCTTTGTTCTTTATGTTTCCTGATAGACTGATTAACTTTGTCCCACTAGCATAGTTACTTCCGATTTCACTATATGCTTGTCCCCCAATTTCCATAATGAATGGTAGGTTACAGAATGTTTCAACATTGTTAATTAAAGTCGGTTTACCAAAAACACCTTTTTCAGAAGGGAATGGTGGTTTTACTCTTGTACGTCCTGGTTTACCTTCAATTGATTCAATTAAGGCAAACTCTTCCCCGCAAACATAAGCTCCCGCACCTCTTCTTACTTCTATATCAAAATCAAAATCATGATCAAATATGTGTTCGCCAAGGAAATTGTGACTTCTTGCATCAATAATTGTTTGTTTCATTATATCGATTGCTTTTGTATATTCCCCACGAATATAGATAAAGCCTTTATTAGCACCAGTTGCATAAGCACTAATTATCATTCCTTCAATAATTTGATGAGGATCATTTTCCATTAAGTAACGATCTTTGAAGTTACCTGGCTCTCCTTCATCAGCATTACATATAATATATTTAAAACCTGTCTCATTACTAAAACTTTTCATTTTTATAGAAGTTGGAAAGTTAGCTCCACCTCTACCTGTGATTCTTGACAAAGTTACTTCCTCTAAAATTGATTCCTTTTTCATATCTAATGCTTTCTTAAGCATTTTGTAGCCATCAGTCTTCAGATAATCAGTAATACTTAAGGGATCTATTAAACCAAATCTTTTGGTTAGTTCTCTTCTTTGAATCACTTGATATCCTCCTTATACCCTTCCAAAATAGTAATAACTTTACCTTTAGAAAGACCATTATAAGTAGTATCGTTGATTCGCATGGCTGGTGCATCATCGCAACACCCGATACATGCAGTAAATTCAACTGAAAATAAATTATCTTCTGTAGTGCCACCCATATCAACACCTAGAAAATCACAAACCGTATCCACTACATTAAAAGTATCATTCAAGTAACAAGGTACATCCTTGCAAATCTGAATGATATATTTTCCGCGTGGTTCAGTTGATAAAAGCGTGTAGAATGACATCACGCTACAAATGTGTGATTCTTTTGTTCCTAAATAATCTGCAATTCTACTGATTTCACTTTCACTAACATAATGATCATCCTTCATTTTATCTACGTCTATTAAAATTTCTAAAAGGTAATCTTTCTGTTGTGGATACTTCTTTAATACTTCACTTAAAATCATTTTACTTCCTCCCGTCATATAAAACAGGAAACAAAAAATGTTCTTCCACTATCATCAAGTATGAAGTAATTCTTAGATGTAATTGTCAGTAATATTTGTTGGGTAATGTCCGTATGTTGTATATGGAATATCTTCTTTTCCCCGCTTATTTAGAAAATTTAAGCGTTTTCACAATTTTCTACAATGTAATTATAACGTACTTTTCGAAGTAATTACAAGTTTATTTTTTATGTCAAAAATTGCAAATACAGATATATAGAAAGCCCTATTGTTAAGCCACTTTTTACGTCTATTTATTCACTAAAAATTAGCGTTGTTTCGTATGCGATATGAAAGTTTTTTTAGTTTCTTTATTTACCTTAATTTTTAAATTCTTATTTATAAAAAAAGATGCAATATTTGCATCTTTTTAGTTTATTGTCATCATGAAGAATCCACTGAAAGCAGGATTCGAAACTTGCACCTTTTTATCAACATGTGTTTTTAGTTCATTAAGATACTTACGGTATTTTGTATAGAACTCATAATTTGGTTTAGAATTATACTTTATATCTTCTAATTCTAAATGATTTATGATTTTCTTAACTGTCGTCGGTTTGACAAACACTTGATAATTTACATCATAATATGCAAGCCATACTGATATGATTGGCCATTTTGCTAACTTGTAGAAACTAAGTAAACTTACCAATCGATTAAATCCTTCTTCTTCATCCCCATGAAGCATTTCAAAGATTGAACCCATTATTTCATGTTTATCAGTATCATCGATTTCTTTTACAAAGTCTCTAAACTTTACTTTTTCAAAAACACTTACCATTGCCGAAATAGATACTACCTTCATTACATCTTTATATGCTCCTAGTCCTTGTTTCATATTTTCCTTAGAACATACTTTATGAACGTAATCTATATGTTTTTGTAGTTTAAATTTTTTGCCCATTTCTTTCAATTCTTCTGTTTGCCATCCATCAGGATATTTGATTAAGAATTCTCTTTCTAATAATTTTAACTTTTTTAAGTTCATTATAGAGCTAACTTATAGATATTGATTATGTCTTGTTTATTAAGTTTAACAAAACTACCAATAATGTCAGAAGTGTGCGTTGCTTTCTCTGCCATAATGTTAATATTTTCATCTGTGATGTTAATATCACTCATTCTAATTGGCATATCAATCGATTTATAGAATTCTTCTAGTTTGGCAATTCCTTTTAATGCGGTTTCTTCTAAATTACTATTATTTATCTCAAGTCCAAAGATTTTATTTGCGAATAACGCAAATCTGTTTAGATCATGTTTATAAACAAATTTCATCCAAGCTGGATACATTATAGCTAAACCAGCACCATGAGCAATATCATATACTGCGCTTAGTTGATGTTCCATACCATGACTTGCCCAATCTTCTTCTCTACCAGTACCAACTAAGCCGTTATGAGCAAGAGCACCTGCCCACATGATTTCGGCACGCGAAGCATAATCAGTATTATCATTTAATGCTTTAGGAGCATTATTGATAACTGTAGTAATTACACTTTCACATAAACGATCTGTCAGTTCAACATCAGTTGTATTTGTCATGTATCTTTCAATAACATGCCCAATAATATCAACAACACCACAAGATGTTTGATAGTTTGGTAATGTATAAGTTAACTCAGGATTCAGAATGGCAAATTTAGGTCTTAATGACACATCCCCATATCCTCGTTTTAAGCCAGTTTCTTCATCAGAGATAACTGTAGCTGTACTACTCTCAGAACCAGCAGCAGGAATCGTTAAAACAACACCTACAGGTAAAACTTTCTCTGGTCTGATACCTTTCAAATAAAAGTCCCAAACATCACCATCATAATAATGTCCCAGAGCAATTGCTTTGGCACTATCAATTACACTTCCTCCACCTACAGCTAAAATAAAATCAACATTTTCTTTTTTGGTTAACTCAATTCCTGCTTTAGCTAGTTTTAATCTTGGGTTCGCTTGAACTCCACCAAGTTCAACATAATCAATGTTGTTTGCTTTTAAGCTTGCAACTACTTTGTCATATAGTCCGTATTTTTTAATACTATTTCTTCCATAATGTAGTAATACTTTTTTTCCATAAAGTTTTGTGTAATTTCCAACTTCGTTTTCTGTACCTTTTCCAAAAATAATTTTTGTTTTATTATCATATTCAAAATTTAACATAATTAGCTCCTTCATGTTTTTTTATTTTCATTTTGATTATATCATACAAAAAGAAAAGATGTCATTTTATGACATCTTTTTCATAATTAATTTATATACAATCTCATTAAAATATTTACTTCTTATAGTTGTGTAATCATTGTGTTTGATCTTTTTATTCTAAAGGTTCAATAATATCTAGATATGCTAGTTCTTCTAAGAACCAATCTTTTGTACCAACTATCCCTGTTACTTCTTCTAACAGTTCTAACATTTCTATTGTGGTTACTTCTTTAAAGGCATATTCTTTATAGTATTCCTGTAAGAAGTCTTTGAGAACACCTATGTCTCCATCAATTATTTCATCAAAGTAATATCTAAATACTGTAGGTCCATGGTAATAAATTATATACCCATAACCTTGCTGGTAATCGTGAACTGTTCCCATTAACGAGGAACCTTCAAAGGTATTGAAATTCCCTACAAGCTCTGGTTTCATACTACTTCTATAATCGAGATATCCATTAGCGAATGCCATTCCTTCGGTCTCATAGAAATAGATAAATGTTGTATATGTTGTTAATGCTTCATCAAGAAACGGTTCTCGAGCTTGATCGTTGTGTATGATCGAATAAAACCATTGGTGGATGACTTCATGTACTACTGTGTAAATGCTGATATCTTCACTACAGTAAATTACTCCGGTACTTTCCATACCATAAATATATCCGTATTCTAGATTGAAATAATCATAAGGATAGTCTCCAACATACTCTTCATATATTTCAAAAGCATTCTCTAAAGCATAGAAACTATCTTCTACTTCTTGGCTATTAAGAATTTTAGTTGAATAAACACTAAAATCTATTCCATTGATTTTTCTTGTATAAACTTCATATTTATCAGAAGCACTGAAACTAAAATCACGACCGTTATCTAAGAAATAGTCTGATGTCTTCCTATACACACTACTAACTCCACCCATTTTTTTACCACTCGAGGCAATATCATAGGCTCTAGGAGCGTTAATACTAACATAGTAATCACCAATTGTATTGTAATAACTTTCACCGTTAAAGGCATAATTATAGTCTTCTGTCGGTTCATCATTATTCAATTGTACAACTGGATAGAAAAACATTGTGATAAAATAGTCTTCATAATAAGATATGCGACCATTACCTCGCCAATAATCAAATGTGTAACCAAAATCTATTTCTAACACATCACCACTTGTTGCTTCTTCTAATAATGAAACGACAATAAGAGTTTCGTCATCATCATCGAACGAAACACTTTTCGAATTACCATTGATTTTGATGTAATCAAGATCAACTTCATAACCAACATCATTCCTAGCACCAGCATTTGGATAAATGCGTAGGTTTAAAGTATTAGTATCTTCTTTTACCAAATACATTAATTTACCGGTAACATCTAGAGTAAAATTCTCATCATCTAGGTGTAAGTCTAAAAAGTATGTATTTTCTGTAAACACTTGATTTTCCTCATAAGCTAAAAAATCATTATCATTCACATATAACTTGTCATCCTTATTACAAGCTGTCAGAAGTATTAGTAATAAGCATGCAATTAGAATCTTTTTCATCTAATCACTCCTTTTATTTTTTTCGAAGTAATTTCTTGAAGATTAAGTAATACAGACCGAATAGTATTCCCGCAGGAATAGCTAATGCAATAACTAGTAATACAGCTACTATGATAATTAGAACATATAATATTCCAAATAAAATATCTAAGATAATCATAATGATACTCCTTTTCATTTATTACGAAACAGTTTTTTATTGATTAAATAATTAAGTCCGTACAAGATACCAGATATAATACCGATAGCTATAAGTACTAATATAATCACTCCGACAAGCACTAGGATGTACAATAAAAAGTACAAAACGTCTGATATAAACATTGTTTTTATCCCTCTAACTTTCTTTTCGAGTAAGTAGCTATCATCTGTCCGTTATCAATCACATACTCATCTAAGTGTAAATTGATAAACATATTTCCTTTATCAAACAACCTTGTTCCGTCCCCAACAATTGTTGGAATATAGGCTAGGATATATTCATCCACTAAATCAGTTGTCGTTACTTGGTTAACAACATTACTTCCTCCAAATAACCAGATTCCTTTTCCGGTTTCTGCTTTTAGGGTTTTTATAATCTCTATAAGGTTCCCTTTTACAAATCTAACATTGTCATAATCCTTATGTTCTTTTCTTGAAGCAACAATTATTCTTTGGTTCTTATAAAATTCTAAATCTGGTAATTCAAAAAATGATTTACTTCCCATTAGTACAATATCGATATCATTTAGAAACTGAATGAAATCAAATTTCTTTTCAGTATCTAATGTTTTATCTCCATCCCCTTTTATCCAATCGTAACCACCATCTTTATCAACAATAAATCCATCAAGACTCATCGCCAAACATAAAATTAGTTTTCTAGACATGTTACCACCCCATACATATATCTTACCATAGCTTTTCATTTTATCTATCAAATAAAAAAACGCCCATTACGAGCGTTTAATCTTAATATGGAGGTTCCGGCCGGATTTGAACCGGCGATCACGGAGTTGCAGTCCATTGCCTTAGCCACTTGGCTACGGAACCTTAAAGTGTCCGATACATATTATAATAAATATGGTTGAAAAACGCAAGTTATTTAGTAGGTTTTTTTGGTTTAATTTTGATATACATTTCAAATATAGTATAATATATAAAAAGGTGATAAAAGGAGGTTCGTTATGTCAATGGAGGTTATTGTTGGTTTATTAACTAATATTGTTTTGCTTATGAGTTTATCTGTAGTTTATTCATTATTTACTAACGAAACTAAATTATCACGCTTTAGTAGTAAATTGGTTATGGGAATTAGTGTCAGTATTGTTGGATTTATCATTATGTCTACAGCAGTTGAAGCTGAACCTGGTGTTTTCTTTGATGGTCGTAGTGTCCTAATGTTATTAAGTGGGATTTTCTTTGGTATAGTCCCAGTTATTGTTGGAGGATTATCTTTATCATTTTTCCGAATTACAATGGGTGGTAGTGGAGTTATTCCTGGAATTTTATGGGTTATTATTCCTGGTATCATTGGTGTAGTTTGGCGTTATATAAGAATAAAGAAAGAATCAACAGATTTATCAAAGATTAATCTGTTGGAGCAATATCTATTATTATTTATAACACAAGTACTGATGGTTGGTTTGTTGTTCTTCTTTCCCGCACGTGTATCTTTAGAAGCAATTGCTGCTGTTGCCTTACCACTTGCACTTTTCTATCCAATTGGTGGTCTAGCTGTTAGTGCATTTATGCTAAAACAAAGAATAAATTATTTCAGTGCAATTGAAATAAAAGATAGAGAACAAGAGTATAAAGATTTATTTAATAAAAGTGCTTCATATAGTTTCATAATTGATCCGGAATCCGGTAAGTTTTTCAACGTGAATCAAGCTGCGATTGATAAATACGGGTACTCATATGAAGAATTTACAAATCTATCAATTTACGATGTTAACTTACTTGGAAGAGAAGATTTAGATAAACTAAGAGACAAAAAGGATAAAGAGAACTCTGGATATTTTAGAGTTAAACATATCCTTAAAAATAAGGAAATTATGGATGTTGAAGTTAGAAGTGTATATTTAACTTTAGAAGGACAAGTATATACTTATGCAACTGTTACCGATATAACAGATAGGATTCAACATGAAGCTAAATATCAAGATGTAAATGTTAAGTTAGAAACAACACTACACAGTGTTTCTGAAGGAATCATTTCAACTAACGAATACGGTGAGATTGAAATAATAAATGATATCGCAAAAGACTATTTATCAGTATCAAGTAAAGTAATTGGTAAATCAATTACTGATGTTGTAAAAATATATTCAAAAGATCATAATTTAGATTTTGGACAAATATTCAATAGTACAATTAGAAACAATGAATCATTTAAATCAGATAAACCTTATTTATTGATAAATAATAATAATGATTTAAATCTATATGTCGATTTCTCTTTATCACCAATTACGTTTGATGAGGTCATAAGAGGAAGTATTTTAGTATTTAGAGATGTTACAAATCAATTTGAGCAAAACGAGCAAATTCAATTTATCTCTCAGCATGATTATTTAACTGGTTTATTCAATCGTTATTTCCTTGAAGTAGAAATGAAACGATTAGACACTAAAAGACAATTACCAATCTCTATCATCCATGGTGATGTTAATGGTTTAAAACTTACTAATGATGCTTTCGGGCATATTGAAGGAGATAAATTATTAGTTGAAATAAGCGATATCCTTAAAAAGGCAACTAGAAGCGAGGATATCATCGCTAGATGGGGTGGAGACGAGTTCATTATATTACTTCCTCAAACTACAGAAGCGAACGCTAAGAAGGTTTTAGCGCGAATTAGGGACCTTCAAATAAAATCTATGTATGAAATAATGAAACCAAGTATTTCTTTAGGACTTGCGACTAAGACTGATGAGACTCAAGACCTAAGTAATGTACTTATTGAAGCTGAAACTGAAATGTATAATAATAAACAAACGGATGGTAAACATATGCGTCATGAGTTTTTAAGTAATTTAGAAAAACGATTATACAATATTCACCCAGAACTTGGTAAACACGCATTTCAAGTTTCCTCAACAGCAAAGGAATTCGGTGAATACTTAAAATTAGACGAGGATGATTTATCATTACTAATAATTTTCGCAGCATATCACGATATAGGCTGGATTAATATTGGTGAAGAATTACTTCTTAAAACAGATAATATAACTGAGGATGAAAGAGAAATCATTAATTCCCATTGTGAAGTTGGGTTTAGAATAATGAAATCTATTCCTGAACTTTCAGGAATAGCCGAATTAATCATCGCCCATCATGAAAGATGGGATGGAACTGGTTATCCTTTCGGTTTAAAAGGTAAAACTATTCCTTATTTATCGAGAATTCTATCAATTATTGATGCTTATGATATGATGATAAACAATTCTATCTACTCTCCGTTTAGAACTATACCAGAGGCATTAAAAGAATTAGATACCCATAAAGGGACACAGTTTGATCCTGGATTAGTAAAAGAGTTTATAAAATTACATACAAATAAAAAAAAATGACGAGTAATCGTCATTTTTAATTGCTTAATGGTCGGGAAGACAGGATTTGAACCTGCGACCTCTTGGTCCCAAACCAAGCACTCTACCAAGCTAAGCTACTTCCCGAAATGATAAATAATAAATAATAATTGGCGCGCCCAAGAGGAGTCGAACCCCTAACCTCTTGATCCGTAGTCAAGTACTCTATCCAATTGAGCTATGAGCGCATTAATTTAGTGGCGGTCCAGACGGGATTTGAACCCGCGATCTTCGGTGTGACAGACCGACATGTTAACCACTACACCACTGGACCCATGGTTAGAGCAGCAAGAAAATTATAACACAACTAATACTGTTAATCAATACTTTTTTAGTCGATTATTATTCTATCAAAACTACGCCTAAAAGGCAAGGCTTTTGATGATTTATTTTCAATTTTTTTAGTAACAATAGTTTTACCTTGTTATCAGTCTTTCAATAGTGTATATATCATATCAGTATTCTACTAAACTGTCTATATTTATATCCAAAGTTGTGAGAAGAATGTGAAACTTTGGTGTAAAAATGACTTTCCGATATACAATCTAAGTAGAGGTGATTAAGATGTCAATTCTTCTCCCGATGTTAATAACATTATGTGCTTATTACTTTAGTAGATTTATACGGACAAATTCAATAATTATATTTATCTTTGCATTATTACTTAGTGCAATTACAATACTAGTTCCTAATTCAATAGTTACAACATTTATTGCGAATGGGACTATAGGTGTTACATTCCTACTAATAGTGATGTTTACTGGTGCTCTTAAGAAAGGGAGTAAAATCAAAAAGCAACTAAGCAGTGTGCGGAATGAATATGCCATATTAGGTTTTATCTTTATTACACCTCATGCTTATTTATATATATATGAATCAATAGTGAATCAAATACCCCTAGAGATAATGGGAATTTTGATTTATATACTACTATTACCTTTATTCGTAACTTCATTCAAATTGATAAGAAACAATATCCCAACATCAAGTTGGTTAAAATTACACCGCTTATCATATTTTGCTTATTTACTTATTTTCTTACATTCTATTAGAGTAACTGAATTTCGGCATATAATAGCGTATTCTATCCTTTTTGGAACATACTCAATTATAAAACTTAACAACTACTTTGAAAAACATAGTATCATTAAAGCCACAGCAATTACTTTGGTAGTGACTACGGGTTCTATATTCCTAATAACTGACTTTGATAGCTATTTAAATGTTCCTTATAACATAATGGAAGGAAATGAATTTGAAGATGGTACATATATTGGATATTCTAAAGGATTTCATAATTCTGATACTGTTGTAAGAGTTCAAATTGAAAACAACCAAATAAAATATGTTTTCATTGAAGATTGTGGTTGTACTCCAAATGTAGACCAAGATAAGTACTTTGATGTAGCATTTGATATTGCAAACGAGATTAAAGATGAGAATAGGACTGATATAGACGCTATAAGTGGTGCAACAAAAACCTCAATAGCTGTTAACAACGCTGTAATAGATGCATTAGAACATGCTTTAGTAAAATAAAAAACACGATAATCTGAGATTATCGTGTTTTGTTTTCTTATAACTTAATCTTGAAGCCATCCTTTACTTTCAAATACATTGAATAACGCATTTAATGCAATACCTATAACTGCTGCTAAACTCATACCAGTTAAACTTACTGCATCGTTCAATGGTAATGAAGCTCCACCTAGTCCAATTACTAACATAGTAGCTACAATTACTAAATTTCTCATGTTTGCTAAATCTACTTTTGATTTTATTAGAACCTTTACACCGTTACCAGCAATTAAACCGTATAGTACAATCGTCATACCACCAATTACAGCCCACGGGATGCTAGTAATGAATGCTTGAATATATCCAAAGAATCCTAAACATATAGCGAAGACCGCTGCTAATCCAGTTACATATACTGAACCAACTTTTGTCATTGCTACTACACCAGTATTTTCACCATATGTTGTGTTAGCAGGTCCACCTAAAGCACCACTTAATGCTGTAGCTATACCATCACCTAATAATGTTTTATCTAATCCTGGGTCTGTAATAAAATCTTCCCCGCATATCTCTCCAAGTACTGTATGATCACCGATATGTTCTGCGATTGTTACAAATGCTATTGGTGCAAATGTTAATACTGCAGTCCAATTAATAGCATAAGTTCCTATTATTGTGAAGTTTGGAACCTGTACAAATGAATAGTTTCCAAAAGTACTAAAATCTACCAACCCAAATGCGGTTGCTACTAAATAACCTGTTAATATAGCGATTAAGAATGGAACAATTTTAAAGAATCCTTTACCTAATAAACTAATACCAACTACTGTTGAGAATGTTATGAAAGCTACTAATGGAACTTGCCATCCACTACCACCGTTTAATCCAGCACTTGATATAGCTACAGGAGCTAACCCTAAACCGATAATTATGATCATAGGTCCAATTACTACAGGAGGTAATAATTTCTTAAGCCATCCACTACCTACGAACTTGATAATGATTGCTACAATTATATAGATTAATCCAACAACGATTAATCCTACAAATGCGCTGCTAAATACGTCTTTGAACTCAAATACTCCGTCATTGACAGCATCCATAACTCCATATAATAATTCACCATCTCCCCAAATAGAAGTAAATGTATGAACTTGACCGGCAACCATTACATTAAGCGCATTAGCACTTGTGATAACACTTCCTATAATTGCTGCAATATAAGCAAAACTACTTCCTAAGTAAACTGGTGCTTTTCCTTTTGTACAAATAATATAGATTATTGTACCAATACCACTTGCTACTAATGCTACTCCAACATCTAATCCTGTTAATAATGGTACTAATACAGTCGCTCCAAACATCGCGAATACATGTTGAAGACTTAACAATACCCATTTACCTAAACTACTAGGTTTTTCTTGAATCCCTACTACTAAACTTTTTTCCATTCTCTTTCTCCTTTTCAATTTTTGTATAAAAAAAATCTAAGTCGAAAGACTCAGAAAAGAATTTTCATAAAAATTAAGCACGCATGCTTTGTATGAATTTCCTTAACAGTCTCTCTGGACTACCTTAAAGGTATTCTAAATGAATATTAACACATTGAAAACATCTTTGTCAATACTATTTTAAATGTAAAGACTTACAAACAAAAAGAGTGATTTCTCACTCTTTACTGACTACTCTAATTCCCCTTGCCATAATCCGTGAAGATTACAGAACTCTCTAGCGAATACTTGTTTACCTTTAGCAACTTCAAAAACTGCAACAGGTTCTTCATCAGCAGAGAACTCTTTCTTACCAACTAATACACCATCTACGTATAATTCAATAAATTCAATTAAATGCTTTTCTTTCATAGGGTGTAAAGCAGGTTTCCCAACAGTTACACGATAACCATTTTCCATTTCTTCTACGAAAGGAACATGTTTTTCTTCATTTACATTTCCTGTTAATACTTCCATAATATTTCCTCCTTCGTTTATCTATAATAATTATAGTTTATATTTCACAAAAAGACAAATAAAACACTATCTATTACATATCAATAATTGTATAATATTCGTGAAGGAGTGATATAAATAATGAGAATGATAAGTACAAAACACGCACCAGCCGCAGTTGGACCATACTCACAAGGAGTTTTAGTTAAAGATACTCTTTATGTATCAGGGCAAATACCTTACATGCCAGAGACAATGAAACCTGCAGGTGATGACATTAAATCACAAACACTACAAAGTTTGAAGAACGTTCTAGCTATTGTTGAAGAAGCAGGGATGAAGAAGGAAAATATCATAAAATGTGGAGTTTTCCTCCAAGATTTAGGTATGTTTAAGGATATGAATGAAGTATATGCTCAATTCTTTGGTGATCACAAACCAGCAAGATTTGCTGTTGAAGTAAGAAGATTACCTTTAGATGTATTAGTAGAGATTGATGCAATTGTTGTAAAATAAAAATACGGAAAATCTCCGTATTTTTTTTATTCAATATCCTTTTTGTATTTACACACGATTAAATTATACAGGCCAAATAGAAGGAAAAGGAAATACACATCAGACGTCTTATAACTGAATACAAAATCTAGAAACGTACTAGATTGGTATCCAATATACATAAATTCAGGCTGATTAAACATTTTAATTGCATCAGAAATGTATAATCCCAGATAAATCAAAATCATATATACGCTGTTTAGTAAATGATTCACCTTATGTTCATTTCTACTATAGTTGACAAATACCACAGGTAGTAATAGCAATATGACAATTATCTCGAATCGTTCATGATAGAATAATTGAAAATTATCAAATCCTTGGTATATAAATAACTTATAAAATATGCTTATAGCGAAACTAATAATAGCATTAAAAGCAATATACGAGATAATCACCTTGTTAGTTACTCTATTCGCTTTTCTAGTTAACTCAATAAAGGCTCCTCTTTTATATGAGAGTAACGGAAGTACTGTAAACCATATGATGATTAGCCAATAGTAATAGGTAATGTTAAAATGAAATGAAGGAAAGTATCCACCATCAAGAAGCATTTGTGGAATAAAAAACAATGTTCTAATCGCAAACAATGTAATAATTAAGTGTAATATTGATGTTTTTTTTGTAACACCCATTTTACTTCTATATAGATATAGTACTACTACTATAATTGGAACTTGATAAAAAAGATTTACAACTGTAGTTAATATAGTTCCCTGTGTATACTGGATAGTCATATAATAACTAATATAGGTGTTTAAAACTATTGAGATTCCAAGCGAAATAAAATAAATTATAAATAAATTTCTTCTAAAAAAGTTAGTCTTGGTATTCATTATAATATCCCCTTTTCGAGTGTTTATCTAATACTTCACTATTCTCAATGAGAATCGGTGATTAGTATTGCTATCTTTTATTATAACAAAAAAAATACAGAATTTTCTGTATTTTTTATTTATTCTTCTCTTCGTCTTCTTCAGCAGTTTCCTCTTCCGAATAAGACTCATCTTTTATGTAATCATCATATGCGTCCTCGTCGTATACTTCAGCCTTTTCCTCTTCAAATTTATGATTAGGATCAAAATTCTTGAACTCTTCAACAAATCTTTTAGCAAATCGTGCAAAGTACTTTCTAAATACATAGATAACAAAGAATACAAGTGGTGTTGCTAAGAAGATGCTTGGTCCATATACTACAAATAATGTCCAAGTCCATTTAGCTAACTTGTTATTCTTAGAATAATTCCATACAAAGTAATAGATTAAAGCCCAATACAAAGCAAATAATAGTATTCCAACGATCATACTCAGCCATTGATTTGAAAACGAATTTGAAAAACGAGCTATAAACGTCGCATTATTCATTTGAACTAAAACATTTCCAACACTAAACAAAGAGTTTTTCACTAGGTTAATAAACTCTAAAATTAAAAAGTAAAGGTTTTGCGCAATCATTAATACAAAAATAATAAATGCTACTGTTTCATAAGGTCTTTTAACTGATTTAAGTTCTCTTCTTTCTTTCTCCAGTGTGTCTTTAAATCCCATATACCCACCTCTTTCTAATAATAGTTTATCACAAAACATTTATAGATTCTATATTGAACAAGAAATAACGCTAATTAGTGACAACCTTTACCTATAACAGTTTTTCATAAGCAGAAATATATTTTCATAAAAAATGCAAAAAAAAATACTTACTAATTGTAAGTACAAATTATTAAGATGGTGACCCGTACGGGATTCGAACCCGTGAATGCATGCGTGAAAGGCATGTGAGTTAAGCCGCTTCTCCAACGGGCCAAAAAAAATGGCGCCCAATCTAGGACTCGAACCTAGGACCCCATGATTAACAGTCATGTGCTCTAACCAACTGAGCTAATTAGGCTTATAAAGGTTTATGCAGTTTCTGCGTTGTATTTTATAATAATAAAAAAAAATTAATAAAGAAACTAGCCTGGCAACGTCCTACTCTCGCACAATGTACTACCATCGGCGCTAAAGTGCTTAACTGCTGTGTTCGGGATGGGAACAGGTGTGTCCACT